>CAZVYG010000001.1:0-120181 GCA_964631605.1 uncultured Verrucomicrobiota bacterium
CATTCAAGGCACGGAGCGCACGGGCCTGATGGGAGAGGCGGCTGTGGCCGCCTGGCTGGAA
Source organism: uncultured Verrucomicrobiota bacterium (assembly GCA_964631605.1). Classification (GTDB taxonomy): domain Bacteria; phylum Verrucomicrobiota; class Verrucomicrobiia; order Limisphaerales; family UBA8199; genus JARKQH01. The sequence goes on from CAZVYG010000001.1 coordinate 62, forward strand.
GGCCAACGCCGGCCTCTGGCAGTGTTCGCCTGCAATGATACCTGTGCGCAACAAGTGCTGAATGCCTGTCGCGAGCGCGGCGTGCGGGTGCCGGAGGAGGTTGCCGTTCTGGGCGTGGACAATGATGACGTGTTGTGCAACCTGTGCGATCCGCCCCTGAGCAGCATTGATCCCAACGCGGACGAGCTGGGTTACCGCGCAGCAGCGCTGTTGGACCGATTGATGTGCGGCGACCGCGCGGAGAGCGACCGTTTTGTCATCCGCCCGGCGCGTTTGGTCGAGCGGGCTTCCACGGATACGGTAGCCATAGGAGACCCGATTACGGCCAAAGCGGCGCGCTTTATTCGTGACCATGTGGGCGAAGGCATCGCCCCGAAGGATGTCCTGCGCTACGCCGGACGTTCCCGGAGTGATTTGGAGCAGCGCTTTCGCCGGTGGTTGAAACACGGCGTGCATGCTGAGATTCTGCGCCGACGCTTGGACCGAGCCAGCGTGCTGTTGCAGCGGAGTGATCTCGACCTCAGCGCCGTGGCACAGCGCGCCGGCTGTTCCAGTGCCACGCATCTCTGCCGGCTGTTTCGGCGCCAGTTCGGTTGCACCCCAACGGAATTTCGCCTGGCCCAAAGCAAACGTCCTGCATGAAAAAACTGCCCCGTGTTGCCCTGCTGATCGAGACCTCGCGCGCCTACGGGCGGGCGATTCTCAACGGCATTGCTAACTACGCGCATGCGCATGGACCGTGGTCGTTCTTTACCGTGGAGCGCGTGCTTCACAGTCGCGTGCCGCAATGGGTCGAAACCTGGAGGGGCGACGGAATTATCGCGCGGATTGAAGACCGCCGGATGGCTGCGCAGTTGCTGCGCTGCGGTTGTCCGGTGGTGGATGTCTTGGGGCAGGCCCACCTGGCGGACATTCACTCGTTCGACACCGACGCGGCAGCCGTAGCCGAGATGGCGGCGAACCTCTTCCTGCGCGCCGGCTTCCGCCATTTTGCCTTCTGCGGCTACACCGGCATTCCGTTTTCCGATCAACGGCGTCGAGCCTTTGTGGCGTATCTCCAAACGCGGGGCCATTCCGTACAATGCGCGCCCAGTTTGTCGCCGACCGGGAGGGCATCCGATATCCAAGGGGTTGAGCGGCGCGGCATCACTGGACTGAAGACGATCGCGGCCTGGCTCCAGCGGCAGCAACGTCCGCTGGCCGTGCTGGCCTGCAACGACACCTGCGCGCAGCAGGTGCTCAATGCCTGCCGCGAACATGGTTTGCGCGTGCCGGAGCAAATCGCGGTGGTCGGAGTGGACAACGACGACGTACTCTGCAACCTGTGCGACCCGCCGCTGAGCAGCGTCGAGCCGGACGCGCAGACGCTCGGCGCCCGGGCCGCCGCGTTGCTGGATCGGCTGATGCAGGGCGAAGCGGTGCCGCCGCAGCGGGTGCAGATCGCCCCCCGTCGGCTGGTGGAACGCGCTTCCACCGACACGGTGCCCATTCCCGATCCGCTGACGGCCGCCGCCGTTCGGTATATTCGAAACCACGTCAGTGAAGGCATTTCAGTGAAGGATGTGCTGGTCCATGTGGGTCGCTCGCGGACAGTGCTGGAGGAACGCTTCCGGCAACAGTTGCATCGGACCGTTCATGAGGAGATCGCGAATCGCCGCACGGATGAAGCATGCCGGCTTCTCCGCGAAACGAAGCTGAGCTTACAGGAGGTCGCGGATCGGACCGGGTTTGGTACGGCGGCGCACCTCTGCCGGTGGTTCCGGAGACACTTTGGGCGCACCCCCAGCCAGTACCGCCTTCCGGAAAAATAGCCAATCGGTTTGGCAGGATTGCCAATTGAAACCTCCGTTGCCAAGCGAGAGGATGGTAACGCTGCCGCACCTGCCATGGCCGTGAGAGACTGGCCTGGCGAATGGCCGCATCGAAACCATAAACGCAGATACAAAGTCTATGAAACCCAAGCACTCATTCCGACAGTTCCTGCTTGCGCCGCTTGCGGCGCTCTCCTTGGCCCTGGGCCTCTTTAGCCAGGTGATGGCGCAACCGATGGAGATTCTACACACCCCCAGTGACGCAAACCTGCGTGACAACTGGGCCGGCACGCTCGGCGCGTTGTTCAAGGTGGGCGCCACAAACGCCGTCGTCACTCACCTCGGGTACTACGATACCTACGGCGATGGGCTGATGATGAACCATCATGTCGGCATCTTCACGGCGGACTCCACCACGTTGCTGGCGTCAGTGCTGGTCACCAACAGCGCGGAGGCTCCCGATATCCTTTACACCAACGGCTATCGCTGGGTCGCCTTGGAGACTCCTTTCTTGCTCCGCGCAGACACTTCTTATGTGCTGGCCGCAGAGACCTTCTCCGGCAGTGGCGATGCCTTTTCAAACAATGACGCCACGAACAACTGGCGCTGGAATCCGGTGTACGTTGGGACGAATGGCCCGTCCACACGCGATGCCCGTTATGGCGGCGGCGCGTGGCCTAACGGACCCGAAAGCGGGTCCGGCTTCACTTGGGGCGCCAATACCATCTACGGCGCGCCCAACCTGGCGACGTGGGCCATCGGCCCGGCCAAGGCCGGGATGGCGGAGACCTCAGTCATCTGTGCGGTCGGCCAAACGGCGACGATCGTGGGGATCGCCAATGGTGAGGCTCCCCTGACCATTGAGTGGTACAAAGTGCCTGGCACGACGCCGCTGGCCGGCAAGACCAACACGACGCTGCTGCTCCCCAATGCCACGTTGGCCGACAGCGGTGAGTATTACCTCGTCGCCAAGAATGCCTTGGGCACCAGCCAAAGCCCCAAATGCACGCTGACCGTCAGCGCGGTGCCGGTGAGTATTACGCTGAACCCCACCAATCTGACGGTCTATCAGAAATACAGCGCCACGTTCTACGCAGGCGCGGCAGGCACGCCCCCCATCAGCTACCAGTGGCTGCGCAACGGCAACCCCATTGCGGGGGCTACACAGACCAGCTATACGGTTGCGGCAGCAGCCCTCACGAATAACGGCGACAGCTACACTTGTGTGGCTTCGAACAATGCGCCCGGCCCTTTCACCGCCACCACCGCCAGCGCGACGTTGACCGTGATCGCGAACGAGGGACAACCCGCGCTCTATATGCACGAAACCTTCGACGGGAATCGGAACAACCACTCTGGCTCCCTTGGCGGCAAGTTCACAACCGGCGATGGCAATGCGCTTGTCTCGCACCTGGGCTTTTATGACAAGGGCAACGATGGCCTGGCGGTTGACCACCATGTGGGCATCTTCGCCGACGATGGCACCTTGCTCGGCGAAGTGATCGTTCCGGCGGGCACCGGTGCGCACCTTGCCAACGGCTACCGGTGGGCAGCCCTTGACCCACCCCTGTTGCTCACCAACAAGACCACTTATACCCTCGCCGCCGAAGTCACCTCCGGCGATGGCGATCCCTGGCCGGATACGATCATCCCGGTCAACTGGAATCCCTTCTTCGTCGGTACCAACGGGCCCTCCGTCGTCGTGGAGTGGACGAGTGCGCCTTGGCCCACCATGCCAGCCAACACGTGGGGTGGGGGCGGCATGATCTACGGCCCTCCGAACATGGCGCTGCTGCCCATCGGCAAGGCCACGGCCATGGTGAACCCGCCAGCAACCGTGCAATATGAAACCCTTGCCACGTCCTTTGAGGCCACGGCCAGCGGCCAGCCGCCCGTCTCGCTCCAGTGGTACAAAGCGCCGTCCGCGTTGCGACCCGGTGAAACCAACTCCACGCTGACGTTGACCAACCTGGCTTTGACCGATGCCGGCGACTACTACGCCATCGCCTCCAACGCGTCCGGGTCCGGCCAGAGTGGCAACGCGACCTTGACCGTGCTTCCGGCGGCCAAACCACAGATCGTTCAGGAGCCGCAGTCCCTCGCCGCCTACATCCACCAGAACGCTCGCTTCTCGGTCGTCGCCACGGGCCTGCCGCCCTTGAGCTACGAGTGGAAGCACAACGGCAACCCCATTCCAAACCAAACCAACGCCACGCTGCTGCTGACGGATGTGTCGGTCGCCGGCAGCGCCGGCAACTACCAGGTCGTGGTCACCAATCCCAAGGGCTCGACCGACAGTGCCAGCGCGACACTGACGGTTCTGACTCCGCCCGCGGGCAGCTACATGGCGGCCATGATGGAACACAAACCGCTGGTTTACTATCGCTTCAGCGACCCCATTGACATCGCCGGTGGCAGCACCAACGCGTTGAATCTTGGCACGCTGGGTCCGGCGAACAACGGCACCTATGAGGTGAGCTGCACCCCGCAGGACGGACCTCGACCGCCTGCTTTTGGTCAGTTTGACTCAACCAATCAGGCGGTGCTTCTTGATGGGCAGTCCGATGTGCTCCTGCCAGCGCTGAACATGGACACGAGTTCGGGCGCCCACGTCACGATGGCCGCGTGGCTCTACCTGTACGGCGCGCAACCGGATTGGTCGGGCATCATCTTCCGTCGGGGCAGCCTCGATGGCGGTGGGTGTGGCTTCGGCCTGACGACTGACGGCGAAACAAGCACCCCGAACATGCTGGAGTACCATTGGCGCGACCAATACTGGAACTACGCCAGCAAACTCTTCGTGCCGGAGTTTCAATGGGTGTTTGTCGCGCTGGTCGTCGAACCAGATAAGGCCACCCTCTACCTGCACGACGGCACCGGTTTGCGAAGCGCCACGAACGTTGCCCCTCACGCGGCGGCCGGCATTGTGCTCCCCTTCTACGTCGGCTACGACCCCGCCGCCGCTGCGCGTCGGCTGTATGGTTCAGTGGATGAGGCGATGGTCTTCGACCGCGCACTGTCACCGGCGGAAGTTCTCTCGCTCTACCGGGGGCTCCCGCCGGTTACGCTCAACATTTCCATGTCTGGCGGCAACGTGATCCTGACCTGGCCACAGGGCACGCTGCAACAAGCAAGCGAAGTCACGGGGACGTACGTGGACATTACCGGCGCGACCAGTCCATATCTCGTGACGCCGACGCCGGGCGAGCCGCGTAAGTTCTACAGGGTTAGGTTGCAGTGATGGTTGGGAGTCGGGAATCCGGGGCGGCGGTTCGCCGCCGCCCCGAACAGTGACAGGATCTACGTGAATAGACGACCAGCAGCAAACACGTCGCCCAGTGTCGCCGGCGCGAACCAGAATGGAACACGGGCGTTCACGCTCATCGAACTGCTGGTGGTCATCGCGATCATCGCCATTCTCGCCGGCATGTTGTTGCCGGCGCTCTCGCGGGCGAAGGAAAAGGCCAAGCGAATTCAATGCCTCAACAACACGAAGCAGTTGGCGTTGGGGTTGACCATGTATGCCGCTTCGGCAAATGACAAGCTGCCGTCCTGGAAGGGCATTGGCAACTGGCTGTGGGATGGTCCCCAAGCCGTGGCGGACAACATGGGCAAGGAGGGGGCGGTCAGAAACCTGTTCTACTGTCCCGGGTTTCCGGATCAGAACGACAACGCACTCTGGAATTTCGCCACGAATGCCGCCGGTACAGGTTTTCGTGTGACGGGATACGGTTTCACCTTCGATGGGACGGGCGGGGCCGGCTCGTACATCCTGCACCCGACAAATGTTAACGTGGCCATGATTCCAAGAAGCATCACTTACGGGGCCGTGACCTATCCGCCACCGCCTGCTTCGGAGCGGGTGTTGTTGGCGGACGCGACGATCTCCAACGGGGCGAATGAGGCAAATCGCACCGCCAACCAGTACACGGGCATCATGGGCGGCTGGAGCAAGCCGCATCGCACTCCCCACCTGAACGGCGTGGTCCCCATGGGAGGGAATGTGGCGATGCTTGACGGGCATGCGGAATGGCGCGATTTTAAAAAGATGCACATCCGCACGCTCTCCGGCCCCACCTTCTGGTGGTGAAGGCTGATTGTCGAAGTGTCTCGTACCGACCTGCGAAAGAGAGGTTGCGCCAGTGGCTTGGCGAGAGAACTGGCAGCCGCAGGGAGATCGGGCGGCCCGAAAGTGCGATTTCTGAATCATGGGGCGACTGCCGCTTGGGGACACTCAGGTTGAGTGATAGAGTCCAAACAGACAACAGGAAGTTCACAGTTATGAAACAGCGAGTCTTAGGCACAACTCACCAAGCAAAGGGGCGACGGGTTCCGAAAGCCGCCTTCGCTTTTACGTTGATCGAACTGCTGGTCGTCATCGCCATCATTGCCATCCTTGCCGCCATGCTCCTGCCGGCGCTGTCCTCGGCCAAGGCGAGGGCAAATCAGGTGAAGTGCCTCAGTAATCTGCGGCAGTTGAACACCGCCGGGATCATGTATCAGATGGATACGGGACGCGCCTTGGAATACACCTCGACGGCCCGGCTCTGGCTGCGGACCCTGATGGACTACTCCATCAAGGTCAAGGACATCCGGCTCTGTCCCGCCGCCTCCTCTCGGGTTCCGGCGCCGCCGGATCCCGTCGCCGGCACGGCCGCCGCACCCTGGTACTGGAGTGTTTACGGAGATACCAACATGATCGGCAGCTATTCGATCAACGGCTGGCTCTACGAATGGAACCCGCGCACGGAAATCGCCTACTGGATCTCAGCCTCCGACGCGCCGAAGTTCTTTCAGAAGGACACCTCCGTTCAGCAGGCCGCCCTGACCCCTTTCTTCTTCGACTGCATCTGGCCCGACACCTGGCCCAAGATGTCGGATGTTCCTCCGGCGGACCTCTTCAACGGCAATGTGAATACTTCACTGGGCCGCTGTGTCATTCTTCGGCATCCAACTCCCCGACGCGCCACCGCCAGGCCCGGACAGCGTCTGCCCGGCGCGATCAACATGAGCTTCGTGGACGGACATGCCGAGAATCTCTTGCTGCACAGAATCAAGATGGTGATGTGGCACCGCGACTTTAGACAGATTGACGATCCTTGGAAGACCGCGCCGTGAATCCTCCGCCTGGCGAACCACCAACGTCCCGCCTTGGTTGCCGCGCGCGGGATCTGCCTTTTGACTTGCGCCGGCCAACCGTCAGGGCCGGCGCACTCGGGGCCCCAACTTCCCTTCTGCCCGAATGAAAGCACCCAGCCCCGCTCTCACGCCTGCCCCGCGCCTTGACCCCCGGCGGTGTCCGGCGACTGACTCAAACCCTCGGAAGGTCGCAGCCCTCTCAACCCGTGTGTCTGCCACCGTGAGCTGTCTGACTCTGCCGACCTATCTCCCCGCCGCGCCGGACAAGAATCCGATGTTCCTGGAGAAGCGCGTCTATCAGGGCAGCAGCGGCAAAGTCTATCCGCTGCCGTTCACCGACCGCATCGCAGAGAAACCCGTGGACCGCGCCTGGCAGGCGGTGTGGATCGAGAACGAATTCCTCCGCGTGCTCGTGTTGCCGGAAATCGGCGGGCGCATCCACGCCATCCTCGACAAGACCAACGGCTACGATCTCATCTACAACCAGCACGTCATCAAGCCCGCCCTCGTCGGCCTGGCCGGGCCGTGGATTTCCGGCGGCATCGAGTTCAACTGGCCGCAGCATCATCGGCCCGCGACGTTTCTGCCGGTTAATTACGAGATCGAGGAACACGCCGACGGCTCGAAGACGGTCTGGTGCGGCGACCACGATCCGCTGGCGCGCATGAAGGGCATGCACGGCGTCTGCCTGCATCCGGGCAAAGCCTACGTTGAACTCAAGGTCCGCGCCTACAATCGCACGCCGCTCACTCAGACTTTCCTCTGGTGGGCCAACGTCGCCACCCGCGTGCATGAGGCGTATCAGAGCTTTTTCCCGCCGGACGTCTATTACGTGGCCGACCACGCGCGCCGTTCGATGAGCGAATATCCGCTGGCAAAAGGGTTTTATTACGGCGTCAACTACGGCGAACGCGGGCGCAAGGGCATTCCGAAGAGCGAAGTGCCGTCGCAATTCATCCCGCCGCACGCGGGCGGCCGAGCGCCGGTGGACTACGCGCCCAACGACCTTTCCTTCTACGCCAACATACCCGTCCCCACGTCCTACATGTGCATGGGCAGCCAGGAAGATTTCTTCGGCGGCTACGATTACGCGGCGCAGGCGGGCATCATCCACATTGCGAACCATCACGTCTCGCCCGGCAAGAAGCAGTGGACGTGGGGCAACCACGAATTCGGCTACGCGTGGGATCGCAACCTCACCGAGAAGGACGCCAAGGGCGAATTCGGCCCTTACATCGAAATCATGGCCGGCGTCTATACCGACAACCAGCCCGACTTCAGCTTCCTCCAGCCCGGCGAGACGAAAACCTGGAGTCAGTATTGGTATCCCATCCAAAAAATCGGCCCGGCCCAGCACGCGAACCTTGCCGCCGCCGTCAGCCTGAAATCCTCCGGGCGGAAACTGCGCCTCGGCATCAGCGTCACCCAGGCCTTCCGCAAGGCGGGTCTGTTGCTCACCGCCAAGGGCCAGCCGCTGTTCCAGAGCACCCCCGACCTCGCGCCCGGCCAGCCGTTCGTCACGGAAATCGAACTGCCCGCCAACGTCGCCGAAACCGACCTGCGCCTCAGCGTCGTGGACCACGCCGAGCAGGAAATCATCACCTTCCAGCCCAAGCCGCGCGCCAGGGGCAAAGTCCCGCCGCCCGCCACCGAGCCGCCCGCGCCCGGCGAGATTACCAGTAACGACGAGCTGTTCGTCACCGGCCTGCACCTCGACCAGTATCGCCACGCCACCCGTTGCGCCACGCTCTACTGGCGCGAGGCGCTGCGCCGCGACCCGCTGGACGCCCGCTGCAACAACGCCCTCGGCCTCTGGCATTACCAGCGCGGCGAATTCGGCGTCGCCGAAAAACATTTCCGCGCCGCCATCGAACGGCTCACCCGCCGCAACGCCAATCCCGCCGACGGCGAGCCGCTGTATCTCCTCGGCCTGTGTCTGCGCCAGTTGGGTCGCGATACCGAAGCCTACGCCATGCTTTACAAGGCGACGTGGAATCACGCCTGGGCCGCCGCCGCTTATCACGCGCTGGCCGAGATTGACTGCACCCGCAACGACTGGGCCGTGGCGCTGGACCATTTGAACCGCTCGCTGCGTTTCAACACCGACAACCTCCGCGCCCGCAACCTCAAGGCCATCGTCCTGCGCCAGCTCCACCGCGCCGCCGAGGCCGAAGCGCTCCTGGGCGAAACCCTCGCGCTCGACCCGCTCGACTGGTGGGCGCGCCACCTGCGCGGCGGCGAAATGAAGTGTGATTTGCAGACGCACCTCGACCTCGCGCACGACTTCGCCCGCGCGGGCTTGTTCGCCGAGGCGATTCGGTTGTTGGGCGCCATCCCCACGCCCGCAGCGAAGAATGGCCGGAACGGAAATCACGGTCCGGAGGCTTTGCCCGACCAAAGCTGGGGCGCATGGCCGCTGGTTCAATACACGCTCGGCTGGCTGGAGCAGAAGCGCGGCGACGCCGCTGCGGCGCTCAAGCACTTCAAACAGGCCGCCGCGCTGCCGTCGGATTACTGCTTCCCGGCGCGGCTGGAGGAGATCGCCATTCTCGAAGCCGCCATGGCCGCGAATCCCGGCGACGCCCGCGCGCCTTACTACCTGGGCAACCTGTTCTACGACCGCCGCCGCCACGCGGAGGCCATCCGCCTCTGGGAAAAAGCCGCCAGGCTCGACGCCAGTTTCTCCGTCGTCTGGCGCAACCTCGGTATCGGCTACTTCAACATCCACGGCAAACCCGCCAAAGCCCGCGCCGCCTACGACCGCGCGTTCAAGGCGAACCCGGAGGATGCGCGCCTGCTCTACGAACGCGACCAGCTCTGGAAACGCCTCGGCGAAAAACCGGCGAATCGTTTGCGGGAATTGGAGAAGCGGCTCGATCTCGTCCGGCAGCGTGACGACCTGAGCGTGGAACTTTGCGCCCTCTACAACCAGACCGGCCAGCACGACAAGGCCCTCGCCCTCGTCAGCGCGCGCCATTTCCAGCCGTGGGAAGGCGGCGAAGGCGGCCCGCTTGGCCAATGGGTGCGTTCGCAACTGGCGCTGGGGCGGTCAGCCATCCAAACGGGGGAATTGTCTAGGGCCATCTCCCATTTCCGCGCCGCGCTGACCGCGCCGCTGAACCTCGGCGAGGCCAGGCACCTGCTCGCCAACCAGAGCGACATTCATTACTGGCTCGGTTGCGCGCTGGAAAAAGCCGGCGACAAAAAAGCTGCGCGCGAACACTGGGTCGCAGCGGCCAGGTTCAAGGGCGACTTCCAGGAAATGAGCGTCCGCGCCTTCAGCGAGATGACCTACTACTCGGCGCTGGCATGGGAGAAACTCGGCCAGAAGGCGAAGGCGACGAAGTTGTTCCGCGACCTGCTGGCCTACGCGCAGAAGCTCCAAAAGACGCAGGCGAACATTGATTACTTCGCCACCTCGCTGCCGACGATGCTGCTCTTCGACGACGACCTGCAACGACGGCAGGAGACCACGGCGCTGTTCTTGCAGGCGCAGGCCCGGCTCGGCCTCGGCCAGAAGGCGCAGGCAAAGAGACTCCTCAACACCGTGCTCCAGCGCGATCCCAATCACGCGCTGGCGTCCGATCTCGCCAACGCATCCGGTACCGACTAGGCACGGCCGGGTTGTTTTCATGAAACCGGGATTGATCCTCGCGGCATGGGCGACAAGCGCCGCGATGCTTGGCGCGGTCTCGGCCTCCGCCCAGCCCGCTCCTGTTGCCGCCAGCAACACCCTGACGCTCCGGATCAACAACGCCCGCGTGCATCAGACAATGGCGGGCTTCGGCGCGTCCGACGCGTGGCGGATGCAGATGATCGGCAAGCACTGGCCGGAGGCGAAGAAGAACCAGATCGCTGATCTGCTCTTTGGCTCGAAGATTTCCAAGGACGGCAGGCCGGAGGGCATCGGCCTGTCGCTGTGGCGGTTCTACATCGGCTCGGGCAGCATGGAGCAGGGCACAAACAGCGGCATCGCCGATGAATGGCGGCGGGCCGAGTGTTTCCAGAATCCCGACGGCACTTACGACTGGTCCAAGCAGGCGGGCCAGCGGTGGTTTCTCCAGGCGGCGAAGCGGGAAACCCTGGCGGCCTACGTCACCTCGGCCACGCGGAATCTGGAGCGCCAGCCAGCGGAGCGGGAAGGTGTGCTGATTCCCGCGCGTTCGGTGGTCACGGTGGTATTCCACCCAGCATGAGCAAACGCAGGCGAACTTCAGATATGTTTTTGAATATGACACCCAGTGGATGCAGTAAGCGGTGGAACGGGGTGAGTTCACCTGTCGCAACGGCTCTCATTGCTTTGAGTCTGGCGGTGAGCGCGCTGCCGGGACAGGCGGAGACATTCGACCTGTTCATCCTCGCCGGGCAATCGAACGGTGTTGGCTACGACGCCGCGCCGAACCAGTTGCCGCCCGACGAGGCGGATCGGAAGATCCCGTTCTTTTATGACTGCGGCGATCCACCGTTCGACCGCCACGATTCGTCTTCCAGCAATCGGTGGACGGTGCTTGGACCGCAACCGCGCGGCCGGCCGATGGCGGTGGATTATCCGATGCGGCAATACGGCAATTTCTCGCACGCCGCCGGCGGCTTCGGCCCGGAGATGAGTTTTGCGCGGCGGCTGTCGCGCGAGCCGGGAATCAAACCCGCGATCTTCAAGTTTGCCTACAGCGGCACGGGATTCTCGAATCCCAACGACTGGAATCCCGGCCAGCCGTTGTATCGGGATTTTATTTCGCGCTATCAATCCGCGCTTCGCCAACTCGAGCAGGACGGCACAAATCGCGTGACGCTGCGGGCCTTGCTGTGGATTCAAGGCGAGACGGATTGCGGATACGGCACGGCAGCCTATGTGCGGTGGTTCGAGGAATTCATCACGCAAGTCCGGGCGGATCTCCGTTGCCCGGAACTGCCGGTGTTCGCCGGGTTCAACACAAACTTTGCCGGGGCAACCGCGGACATTGTGCAGGCGCAGCAACGGGTGGCGGCGAAGGATTGCAACGTCTTCTATGTGGAAACGGGCGGGGCAAAACTGACCGGGCCGCCACCCACCGCGCATTTCAATGCCGCTGGAACCATCGAAGTGGGTGAACGGTTCGCCCGTGCGTATCTCGAAAAAACCAAGTGAGCTGCTGATGTATCACACACTTATCCTCGCGACGTTGTTGGTCCTGGCCGCGGTGCGCCTCGCCCCGGCGCAAACTGTGATCGTGCTGGACCGGAACGCCGAGGGGCGCGCCTTCGACGGCCTGGGCGCGGTGAGCGCGGGGGCTTCGACGCGGTTACTTGTGGATTATCCCGAGCCGCAACGCAGCCAGATTCTCGATTACCTGTTCAAACCGAATTACGGCGCGGCGCTCCAGCATCTCAAGGTCGAGATCGGCGGCGAGGTGAATTCCACCGACGGCACTGAGCCGACGCACATGCGGACGGCGACGGACGAAAATTACCAGCGCGGTTACGAGTGGTGGCTGATGAAGGAGGCGAAGGCGCGCAATCCCGACATCATCCTCGACTGCCTCGCGTGGGGCGCTCCGGGCTGGATCGGCGGCGGCAACTACTGGTCGCAGGACATGGCCGACTATGTCGTGAAGTTCATCAAAGGCGCGAAGACGCATCACAACCTCGACATCGAATATACCGGCATCCGCAATGAAGTGCTCAACAACACCAACTGGATCGTCACGCTCCGGAACACCCTCAATGCACACTCCCTGACGAATGTGAAGATCGTGGCCGGCGACGAATGGGGCGGCTCCTGGAACGTCGTGGACGACATGCTGGCTAACCCGGCGGTTTACAACGCCGTGTATGCCGTGGGCTCGCATTACTCGCAGAACCAAAGCCCTGTGGCGGCGCAGACCCTCGGCAAGCCCATCTGGTCCAGCGAGGACAACGGCAGCACCGATTCGTGGCCCGGCGCGCTTGCGGCGGCGGCGCGGTTCAACCGCAATTACATCATCGGCAAGATGACCAAGACCGAGGTGTGGAGTCCGATCACGAGCTATTACGACAACCTGCCCGCGCCGAACTCCGGCTTCATGCGCGCGAATACGCCGTGGTCCGGCAGCTACTACGTCGCGCCCGGCATCTGGATCGTGGCGCACACCACCCAGTTTGCTTCGCCCGGCTGGAAATATCTTGAAGGCGGCGCGAGCGCGCTGCTGCCCGGCGGCGGCAGCCTCGTGACGCTCAAGTCCACGAACAACTCGGATTACGCCATCGTGCTGGAGACCAGCGGCGCGACAACCAATCAGCCGTTGACCTTCCGGCTGACGAACGGGCTTTCCACCGCCGGCGTGCGCGTGTGGCGGACGACGGAGTCCAGCCAGTTCAGTCTGGTGGGGAACATTACTCCGACGGCGGGAGCGTTCAGCTACACGGTTTTGCCCAACGCCGTTTACACGTTCACGACCACGACCGGGCAGGGGAAGGGCAACGCCGTTCCCCCGCCGGCGCAGCCGCTGGCGCTGCCGTATCTGGACGATTTTGAAAATTACGCCACGAACACGACCCCGAAATATCTGTGCGATCAGGCGGGCACATTTGAAGTTGTGCCGCGCGGCGATGGCGCGGGGCAATGCTTGCGGCAGGTGTTGCCGCAGGTCGGCATCCGGAGGATGAACGAGTTTTATCCCTACACGCTGATGGGCGAGAGCGGCTGGAAGGATTACGACGTGAGCAGCGACGTGTTCATCGAGACGAATGGTTTTGCGTTCGTCATGGGGCGCATCGGTGGCATCGCCGGCTGGAGTGAGGTGCGCCCGCCGGGTTACTGGCTCAAGGTCCAGACATCGCCGGGACTGTGGGAACTACGGACGATGACGAAGGTGCTGGCGAGCGGCAGCCTGACCATTGCGCCGGACCAGTGGCACACGCTTCGGCTGTCGTTCGTGGGCGATTCAATCCGCGCCTGGGTGAACAACGTGCAGGTGGCGGACGTGACGGATTCAAGCTACGCCAGCGGTCTGGCGGCCATCGGCTGCGGCTGGCATCACGCGCAGTTCGACAATTTTGCCATCCGCCAGGCGCATCGCGGGCGCTCCGGGAATCTGGCCCTGCGCGCGGTGGCGACGGCTTCCAGCTATTACCAGAACGATCCCACCTACGCGGCGGACAAGGCGAACGACGGCGATACGGCGTCGCGTTGGAACTCGGGCTGGACGGGCACGGGCCAGGAATGGCTGGAGTTGACTTTCAGCGCGCCCACGGCCTTGAGCTATGTGGCGATCTCGCAGTTCGACGACCGGATTCTGGGCTACAAGATTCAAGGCTGGACCGGCAGCGCGTGGAGCGATCTGGCGACCGGCGGGCAGATGGGTTCGAGCGCAGCGCACGCCTTTCCCACGGTAACGAACTCGAAGGTGCGCCTGCTCATCACGAACATGACGACCGTGCCGTCCATCTATGAGTTCGCCGTGTTCAAGAATGCGCCGGCCACCAATCTGGCGACGAGCGCCACGGCGAGCGCCTCCAGCGTGTGGGACGGCTCGGGCAATTACAACGCCGCGAAGGCCAACGACGGTGACTCCAACACGCGTTGGAACGCCGCCCCTGGCGAGACGGACGGCGCATGGGTGGAGTTGCAATGGCCGCAAGCGGTGAGCTTTAATCGCACGGTCGTCAGCCAGATTTACCAGCGCATCCAGGATTACAAAATCCAGCGACGGCAGGGCGGGACGTGGGTGGACATCGTCAGCGGCGGGCCCCTGGGCGACGAGCGCACGGACACGTTCCCGACCGTGAGCGCGAGCCGCATCCGGTTTCTGGTGGTGACGGCAACGAACATCCCGTCCATCTGGGAGTTTCAGGTTTTCAACGATCCGCCGACCACCGCCGCAAGCGTGCCGCCGTTGCGCTTGAACGAGTGGATGGTTTCCAACACCGGCACGGTCAGCGACCCGGCGGACGGGCAGTTCGCCCCGTGGTTCGAGATCCACAACGCGGGAAGCTCCAATGTGACTCTCTCCGGCTGTTACCTGAGCGTCCAGCCGACGAACGCGCTGCAATTCCAGATCCCCGCCGGCTACTCGATTGCGCCGGGCGGATTCCTGCTGGTCTGGGCCGACAACCAACCCGCGCAGAACACGCCGACGAACGCGGACCTGCATGTGAACTTCACGCTCGCCGCCGGACAGACGCTGACGTTGTCCGCGCCGGACGGGCAGTTGCTGGACGCGGCGACGGTTTCCGCCCTTGGGGCGGATCGCGCCGAGGGCAGTCCCGTGGATGGCGATCGCGCGCAGTTCCCGCTCAAGCTGGCGACTCCCCGCCAGTCGAATCGCGTCCTGGTGGCGGATGCTTTCACCCACCCGCCCGGCAGCGGGACGGAACTGGTGTTGCATGGAATTCCCTTCCAGCCTCATCGCCTCCAGGCGACGACCAACCTGACATTGGGCGGCTGGGTGAACCTTGCCACCAACACGGCGGACGCCCTGGGCATCGTCCGATATCAGGATACGGCAGCACTGCTGAGACGCTTCTATCGAGCGGTTACACCATGAAAAGCCTCTTTTCTTTCGAGCCAGTTTCAATACTCCGTAGCCGCCGACGTGAGTCGGCGCAAACTATAGGAAATGGCGCGGACTCGCATCCGCAGCTACAGGATTTTGAAAGCAGCTCCTTGGTACGCAGCAGGAACAGAACTCTTCCTCTCGTCGCGCTGCTGATCCTGTCCGGCGTGGTGCTGCCCGCCGCACAAATCCCCCTCGCCGGCACCTGGCAACTCCAGCTTGATCCCAAGGACGAGGGCGTCAACGCCCGCATCTGGGAGAAGCCGCTTGAGGACGCGATCCAACTGCCCAGCACGACCGCCCTCGCCGGCAAGGGGCAACCGCTCTCCATCCCGATCAATCTCGAACGGCCGGCGATGCAGAGCTTGCATCAACGTTTCCGTTACGTCGGACCGGCATGGTATCGGCGCACGGTGAAAGTGCCGGCGGATTGGAAAGATCAGGATGTCATCCTCACGCTGGAACGGGTGATCTGGGAAAGCCGCGTCTGGGTGAACGGCCACGAAGCCGGCACTCCGCAACTCAGCCTCACCACGCCGCATCGTCACAACGTGACCCGCTTCCTCAAGCCCGGCGCGGAGAACACCCTCACCATTCGCATTGATAACCGCGAGAAAGTTGCCATCGGTGTGCTGGGCCATTCTTACACGGACGAGACCCAGACAATCTGGAACGGCATTGTCGGGCACATCGCGCTGGAGGCGAAGCCGAAGCTGCGCATGGAATCGCTCAGGCTGCGGCCCAGTCTGGCGAGCAACGGCGTGACCGCCACCGTTCGCTTCGTCAACAACTCCGGCCAGGCACAGAACACTTCGCTCGCGCTGAATCCCTCGACCGCCACGGGTGCGCTGGTGCGGGGCGTGGAAATCCCGGTCGGCGAGTCCTCACAGAGTTTCTTCCTCCAGCTCCCGGCGGACGCGGCGAGATGGTCGGAGTTCAATCCGGTCACGCACACCGTCACCGCGACGCTGGGCAAGGGCAAGGCGGCCTCGCAACTCACCCAATCCTTCGGCCTGCGCGAGTTCAAAGCGGCGGGGCGCGCCTTTACAATCAACGGCCAGCGCACGTTCCTGCGCGGTACCGTGCAATGCGCCGAGTTTCCACAGACCGGCCATCCGGACATGACCGGCGCGCAGTGGGAGAAAATGTTCACAACGGCGAAGGCTTACGGCTTGAATCACCTGCGTTTCCACTCGTGGTGTCCGCCCGAAGTCGCGTTCGCCGCGGCGGACCGGCACGGCTTTTACCTCCAGGTCGAACTGCCGAACTGGACGTTCAAGATGGGCAAGAACCCGGCGGTGGACGCGTGGTTGAAGAGTGAGGCGCTGAATATCTTCCGCGAATACGGCAACCATCCGTCGTTTGTGATGTTGAGCCTCGGCAACGAACTCGCTGGCGACTTCAATTACCTCGACACCTGCATTGCCGAATACCGCCAGCTTGAGCCGCAACTGCTGTTCACCAGCACGACCTTCGCCTTTGCCCCGCGCGGCAAGCTGCCCGGGCCGCAGGACAATTTCTTCATCTCGCAGGAAACCCAGTGCGGCTGGGTGCGCGGCCAGGGCTTCCTGAACAACACCAAGCCCAACACGACCAGCGATTACGCCGAAGGCGCGGCCTGCATTCCCATCCCGCTCGTCACGCACGAAGTCGGCCAATACGTCGTCTATCCGAATCTCGCCGAACTGCCCAAGTATGACTCCACGCCGCTCCGCGCGACCGCGTGGGAGGCCATCCAAGCCGACTTGGAGAAGAAAGGCCGCTTGGGCGAGGCCGCTCGTTACACCCGCGACTCCGGCAAACTCGCCGTGCTGCTCTACAAGGAAGACGTCGAGCGGGCGTTGCGCACGAAAGACCTTTCCGGTATTCAACTGCTGCAACTCCAGGATTTCCCCGGCCAGAGCACGGCGACCGTCGGCCTGCTCGACGCGTTCTGGGACAGCAAGGGCCTCGTCACGCCGGAAGAGTTCCGCCGCTTTTGCAGCCCCACCGTGCCGCTGATCCGGATGCCGAAGATGGTTTTCCAGAACGACGAAACCTTCGAGGCCGCCGTGGAAGTCGCCCAATTCGGCGCTGCGCCGCTGACCAACGCGACGGTGGTCTGGCGGGTGCGCGACGGCGGCGGCATTGTCGGCGAAGGCAAGTTCGTCTCGCCCCTCATTCCGCTGGGCAACGGCTTTTCGCTCGGACGGATCGTTCAACCTCTTTCCGCTGTCGCCCGGCCGGCGAAGCTGGACGTGACGGTGGAGATTTCCGGAACGGCGGTTCGGAACGACTGGTCCATCTGGGTCTATCCGGCGAAGGCGGCGGAGCCAACCGGCAACGTGCAAATCCTCACCTCGGCCGGCGACGAATGTTTCGCCGCGCTGCGGGAAGGCAGGAAGGTGCTGTTGTTGCCGGGCAAGAAGGCCGTGAGAGCGCCGCTCGACGGACGGTTCATTCCGGTGTTCTGGAGTCCCCTGCATTTCCCGAACCAGCCCGGCACACTCGGCGCGATGATTGACGCCGCGCATCCGGTGTGGCGCGAGTTCCCGACGGGCACGCACACCGACTGGCAATGGTGGGAACTCTTGAGCCGATCCTTCGCGCTCGATCTGGACGCGCTTTCCGTCCGGCCCTCGATGCCGTTTCGCTTCGTGGACAAATACAACCGCAACGCCCTGCCCGCCGGGATCTTCGAGGCGAAGGTCGGCGACGGACGTCTGCTCGTCTGCACGCTGGACATCACGCAGGATTTGGACAATCGCCTCGCCGCGCGGCAACTGCGCCGGAGCATTCTGGCTTACATGGCGGGCGGGGAGTTTCTTCCGCAAACTGAATTGACCGAGTCGCAGATCAAGAGCATGTTCGTGACGGCCGGTCCCAACGTGGCGCGTTGCAAGGTCGAGGCCAGCAGTTCGCACGACGAATACCCGGCGGAACAGGCGGTGGACGGCGACCCGAAGACGTTCTGGCATTCGGACTGGATGACGGGCGACGCCCTGCCCGCGACCTTCACGCTGGAGTTGCCGGAGCCGGCTTTGCTGCGCGGCTTCCGGTACACGCCCCGGCAGGATATGAATCGCGGCCGCATCGCGGAGTATTCCATCGAAGTCAGCCAGGACGGTCAGCAATGGCTCGCTTGGGTAAACGAGGGAAAGTTTCCGGACACCGCCGACAAACAGACCGTCACGTTTGCGCAGCCGGTCAAGGCGAGGTTCCTCCGCCTGACAACGCAGTCCGATCACGGCGAGGCCAATCACGCGGCCATTGCCGAGATCGAGCCGGTGGCGGAGGAAATCACGCCGGACGTGCGCGACCTGGGGATTGTCCCCGGGTTCAATGACGCGAAGTGACCGGTAACTCCGTTGCCAGCGAGCCGCCTGCCGTTAAAAACGGCAATGCAATTGTCAGATTGGGCAATAGGCAGTCTTGCGATACTCTGCAAGAATCTCAAGAGCAGTCCGAAACTGAAACATAACGACCCAAGAAAGCCAACTATATGAAACCAATTCGCACCGTTGCAGTCCTTCTCACGGGCATCGCCATGAGCCTCCCGACGCAGGCCGCCAGCCTGGTGTCTGGAGACATTCCCAGCAACACCTCCCCCACCTTCACGACCGGCGATGGTTTGCTGACATTGAAGGGATACTCGGACAGCGCGTTCACCGTTCCCGGGAACCTTGTCACCGACGGCACTTGGTTTGGGGTGGGGGCCGGCGCGGCTTTGAACGGCACCGAAACCCTGATGATCCAGTTGGCGCCCGGAGTTGGGTTGACCGGGTTCGGAGACATCTGGACGCGAGCGGTGATTTCCATCTCCGGCTTTACTTCCGACCCGGACTTGAACATCGGTTCAAATCCTGGCGTGCTCGGCTCCAGCTACAGTCCCGGGCTGCTGACGCTCAATCTCGGCTGGAATGGCGGCGGCGCGCGCGATTTTACGTTTGCCAATCCGTCCGCCTCGGCAGGACAACTCCTCTCCATCAGCCTGGATGCTGCGACGGCACCCCAGTGGGCGATCACTCACTTGGATTATGCCTTCGTGCCGGAGCCCTCGACAGTCGCTCTGGGACTGCTCGGTGGCTTGTCCGTGTTCATCGCCAAACGTCGGTGCCGCCGTTGAACCATTGTCAGAGCAACTGCTTGGCCTCCGGCACGGGACTCCGTCCGGGGGCTTTTGTTCGATACGCTTCCAACGACCTGCCGTAGCAGGTCAAGACACTTCTGCCCATCATGATCACCACTGCATCCACGGAGAGCTCCAACCTCAAAGCAAACTACAACCTCACCTACGTCTGGCTCATCTCGTCCGTCGCGGCGATGGGCGGCTTGCTCTTCGGCTGGGACTGGGTGGTCATCGGCGGCGCGAAGCCGTTCTTTCAACGCTACTTCGATTTGACCCGCGAGGCGCAGATTGGCTGGGCAAATAGCTGCGCTTTGATCGGCTGCCTGGTGGGCTCGCTCATGGCGGGCGCGTTGAGCGACTGGTTCGGCCGCAAGCGGCCGTTGATCCTGGCGGCGCTGCTCTTTGCGGTCACCTCCATCGGCAACGGGCTGGCGCACAATTTCACCGTGTTCATCGCGTGGCGCATGTGGGGCGGCGTCGCCATCGGCTTGGCGTCGAGTTTGTCGCCGATGTATATCTCGGAAGTCGCCCCGGCGCAGATGCGCGGCAAGCTCGTTTCCATCAATCAGCTCACCATCGTCGTCGGCATTCTCGCGGCGCAGGTGATCAACTGGTATCTCGTCCGGAATCTGCCGGCGGGCGCGACGGATGAATTCATCAAGAACTCGTGGTTCGGCCAGCAGGGCTGGCGTTGGATGTTCGGCCTGACTGCGGCACCGTCGCTGTTGTTTCTGCTGGGGATGTTCCTCGTGCCGGAAAGCCCGCGTTGGCTGGCGAAGTTCGGGCGCACGGATCAGGCGCGTGCCGTCTTGAGGAAGATCGGCGGGAACGCGTATGCCGACGCCGCCACCGCGGAGATCCAGTCCACGCTTTCCAGCGAGGAAGTGCAGCGCGTACGGTTCGCCGACCTGCTCGACCCACGCATGTTCAAGGTGCTGGTGCTCGGCGTGGGGCTGGCGGTGTTCCAGCAGTGGTGCGGCATCAACGTGATCTTCAATTACGCCGAGGAGATTTTCAAAGCGGCGGGGTATGACATTTCCAGTGTGCTGCAGAACATCGCGTGGACGGGATCGGTGAATCTGGTGTTCACCTTCGTGGCGCTGGGAACGGTGGACCGGCTGGGGCGGCGACCGTTGATGCTGTTTGGCGCAGCGGGGCTGGCAGTGATCTATGTGGCCATGGGTTTCTGCTACGCGAAAGGCGTGCAAGGCCTGCCCCTGTTGCTGCTCGTGCTCGCGGCGATTGGCTGTTACGCGATGTCGCTGGCGCCGGTGACCTGGGTCGTGATCTCGGAGATTTTCCCGAATCGCATTCGCGGCGCGGCGATGTCCGTGGCGGTGACGACGCTGTGGATCGCATGCTTCATCCTGACCTACACCTTCCCGATCCTCAACGCGAAGCTGGGTTCGGCGGGCACGTTCTGGCTGTATGCGGCAATCTGCGTGGTGGGGCTGGTGTGCCTCTTCTTCAAGCTGCCCGAGACCAAGGGGCAGACGCTGGAGCAGATCGAAAAGGAACTGGTGGATTAACCGCCCGGAGACACCAGACAAACGCGTCTAGGAAAAAACCGAATTGCTGTTGCTGGGTTCGCTGTTGAGTGTGCTGGGCCGGCCGTTGCCGGCCGCCACCGACGAACCGCTAACCCCTCGCTGGCCGCTGGCGCTTCCTACTCGACCGCGCGGACGCCGGCGTGGCGGAACAGTGGTCCACGCGGAAGTTGCCAGACACGATCAAGTTGCCCGGCGGCCTGAGCGAACAGGGCGTCGGTGACCCGGTGACGGCGGATACGAAATGGATCGGGGCATCGTGGACAAGTCCTGGTTCACGGCGCCCGAGTTCGCCGACTACCGCAACCCGGGCAACGTGAAGGTGCCGTTCTGGCATCAAACAGGGCTTTTCTAAGCGCCCGCTTGGGCGGCGGCCTGGACGCCCTCCTGGTATTCCCGGGCCAGGGCGGCGTACCAGACGGAACTGATCCACTCGCCTTTGACAAACTTGTCCTCGAGGAATTCGCCTTCCTGGCGCATGCCAAGCTGCTCGAGAAACCGCCGCGCGGCGGTGTGGCGGCTGTCGCAACTGGTGAAGACCCGGTGCAGGCCGATGGTTTGGAAGCAAAAGCCGAGCAAAGCGTCCGCCGCCTCCAAACCGTAGCCCTGCCGCTGGAACGGCCGGCCCACCAGCAGGTTAAAGGCGGCCTGGCGGCGGTCGGGCCCGGTGAATTCGAGCGTGGCGTAGCCGATCACTTTGGGTTCGTCAAGGCGTTCGAGGGCGAGGCAGAACGGCTGGTTGGGGGTGGTCAGTCTTACATGCGGGTCGCGTTCGAGCCAGGCCAGCACCCCCGGTTCGTCCAGCGGCTCCCCCTCGGAGAACCGGAGCAGTTCCTCGTCGGACATCAGCTCGAGCAAATCCTTCCAGTCGCCCGGCTGGAGCCGGCGCAGACGCAATCGCGGCGTCTCGAGGGGCAGGGGGATTTTGGTCGAGGCGCCCGGCTGGGCCGGCACGATCAGGCTCTCGTTGCACATCGGGCAGGCCTCGACCCGCCCGGCGCTCTCGCCCGGAAACGAAACGGTATCGCCACAGGAAGGACACTCGAAATCGAGGAATTGCTCTTCGTTGATCACGAGAGGTGTTTAGGAGGTCCGGCCGGTGGAGTCAAGCGCGGCGCCGCCGGGCGGGCGCGGGCGATCCGCCCGGTTTTGCCAGCCTGTGGCAGGCCGGGGGGGGCGTTGAAGCGCGGCCAGGGCGGGCCCTATTTATCCTTCTTGCCGAAGAACCCGGACTTGGATTCGCCTTCGCGTTGGCGCACCTTGAGCTGGCCGAGGATGGCGTGCCACCCGATGTAGATTTTATGCCACTGGCTTTCGAGATTGCGGAGGATGCCCTCGTTCATTTCGCTGAGATAACGGAGCGAGGGGGCGTTGCCGACGAGGGTATGGATTTCCTCGCGGTTGGGGGAGGCCACCTCGACGGCCGAGAGAATCAGCTCCAGTTCCTGGACCAACAGACTCTTGACCTCGAGAAACTGCATTTCATCCTCGGGATCGAACTTTTTGGCCCGGGCCAGGTTCATGAAGTTGTTGAACTGTTTCCAGCACTCGAGGTAGTTCTCCATCTGCTGGATCAGGTGGTCTATTTTGATGGCGCTCATAGGCGTGGATTAGTTGACGGGCGAATCGGTGGTTTTCGGTGCCAGGAAGATCACGGCGCCGCCGCGCAGCTCGCGGGCGGAGATTTTCAGAGTGGGATAATGGATGACGAGCTCAGACAGCGGCAAGTGCGCCGCCGCAGCCTCGCGAAAGCCCGTGAGAACGTTCCGGGCGATCTCTTTGGCCAACTCGGCCGGAAAACTCGAAGGCAGGGTCCCGGCCAGCAGGGCGCCGCTGCGGTCCACGGTGAACGAGCCCGCGGGCAGCCGCAGGAGGTTGGGCGAGGACTTGTTAAACAGGTTCAGGAGTCCCATAACGCAAAGACCTTCTTGCTTAACTCGCGAATTTCCTCGACCGGGACGGTGTTTTTCCACCCGACACAAAAGTCCATCTTGCCGTGACGCGCGAGCGTGACCTGGCGCTGGGGTCCGGTGCCTTCGATCTGTTCGAGCGGGCCGACCTGCAGGCGTTCGCCCAGGGCGCGGAAGTTCTCAAGGCACTGGCGGGACCAGGCCCCGATCCGTTTGGGATTCTCCAGACCGCGGTTGACCTGATGTTTGCTGTCGCCGTTGCGCGCCAGCAGAAACTCGATGCCCTCGATTTGGGACAATGCCGCCAGCGGCGAATCGTCCGCCTTGGCCGGAGCTGTTTCCGCCTGGCCGCGGGATTCGTCCAGAATCTGGGCGCACTCCAGCAGCAAAGCGTTGTACGGCTTGAAAATGGTCCGGGGCCGGTCCGGCTCCGCCGGCAGGGTTTCAAAGGTGCCCGCATGCCAGGCAAAGATTTTCTGAAAAGCCGGTTCGCCCCGAAGTTCGCCGGTCTCCGCGTCCACGACTTCCCCGTCCAAAATCCAGATTTTGCCCGTGAGCGCGCCGTTGGTGATGCGCAGCAGCGAGGAACTCTGCGACATGCACTCCAGTTGGATGATGTCCACCAGGCTCTTGCTTTGCACGCCACGAAAGCCGGTTTCGACCTCCTGCCCCAGCAACGATTCAAGGCATTCCTGGAACAGCTTGATCTCCTGCTCATTGGTGGGTTTGTACCAGAATTGGTCAATCCCCAGCGCGTAGGCCCGCGTGCGGAATTGCTCGTCCTGCACCGCTGTAATGGCCACGGTTCGCATCTGGGGATATTTGCGGCGCACGATCGAAAGCACCTGCAACCCGTCCATCTTGGGCATCTTCAGGTCACAAATGAGCAGGCGGTAAGCCCGGTCCTCGAGCATCACCATGGCCCGCGAGCCTGTGGTGGCGGTGTCAACTTCCGGTTTGCTCGGCAACTGGGAGACCAGCTCGCGATAGGTCTCCAGGAAATCCGGGTTATCATCCACCAGCAGAACTCTGTGTTGTTTTTCGATCTTACTCACTGCGAAATCTGCAAAATAAGCACGATTTTACCTTTGCCTGGCGGTCTTGATAGCAAACGGCGTTCCTTTTTGGCGAGGGACCCTAAGATTTCGCTCAAAGGCCATCCCAAGATCGCCGGTGACATTTGCATCTCGGAAGCAGCCTGCGCGCCAAAGACTTTAGGGGCCTGGGTTTGCGCGGCTACGACGCCCCACCCTCCCAACCCCATTGAAACGCGGCTGTTGCCCATGCCGAAGCGGCTGAAATGTCGGTGAAACGGGCAAACCCAAGACAGCGCAGTCCACTCCTGGGACAAAATCATGGGCCGTTGCGCCCCTGCAGCAGTCCGGAAAAGGCCGCCCCACGGTGTTTTGTCGCCCGGCAGAGGGCTCCGGGTGGGAATGCGAAGGGCGGGCCGGGCTTCTGCCGCCCGCCGCGCCTTTTGCGAGTGCGGCGGCCCCGGGGAGAGCCACCCGGGACGGCCCGACAGCCACGGCAAAGGCCCTCGGTGCAGGGATGTGGCGCAAGCGAAGGGTTTTTTCACCGAAAGCCAGGGTGGCATGCTTTCTGCGCCATGGGCACGCCGGAATCAGTTCAACCATCAATTGAATGAATCGTGCGCTGAGAATTCAGTCGGGTGGCACTCCGGGCAGGACTACCGCGGTGCGGCACCCGACGCTTTTCGGGTCGAACCCTTGGCCGGAAGCACGGCTGGCGGAGGGTTCCAATGACCCCAATTCATGCAAAAGGCTCGATTCCTTAAACGAACCATAACATGTTAGGCTTCTTCAGAAACCTTTGGCACAAACCGCAGGAAACTGCGAGGGAACAGCAGGAAACACGCAGCGCGAATCCGAGCTCGTCTGGACCGGCCGTGCCCACGCACAGGCCGGCCCCCACAAACGCGTCAGGGGTGCGCCCGGCGGGCGGGACGGCGCCGGTGACTCGTGCGGGGCGGGGCGTCGAGGTTTCGGTAAAGGCCATACTCGAGGTTTTGCCGCTGGAGTTGCAGCCGCGCGTTTGTCAGAAGGAAGTCGGGGGTATGGCGATCTGCATCCCCTTGGAGAAGGTCCTCGCCCAGCTTTCACGCGGCGCCGTGCGTATCACCTTCGGAGAGCTCCGCCAGGCCGCGCCGGGCGTGTTTAGCCCGGAGCCGGATCGGGACAAGGTGATGGTCGGGTTGCCCCTTTCCGAGATTGTGCCTCGCCTGAACCCGGCTTTGATCCAGCGCCGGCGAGTCCAACGCAGCATCGAGGTGCCGGCGGATATCAGCAGTCCGTTTGACGCCCAGGGCGAGGCCCTGGTTTTCTCGGTCGGCCCCACCAAGCCCTCGCAGCCCGCCACCCCCCAATTGCCACCGGCCCGCCCGGCGGCCGCTCCCGAAGAGGCCGACCGCCCCGAAACCGAAGCCAATGTGCCGGGGCGGCTTTCATTCTCCTTGTCTCCCATTGCCCCCGAGCCAGCCACGCCGCGCCCACCGGCGGACCGCGCCACTCCACCCGCCGCTCCCAAACCGCCCCCCGCCCCGCCAGCGATCAGCCGGCCCCAACCGCCGCCGTTGGCAGTGCCGGAAACGCCGTCACCCGAGTTCAGGGTGTCGCTGCCCAAGACCCCCGTGCCGATTCAGCGTGCCGAAGCCCCACCGGCTTCGCCGCCCGCCAAGGCACCGATGGCCATCAAGTTCCCAACCAGTGCCGAACCGCCGGTCAACGGCCGCACCGTAACGCCGCCCGCGCCTTCAGCAGCCCCTCTTCCTCCCCCCGAGCCCGCGGCTTACAACCCCGCTCCAACTGCCGGGCAGGGAGCACCGGAACCGCCAGCCGCCGACGGAGCCCAACACGAGCCCATCGCGATCCGGCTCAGCGAACTGGCCGATGCCTGGCCCGAGGAAATTCGCAAAGAGATTCTGTTAATGAATCTGGTTGAAGCCGAGGTCGAACTGCCCTACGCCGCCATCGAGGAGGCCCTTCGGCACGGACGCATTGCCTTCTCCTGGAAAACCCTGCGGTCCTGGGTCAAGCCCGCCGCCCCCGCCGTAGCCTCCCCGCGCGACAGCTTGGTGCTGGAGATGCCTTTGAAAGTAGTGGCGCCCCTGTTCCTCGAGCGGCAGCGGCGCCTGGCCAAACCGCAGCCCAAGGTGACGGTGGATGAGGACATCCCCAACCTGTTCTTCGGTTTCCCACAGCCGGAATCCGCGCCAAGGGGCGCCGGCGCCAAGCCGGAGGATACGAATTTCTATGTCTGGGACGACACTTCCGAGGTCGCACGCGTGGATGCGACTCAGGAGAAGCGTCCCACCCCAGGCACGAAGTTTGTGGCCAAATACGCCACGCCCAATGAAGTGGTTTCCCGCGCCGCCGGCCTGGACGGCGTCGCCGGCGCGCTCGTGGCCCTGCCTGACGGCCTCATGGTCGCCAGCCGCCTGGCCCCGGATATGAACGGCGACACGCTCGCCGCCTTCCTGCCGCATATCTTCGGCAAGGTGAGTCAGTGCACCAAGGAGCTGCGCATGGGCGAACTGAACAACCTCAACTTCACGGTTGGCAACGTCCCATGGAAGATTTTCCGCGTCAACGCCATCTTCTTCGCCGCGTTCGGTCGCGCCGGCCAACCTCTGCCCACGGCTCAACTGGCGGCGCTGGCGGCGGAACTCGACCGCAAACCCAAATAAATCTTATGGCAATCATCAATCAAGCAACCAAAGAGCTGCAGGTCAAAATCGTCTATTACGGACCCGCCATGTGCGGCAAGACGACCAACCTGGTGCAAATCCATGACCACGTCCAGACAGCGGCCGGGAACAAGGGCAAGCTGGTCTCCCTGGCCACCAGCTCGGACCGCACGTTGTTTTTCGACTTCCTCCCCATCGAGGCCATGTCCATCAAGGGCTTCAAAACCAAGTTCCAGCTCTACACCGTGCCGGGCCAGGTCATCTACAACACCACCCGCCAGCTCGTGCTCCGCGGGGTGGACGGGATTGTGTTCGTCGCGGATTCGCAATACGACAAGATGGCCGAAAACGTCGAGAGCTTCAGCAACCTCGAGGAAAACCTCAAGTCGCTGAAGCTGAACCTGGCCGACATTCCCTACGTGCTGCAATACAACAAGCGGGACCTGCCGAACGTGGCGCCGGTCGAATACCTCGAGTTCCTGCTCAATAATCGCGAGGTGCAGGTTCCCTCCTTCTCCTCGGTGGCGCACAAGTGCGAGGGGGTATTCGAGTCGCTGAACATGATCACCCGCATGCTCCTGCACAAGTTTGTGAGCCGCGGCACCCCGCAATACGCCTGAGCTCCGGTCATGGCCACCCTCCCCCAACTGCTCGAGGAGGACATCCAGCAACTCGACGACGGGTTGCGGGTGCTGCTCGAGAAGACCGACGCCACCACGGCGCTGCTCATTGACCAGGGCGGCTTCCTCCTGACCAGCCAGGGGGATGCCCGGCACTTCGACCTCACCACCATTGCGGCGCTGGCCTCGGGAGCCTACCTGGCCACTCAAACCATCGCCGGGCTGGTGCATGAAACCAATTTCAGCAGCATTTATCAGCAGGGCGAACAATACAGCCTCTACGCCCAGCGGGTGGACGACTACTGCATCCTGGTGGTCATCTTCAAAGCCCAGGTGAGCGTCGGCCTGGTCAAATACTATGCCGCCCCGGCCGTCGAGTTCATTTCCCGCCAAATGGCGATTGCCCAGGAACGGGACCCCAATGCCAGCCTCGACCTCTCGGTGCTGAACGTCGCCGACACACGAGACCTCTTCAAACGGCGCGACGGCTCCTGATTTTGGCGCGCTGAAGCGTTAACTCGGGGTGCGGCGACACCCCCACGCTTCAGCGTTCCAACCGCTTTTACCGCTCTTCCCCGACGCCCGTCCCGCGCCCCCGCCGCTCGGTGCTGTCCCCGCTCCGTGCTTGCTGCCGCCGCAATCCCCCGCCATCTTTTCCTCAATTTATGGCGCTGATCACTTGTCCGGATTGCGGCAAGCCCGTTTCCGACTCGGCCCCGGCGTGCCCCACCTGTGGCTACCCGGTTGCGGAAAAACTCGCTCAAGCCCAGGGGTCCCATCCCGCCCCTGCCGCGCCCCCCGCCGGCAGGCAACTGTTGCTCGAGGTGCGCCCGTCCTGGTGGCGCTACTTCTGGCATCTGTTCTTCTTCTGGTTGATCGTTCCACCGCTCCTCGCCTGGTTCAGCCGGCTCTCGACCGTGCTGCGAATTTACAACGATCGAATCGCTCTCGAGCGCGGCCTCCTTTCCAAGTGTTACCAGGATTATAATCCGCGCGACATTCGTTCGATTGACATTGACCAGAGTTTCTTTGCGCGCCTCGTCGGCATCGGCGACCTCACCCTTTCGACCGCCGCAACAGTGGAGGGTGCCGAGCGCATCAACGGGGTTCCCGACCCGCACGGCGTGCGCGACCTGATTCTGGCTCAGAGAGGCAATCGTTAGGCCCGAGGGCAGCCGCGCCGGGCTGGTCGGTTCCTTCGGACGTACGTGGCGGGTTATTGATACTTGACCCAGACGTAATCCAGCCCCACCGGCCCCGGTTCCAGGCATTCGATGACCAGGGAAGCGGCTCCGGCCTTCAGTTCCACGGGTTTGAAGTTCACATTGAGCACCCGCGGCGTATGCGCGGACCGTAACGCAACTGTTTCTGCTCCGTTACCCAAGTCCAAACGTTTCCCGTCCAACAACACGCGCACCACGGCGCCCTCCGGGCGATGCACCGCCACCAAGTGAAGGGCGGCCCGGCCGTTCTTTTCCACCGGCAACGTGAGGGTCAGCCGTTCCCCACGGGCCGCCTGCCAATCCAGAACCTCGAGCTGCGTGGCCAGCGGAAATGGCGCCGTTCGGACCATCCCGGCACTGGCTTTGGGTTGCAGTTGGGCCGGAAGGAAGAATCTCGCGCCCGCAGCACCGCCGGCGGCTTCGAGCTTGCGCTTGGGTAACGCCGGGATCTTGAGGTCTGCAGGCGTCAGCCCGCGATGGTCGTCCACGGCACCCGGCCGGGCGTAGTGATAGGCAATCCGCCCGTAGCTTAAACCAGGTGTCCGCCGATGTGACCACAGCTCGAGGAGGCCCGCGAAGCTCCGCTCGAAGGGGATGGCGTCCAGCACTTGGAAACGGTGGTTCGAGACGTAGCCCGCCGTATCCGGACCGGAACCGAGCGGCTGGCCGCAATAGGGATGGTCGAAAAGGTCACACCGGCTCCAGGAATAATTGAAATAATCCTCGGACCCCGTCCCAAATGTCGAAGGGGATAGCTCGCCATCCACCAGAAACTTCTCGTCCCCCTCGCCCCACCAATTGCCACCAGCGGTCGGCACCCCGGACGGATTCATAATCATGGCGGCGCAGCCGGCAAAAAGCCCCTTGCCGATGGCGACGAGGTAAGGCAAATCCATCGCCGCCGGCCCTGCCAGCAGGTCGTGATCCGCCCGCCACTTGGCGCGAAAATAGAGGGAGCGCCCGTCCCAATTCCATGGCGAGAGCCGAACCGCGCCTTCGACGGCAACCGGTGCATCCGTCCAGTTCACCAACTCGACCCGCACGGACCTCTCCCACGGCATCACCCACCGGCAAATCATCGTGCCATCCGCTGCAACCGCAAACGGCAGGCTCGAATACGGATTGACTCCCGGCCCGGACCCGAAAAAGTCTCCGACGGGCGCTTCAACCTGGGGACGTTGCGCGCCGTCGAAGGCGATGCGCAGCAGACAACCGCGCAGCGCCTGGTCGCGGTGATCGGCTTGGACTTTCAACTTCAGCTCCCGGATGGCGGCGGGGCCTTTGCCTTCGATAGTCCAGACCCAGTTGGTTCCCGGCGAAAGAGTCGCGATGATTGGCAACACTTCACCTCCCAGGGCGGGTTTGGGCTGAGTCAGGCTGCTGACTGCTGCTTGCAGGTCAGCCTCGAATTCCTTGAGATCCCGACTGGGATCAAAACTTTGAACCCGGGTGCCTTCCGGATAGAGGCGAACCTGGAGATGATAGAAGTGCAGTTGGTCGAGCTTGCCTTCCCAAGCGACCCGCAGTCCGCGCGCGAACGGAATCGGCAGGTAGTCGGCGTCCTGCTGGATGAAGGCATCGTCGGCCTCCAGACTCAAACCCGCGCCGGCAAGGTAGTGCTCTGATCGTCGTGCCAGAAAGTCGTAGGCTGGTTTTTCCCAGATGAGTCCGCCCTTGTCCCCTGCAACAGCCTCTCCGGTTGGATCCACATAAACGCGCAGCACGCCCCCCATTCCCGCCGACCAACCGCGCACAATCGCCCCCGGCCCGCTGACGTCTGCAACAAGGTAGAGCCCGGGCCGGTTGTTGTCCGGCTCGCGCAACACTTTCAAAAAGCCGGGGACTGGCTCGCGTCCGAAACCGTCGGCATTGGAGAACCAGCCAGCGGCTTCGGGGGTAGTCGAGCGGCGGTCATAACTGGAGAATTGGACCGTCCGATAGGGTGGGTTGGGCCAGCGGGCCAGCCGCTCCAAATCGGCCATTTCGCGAAGCAGGGTTCCGGTGGTGATGGGGGACTCGACGGCGGAGACCTCGAAGCCGATCAATCCGGCCAGAAGCGACAAAACCAGCGTGAAATGGGTGCGCATGCCTTCTCCATAACGCACCTCCCGGACGGGCACCAGCAAAACCGGCGGGGAGTGACCGGCTTCTCCGCGCGCCCTTCAGGGTGAATCACGCCACGGTTTGCCGGCCTGGTAGGATTTCAAAAGCAACTGCAGGATGCCCGCGAAACGCCGGTCGTTGGCGGCCCGGGCCAGCTCGTAACCTCTTTGCGCCGTCGCCATCGCCTCCTCGAATCGCCCCGCCTCGGCGTAGGCGGCGGAAAGGGTGCCGATGGGGACAATGTCCCGATCCTTTGTCAGGCGGCAGGCTTGCTCGGCCAGTTGCACCGCTTCGACACCGTTGCGCAGCGTGTCGTCGGGGCAGGTGGCCAGCAGCCAGGCCAGATTATTCAGGGCTTCGGAGGCATTCGGCTCGAGTTTGATGGCTTGTCGGAGGCGGGCGATGGCTTGGCGCGTGTCTCCCGCCTGACGCAGTACCATGGAGAGCTCCATAAACGTGCCCGCCTCGGGGCGCAGGCGGGCGGCCTCCTCCAGATGCCGCGCGGCCTCGGCGAATTGGTTCTGCGCGGCCAGCACGGTGCCAAGCTGCCGGTGGGTCTCCGCGTTGCCGGGATCCAGTTCGAGGGCCTTGCGCAAGGGGGGTGCGGCCTCGGCAAACCGGTTTTGAGCCGCGAGAGCCTTGCCCAGGTTGGCGTGCGCCTGGGCATTGCGGGGACGCAACCGAATGGCGGCGGAAAAATGCTCGATGGCTTTTCCAAACTGCTGACGCTCGGCTTCCAGACAGCCCAGGTTATTGTGCGCCGTCCACGACGCCGGGTTCTTGGCCAGCGTGTCCCGCCATACCGTTTCTTCATCGGCCACAATGCCCGCCCGTTGCCAGGCCAGGCATCCCAACCCCAGCACCAGCGGCGCCGCGATCCAGAGCAGCCCCCGGCCGGGCAGCGCCCGGCGCAATCCCGCGGCCGCCAACGCCATCACTCCGAGAATCGGCAGATACTGAAAGTGGTCGGAAACCCGGGAAATGGCCAGGTAATGCATGTCAAGCAACCCCAGAACCGGCAGCAGGTTCAGCGCAAAAAATCCCAGGCCGAACAACGCGTGGCGACCCCAACCCGCTTGTCGCGGCCTGCCCCCCTCGCCCCGCTCCCAACGAAACCGCCAGCACCCGGCGGCGACCAGAACGATTCCCAACAACGGCAGCCAGGCGATCACGCTCGCCGGTTCGATCGTCCATCGCGGATAGATCAGGCTGAGCCCCACCGGCCATAGCGCTTTCCCAAGGTAAAACCACAGCGCCAGCCCGGCTCCGGCCAGCCGCGCCAGAAAGCGCTCCGGCTGCGCCGTGGGCGCAATAATGAAATGATGCGCCTGGAACCAAATCGTCAGCAGGCCGAACCCCAGCGACAACGCGAAAAACGGCACGGTCCGCGCCACGTCCCGGAGGCTGACGCGCCCCCGCTGCCACCACGCCCACAGCAGCAGAACAACGGGCAGCATGACCGCCGAGGTTTTGGCCAACAGAGCCAGTACGAACGCCAGCAGCGACAGGGCGTAGGCAAGCGGTTTTTGGGGGGAACGATCGGCGGCGGCGTACTCGAGCCAGGCCCGGAACGCCAGCAAATAAAAGAGCAGCGACAGGGTGTTCTTGATCTCGGAAATCCAGGCCACGGTTCCCACACACACCGGATGGACGGCAAAGAGGGCTCCTGCCAGCCACGCCCCTGGCACGTTCATGCGCCGCAGCACCCGCCAGACCAGCAACGCATTCAGCGCGTGCAGCGCCACGTTGACGGCGTGGTAGCCCGGGGCATGGTCTCCCCAAGCCAGCCATTGGAACCACAGCACCACCGTGGAAAGCGGGAAATCCGTCCGAAACCAGATCGAACGCAGGGTGAATTCACCGGTCACCAGCGGATTTTGCCGCACCAGCAGCAGGTCATCCCAAATGAACCCGCCCCGCCACGCGGGCGCGTAAACCGCCACCGCCAGCGCCGGAAGCGCCGCCAGCGACAGCCAACGCCACCAGCCGCCGCCGCTACCGGCGGAGATGCCGGCCGGGGGATTTGCTTCCGCGCCATCGTCCACGCCCCAAGACTAGTGACTCGCCGGCCCGAACGCAAAGGCGTTGACATTCCCCAAGCCGAACCTTATGACACAAGCCAACCTGAACTGCCGTTATGCACAGTTTCTATCCTCTTCCGAAGGCAACGAAACACCGGGCCGCCGGCCGTTGGCAAAACTGCGGAAACGTAGAAGACCGGAAGCGAAGCCAGCATCTCGAAAACGACCTGATAAACCTCGCGTGGGGAGATCGAAACGTCACACCTGCGCCGAAAACCAGCTTGTCAAACAGCCCGCCTTCCGATTGTTGGCGGAAGCCGTCAACGCGAAGAGAATCCGGCCACTGGATGAGAATGCGGCCAACAAGCTTATGCGTTATGTGCCTTACTGGGCATAGTTCTTTGATGCCAGCCCCTGCTGGAAGGTGGTTCCGACCTCAAACCCACAGCCAGCCAACCACTTAGGTATTTGACGGGTATTTGATGGAATAGGTGCCGGCGCCTTTGCCGAAAACAAACTCGTCGAACAGCCCGCCATGAGGCTGCTCACGGAGCTTACTGAAGGTGAATTCACCGGTCACCAGCGGGTTTTGCCGCACCAGCAGCAGGTCATCCCAAATGAACCCGCCCCGCCACGCGGGCGCGTAAACCGCCACCGCCAGCGCCGGAAGCGCCGCCAGCGACAGCCAACGCCACCAGCCGCCGCCGCTACCGGCGGAGATGCCGGCCGGGGGATTTGCTTCCGCGCCATCGTCCACGCCCCAAGACTAGTGACTCGCCGGCCCGAACGCAAAGGCGTTGACATTCCCCAAGCCGAACCTTATGACACAAGCCAACCTATTTTGGCTCTATGAACAATTTCTCTCAGCTCCCGCATCGTTTTCTCTCCCGTATTGCTTTGGCCGCCGCGATGGCCCTGGCCGGCTTGCTTTCCGCCGCCGCGGCGTCCTCCCGCACCGAAGCCCGGGTCGAAGCCCTGCTGGCGCGGATGACACTCGACGAGAAAATCGGGCAAATGACCCAGGTGGATTTGGGCGCCCTGAAGGACAAGCGCCACGTGCAGCAGTATTGCCTGGGTTCGATGCTCAGCGGCGGCGGCTCCGACCCCGCAGACAACTCCCCGGCGACCTGGAAAAAGAGCTGCGACGAGCTGCAGGACTGGGCGCTGAAAACCAGGCTGCAAATCCCGATTCTTTATGGCATTGACGCCGTGCACGGCCATAACAACGTGGACGGCGCGGTGGTGTTTCCGCACAACATCGGCCTGGGCGCCACCCGCAACCCGAAACTGGTGCGCGAGGCGGCGCGCGTCACGGCTCGCGAAATTGCCGGCACGGGCATGCACTGGGCGTTTGGCCCCTGCGTGGCGGTGGCGCAGAACATCCGCTGGGGCCGCACCTACGAAAGCTTTGGGGCGGACCCGGACCTTGTAGGTCGGCTCGGCGCCGCCGCAGTCGAGGGGCTCCAGTCCCGGCTCCCCGGCGGGTTCCGCGTCCTGGGCTGCGCCAAGCACTACGTCGGCGACGGCGGCACCCAGAACGGCGTGGACCAGGGCAACGTGCTGTGCGACGAAACCACCTTGCGCCGCATTCACCTGGCTCCCTACCCGGATGCCATCAAGGCCGGCGCCGGCTCGATCATGGTTTCCTACAATAGCTGGCACGGCGAAAAACTGCATGGGCACAAATACCTGCTCACCGACGTGCTCAAGGGCGAACTGGGCTTTTCCGGGTTCCTCGTCAGCGACTGGGCCGCGATTGACCAATTGCCGGGCGATTACAAAAGCGACATCGAACGTTCGATCAACGCCGGGCTGGACATGGTGATGATCCCCAACGGCCCGGGCCAGCCCAACAATTATCTCGAGTTCATCTCGCTGCTCAAAACACTGGTGGCTGAAGGCAAGGTGCCCCAGGCGCGGGTGGACGACGCCGTGCGGCGAATTCTCCGCGCAAAGTTCGAGATGGGCCTCTTCGAACACCCGTACGCCGCGCCCAAATTGTTCAACTCCGTCGGCGCGGCCTCCCACCGCAAGGTCGCCCGCAAATGCGTCCGGGAATCCCTCGTGCTGCTCAAGAACCAGGGCCGCGTGCTCCCCCTGCCCAAACAACTCCGGCGCCTCGCCGTCGTCGGCAAAGGCGCCGACGACCTCGGCATGCAGTGCGGCGGCTGGACCATTGACTGGCAGGGCAAAACCGGCCCCGTGACCCGGGGCGGCACCACCATCCTCGAAGGCATCCGCCAGACCGTCGGCGCCTACACCACCATCACTTACTCGCCCGACGCCCGCAACCTCGGCGCCGCCGACGCGGTCATCGTCGTGATCGGCGAACAGCCTTACGCCGAAATGAAGGGCGACCGCGAAGACCTTGGCCTGAGCGACGCGGACCTCGCGCTGGTTGAAGCCGCGGCCGCCTCCGGCCGGCCCGTGATCACGATTTTGCTGTCCGGGCGCCCGCTCGTGCTGGGGCGCGCGCTGGACCTGAGCCGCGGCTTCCTCGCCGCCTGGCTGCCCGGCACCGAAGGCCGGGGCGTCGCCGACGTTCTGTTCGGCGATTATAAACCCAAAGGAAAACTCCCCCGCGCGTGGCCCCGCTCCAACGACCAGGCCGGCCTGCCCCTGCGCGGCTCCGGCCCGCAACAGCCCCTCTTCGAATACGGTTACGGCCTGAGTTACTGAGCGCAACGGACCGCCCCGCCCTCACGGAGGCGGTGACAAACATTAAGTCAGCGCCTGTCACGGGCGCCGAAGAGACGCACCCGCCCTTAGAGTGGTGTGGAGAAGCCGCACCAGGGCCATCCCCAGCCATTCTTAACCCTCCTTTGACTGGGGCAGGCGCAAAATAGGTTTGGTTGACACCTCCACCGTCATCCTCTTTTTGTCCTGTTTCCTGCACTATTTTGCTTGATTCCATCCCGGCCTTTTGGTAAATGACTAACCAGATTACGGCTTCAGAAGAGGAAACGTTTTATGAAAACGCGATGGCTCAAGGGAGTGTTGGCATCCACCACGTTGCTGCTGCTTGGCCCCCCGACGGTGAACGCAGCGCTTTACACGGGCACGAGCAATGGTGCCGTGGGCGGAGGCACATTGGAGCTTAATGATAACGGGACAACTATTTCAGGTCAGTTTACCAGAGCGTCGGGAAATTCTTTCACCGGGGTGATGGTGATCTATATAGACAGCAAGCCTGGTGGATTCTCCGGGACTGGGTTGTTTTCTGATACAACCGATACGCTCACCCAATGCATCTCGGGTTACAACGGGTCCCTCCGCGCCCTGGCCAACTTTGCCTCGGGCTTCACCGCCGACTATGCGATCGCCCTAACCGTTAATCAGAGTCCGTACGCCGGATACTTATATGAGTTGTCAGATCAAAGTCATCAGCTTTTACAATCAGTAAACCTGTCTCCAAACAACGACCCCAACAGTGGCACGCCTTATACGTTTAACTTGAAATGGAGCGACCTGGGACTCTCCACTCCCTCTGGCTTTAGATTTCAATCTACTTACATGGCCGCGAGCGCCTATCGGTATCTTGAGAGCTTTGAAAACCTAAGCGGACCTGCAGGTTTCAGCACCGTCAACTTCACCGACTTTAACGTCTATGGCACACCCGTGCCGGAAATGAGCAACGTCGCGCTCGCCCTCTTCGGGGCGGGATTTGTGGCAGTCGGTTGGGTGCGACGGGCAATCCGTTCGCGCCGGAAATCCAGCGCCGGATTCTAAACGACGACCTCGGCAGGGCGCCGCCCCGCCGCCCATGGGTCGTAATGGCAAATTGACATCGCCGCGCCGGCGCGTAGTATTGGGTTCAGCGCGGGTGTAGCTCAATGGTAGAGCTCCAGCCTTCCAAGCTGGCCACGTGGGTTCGATTCCCATCACCCGCTCCAGCCTCTCCCCAACAAACCACTGCGTTGCTCCGGCAGGGGTGCGTTGCCCGAAATTCTGTATCGGGGCGGAAGTAAGTTGGCCTTACCGGGTGGCAGGGGCCGAACGGCGAGCGTCAGCCTTGGACAGCGGTTGAGCGGCCGGGCTGCTGTCAGGCCGGCGGGCGGCGGCGGGGCGGCCGCGGGGGGGGTTCCAACGCAGCCAGGTAAGGGAGGGCGCTAACTGAGTTCGCGGTCTTCGAAGAGGGCGACAGCGAACGCGAGGGCAGCGCCCACGTAAGCGGCGGCGTAGGCGCCGGACTTGAGCACGTAGTCCCAGTGAAAGGTGGTTTTGCCCGTGTCGAGGGCGTCGGCCAGCCAGAAGATTTGCCAGTTGGGCGAGAGGGCGTAGAGCACGGCGGCCCACCACGAGCCCTGGGCGGCTGGCCGGCCAAACAGGTAGTCGGACATGATGCCAATGAGGAAGAAGGCCGAGCAGACCACCAGGGTGGGCACCGTGTCCAGCCGGGTGGAGGCGGCCAGGGCGATGGCCGCAATCACCCATACCGCAAAGAGCAGCAGGATGCCAGCCGGGACCAGACGCCAGTCCACCCCGGCGGCAAAGGCCTGCGGTTTGAGCTCTTTGTCGAACGAGTTGATGATGATGAACGCCAGCGTGGTCGTCAGCAGCAGCGCAAAAACGGCATCGGAGACGAAGGGGCGGCGGAGGAAAAAGTTGCTGAAGCCGCCCAGGAGGTACGCCAGCAGAACGCCGGCGGCGAAGACGGCGATGGCGAACCGATCGGTGTCGCCATAGGCGTCGAAGGCCATCCGGCTGGCCAGCAGAATGGCCAGCAGGTTCACATAGCACAGCAGCGTCAGGGCGGCGATGACCCCCACATATTTGGCCGTGAGAAATTGGGCGCGGCCAACCGGCTTGGATAGGACCGCCAGGGCGGTGCCCGACCGGATTTCGCGCGCGAGCGAGGCCGAGGCGGCCAGCACGGCGCCAAAGAGGCCGGCCAGCAGGGCTACGGCCAGGGTGCTGTTCTTGACCAACTTGGGTTCGTCGCCAAACGCGAAGTAGAAGGGAGCCGCAAGGAAGATGATGAACAGGGCCGAGCTGGTCATCAGCAGCAGAAACACGGGCTGCCGCACCAGTTCCATCAGGGCGTTAGCGGCGATGGTGATGAATTGTCGCATTCAACCGTTAGTCAGAATCGTTAACTTACGCGGGGGGAGGGAAAAAGCAACTGCGGAACAAACTCCGACTCGCGCGCGCCTCCTCTGAAAGTGGCGCGCCTTGACACGGACGGGCGGGTTGGGAACACTCTGCCGCCTTATGGCTGAAGCAAAAGCCGGTGAGTTGATGGAGAAAATTGTCTCCCTCTGCAAACGCCGCGGATTCATTTTCCAATCCTCCGAGATTTACGGGGGATTGAATGGTTTTTGGGACTACGGCCCGCTGGGGACGGACTTGAAGCGGAATGTAAAGGCCTATTGGTGGAACCGCATGACCCGCCTCCGGGACGATGTGGTGGGGCTGGACGCGACCATCATCATGCATCCGCGGATTTGGAAGGCCTCGGGACACGTGGACACCTTCAGCGATCCCATGGTGGATTGCAAAAAGTGCAAGGCCCGGTTCCGGGCCGACCAGATGCATGAGATCCCCTGTCCCCAAAAGCCCAGCAAGATGGCCAGCGAATGCGACGGCGAAAAAACCGAGGCGCGGCCCTTCAACCTGATGTTCGAAACCGTCGTCGGGCCGATTCGCAGCGAGGAAAACATTGCCTACCTCCGGCCGGAGACGGCCCAGGCGATTTTCGCCCAGTTCAAGAAT
Organism: uncultured Verrucomicrobiota bacterium; assembly: GCA_964631605.1. Taxonomy (GTDB): domain Bacteria; phylum Verrucomicrobiota; class Verrucomicrobiia; order Limisphaerales; family UBA8199; genus JARKQH01. Next base: position 38,475 of record CAZVYG010000001.1, read on the forward strand.
GTGCTCGAGACGGCGCGGCAGAAGGTGCCGTTCGGCGTGGCGCAGATGGGCAAAGCCTTTCGCAACGAGGTGACGCCGCGAAACTTCACCTTCCGCTCGCGCGAGTTCGAGCAGATGGAGCTGGAGTTTTTCATCAAGCCCGACGAGGCGGTCGAGGCGATCTGCGGACGGGTGGCGGTGCCCTCGGGGCCGGGGCATCCCGGCGAGCCGCAGCCGGATTGGGGCTGGCAGATGTGGCACCAGTACTGGGTCGAGGAGCGGATTCGCTTTTACGAGGAAATCGGCCTGCCCCGCGCAACGCTCGAGGAGTACTGGCAGAAGCCCGAGGAGCTGGCCCATTACGCGCGCGCGACGGTGGATTTGCTGTTCAAGTTTCCCTTCGGGACGCAGGAGCTGGAGGGGATCGCCGCGCGCAGCGATTTTGACCTGAGCCAGCATCAGCGGTTTTGCGGCAAGCCCATGACGGTGTTTGACGAGGAGCTCAAGGCCGCCTGGCCAAAGCTGCCGCCGCCCAAACAGACCGAATTGCGCGAGCGGTATTACCAGGCCCGCCTGAAATACTTGACCAAGGCGGGGGAACCGGCCGACAAGGCGGAGCAACTGGCGCGGCAGGATGCCGAGGGGCTCACCAAGGGCTACTACGTGCCCCATGTGATCGAACCCAGCGCCGGGGTGGACCGCATGGCGCTGGCGCTCCTGTGCCACGCCTATTCCGAAGACCAGGCCCCGGATGAGAAGGGAAAGCTCGAAACGCGAGTCGTCATGCGGTTTCACCCGCGGATTGCCCCCATCAAGGTGGCCGTCTTTCCGCTGCTCAAAAACAAGCCGGAGCTGGTCAGAAAAGCCAAAGAGGTGCGCGATTTGCTCCGCCCGCACCTGAGCGTGTTTTACGACGAAGCCGGCGCAATCGGCCGCCGCTACCGCCGCCAGGACGAGGCGGGAACGCCGTTTGGCCTCACGATTGACTTCGAAACCCTGGGCGAGAAGGGGCCGGAGCTGCAGGACACCGTCACGCTCCGGGAACGGGACAGCATGAAACAGGAGCGGGTGAAAATCGCGGATTTGGTGGCGATTCTAACGGAAAAGATTCGTTGAGCGTCACCTGCGGACCGGCGCAAGCGACGGGGTATCCGCCGCAGCGGAAGGTTCAGGGCGCGGCTCGCTCCAGAAGAGCGTGGGCGATGCGCCCGGCAACCTGTTCGGGAGTGTCGGAGGGTTCGAGCATGAGCCATGGGAAGGGGAGCTGGCCTTTGAACCAGGTGACTTGCCGCCGGGCGAACTGGCGGGTGCGGGCCTTCACCAACTCCACCGTCTCGGCCAGCGGCCGCTCCCCGCGCAAATGTTCGACCACCTGCCGATAACCCAGGGCCTGCATCGCGACGGGGTTGCGGTCCAGGCCCGCCTCCAGCAGCCGCGCGGTTTCCGCCACCAGCCCGCCACGAAACATCTCCTCAACCCGCCGTTCAATGCGCTGCCGGCGGTCCGCGGCCGGCCGGTTCAGGACGAAGGCGGCGGCCACTTCGGCCGGCAGGGTGCCGGCCTGGCGCCAGGGGGCGCGCAGGGCGGAGAAGGGCTTCCCGGTGAGGCGGATGACTTCCAGGGCGCGGACCACGCGGCGCAGGTTTTTCTTGTCAATCCGTTCGTAGCTCGCCGGGTCGCGCCGGGCGAGCTCCTCAAGCAGCAGCGGCAGGGGGGTCGCCTCCAGCTCGGCCCGCAACGCGGGGTCGGCCGCGGGGGCCTCGCCCAGGCCTTCGAGGAAAGCCTTGAAATAGAGCCCGGTGCCGCCGCACAGAATGGCCCAGCGATGGCGGGCTGAAATACCGGCAACGGCGACGCGGGCGAGGCGGACGAATTGGGCGGCGTCGAAGGGCTGGGTGACCTCAACAACGTCAATTAAATGGTGCGGCGCCCGGGCGCGCTCGGCCGGGGAGGGTTTGGCCGTCCCGATGTCCATGCCGCGATACACCTGCATCGAGTCCACCGAAACGATCTCGCCCCCAAGCCGCTCGGCCAGGCAAAGGGCCACGGCGGATTTGCCGATGGCAGTGGGGCCGGCCAGCAGCAACAGGCGCGAGCCGGGCGGGAAGGGCGGGGGCGCGCTCATGAGGGACGGCTCACCGCCGTTGCATCGTGTGCCGCGGCAACAGCCAAAGGAGGGCCGCGCCCGCCAGAAAAATCAGAATGCTGACCAGGTGGGCCGGCGTGGCCCACCCGCCCAGGTAATGCTGCGCGGGCGGATAATCGCCGCGGAAGAATTCGACCGTCGAGCGGAGCACGGCGTAACCGACCAGATAGGTGGCAAAGACCTGCCCGTGGAATTTCTTGCGGCGAAACAGCCAGGCCAGCCCCAGGTAGAAAAGCAGGTTGAGCAGCGAGTCGTAAATCTGCGTGGGGTGGACCGGGTGCGGGTGGGACTCGTGGCCGTAGGGGAAGCGGATGGCCCAGGGCAGCGAACATTCCCGCCCATAACAGCAGCCGTTGAGCAGACAGCCCATGCGGCCGAAGACGTAGCCCAGGGCGATGCTCGGCGCCAGGACATCCGTCATCGGCCAGACGGCAATCCGCTTCCAGCGGCAATAAATGACTCCCACAACCAGCGCGCCGATCAGGCCGCCATAGAACACCTGACCGCCGTGGTGGATCATGAAGATTTCCGGAAAAGGATCGGCAGCGAACTGCTCGCGCCAAAAAGTCATCACATACCAGACGCGCGCACCCACGATCCCCCCAACGATGAGCCACAGCCCGAGATCCAGAACCTGTTCCGGCGCCAGCCCGCTGAGCCGCGCGCGCCGGCTGGCGGTCCATAGGCCCGCAAGGAACCCCAGGGCCGTCATCACGCCATACCAATGAACCGTGAGAGAACCAAATTGAAAAGCAATCGGATGCACGTATCGCCGGCCAGAGTGCCGCAGCCTCGCACCGCGGTCAATCGTGGCGCAGGCGGGAACGCTGGAAGAAGTCCCGCCAGCAAGGGCGGCTGAACCCGAGGCGCCGTGGGCGGAAATATCGGGCACCTCGACGGCTCGGTGGTCTGGCGCGACATCAAGCAGATGAAGCTGCGCCGCGGCTCGCAGCGTTGGGGGCCCGACGGCTGCTGGGCCATGTGGTAAAGACTCCGCCCGCTTATTCCAGGGAGCGTTCAACCACTGTGACCCGTGCCTGGTTGCCACACAAGACCTGGAGCGTGCGCCCGAACGCCTCCAGGCAGCGCCCGCCTTCCTCTTTGGTCAGCACCCCCACCCGCGCTTCCACCATGCCGGATCCAGGCAGCGCCCGGGCTTCAAGCTTCTGCGCCAGCGCCGGCTTCAACCCGGCCTGTTTGCCCAGGACATACTTAAACCGCGCCGAATTGGCCACGCCCGCCACGTAAGCCGACTGCTGCGGCGGCGCGACGGTGAGGCGCACCTTTACGGCGACAGGCGGGCGCCCGCCGTTCTTGTCAACCACCAGAACAATCCCAATCAGGCATGCCACTGCCACAATCGCAATCCCAGCGGCCAGCTTCCAATTCCATTTCATGATGGGCGCCAAACCATCACTCCCGCAACGGCGGCGCCGCTTTAAGCCTGTCACACCGCCACCCTTCGAGTCAATGCCGCCACCTTGACACCCTTCGCATTCCAACACATTGCTGCTTCTGCCTTTTGCAGCAAGGGCGGTTCGCTATCTTCAAAAGAATCGCCAGGGATAGTCCTTGGGAGCCCGTTGAAAAAGTAGCAGCGGACGTGAGTCCGCTCCATTCACCGCTGTTGTTTGCGGCTTGGCCCGCTCTCCCCCGTCGCCTACACTTCCCCCATGAACCGAATTCGCTGTCTCGCGGTTTTCAGTCTAATTCTCGGACTCTGGTCTCCGGCGGCCGCGCCTTGCGCCGAGGTTCAACTGCGGGGCCGCACCGGCGCGCCGGCCGAGGCCCTCAGCTTGTGGTATCGCCAGCCAGCGCGGCAGTGGGTCGAGGCGCTCCCGGTTGGCAACGGGCGGCTGGGCGCCATGGTGTTCGGGGGTGTGACCGAGGAACGGCTGCAGTTGAATGAGGACACGCTTTGGGCCGGGGGGCCGTATGACCCGGTCAACCCCGAGGCGAAGGACGCCCTCCCACAGGTGCGACAGCTCATCTTCGAAGGGAAATACAAGGAGGCCGACCGGCTGATTGCCGCCAAGGTCATGGCCCGGCCGCTCAAGCAGATGCCCTATCAAACTGTGGGCGACCTTTTACTTGCCTTTCCAGAGACAACCGCGGCGGAGGATTACCGGCGCGACCTTAATCTGGACACCGCCACCGCCAGCGTGGTGTACACCGCCAACGGCGTGAAGTTCACCCGTGAAGTCATCGCCAGCCCGGTTGACCAGGTCATTGCGCTGCGGCTGGCGGCCAATCAACCCGGTCAGATTCGATTCACCGCCCGCCTCCGCAGCCCGCAGCGGACAACCGTGGCCACCGAAGGCGGTGACACGCTGGTCATGCGCGGGGTCAACGGCGACGCCGAGGGCATTGCCGGCGCGCTCAAGTTCCAGGCGCGGGTCAAGGTCCTGGCGCACGGGGGCGCCACTTCGGCCACAGCCGACACGCTATCCGTCACGGACGCTGACGAAGCCCTGATCCTCATCGCCGCCGCCACGAGTTATCGGAGTTACCGGGACGTGAGCGGCGATCCGGAGGCCATCACCCGGGGCCAGGTCGCCGCCGCGGCGAAGCGGAACTGGGACACGTTGTTGCGCGCGCACACCCGCGAGCATCAGCGCCTGTTCCGCCGGGTGTCGCTGGACCTGGGCTCGAGCAGCGCCTCCGCGCTCCCAACCGACGAACGGATCAAGGGGTTTCCCGAGGCGGAGGACCCGCAATTCGCCGCGCTCTATTTTCAATATGGACGCTACCTGCTGATCAGCAGTTCGCGCCCGGGATGCCAGCCGGCGGGCCTGCAAGGGATTTGGAACGAGAGCCTCAATCCGCCCTGGGGCGGCAAATACACCATCAACATCAACACGGAGATGAACTATTGGCCGGCCGAGGTCTGCAACCTGGCCGAGTGCGTCGAACCGCTGATCGGGATGGTGCGCGACCTGGCGGAAACCGGCGGCCGCACCGCGCGGGCGATGTATGGCGCGCGCGGCTGGGTGACGCATCACAACACGGACCTGTGGCGCGCCACCGCCCCCATTGACGGCCCGGCCTGGGGCATGTGGCCGTCCGGCGGCGCCTGGCTGTGCCTGCACCTGTGGGACCGTTACGAGTTCGGCGCCGACACCCGCTACCTCGCCGGCGTTTACCCGCTCCTCAAAGGCGCGGCGGAATTCTTCCTCGATACCCTGGTCGAAGACCCCAAAACCAGGTGGCTTGTCACCAACCCCTCGCTTTCGCCCGAAAACCCGCATCCTTTCGGCGCGGCGGTCTGCGCCGGGCCGACGATGGATTCCCAGATTCTCCGCGACCTGTTCACCCATTGCATCCGCGCGGCGGAAATCCTGGACCGCGACCCGGAATTGCGGCGGCAGCTCGAGGGCGCCCGCGCCCGGCTGGCGCCGAACCAAATCGGCAAGGCGGGTCAGTTGCAGGAGTGGCTCGAGGATTGGGACGAGCGGGCGCCGGACCGGAAACACCGGCACATCTCGCATCTCTACGGGCTTTATCCGGCCGCGCAAATCACCCCGCGCGGCACGCCCAAGTTGGCCGAGGCGGCGAAGGTCACGCTCAACACCCGCGGCGACATCACCACCGGCTGGGCGATTGCCTGGCGGATCAACTGTTGGGCGCGGCTCCACGATGGCAACCGCGCCCTGAACATCCTCCACCACTTGTTCAGCCCCTCGCGCACCTATCCCAACATGTTCGACGCCCATCCGCCGTTCCAAATTGACGGCAACTTCGGCGGCGCCTCCGCCGTCGCCGAGCTGCTGCTCCAAAGTCACGCGGGCGAAATCGAGCTGCTGCCCGCCCTGCCGAAAGCCTGGCCCGCCGGACGCGTCAAAGGACTGCGCGCGCGCGGCGGCTTTGAACTGGACCTCGAGTGGAAGGATGGCCGACTGACGCGCGCCACCCTTCTGTCCCTGGCGGGACAACCGGCCCGGCTGCGTTACGGAGACACCGTGCGAGAGGTGCGCCTCAACCCGGGCGAACGATTCGAGTGGAACGGACGCTGACGCTCCCCAACTAAAACCCGCGCAGCTCGGTGCTGCTCCGGGGCGCCAGGCCGGGCGCCGGCACGCGCTTGAGCACGAGATATTCCAGGCCCAGCGCGCGGCAATACTCGCGCTTGCCGCCTTTGTCCCCGTCCTCGTTCACCGCGTAAATGTCCGGCTTCAGCCGCCGGATTTCCGGGTCGGCGTCCAGCCACCCTTCGCCGCTCGAGATCAGCGCCTGTTTGACGTAACGGATCGAGCCAACCGCGTAACGCCGTTCCGTCTCGGGAAGCAGGGGATGCCCTTCGCCTTTTAACAACCGGATGTTGGCGTCGTGCCCGACGATCACGTAAAGATCCCCGTAAGCGCTCACTTCCTCGAAAAAGCGGACATGGCCGCTGTGCAGCCAATCGTAACAGCCGGTGACCACCACCCGCTTGCGCCCGGGCGGGCTCGGCGCCGGCGGCGGCTCGGGAAACCCCTCGAGCTGCGCCGCGGGCAGGACACCATACTCGATGCCGTGTTGCTGGCACCAATCGCGGCGGAAAGGGTCCGCGTGGTTTTCCTCCTCGACCCATATCCGCCGGCCGCCCTCCGGCATGTCCCACCTCGCGCCAGCCCCTTCCGGCTCGGACACTGGAATGACCCGCGTGACGTAACGCACCGCCTCGAGCAGGTACCGGCGCTCCGCCAGCGGGAACCGGGGCGGCTTGCCCGTCCGCGCCCGGACTGCGTCATCCGTCCAGAGCAACACATGCGCGTTGCCCAGCCGCGCGGCCTCCTGCAGAAAACGCATGTCCCGCGCGCGCAGGTCGTCGAAGCTGCCCGAAACGATGACTTGCACGGCCGGGTTCATCGGTCTGCGGTGCGAATGTTGACCCGGAGCGCCCCCGGCACGGGTTCGTCGGAAGCCACAATCAAATAACCGCCGCCGCAGCCCGAGAACATGGCGCCCGGATAACGCCGCTGATACGCCTTCAGCAGCGCCATCAAATCCACCTGCAGCAGCGGATGCCGGACCACGTGCGGGAGCAAAGTCTCCCAGCACTTCATCGTCAGGTTCAGCGCCCCGCCCAGCGCCGCCACGTCCCGGCGCCGAATGGCGTCGAAACAATCCCGTCCGGACTGTCCGAGCCGCGCGATCCATTTCGGCTCGAGGTTTTGCCGCCCGAGCGGATGGTAGCCCTCGGGCCGGGGCGCGACGGGCAGCAAATGCAGCACCCGCTCGAGCCACCGCGCGGTCCGCGCGTCATGCAGCGACTCGATATGGGCCGGGAACACCCCGCCATGGACCTCAAAGTCATAGTCCAGCCGGTTGATGCCCGGATAAACCAGGCCGATCATGTCCTGCGAGCCGCTCGGCTCGCCCTTTCCCTGGTTCTCGGCCCGATACAACTCGCGCACCAGCGTCTCGGGCGCGCGCCGCGGAAGCCGTCCGCGCCATAATTTCATCGCCACCGCGCGCGTCCCGGTGGCCAGCCCGGAACGGTCCATCGGACGGAAGTTCGGTTCGATTTGGACCACGACCATGGAGCCCGGCGGGTCGGGGTTGTGGCGCGAGACAAAGGGCTGGTCAATCCACCCTCCCGCCAGTTGCAGGCGGTAAGGGATCCGGCCCAACACCCCCTCCAAAACCGCGCTCGAGATCATGGGACCCAAGACACCGCCGCGGGCGGGGAGGAGCTTTTGGAGTGGGGAGGAAACATGCCGGCCGGGTTAATCCACCACGCGCTTGCCCTGCTTGCGGCGTTCATACTGCTCCTTGATCCACGCATACGTGGCGGCCAGGCCCTGGTCCAACGGCGTGCCCGGTTCCCACCCCAGCACCTGCTTGATGAAGGTGTTGTCCGAATTGCGGCCGGCGACGCCCAGCGGCGCGCTCAGATCGTGCCGGCGCTTTAACTTGACCCCGGCAATCCGCTCGATCTTTTCGGCAAGAGTGTTGATGGACACCAGCTCGCTCGAACCGAGGTTGATCGGCGTGGCGATCAGCTCGTCGCAGTGCATGATCAGGTCAATCCCCTTCACGCAATCGTCAATGTAGCAGAAGCTGCGCGTCTGCTCGCCGCTGCCCCAGATGTCGAGCGTGTCCCGGCCCTGGTCCACCGCTTCGATCACCTTCCGGCACAACGCGGCGGGCGCCTTCTCGCGTCCGCCGTCCCACGTGCCATGCGGCCCGTACACATTGTGAAAACGCGCGATGAAGGTCTTCAGGCCGCGCTCGTGCCAGTATTCCTGACAAAACATTTCGCTGAGGAGTTTCTCCCAGCCGTAGCCGCGCTCGGCCATGGCCGGATAGGCATCCGACTCCTTGAGCGCTCGCACCTTCGGGTCCTTCTGCAACAGCGTGTTATAAACACAGGCCGAGCTCGAGAAAAAGTAGCGCCGCGCCCCCGCCCGGTAGGCGGCTTCAATCAGATGCGTGTTAATGAGAATGGACCGCAGGCATTCGACGCGAAACCGCTCGATGAATCCCATGCCCCCCATGTCCGCCGCCAGGTTGTAAACCTCGACCGCCCCCTCGCACGCGCGGCGGCAGTTGGCTTCCACGCTCAGGTCCAGACACAGACTCTCAACCCCCGGCACCCGGAGATACCACTCAGGCAGCGGCTTCTTGTCCACCGCGCGAAGGCGGGTGAAGCCGCGGTTCTGAAAATAGCGAACCAGGTTGCCGGCAATGAAACCCCCCGCCCCCGCGATGACCAGGAGGTCGTCCGGCTTGAGCGGAGGGTCTTTTTCCACCAGTCGTTTTTGCGCTTCCATAACTTTACATCGGCTCGATCGTTTCATCCCGCCGGACGGACCCTCCGCCCGGCCACAACCCACGCGCCGCATCTTACCGGCAACCTGCCGCAGCGCAAACGTCTTTCCATCCCTCCCGCCCGGCCGCCTCGGCCAGGCCGCCCCGTCCGGCCGGACGCTTTCGCCAAACGCGCCATGGTTCATGCCCTCTTGGTCGCTTTTCCCGCTTTGCATCCCGCGCGCGGCTGTCATAATCTGTTACGGTGATCCGGTGCGTAAAAGTCGGCGCGGCTGGCGGGCTGGGCCGCCACAGCCTGGTATGGCTCGCGGCGCTGGTCGCCGCCGCCTGCTGCCGAGCCGGGACGGATGGCCAGGATTACCTCGTGGACGTCTGGAATGTGGATCACGGCATGCCGCAAGGCTCGGTGATGCATGTCGCCCAGACGCCGGATGGGTACCTTTGGATCGCCACCTTTTGGCAGGGCATCGCCCGCTTTGACGGCGTTCGGTTCGTCACTTACACGCCGGTCACCACCCCCGAGCTGCCGGACCAGGAAGGGTGGCGTTTGTTGGTTGACTCCCGCGGCACGCTCTGGATTGCCTCCCTCCAGGGATCGCTGACCTCCTGCCGCGACGGCCGGTTTGCCCTCGAATTCAAGCGGCAGTGGCGGCTCAAGGCCATCGTCCAGGAAACGGATTCTCACATTGTCTTCGCCACCCACGACGGGCGGTTGGTCCGCGGTCCCGCGACGCCTGGCCGCGGCGGGCCCTGGGAAATCCTCCAGCCGCCGGACACGGACGCCTATTCCCAGTTTGTCGCCGATGCCGAGGGCGCGATCTGGTTCTCGCGCACCGGCCGCCGGCTGGGGCGCTGGCAGGGCGGCCAGTTCGAATCCATCTCCGTGCCTCCGCCCGGCCTGCGGGGCCGCCGGGTTCGCGCGCTGGCAGCGGACCCGGCCGGACGCATCTGGGTCGGCACCGATGTCGAGCTTGCGGTGTGGACGGGCGGCCGTTTCGAGACCATGACCCCCACCAACGGCGAGCCGGCATTGTCGGTGTTGCGCATGGCGTTTGCCCCGGATGGCGGGCTGTGGGTCGAAGCCGACGGTCGGCTGCGCAAGTGCCGCGACCGCCAGTGGCAGGTGGAAGCGCAAGGCTGGACGGGTGAGTTCGGCCCCACCGGCGACCCGCTGCTGATCAATTGCGACGCCGAGGGCGGCCTCTGGTTCACGCATGTGGGGGATGGCATGATCCATGTCCAGCCCGACGGCGTCATCCACCGGCTGACCGCCGATTCCGGCCTGGCCAACAACCTGACCCGGTGCTGGCTCCAGGACCGCGAAGGCAACATTTGGACCGGGTCCGAGCGCGGCGGCCTGATGCGGATTCGCAAACGGGATTTCCACGTGCTCGACAAGGCTCACGGCCTCACCGACGCCAGCATCACTTCGGTTGCGGAAGACCCTGCGGGGGTGCTCTGGTGCGGATCGCTCAATGGAATGGTTTACCGCTGGCAGGACGGGCGCTGCGAGGAGTTCACACTCCCGATGCAGGGCGGCCGCACCCGCTGCGCCACGGTCTTCCCCGCCCCGGACCGGCTGTGGGTGGGCACCAGCGGCAATGGGGTGCTGGAACGACTACACAACGAGTTCAAACATGTGCTCGAGGCGGCCCAGATTGGCGTTGTCGCCCGCACGATCCTCGCGGACAAAGCCGGCCGGCTGTGGGTCGGCAACGAACGCGCGTTGTATTGTTGGGATGGACAAACGCTGCACACCCTTGAAACCGACGCCCTGGCCCTCGCCGAGGGCCCCGAGGGCTTCGTCTGGGCCGGCAATTCCGCCGGTGAATTGTGCCGCATCCGCCCGAAACACCCCACCGAAACCGCCCGCCCGACGTCCCCGGACAGGAAGGAGGGCGCGCCCTTCGACATCGCCCGTTGCCAGCCCGGCGACCCGCACCCCGCCTGCCGCATTTGGGCGCTGTTGGCGGAACCGGATGGCACCGTGTGGGTCGCCACGGACGGCGCGGGATTACTGCGGTTTCGCAACGGCCAATTCGTGCGGTTTACCACCGCCCACGGCCTCCCCAGCGATACCATCTTCCAGGTGCTGGACGATCTTCACGGGCGTCTCTGGCTCGGCATTCGCTCCGGCCTGGCCTGCGCTGACAAAGCCTCTTTTGAACATCAACCGCCGGCAAAAGAGTTCCGCATCCCCTTCCAGGTTTATGGCCGTTACGACGGGCTCCATACGCTCGAACTGTGCAGCGGTTATCAGCCCGCCTGCTGGCGCGGCAAAGACGGCCGGCTTTGGTTCGCCACGGCGCATGGGGTGGTGTTCGTTCAACCCGCTGACCTGCGGGTCAACCCCCTGCCGCCCCCGGTGGTTCTCGAACAGGTCCGGGTGGACGGCAAGGTCCTCGAGCTGAACGCGCGCGGCCCCACAGCTCCCCCGCCTGCCGAGGCGCGAGAGCCCCGTCAGCCGGCGTCCATCCGCCTCTCGCCCGGCCGCCACTTCCTCGAATTTCAGTTTACCGGCTTGAGCTTCACCGCGCCGGACAAGGTGCGGTTTCGCTGGCGGTTGGAAGGACTCGAAGCCGACTGGGCCCACGGCGGGGCCGACGTGCGGCGCGCGGTCTATAATCCGGTGCCGCCGGGCAGCTATCAATTCAGGGTGCAGGCGTGCAACAACGATGGCGTGTGGAACGAAACCGGCGCGGCATTAGCCTTGCACATTCCCCAATTCTTCTGGAAGACGGCGTGGTTCCTGACGCTTTGCGGACTCTTTGGTGCGGCGGCCCTGGCAGGATGGGTCCGCCATGTGACCCGGCAGCGGATGCAGCGACGGCTCGATCGGTTGGAACAACAACGCTCCATCGAACGGGAGCGCACCCGCATCGCTCAGGACCTGCACGACGACCTGGGCGCCAGCCTGACCGAAATCTGCATGCTGGCCGCCGGCGCCGGCGGCGGGGCCGGCTCTGCCAGAAACGGCGATGCGCTCTGCGAGATCGCCCGCCGGTCCGACCAGTTGGTCCGGGCCATGGACGAAATCGTCTGGGCCGTCAACCCGCGACACGACTCGGTGGTCTCCCTCGCCGAATATCTCTCGGCGTACGCTCGCGATTTTCTCGGCGCCGCCGGCATCCGCCCGCGGCTGGATGTCCAACGGGATTTGCCCCCGCTCCCCCTCAACCCGGAACAACGCCATGAAGTGTTCCACGCCGTCAAGGAGGCGATTCGCAACGCCGCCCGGCACTCCCAGGCCGTCGAGGTGTGGCTGCGCTTCCGGGTCGAGCATCATACGCTCAACGTGCGCGTCGAGGACAATGGCCGGGGATTTGACCCGGCGGCGGTCTCAGCCGGCAACGGCCTGCGCAATATGCGCGAGCGGCTGGGCCGCCTGGGTGGCGCTTGCCAGATTCGAAAAGGCGCTGAGCAAGGCACCGTGGTCGAAATGATCCTGCCGCTAAAATGATGTTGATCCCGCCGCCAGCCTCCCCCCCGCCAACCCGGACCTTCACCCCGGCTTCCGCCAATTCACCCGCTCGGGGGACTACGAAATTCACGCGGTTCGGCCCAAACTGTCTCGGACAATGCAGAATGCTGCTTCAGATGCCAGTCCGGTGGCCGCCGCCCCCGCCGCGGTCCGCTCCCCTTTGCCTGACAGTCGCATGACCCGAGTCGCCCTAGTTGAGGACAACGCAACCGTGCGCCAGACGCTGGCCCGCTGGATCAACCAGGCGCCCGGCCTCCATTGCGTTTGCGAATGCGCCACCGCCGAGGAGGCCCTCGAACAACTCCCCCGCCTCACCCCGGATGTCGTCCTGATGGATATTCAGTTGCCGAACCGCTCGGGCATCGAATGCACCGCCCGTTTGCGCCAGCTTTGCCCCGCCGCCCAGGTCATCATGGTCACCGTTTACCGCGACTACGACCGCATTTTTCAGGCCATGAAAGCCGGCGCCTGCGGCTACCTCCTCAAGCGCTCCTCCGCGCAGGAGATCATTCGCGCCATCGCCGAGGTCCGCTCCGGCGGCGCCCCCATGTCCGGCGAAATTGCCCGGCGGGTCGTCGAATCCTTCCGCCAACCTGCGGCTGCCGGCAACGAGGACGTCAACCTCAGCCGCCGCGAGCACGAAATCCTGGACCTGCTCTGCCTCGGCTACAGCAACAAGGAGATTGCCGACCGTCTCGGTGTGGGCGTCGAGACCATTCGCACGCACCTCAAACGCATTTACGAAAAACTCCACGTCCGCTCCCGCACCGAGGCCGCCCTCCGCTACCGCGATGCGCAACCCTGAACCCAGTCAAGGACCTCCCGTGCCCCTCTTGATGAAACACTTCGCCCCGGTTATCGCGAGTCCCTCCCTTGCGCGGTTGTCTTTGTCGCCCTGGTTCGCCCGGCGGGAGCAACACCTCGGGATTTTCGTTCTGGCGTGCATGACCGTTGCGGGGCTGCTGGTTCCATCCGCCCACGCCCAGCGCCAGATGGAAACCCTCGGCCGCGGCCTCGTGGCGCTCAAGAAGGACAGCCGCACCGTCTATCTGAGTTGGCGCGTGCTGGGCCTCGACCCGGGCAACATCGGGTTCAATGTCTATCGCTCCACCGGCGGCGGCGCGCCCATCAAGCTGAATGCTTCCCCCATCACCAACACCTCCTGCTATACCGACACCGGAGCGGATACCACCCGGTCGAACACCTATTTCGTCAAACCAGTCATCGGCGGCCAGGAACAGGCGGCCAGCACCCCTTTCACCTTGCCGGCCAACGCGCCCTCCACCTTCTGGCTGACGGTCCCCATCCAACTGCCGCCAGGGGGAACCACGCCCGACGGCACCAATTACACCTACAGCGCCAATGATTGCAGCGTCGGCGACCTGGACGGCGACGGCGAGTATGAAATCATCCTCAAGTGGGACCCCTCCAATTCCAAAGACAACGCCTACAGCGGCTACACCGGCAACGTGCTGCTGGATGCCTACAAACTCGATGGAACCCGCCTGTGGCGGATTGACCTGGGCATCAACATTCGCGCCGGCGCCCACTACACCCAGTTCATGGTTTACGACCTCGACGGCGACGGCAAAGCCGAGGTGGCCTGCAAAACCGCCCCGGGAACGAGGGATGGTCTGGGCGCCTATGTGATCCTGGGCAACGATAACCCCGCCGCCGATTATCGGAACAGTTCCGGTTACATACTGAGCGGGCCCGAATACCTGACCCTCTTTGAAGGGACCACCGGCAGAAATCTCTGGACCACGAACTACATTCCCCCACGCGGCAGCGTTGCCGCCTGGGGGGATAGCTATGGCAACCGCGTGGATCGCTTTCTGGCTTGTGTCGCCTACCTGGATGGCGTCCGGCCCAGCCTGGTCATGTGCCGCGGCTACTACACTCGGACCGTGCTGGCGGCCTGGGACTGGCGCAACGGCCAACTCACACAACGTTGGGTCTTCGACAGCAACAATCCGGGCTGCTCGGCCTATGCCGGCCAGGGAAATCATAACCTCAGCGTGGGAGACGTGGATGGCGATGGCTGCGATGAAATCGTTTACGGCGCCTGCTGCATTGATCACGACGGTTCCGGCCTCTACACCACCGGTTGGGGCCACGGCGATGCTCTCCACCTCTCGGACATGGACCCGGCCCGGCCCGGGTTGGAAGTCTGGGACGTCCATGAAAGCCCCAGCAGCGTCGGCGCCGGCGAATTCCGCGATGCCCGGACCGGCGAACTGATCTGGGGCTTGCCCTCAACCAACGACACCGGCAGAGGTTGCGCCGCTCATATTGATCCTGCCCAGCCGGGTTACCAGATGTGGTCCTCCGCCAGTCACGGCACCTACAACTCCGCCGGCCAGCTCATCTCCGGCGCCGTTCCCAAATGCAACTTCCTGGCCTGGTGGGACCCGGATGTGCAGCGGGAAACCGTGGATGTTGCGGACGGCAACGGCGTGAACCCCATCATCAACAAGTGGAATGGCAATGGCGAAAACCGCCTTTTGAGCCTTTATAACTATCCCAGCCCTTACGCCATCAGCGCCAACAACGGCACCAAGGGCAATCCCTGTTTAAGCGGCGATATTTTAGGCGACTGGCGCGAGGAGTTGATTTACCGCCTCAAGGATGGCTCGGCGCTGTTGATCTTTTTCGCCAACACCCCCTCCACCAACCGCTTCTACACCTTTTTGCATGACCCGCAGTACCGGCTCGCCATCGCCTGGCAGAACGTCGCCTACAACCAGCCGCCTCACCCCGGCTTCTATGTCGGGGCCGGCATGGCGCCCCAGCCCCCTGCCCATATCTATTACGCCCCCAGCGCCGTGGCGCCCCTTCCCCCCACCATCAGCGTAAACCGCATCGGGAATCTTGTCGTCCTCACGGCTGCCAACGCCACGCCGGGCGCCACCTGCATCGTCCTGACCTCGACCAACCTCGCTCTTCCGCCTGCCAGTTGGACCCCTCTGGCTACCAACCAGATTCCCCCCAGCGGCCAGTTCGCGTTCACCAATGTCATCAGCCCGGACGACCTGCCGCGATTCTTCAGGTTCCAGTTGCGCTGACCGCCTCGAGTCGGGCACGGGCCGGGCGCCCCGGCGCCGCGGCGCCCGCTGACGTTCAATACAGACTCCCTCCTTCATCCGTCCGCTCCCGGTGAATGCCGGCCCCGCCTTGCGCCGGGTCTGCCAGCTATGTATCCTTCTTATCAGTTGTTTTCAGACATCTAAACATGACCGGGCGCCCGACACGGATTCACAGGGAGCGGCCGGCGCGTTCGCGCCGGGCTGGCGCCGGGGCTTTTTCCGAAACCGGAGTCTGGCGCGAGATCGGCCCGGGCTGGCGCAAGTTATGGGCGCGCTACCGCGAGGAGGGCGTGAGTTTCGAGTGGCACGAATTCGCGCTGAACCGCGAATTCGATTGGTCAGGCAGTTTTCATCCGGGCAGCACCGAAATCTGCCTGAACCTCGAGGGCCGGGGGTGGGTGGCGTCGGCGGAAGCGCGGGTGGATTTCGAACCCGGTACCGGCGGTTTTTATTACCAGGGAACCCTCCCCTTGCGAGCCGGTCGGCAGCCCGGGCAGCGACATCGCTTTCTGACCATCGAGTATGCCCCGCGCTTCCTGCAGGAACGCCTGGGCAGGGACGCCAGCCAGCTTCACGAGGTGACCCGCAACGCGGTGACGGGGGACGCCCAGTCGGGCGTGGGGCCGGTCTCCCTGCTCACCGAGCGTCATCATCAGGTCATCGCGAGTTTGCGGCATCCGCCGGTTTACGCGCCCGCCCAGCGGGCCTGGTTCGAGGCCAAAGCCCTCGAGCTGGCCGCCTGGTTCCTGTACCAGCCGCCGGCCGACCAGGAGCTGTTTTGCCATCGCCAGGAGCGCCTGGCGCAGGAACGGGTGGACCGCGTGGTGGCCTTGCTGAAGCAGCACCTGGCCGAACCGCTGTCGCTCGAGGAGCTGGGCAAACGCGTCGGTTCCAGCCCATTCTACCTCAGCCGCACCTTTTCGAAATTGACCGGCACCACCATCCCTCTTTACTTGCGCCGCCTCCGCATGGAACGCGCGGCCGAATTGCTCCGCAGCGGCCAGTGCAATGTCACCGAAGCCGCGCTCGAGGTCGGTTACTCGAGCTTGAGCCACTTCAGCCAGGCCTTCCATGAAACCTTTGGCTGCTGCCCCGGCCTTTATCCCCTCCAGACCCGGACGCAGCAGGCTTCCGGCTCGCCCGGTTGAAAGACCCGGGCCCTGGGGATTGTCTCCGCGCGGCCTTGCTCTCGGCGCTTGCTCTGATAAAAAGCACGGCGTGAACCACGACGCGCCGGCCACTCAGCCCCACCTGATCCGCCGTTTCGGATTGTTCCAGGCCACGGCGCTGAACATGTCCAATATGATCGGGATCGGGCCGTTCATCACCATTCCGGCGCTGATGTCCACGATCAACGGCGGCGGCCCCCAATGCATGCTCGGCTGGGTGGTCGCCCTGCTGATCACGCTGCCGGACGGCTTGATCTGGGCCGAGCTCGGCGCGGCCATGCCCCGGGCCGGCGGCACCTACGCCTACCTGCGCGAGGGATTCGGACCACACACCTGGGGCCGCTTGATGGCGTTCCTGTTCATCTGGCAGTTCATCCTCAGCGGCCCGATGGAGATCGGGTCGGGGTTCATCGGCCTGAAGCAGTATCTGAGCTTCCTGTGGAGCGACGCCTCGCCCGCGACGCTTCATTGGGCGATTCTCGGCCTCGGCCTGCTGTTACTGGTTCTGCTGTACCGCCAGATCGGCTCGATCGGGAAGATCACGGTCAGCCTGTGGGTCGGCACGATGCTGACCGTCGCCGCGGTCATCTTCAGCGGCGCCGGCCATTTCGACGCCAAAGTCGCGTTCGATTTCCCGCCGGGAGCTTTCGATTTTTCGCTGGGCTTCGTGATGGGTCTCGGGGCCGCCGCCCGCATCGGTGTCTATGATTACCTCGGTTACTACGACATTTGCTACATTGGCGAGGAGGTTCGCGACCCCGGCCGGGTCATCCCCCGTTCCATCCTCCTCAGCCTGGTGGCGGTGGCCGCCATCTACCTGGCCATGAACCTGGCCCTCATCGGCGTGGTGCCCTGGCGCACCTTCGCACCGGTGCCGGCGACCGGTCCGGCCCCCATCGCCTCCATCTTTATGGAAACAATTTGGGGCAAAGGCGCCGCCACCGTCTTCACGCTGATGATCCTCTGGACGGCGTTCGCTTCCATTTTCGCTCTGACGCTGGGCTACTCGCGCGTCCCTTACGCCGCCGCCCGCGACGGCTATTTCTTCTCCGTTTTCGCCCGGCTCCATCCCACCAAGAATTTTCCGCACGTCTCGCTGGTGTTTATCGTTGTCCTCTCCCTGGTTTTCAGCTTCGTCAGTCTCACCACCCTGATTGATGCCCTGATCACCATGCGCATCCTCGTTCAATTTGTCGGGCAGGCCGGCGCGGTCATCCTGTTGCGGCGGCTGCAGCCCGACCGGGTGCTGCCTTTCAAGATGTGGCTATATCCGCTGCCGGCCTTGCTGGCGCTGGCGGGCTGGATTTTCCTGTTTTGGACCACGGACACCCGGCTCAAGGTGGGGTCCTTTATCGCCCTGGCTTTGGGCGTGGTGCTGTTCCTCGTTTGGAGCCGACACACCCGCCGCTGGCCCTTCGCCCGACCCGACGCCGCGACAACGTGCCCTTGAAGGGGTGGGGCGGACATGGCAGGCTGAAGTTGTCGAGAGCAACCGCGCGGGCTCGGCCGAGGGCTGCGGGGATTGGCGCGGGCTCGTGGAACTGATCAAGCCGGCCGTGGCGCCGGCCGTGTTGAACCCATTCGCATGACTGTTGGTTTGCCGCCGAACCAGCCCACGCCCGAGACCGGCGTGCGCCTGGTGTTGTTTGATGTTGACGGGACGCTGATCCGGACCGGCGGCGCCGGCGTGCGGGCTTTCGGCAAGGTGTTTGCCACTGAATTCGGGCAACTGGACGGCTTCGAGAAGCTGAAATTCGCGGGCCGGACCGACCGCAGCCTGGTGCGCGAGTTCTTCGGGTTTCACAACATTCCGGCGACGCCGGAGAACTTTGGGCGTTTTTTCGACAGCTACGTGTTTTGGCTGGATCACCTGTTGGAGGATGCGCGGATCGAAATTTGCGCCGGGGTGCTAGAGTTCATTCGAGGGCTTCAGGAACTGCGGCGGCCGCCCTTGCTTGGTCTGCTTACGGGCAACATCCGGCTCGGGGCGGAGATCAAGCTGCGGCGGGTGGGCCTCTGGGACTGGTTCACCACGGGGGCGTTCGCCGACGACGCCGAGGACCGCGGCGAGATTGCGGCAATTGCGCGGGAGCGCGGCAGCCGGCTGTTAGGCGAACCGTTGCGGCCTGAGCAAGTGCTCGTCGTGGGAGATACCGCACTGGATATTCGCTGCGCGCGGGCGATCAACGCCCGGGTCCTGGCCGTGGCCACCGGCGGCGCCACCCTGGAAGAGTTGCGACAGCACCAGCCGGATTGGGCGGTGCCCAACCTGACTCAAATCCAGCCCTCGACCGTCGTGCAACCCGCGGGTGATGTTCCGGCGGCGTGAAGGTCCTGTGAGCGGGTCTTGGGACACAGGAACCCACTTTCCGCCCAACACGCCGCTGCAAGACCGCGGCCGGGCGGGCTATTGGGAAAACGGTTAATGGCGATGAGACCCGCCCCCGCAGCAGCAGCCGCAACCGCCGCCATTGCCCATGGCGCAGGCCGGGGCGTCGCCGCCGCCCGAGTTCGCCGTTGTGGAGGCGAACACCGACAGCTTTTTTGACAGGCGGGTCGAGCCGCAATGGGGGCATTGGGTGCCTTCCCAATTGCTGCTGCGCACCAGCAATTCGCTGTCTCTTTCGCATTGCTCGCAATGAAACTCGTAAATCGGCATGGGACAACGATAGCGCACTTTGTATTTGAGGCAACTCGCCCGCAAATCTCCAGGTTGCTATCTTCTCGATTCGCTGCTAAAAATCAGGCTGTAGTCGAGGCAGAGTATGCAAACGAACAACCAACAAATTACGGTAGCTCTGCCTATCGGTTTCTCTCGGAAACAGCCACATCGGGACAGATACCGGACAAAGCCAGTCGCGCCGAGCAATCGGCGTGGCCCGTGTGTTTTTCTGGTAGGGCGCGTGGCTGTGCCGCGAGAGAAAGTGCGCGGCTCTGCGACCCTTCTCTTCCGGGGAAACCAGCCAAGGCAGCCGGGAAGGGCGGTCGTGAAAAGATCCAGACAAGTATTCGAACTGGTGGCGGTCACGGCGGTGATTCTGTCCGGAGTCATTCAGACGGCTCTCGCTCAGACGCCACCGCTCCTGCAAATAAACTCAAACACTGGAAATAGGGTCTCGGTTCAGTGGACTAGCCAGGTGGAAACCAACTACCAACTGCTGTTCACGGAAAATATCGACGTCTTCTCGCTGTGGACGCCTGTAGGTGGTGCGTTGGTCGCGACGAACACAACCACAGCGGTTACGGTGTCCAACGTCACGGCGAGTGGGTTCTTCAAAGTGGGCGTCGTGAATGAGTTCTACGGGCTGCCCACTGCCCGCATCTGTTCGCCGGGGAACGGCTCGACCGTCAGCGACGTAATTACAGTGGTGGTGGGCGCGCAAGACGACAGCCGGTTGAGCGCGGTGGATCTGTTTCTGGATGATGTACCCGTTGGAACGCTCACCGAGGGCGACTTGAACTTCATCGTGGACACGACGCATTTTGCCAACGGAACGCACACGCTCGTGGCGCGGGCGCAAGACAACGCAGGAATCCCGTACCTTGGAGGCGTAGAGAACAACCTGGTCGTCGCGAACGAGACTTACTCAACCCCGATCACGCTGGACTTCCAAAACCCAGTTCGTTGGCCCGAGGCGGAAACGCTTTTCGAGAGCTTCGTCCCCATCAACGTGGAGTCCGACATTTTCCCCGCTGAGTGGACAGTAGTTGTGGAGGATTCAACTGGATCGGGCGTAAAAATGTTCTCGGGTTCTACTGCGGACGGAATCATTGAGACAAGCTGGGACGGAACGGATGCGAATAACAACCCTGTCGAACCGGACGCGGCCTACAAGATCACCGTCATTGTCAATGCTTCGTCCTTCTCGATGCAGTCCAGTTCGTCTTTGCAGGCCAGCGGTCTGTCAGGCTTGATGAAGTCTGGAGTCAACCGATACGGGATGATGGACTACCAGATTGAGGAAAAAGTGCCCGACCCGTCCGCCGGCTATTACGAAGCCTTCGAGTGGTATTTCAAGCTGACGGAAAAGGAGAAAGCGGAGTGTCCACCGATTCCCCCTGCGCCGCCCAAGCCGGAGAAAGAAACGGTGATGCGGAAACTCCCGCTCTCGGAAATCCTGCTCCGTCAAACTGCGGCATCGGGTCAGGACAATCAGTTGGATGGGCCGAGCGGCCCGGAGTCGAGCGGGAGCGGCTCGACCAGAACCGTCGTTTGGAGGGAGCGCGCATGGTCCAGCGGCAAAACGCTGGTTGCCCGGCAACGGTATCGTTCTGCGTTGGTGGGGGCTACGTTTAATGCCACTTTAGGCACTCGCTTGAGCCAGGTGGTGCTGCTGCTCACAGCGGCGGCGGATGAGCTTGGGAATTCGCGCGCGGTTCACAACAACACCGTGTTCGTTGTCCCCGATCATGGCGGGTACGGTGTGATTACGAACGACCTCGCGCTGTCGGATATCCGCGCCTTCTATTATCACGGCCATGCGAACGGCAACGGGTTCGGATTTAGCGAGTTGACTCCGAACGACGGCGTTATTGCCCGCCGATTGCAATCGACGCTCGGCAATCTCTACCTGCCAAGGAGTGCCACGAACCAAGCCGTCTATCAGTTTCGGAAGCCCTTTTCGTTCGTATTTATAGACGGCTGCCTGTCGGCGACGGGTGAACTCCCGGAAGCGTTTGGAATTCCGAGAGCGATCAGAGCGACCAGCTACGCGACTTACGGCAACCGGAAGCCGCGGGCGTATATGGGCTGGGGCAGCACAACGCAGAACAGCATTGCCAACACCGACTTCCTGAACTGGACGTTCAGGTTCTGGCAGGAATGGTTAAACGATCCCGACTATGACCGCACACTGGGTCAGGCCCTTGATGCTGCTTACGATGCCTACCCGGATATTCGCAACCGCGCTCCGTTGTTGGTTTATGGTGCTCAAACGCTACGGTGGAGGGACTGATGAAGCGCCTTCTATTCCTCTCCCTGTCGTTTGGTGCGGTTCTCAGCCTTGCCGGCGGGGAGAGGGAAGTTAACTATCTCGAAAGCAGGATGATTCCTTTCGCGCGTGAATTCATCAAGAGGAACGGATTGCCGTATGGCACGAATTTTGGGGCGGATAAAATTCTCCGCTACAAAGTGGAATTCCTGACGAACCGGTCTGCCCCGTTCGTGATGTCCAGCATGCGGATCGAAAAACAGTACGCTTTCGACTTCCGAGATGATAATGGTACGATGGAGGTGCGGTCGTTTTGGGATGCCTCTGTGCGAACATACTATGACCTCAGTGCCGCACCGAAGGAGAAAATCCAAGCTGTGCGGGCGATCAATCTCAGAAACAAATTGAACGACCAGACCGCGCTCGCACTTGCCAAGAAGTATTTTCGGCTTCAAGGGCACAAAGAGGAAAACTTCCATCCCGTCGAATTTCGCCAGTTGAGTTGGGCGATGAAAGGCGACCCGGATTACGTGCCGCTCCCGTTCTACGAAGCAGTCTGGTATCGCAAAGACGTGAAGGAAACCGAAAGGGATGAAGGCATCGCCAGACTTCCCCATGTGCGAATCGAAGTTTCAGGCGTGACCTCAAACCTGGTGTCTTATTCCAAACTGCACATGCCTATTGGCGCTGATTTTGAGGCAGCCAATTCCCAGAAGTAACACCCACCAAGCCACCATCCGGGTTTGCGGGCGGGGGTGCGTCCCGCAAGGGGTAGGTCGGCCCACAGGCATTTGACCTAAAGCACCTCTTGTCACTGAATGACTTGTGCGTGAAAAAATCTGACAACTGGCAAAACGTGCGAAGGTTCGGCTAGAGCAAATTAAATAAAACTGTAGCCGCAATGGGCAAGCCAGTTTCTGGCATCCTGCGCTGTGACGCTGGCCAAGGCTGTTGCCACTGCCTGGTTTAAGGCCGATGGTGTGCGTGCCTCCGCGCGGCGCAGGGATGTTTTGACTTTGCTCCACATCATCTCGATGGGATTGAGGTCTGGGGAGTAGGCCGGCAAGAACTCAACTTGGGCTCCCCGCGCTCTGATGAGTTCCAGAGTGCCATCGCTTTTATGCGGCGAGAGGTTGTCCAGGACCACTACATCACCGCGGCGCAAGGTGGGAGCCAACACATCTTGAACGTAAGCCCGGAAGACTTCCCTGTCGGTCGGCCCGTCAATGGTCATGCAAGCCGTGGTCCCATCCACGCGTATGGAGCTGATCATGGTAGTCGTCTCCCAGTGCCCTTGGGGATTGGCGGCATGCACTCGTTTTCCCCGCTGGGCACGGCCCCGCAAGCGGGTCAGGTTGGTCTTGGCACCCGATTCATCTAAAAAGATTAACTTGGCGGGGTCGAAGCTGGGTTGTTCCTTGCGCCAGGCCCGCCGCGCCTTGGCAATGTCCGCACGATCCTGCTCGCTGGCCCGGAGTGTCTTTTTTTATATGTCAGGCCCATCCCGGCCAAGGCGTAGTGAATGGCGGGCAAGGAACAATCCAAGGCCACTGCCTGGCGCAGTTCTTTCAAGGTCATATCGGGCTTTTTATCCAGCAGGCACCGCAGTTTCTGACGATGAGCCTCCAGGATCACCGGTTTGCGCCCGGAATAATGGTGACGCGGCGCAATTTCCCCGGTGTGCCGCCGTTGCTGGAGCAACTTCTTGACCATACCCAGAGAAACCCGGTAGCGCTCGGCAATCTCTTCACGGGTGCCTTCCTCCTGGTCGTAGGAATCTAATATCCGTTGCCGCAGGTCCAGCGATAAGGTGGCCATGCACCATACCATAATACCTTCTGCGAGCATCGGCTACAGTTTTATTTAATATGCTCTAATGACGATGCGACCCGCCACCACAGCAGCAACCGCATCCGCCGCCATTGCCCATGCCGCACGCCGGGGCGTCGCCGCCGCCCGAGTTCGCCGTGGTGGAGGCGAACACCGACAGCTTTTTTGTCAGGCGGGTCGAGCCGCAATGGGGGCATTGGGTGCCCTCCCACTGGCTGCTGCGCACCAGCAGCTCGCTGTCCCTTTCGCATTGCTCACAATGAAACTCGTAAATCGGCATGGGACAAGGATAGCGCACCGCCCGAAAATCTCAAGCCGGGCCTGGACGCCCAGGGACGAGGGGTCGCCGCCGAGGTCACTCGCGGATCACTTGGCAATTCACCAGTTTGACATCCGCTTCCTTCACCGAGTCGTCCCGCCTGATCCCCCGAAAGACCGAGTCGTGAATCCGGACACCGCGGATTTCCGCGCCGCGGTAGCCGCGGATGTCGAGCACGCGTTGGGCCCGCTGCACCTCCAGGCGTTCGATCACCACATTGCGAACCACGGGCTGATGAACCCCGTTGGTGCCTTCCTCATACAGAAAGTCTATCTGGAGGGCGGCGTCCCGAACCGTGCCAACCTTGACATCCCGGACAAAGATGTTCTCGACCACCCCGCCGCGAACCGCGTTGGATTTAAACCGGATCACCCGATCGAGATTCGTGCTGTCCATGGAACAATTCTCGACAAACACATTCCTGCATCCGCCGGAAATCTCGCTGCCGATGGTGACCCCGCCGTGTCCGTCCTTCATGGTGCATCCGCGCACGATCACGTTTTCAGTGGGAAGGCCCAGCCGGCGGCCGTCATTGTTCCGACCGGACTTGATGGCGATGCAGTCGTCGCCGGTGTCGAAAACGGTGTTTTCGATCAGCACATCCCGGCAGCATTCGGGATCACAGCCGTCGTTGTTGGGGCCATGGCTCTGGATGTCCAGACCGCGGACGATGACGTTGGTGCAAAACAGCGGATGCACCTCCCACATGGGCGAGCGGCGAATGCGCACGCCTTCAATCAACACGTTGCGGCACCGGTACGGCTCGATGAATGACGGGCGGAAATAGTCTCCCCGGCCAAAAACCCGCTGGTCCATCGGGGCGTTGTTGGCCACCAGCCGGGCGAGGCGGGCCCGAGCCGCACTTTGGTTGTGGGTTGCGCCGGTGCGGCCTTTCCAGCGCCACCAGTTCTCATCGCTTGCCTGACCATCCAGCACACCCTCGCCAGTGATCGCAATGTCGTGCTGCTCGAAGGCATAGATCAGCGGTGAATAGTTCCAGCAATCCATCCCTTCAAACCGGGTGCGGACCGCGGGCAGATAGGCCTCGGGGTCGGTCGTGAATTTCAGCGTCGCGCCTCCCTCCAGATGCAGGTCCACCCGGCTGCGCAGATGAATCGGGCCGGTCAGATATTCACCAGGCGGCACGACCACCCGCCCGCCGCCGGCTTTCGCCGCCGCCTCAATGGCCCTCGCAATCGCCCGCGTACAATCGGTCTTCCCATCGGCGGCCGCGCCGAAAGCCGCGATCGAGAACTCGCGCCCCGGGATGGCCGGCGGCTGGATTCGAGCCAGAATCTGCGGCAGTTGCGCCCAGCCTTCACTCGTCGAGCCGGCGACGGGAACTTCCTTTTCAACGTCGTGGACAGCGGCCATCGGCAGGCCGAGCAGCGTTTGCACCTCAATGCCGGCGAGGATGAACGGCCCGACCCCCTTGAGGTCATTCTCGACCACCGGCTCGCGCAGGTAATACTCGTAAGAACCGTCGCGGCCGTAGCCCAGGCCGGCGACCGAACAGCATTGCGTCAACGAGATTCGCCCGTTGGCCTCCTTCTTGATCAAGCGTTCGATAAGACCCGAATACCCCCGCAGGATGACCGGGACATGGTCCCGTGAGAGGTAACCCCGGTTCACCGCCTTGGCCAGGGAATAGACGAACATGGCGCTGGCAGTGGCCTCGAGGTAGTTGCCCGGGCGCCCCCCCTGGTCCAGCACCTGCCACCACAAACCGCTGGCCGCGTCCTGATGCCTTCGGATGCCGCTGGCGGTCTTTTGAATCAACTGGAGGATCTCCGCGCGGCCCGGGTGTTGGGCCGGCAAATAGTCCAGCACATCCACCTGCGCCATGGCAAACCAGCCCAACCCGCGCCCCCAGAAATTCGACGACGTTCCGGTCACGGGATTGGCCCAATCCTGCGCGCGTTTCTCGTCCCACCCGTGATAGAACAAACCGCTCTTGGGATCGTAAAGATGGCGGTCAATGAGCCGGAATTGGCGCACGACATCGTTGTAATCCTCCGGCGGCCCCCGAAAGAGTTTCGTGTATTCGGCATAGAACGGCGCGCCCATGAAAAGCCCGTCCAGCCACATCTGCCACGGATACCGCTGCTTGTGCCAGAAGCCGCCGTCACTGGTCCGGGGCTGCACCCGGAGCTGTTGCCGCAGCAAGTCGGCGCATTTGCGGTAACGGTCCTCTTGGGTCAGTTGGTAGAGCGCCAGCACCGTCCGCCCCGGCGCCACGTTGTCTATGTTATACTCCTCGAGCTTGTAACCCTGAATCGTCCCGTCGGCCGCAATAAACGAGCCGATTGCGTCCTGGGAAAACGTCACATAATCCGGTGTGGCAACCTTCTCGTTGAGCCGCAGGAGCGACAGCGTGAAAAGACCGGCCGTATAATCCCACTTGGCCTTCCGGTCGGGCCGCCAGGCGAGCCGGTCCCCCCGCCGAAACGTTTCGGAGTCAGCCATGCGCACGGACCATTGAAGGGGTGTGGCGCCGTCAAACTGTGTCTGTTTTGTCGCCGGCGGTTGGCTGCCGGTCCTGCAACCGCTCAGGGCGCCAAGCCCGATGAGCGCCAGGATGGCCGGGGTCCGGAGGAGTGGTCGTTTTCTCATAAAGCCATTTTCTCTCAAGGTTTGTGGGTGCGCCAGCTTAACGATGTTGAGTTTCCGCAAGCTCGATCATTTCTCTGCTGGCGTTCAGATAATCCATAAGCACGGCCTGCGGGCCGGCTATCGCGTTGTGACTGATACTTCGACGGGGCAGGCCAGACCTCGCACGAAATTCGCGAGGTAAGTTTTCCAGGCGTCGCTCGTGGTGATCTGCCCCGCCTTGTCCCAGCAAAACCCGGCCCAGTAGGTGAGTATCGGTCAGATACCAATCATTGATGACCAGGCGCGCGGTCCGCTTGGACCAGATGTCCACCGTGCTGCTGGTCAAAGGTTCGCCAGCCCACGTCTCGAGCGCCTTGCCGTACATCCGATGCGCGATTCGATCGTTCTCCCAGGCAAAATCGTCAAAGCGCTCCCGGACGAATCGGCCGTAGGCCTGGAACTGGTCTTTGTTGTAAACCTGCTTCGCTCCCGTCACCACCGTGAAACTCCTGGTTTCATTGGCCCCAAAATCCGCCTGGAAAATCACCACATCGGGTTTCCGATAAGCGTCTCCGTCCGTGTCAACCGCCTGGCAGGGGACTTCCCCACCTTGAACGTCCCTGACGTGGACCGTGCGCAGGTCGGCGGCCCCCAGCCCGGCAAGCTGCGCGGCCGTCAATTCCAGCGTTTGCCGCGGCCGGGAAATCGGCAGGGGATTCGCCGCTTTCACGACCAGCTCGGCAGCGCCACCGGTTTGAATGCCGAGCAACAGAAGCCCAACCCAGCGCGGCCAATCATGCGCCAGCCGCCGGCACGCCGGCGCTTTGGGAGCAAGGGCAAAAGTTTGTTTCATGTTTCAGCTCTCCTGGAAGATTTTCTTGAGGTAGGCGGTGTTGGCGCCAAAGTTGCCGCGGACGTTCCGCGAGTCGGCGGCATCCCGCGATCGTTCCGCAACCAGCCAGCCGGACCAGCCCATGGCATCGAGCGTTTTCCGCACCTCCGGCAGGTTGATCTTGGGGTCTTTCTCCAGCCAGACGCCGTCCTCGTTGGTGCCATGAATCTGGCAGATGCGGTCCCGGCCCAGGGTGCGAAGTTCGGCCGGGAGATCCCGGCCGTATTTGACGGCATTGGCGAAGTTGAAATAGCTCTTGACGCCGGGAGAGCCCACCTCGTCCAGCAATTGCGCCTCCTCCGCTGCCGGAAGCGAGGTCTCCACGCCAATGACCACGCCGGCCTCGGACGCAATCCGGCCGGCCAGTTTCAGCCGCTCCAGGACCGGCTTTCGCAGCTCGGGATGCAGCCGCAGGTCGGAGCGGACGCCCAGCGGCAGGAACCCCACCTTGACCCCCAGGGCTTTCAGCGTGTCCACGCAATCCTGGATCATGCGCGGCACGGTGGGCCGCTCGGCGAACGATTGAGCGAAGAAACCGGTCATGGCCAGCGAGCAAATCTCGAGGTTCAGTTCGCGAGCCTGGCCGAGAAATTGCTCCCGCACTTCAGGCTTGGCCAGTTGATTGTCGAACGTTTCGCGGTCTCCCAGCCCGCCCATGTCCACTTCCACACCATCCGCCCCGACCTCTTTCGCCAGCGGCAAGGCCCCCAGCTTCTGCCGCTTCAGCATCATGATGTCGCTGACGCCAATCTTGTAACGCCGGGTGGGGCGCGGAGCGGCCGCTTCGGCCCCGGCCCTCCGGGCCCAGGCCCACGGCCCGCTCGTCAACACCAGCGAGCCGACCACCGCGGTTCGGAGAAAAGCGCGACGCGGCGCGGGTTGGGGGAGGGCGGAGAATGGATTCATGGTTTCGATTGGAATTGGGGCTTGAGTTCAGGGCCAAGCACCAGCGTTTCCCCTCGCTTCAGTGTCAGCGCCAGTTCGTGGCCGGCGTATCGGATTCTCAGCGGGCGGCCCAGGTCGGAACGCACCAGGGCCTTCAAGAGCCGGCCGTCCTTCCATTCCAAATCCACCTGGAAACCGTCCCGGGCGCGCAGGCCGGAAATCGCGCCGTCTTTCCAGGCGCCGGGCAGCGCAGGCAACAAATCCACGATGCGAGCCGGAACCTCGGAATCGCTCTGGGCGGTCAGGTGGCTTTGCAGCAACATTTCCGCGACGGCGGCGCAGGCGCCAAAATTGCCGTCAATCTGGAACGGGCCGCAGAGGTCGAAGAGGTTCGGCAAGGTGCGCCGCTGCAGCAGCCCCTGAAACTGCTTGAAGGCCTGTTCTCCATCACCGGTTCGCGCCCGGAGCGCCATGCGCCAGGCGA
Organism: uncultured Verrucomicrobiota bacterium; assembly: GCA_964631605.1. Classification (GTDB taxonomy): domain Bacteria; phylum Verrucomicrobiota; class Verrucomicrobiia; order Limisphaerales; family UBA8199; genus JARKQH01. Next base: position 67,022 of record CAZVYG010000001.1, read on the forward strand.
AGCTCCAGCCCGTGGTGCCGTCGCCGCGCCACTCCAGCAACCGACGGGCGGCATCGTAGATGGGCGCGTTGGCGGGGTTGATCTCCCATCCCGGGTAAAGCGCAAACAACGGCGACAGGTGGCGATGGTTGTTGTTGGGGGCGTCCCAGTCCTCGAGCCACTCCTGCAACTGGCCGTGCCGGCCGATCTTGTTTGGCGGCAGTTTGCCCCTGATCCCGGCCAGTTGCCGCGCAAACCTGTCATCCACGCCCAGGATGCCAGCCGCCTCGATGGTGTAAGTCAGCAGCGCCCGAATCAGTTGATTGTCCATCGTTGGGCCGGGCGCGAACAGCGGCCGGCCGGGAGGAGCCTGCTCGGGCGAGTGGGACGGACAGGTGACCAGGTAACCCGTCGCCAGGTCAGGCACCAGGAAATCCACGAAGAACAGCGCAGCGGATTTCATGGCCGGATACGCCCGTTTGCGCAGGAAATCGCGGTCCCCGGTGAACAGGTAATGCTCCCAAAGGTGATGACACAGCCAGGCGCCGCCGGTGGGCCAGAAACCGTCAATGTTGTTGATCGGCGCGGCCCCGCGCCACAGGTCGGTGTTGTGGTGAACCACCCAGCCGCGCGCGCCATATTGCTTCTTGGCCGCCCGCGCGCCGCTGATCGTGAGATCGTCAATAAGGTCAAATAACGGCTCGTGGCATTCGCTCAGGTTGCAGACCTCCGCCGGCCAGTAGTTCATCTCGCAATTGATGTTCAGCGTGTATTTGCTTTCCCACGGCGGGTTGAGTTCCTCGTTCCATACCCCCTGGAGGTTGGCCGGCTGGCTCCCCGGCCGACTGCTCGCAATCAGTAAATACCGGCCATACTGAAAATGCAGCGCGGCCAGGTGGGGGTCCGAGGCCAGCCCATCTTGCTTGACGCGGGCCAGCCGTTCATCCACCGGCATTCCGGCCGACGGGCCGCCCAGTTCCAATTGGACGCGGCGCATCAGGCGTTGGTGATCGGCCAGGTGCGCCGCCCGCAGTCCGGCATAATCTTTTCGGGCCAGGCGCTTCAGGTCTGACGCGCAGCGCGCCGCCGGGTCGCCGCGGATATCCTCGAAGTTGCGGAAGCTCGTCCGGGCCACCAGCACCACCGTAACCGCGTCCGCCTTTTCCACTTCGAGACGACCCTTTCGGCTGACGCATGCTCCGCCAGTCGTCAGGACACGCACCCGCGCCTCGAACTTGAGTCCGTCGGTTCCCAGTTGACCAGCCAGGGCGAGCGTATCAGGGCCCAGCGCCCGGGTCTGGGTGTTGGTGTGCGGGCTGTCCAGGCGCAGGGAAAATTGAATCCGGCCCGGCTGGGAGGCCGTCAACCGGACGACCAGCACGCGATCCGGGTAACTGGCGAAGACCTCCCGTTGATATTCCACCCCTTCCACTTGATAAGACGTGCGGGCAATCGCCGTCTCAAGGTCCAAGTCGCGCCGGTATTCTGCGACGTTTTCGTGCCCGGGAAATTCCAAGCGCAAATCACCAAAGGGCTGGTAAGGCATTTGCCGCACGGGATCGCTGATGGCCTTTTCTCGCGCCAGTTTGCCGGCGGCGTCGGCCTGCCCGGTAAACACCAGGCGCCGAATCTCGGCGAGGTGCTCGCCGGCGCCGGCGCGGACGTAATCATGCGGCTTCCCTTTCCAAAGCGTGTCCTCATTGAACTGAATTCGTTCCGTTGCTGTCCCGCCAAAGACCATCGCGCCCAAATGACCGTTGCCAACCGGCAGCGCCTCCGTCCAGGTCCGCGCCGGCTGGCGATACCACAGCTTCAGATCCGCTCCGTGCGCCACGCTGAAGGTCACAAGGCTGGCCACCAGGCACGTTAAGCGCCCAGCCAACATCCCCTTGGTCGGGATTAAGCCCATATCATTTCGTTCTCAAAGTCGTCAGACCCGGCCGCAAGTGAGCCGATGGCGGGAGCGGGCCGACTGGCGCCACCCCTCGCTCTGCGCAAAGATTATAGGACTGACCCCTTCTCATAAAGGAACGTCTCGATGTGGGTGTAGCCGTCGCCATCCGGGTCGGCGCTGGCATCGCGCGGATCGGCGGGGTTCAACCCGTGCCGCGCCTCCCAATCGTCCGGCATGCCGTCGTTGTCGGAGTCTTTGTACGGCATGCCGCGGTATTCGGGATAACCGCCCACCTGCGTGGGGTGTGTGATGATTCCCAGCGGCACCAGGCGGAGCAGCTCGTTGATTGTCTGTTCCGAATAGCCGACCTTGCCGAGCTCGGATGCCAAATCGGGGCCTGGGGTGGCGGTGGCCCGGCCGGTTTTGACCGCTTCGATGATGCGCTGGTCCACGGCGTCGCGCCGCGGCAGAGTCGCGCCGGCGTTCTTCAGCACGGTTTCAAAGGCGGCCTGAGCCGATTGAATTTCAAGCGGCGCGTGGGGGAAGGGCGAGGTGACTCGAATCCTGGCGAGGACCTCTGACAGCGGCCCGCGCGCATCCGGTTGCACGCCGCCATCCCAGTTGTCGCGGGTAACCCGCTCGTTGCCTTCCACGACATTCCCCGCCACGCAGGCTTTGCCGAAATTGCCCACGACCGTCTTGCTGCGCTCCGACTCCGGCTTCAACAGCCGCCAGGAAACCGGGGCGCCTTTCGGCGTGGCGGGCCCGGGCTTCAGGTAGTTGTTGAGGATGTTGAAGTGGCTGCGGTGGTCTCCGCCATCCACGGTGCGGTGGACCCAGTTGAACAGGACGTTGTTCACCAGGGTGAAATCGCCATACATCCCGACGCTGGGATTGCGGCCGGTGTTGCAGGCCCAGAGGTTGTGGTGGAAGGTGCTGTTCAACCCGCCGATGGTGCTGCCAAAGGCGTGGTGATAGGTGTTCAGGCCCTCGCTGAAAATCGAGTTCTGAATCGTGATGTTGACCGTTGGAAGCTTGAGGGCCGGGGTGGACGGGTCGTTGTCATGGTCGTACATGTGCCGATACATGGACATGTTCTCATCCAGCCCCCAACTGGCCGAGACATGGTCAATCATGATGTTGCCAATCGGGTTGCCGCCAAGGGAATCGTTCCGGTCCCCCACCCACGTTTCGCCGCGGCGAAAGCGCATGTGCCGGATGATCACATCGTGCGTTTCGAGTTCCACGGTGTTGCCGGCGATGCAAACGCCGTCCCCCGGCGCCGAATTGCCGCAGATGGTGATGTACGGAGCCCGAATGCGAATACGGTCCTTTAGTTTGATGATGCCCGCCACGTTAAAGACAACCACCCGCGGCCCGCCGGCTTCGCAAGCCTCGCGAAAGCTGCCCGGGCCGCTGTCATTCAAATTGGTCACCACGATAACCCTTCCGCCCCGGCCCCCAAAGGAGTACATCCCGCCGCCCCAGGCCCCGGGAAACGCCGGTATCTTCGCCTGCGGCAAATCTTCCGGTTTGGCGGCCCCTGGCAGATAGGGCTTGCCTTTGGCCGCCCACTCCCGGATGACCGGCAGGGCTTTGGCGAACGCCTCGTCCGACCGACGGTCTGCCGCCGCCTGTCGCTCCGCCGCTTCCCGGGCGATGGCAGGAGCGACGTTGGGGTATTGGGCCCGTAGGGATGGGGCCATCCCGAGCCCAAGCCAGAGGATTGCGAGAACGGCGCCGACGTGGCCTGAGCGAGCGCGCCCAAACTGGAAACGGCGCCCCAACCCGAAATTGTGAATCGAACTCATTGCGTCTGAGCTTGCTTCTTGAGGTTTTCCGCGCCTTTCCGGGCGTCATAACCCGCCCGGGAAAGGAAGTTGTTGATTTTGCCCTTGTACCGGTTGAACACGGCGTGTTTTTCCTCCGAGGTGCCCTCGTCCATCGCGATTTCCCGAGCTTCGAGCAGCCAATCCCGGATTTGCCTTTTCTCGCTTTCAGTGAGCGCGGGATACATTTTAAGGTAAACGCCGTAAGTGAGCGGCATCACGCCGTAGGTCATGCCATCCTTCACCTGGTCCACCTGCGCGGGGGTCAAATCCTTTGAGAGTTCCGACAGGAATCTTGCGTGCAACGCGTCGAGGCGGGGCCGGATTTGCTCTTTAGCTTTTTGGACAGCGAGTTTGGCGGCGGCTTTATCGGCGCCAGCCGCCTGGGCCGCCGCGCGGGCTTGGGCGTCCCGCATTCCATGGAGTTCCCGCAGACTGAAATACTGCCGGGCAATGGTTTCGCGCACCCGGGCGGCGGTCCCAGGGTTCGGCAGGTCCAATGTCGCCACAATTCTTCCGGCCCGCTCCTCAATGGTTTTGCGGTAGGCGGCTTCCGTGTCGGGTGTCGGGTCGGGCGCGGCGGCCTGGGTGGCCGCCGCGGCTGTCATCATGCCCATCGCGAGCCAGCAAACACAATCTGCAGCTTTCCTCATGGTGATGCGCGCGTTGCGCCACCCGCCGGCGCTCTCAACCGGCGTGCGGGTGGACGGATTCCACTCATGCCGATGCAACTTAGTCATGCCGAGCCACAGGAGCCATGTTTATTCGACTCGAAACCCTGCAAAAATAGAACGCCGCGGGAGTTGTGGTAATCCCTCCTCAATTGCTGGTGAAACGGAAGGTGCCGCTGCCGACCCGGAAAACCGCGCGGCCCTGTTCCATGTGGCGGAATTCAACCACCCCGCCTTGGCGAGCGCGTTTGCCGTCGCCGCCCACGGCCTCGGGTGAGTTGGCGGGCACGTAAACGGTCGCCGTGGCGTTGGGCGGCACCTCAATGCGCCAGTCGAATGCTTTTCCGCGCCTGCGCCACTCGCTCCGAACGATCCCATAAGGAGAGCGATGCGAAGCCTGGACATGGGAGAGGTCTCCGACCGGGCAAGGCTTCATAATGACGTGTTTGAAGCCGGGCTGGTCCGGATCGGCGGCGATCCCGGCAAGGTATTCATAAAACCAAATCACCAAATCCCCAAGCAACATCACGTGATTCCCCGAGTTCATGGTGGGATCCGCCGTGTTCCCGTTCCATAACTCCCAGATGGTGGTGGCGCCCTGGTTAACCATGTAGCCCCACCCGGGATAATCTTCTTGCGTCGCAATCCGGTAGGCCAGGTCCGCCCGGCCGTGGTCGGACAGCACTCGCATGAGATGCTGTCCCCCTATCAGCCCCGTGCCAACATGGCCCCGGCTTTCATTCTCAATCTTGTCCACCAGCCGCCCAAACACCGCCGCCCGGTGTTCCTCCGGCGCCAGCCCAAACGCCAGCGGCAGGATGCACGCCGTCTGCGAGCCGTTATCGTAGTAACCTTTGGCCGGATCGAAAAATCGCCGGTGGAAGGCCTCTTTGACCTCGCGCGCCCCATCGGCGAACCGGGCGGCATCGGCTGGCCGGCCGAGCAGCCGGGCATATCGCGCCATGAGCGTGAGGTCATGGTAAAAATAGGCGGTGGCCAGCAGCGCCTTGTCGGTCTGACGCGCCGGGTCCTTCGAGTGGATGAGCCGCAGGTCTTCCGGCGGCACGCACCAATCGCCGTAGCTGTCCCTGGCTATGATGCCGTTCGTGAAGAACTGCCGCATGTAATTGACCCACAGCACGGCGCTCTCGAACCGGGCGGCGATCGAGTCCAGGTCCGCGTATTGGCGGTGCAGCACCCCCGGCGCGATGATCAGCGTGCTGGGCCAGGTGACGTTGTCGGAGTAAATCGGCCAATAAGCCGGCACCACGTCCGGCACGCTGCCGCTCGGGCGTTGAGAGTCGCTGATGTCCTGGAGCCACTTCGGGTACAGGCTGGAAATGTCGAACACATAAGACTCGCCCCGGCATTCCTCCGAGCGGTCGCCCAGCCACCCCTGCCGTTCGTCCCGCTGCGGACAGTCGGTGGGGATGCTCCGGTAATTCCCCCGAATGCCCCAGGTCGCGTTCCGGTAAATACGGTTCAACAGTGGGTTCGAGCAGGTGAATTCCCCGGCTTGCGGCAAATCGTCGTTCACCACCCGACCCTCCAGCGCGCTGAGCGTTGGCTTGCCAGGGAACCCGGTGACTTCGACGAAGCGGAAACCGTGGTAGGTGAAGCGTGGTTCGTAAATCTCCAGGCCGGTCCCTTTTAGCGTGTAGAGGTCGGTCGCGCGCGCGCCGCGCAGGTTGGCCATGTAAAGCGTTCCGTCCTCGGCCAGCGTCTCGGCATGCCGGAGGCGCACTTGCGTCCCGGCGGGGCCCCGCACCCGCAACCGGCACCAGCCCACCATGTTCTGGCCCAGGTCAAAAATCCAGGTTCCAGGCCGCGGCTCGCTCATTTTCACGGGCTTCAGAGTCCCCGTAACCCGAATCGGCGGCTGCATCTGCGGCGCCAGAACGCCCGGCGGCGGGGACACCAGCCGCGCGGATTCCCAGCCCGTCCCGGAATAGCCCGGTCTGTCCCAGCCCGGCATTTCTTTTCGCGCATCATATTCTTCGCCGTCAAATTCTCCGTTGGCCAGAATGGGCCCGTTGGTTGTCAGCTTCCACGTCTCATCTGTCACCACTTCGCTGAGGGTTCCGTCCGTATGTTCGATCCGCAGTTGCAGCAGCAATTTCGGCCAGCCGAAGTTCACCGTGCCGGCGTAAACCCGGCTGCGGTCGGAGCAGAACCGTCCTCCGCCCAGCACCACGCCGACCGCGTTTTGGCCCTCCCGGATCCAGGAGGTGACCTCGTGGGTGACATAAAACACGCGCTGGTCGTATTGGGACAATGCCGGGGAAAGGACCTCGTCACCCACCTTCCGGCCATTCAGATACAATTCTGAAAGGCCCAGGCCGCAGTAACTGACCGTGGCGCGGCGAACCGGTTTTCCCACGGCAAACTCCTTCCGCAACCACCGCGCGGGCAGCCGGCGCTCTTCCGCGGTGCGCGGCTTGCCCCAGGGCTCCGTGCCCACCGGACCCAGGACCGTGGCCGGCCGCCATTTGCCATCGTCGAAGGTCGGAGTGTTCCACTCCGGCTCGAACGCAGTCGAGACTTTCCATCGGTCATCAGTGGGAATGATCAGGGGCGCCCCTTCCGCAAACTCGATGGTAAGCAGGCCGACCACACCCGCCGGACCTTGGGGCCCATCATGTCGGCCGACCAGCCCGAAGACGTAAGTCCGCCCCGCTTCGAGTCGGGTGGTGATGTCGTTCCATTTCACCGTCCGGTAATTATTGCGCGCGCCCAGGTCGAAGATGTTCAGCCAGCCGCGGCATTCGTTGTCGCCGGTGTATTGGAAGAGGGCGCGGGTGATTTGCCGGTTTGGCGGCAGCGTGATGACGCGGCGGAACCAATTCGTGACCGGCCGATTCAAGGGGCCGCGGTCGCCACTCCAAATCCAGGAGGTTCCCTCGAGGTAATTGGTCCTCTCCTCGCCATCCAGCCCGATCCAACGGGCGCGCCAATCCTCGGGCGAAAACAATCCCATGGTCCAGCGCGCCGCCTGGCTCCAGGGCGAAACCTTCCCGGCCTTGTCCCAGACCCGCACCTTCCAGAAACACTGCCCATGGGAAGCGAGTTCCCTGCCCTGATAACGCACGCGAACCGACTGGTCGGAAACCACCTTCCCGCTGTCCCACAGGTCCGGCTGCAGCGCCTCCAGTCGCGCCGGACTGCTGGCCACAATCACTTGGAAGGCTGTCTGCACTTGGCCCGGCTCGCGCGACTCGAGCACCCAGCTCAGCCGCGGCTGCCGCGCGTCAATGCCCTCCGGATCGGTCAGTTGCTCGCACTGCAGGCCGGTCACAGTCAACCCCCGGCCCGCCGCCGGGAACGCAATCAGCCAGAGTGCCGCCAGAACGACGAGAGCCGGCAACGTTCGGTCAAGGTTGGAACGCACCCCGGTACTGTGGCATGCCGCAGCGCGGGTCCAAAATGTTCGACTGCGCCAAAATCTTGTCTTTTCTGCGCCCGCGCCGGTGCGGGGCATTTTTGGTTTGGCAATCGGAAGTCGCGGGCGGAAACTTCGCGTCACCATGACCAACCGGTTTTTGACGTGGAGTATCCGCCTGGGCCTGGCCTGGCTCGCGCTGGCGGGCGGGGCGGTCTTTGCCGCCGCGCCGGTGGTCAGGAATCAGGCAAGTCCTTCCGCCGTCGTTCACACCGTCGGGCTCGACGAGGCGCGCTGGACGGACGGTTTTTGGGCGCAACGCTTCGAAACCTGCCAGCGGGTGATGCTGCCCGCCTTGAGCCGGCTCATGGAGAGCACCAACTACACGCAGTTTTTCCGGAATTTTCAAATCGCGGCCGGACTGGCCGAGGGACGGCACCGCGGGGCGCCCTTCAACGACGGCGAACTTTACAAGCTGATCGAAGCGGCCAGCGCGGTCTATGCCGTTACGCAGGATGCCGGCCTTGACCGAAACCTGGACCGCGCCATCGAAGTCATTGCTCGGGCGCAGCGGGCGGATGGCTACCTGCACACGCCCGTCCTCATCGCAGCGCGCAACGGCGACACCAATGCCGTGCCGTTCCGTGACCGGAACAACTTCGAAATGTACAACCTGGGCCACTTGCTGACCGCCGCCTGCATCCATCATCGCGCCACCGGCAAAACCAATCTCCTCGCAGTTGCCCGCCGCGCGGCGGATTTCCTCGAGCAGGCCTTCGCCGACCCGACCCCCGAACTGGCCCGCCATTCGGTCTGTCCCTCGCACTACATGGGCGTGGTTGAACTGTACCGGGAGACCCGGGAACCGCGCTACCTCGCCCTGGCCAGGAAATTCTTCGCCTTGCGCGACGTGGTGGCCGCGCGGGGCGAAGGCGGCGACGACAACCAGGACCGGATTCCCTTCCTGGAACAAACCGAAGCCGTCGGCCACGCGGTCCGCGCCAATTACCTGTTCGCCGGCGCGGCGGACCTCTTCGCGGAGACGGGCGACCCGGCGGTTTGGTACATGCTGTCGCGGGTCTGGACCAATGTGGTGGAGCGGAAGCTCCATGTGACCGGCGGGTGCGGCGCATTGTATGACGGCGCCTCGCCATACGGGGCGCGGGATCAAAAGATCATCACCCGCACGCACCAGGCTTACGGACATGATTACGAGCTGCCCAACGCCACGGCGCACAACGAAACCTGTGCTGCCATCGCCAATCTGCTTTGGAATTGGCGGATGTTCCTCGCCTCGGGCGAGGCGCGGTTCATGGATATTGTCGAAACGGTTTTGCACAACGGCTTGCTCGCCGGCGCCAGTCTTGACGGCACCAACTTTTTTTATACCAACCCGTTGCGGGTGACCGATCCCCTGCCGGTGGACCTGCGCTGGTCCAGAACCCGGGAGCCGTTCATCAGTTCGTTCTGCTGCCCGCCCAACCTCGCGCGCACGCTCGCCGAGTCGGCCGGATTCGCTTACGCCAAATCCAGCAACACGGTCTGGCTGACCCTTTACGGGGGCAGCAGCCTCAGCACCACCCTCGAGGGGGCGGGACGGGTCAGCCTCCGCCAGGAAACCGAGTTCCCCTGGAGCGGGCGCGTCAGGCTGGTGATCGAGGATTGCGGTTCACAGCCGTTCTCGCTCAAGCTGCGCATCCCGGCCTGGGCGCCCGGCGCCGGCGTCCGCGTGAATCTCGGTCCGGTTGAAGACACCACGCCGCCCGGCACGTTTTTCGAGTTGCATCGGGCATGGAAAGCAGGCGATTTCGTTGACCTCGAGTTACCAATGACCGCGCGCCGACTCGAAGCCAACCCGTTGGTCGAGGAGCTTGTCGGCCAGGTCGCCCTCCGCCGGGGTCCCGTCGTCTATTGCCTCGAAGGGGGGGACCTGCCGGCGGCCGTCAAAATATCCGACATCTCCCTGCCCGACGATGCCGAATTGCGGGCGCGATTCGATCACCGGTTGCTGGGCGGCGTGGTGGTGCTCGACACCACCCTGCTGGCGCGCTCCGCCGCGCCGTGGGGCGGGGCGCTGTACCGCGAGTTGCAACCGGCGCCGTTTCAAACCGTCAAAACGCGGCTCATCCCCTATTTTGCGTGGGCCAACCGTGGGAAAACCGAAATGACAGTCTGGCTCCCGCGGCGTTGAACCGCTGCCGGGCCCCGGCCAGACGCCTGACCCTATGATCCGAATCCGTTTCGCAACCCTTGTCGCAGCCACGCTGATGGCGCTGCCGCTGCGCGCCGGCCAACCCGGTCTCTTGATGACCGAGTTTCTTTACGAGACCGCCCCCTTCCCATCGTGTCATGCCTCCACCATCGTCGAGACGTCCGAGGGACTGGTCGCCGCCTTCTTTGGGGGGACCCACGAACGGCACCCGGATGTCTGCATCTGGGTCTGCAGGCAGGTCAAGGGCAGTTGGACACCCCCCGAGCAGGTGGCCGCGGGCTTGGGATTTGACACCAATCGCTATCCGACATGGAACCCCGTTCTGTTTCAACCGCGCAACGGACCGCTCCTGCTCTTTTACAAAGTCGGCCCGAGCCCTACCACGTGGTGGGGCATGGTGATCTCCTCGACCAATGCCGGCCGAACCTGGTCCGCGCCGCGCAGACTGCCCGACGGCATCCTCGGTCCCATCAAAAACAAGCCGGTCCAGCTTGCCAATGGCGACATCCTCTCGCCCAGCAGCACCGAAGGAGACGCCGGCTGGCGCATTCACTTCGAGCGCAGCTCCGACGGGGGACAAACCTGGACCAGCACCGGGCCAATCCCGGCTGCGGGAGCGATTCAGGCCATTCAGCCCAGCATCCTGACGCATTCCGACGGCACACTTCAGGCCCTCGGCCGCACCCGCGAGAGTAGAATCTTCCAGACCTGGTCCCGCGACGGCGGCCATACCTGGGAGCCATTGACGCTGACCGAGCTGCCCAACCCGAACTCAGGTACCGACGCCGTGACCCTCAGCGATGGCCGGCACCTGCTGGTCTATAACCACAACCCGCTCCGCAGCGGCCGCAAGCCGCTCAATGTCGCGCTCTCGGACGACGGCAGGACCTGGCAGGGTGCGCTGGTCCTCGAGGATGATTTCAGCAAGCGCGATGGCTTTGCGTACCCCTCGGTGATTCAGACTCGGGATGGCCTGGTCCACATCGTTTACACTTGGGACCGCAAGCGGATCAAGCACGCCGTGATCAACCCGCGCGAGCTGCAGACCCGGCCGATTGTCAATGGCGCCTGGCCGGGGGAGATGAATTCCATCGGGATCGAACTGGCCACCATTCCCGCGGGCTCGTTCGTCATGGGCAATCCCGAGGGCGACTGGGATGAGCGAACCATCAATGAGGTGGTCATTTCAAAGCCGTTCAAACTTTCGATGGATGAAGTCAGTCTCGAGCAGTTCCAGCGGTTCCGGCCGTGGCACCGCTGCTCGCTCAATGGGAAGGCCACCGGCGTAAGCTGGTACGACGCGGTGGCGTTTTGTGAATGGCTGACCCGGCGGGAAGGCAAACCATACCGGCTGCCAACCGAGGCCGAATGGGAGTATGCCTGCCGCGCCTCCACCCGCACCCCCTTCTGGTCCGGCGACCAACCGCCCCCCGATACCGCCCCCAACCCCTGGAACCTTCGCGGCATGCACGATGCCGTCATGGAATGGTGCGCCGATTGGCACGGTCCTTATCCGCCGGGCCGGCGAACCGACCCCGTTGGCCCTGCCAGCGGCATGGCCAAAGTCGTGCGCGGCGACAAACCGGATGATGACAGCCGGTTGAAGGATGAGCCGGGCCGGCAGGCCGCCGACTACCGGGGAAGCGCCAACCGGGCGGGACTGCCTCCCGCCTTCGGCGCAGCCAAAACACCAGTGCGCGTGGTCCAAAGCAGCGCCGGCGAAGAAGGATCCACTTCCGAAACCACGCCGCCCGGCTGGCACCGCGTCGGCTTTCGCGTCGTGCAAGCGCCCGCGCCTGCCACCTTGCCCTTTGTCGAACCGGCTCCCTTCGTCCGGCAGTTGGTGAAGCGTCCGCCGCCGCGCACGGTTCTCCTCCAGGCGCCGGACCGCCCCTATTTCCGCAAGCGTTACCTGCTGCCCATCCCGCCGGATAACAGCCCTCAGCAGGCCAGAGCCGCCGCCGGGCTGCACCCGGCCATTCGCGGCCACAACCACAGCCCCGCCCTCGAGGTGTGTCCCAACGGAGATTTGCTCGTGATCCTCTACACGTCCAATTTCGAGTACGAGCCCGGGGTGTCGCTGCTGGCGGCGCGGCTGCGATTTGGCGCCGAGGAGTGGGATTTCCCCGAGCCCCTTTTCGACACGCCGGATGTCAATGACCACGGGCCCCTGTTGTTCACGGATTGGAGTCAAAAAGGCAGAATGTGGTTTTTCTGGGGCTGGCCGAAACTGCGGGCGGGGGCTTATCCCTTTCAGTGGATGACCAGCGAGGATGGCGGGGCCACGTGGAGCGAAGTGCGGTTTCCCCACTTCACCACGCCGATCGGCCCGCATTCCCGCCAGCCGATCAACAGCGCGTTCCGAGACAAACGCGGCACGCTGTTCGTCGCCAGCGACGCCGGCAAAACCGATTCGGTGCTCTGGGCCACTCGCGACAACGGCCGCACCTGGCAGGACACGGGCGGGCGCACCGCCGGCCGGCACACCACCTTCGCGCTGCTGCGAACCGGCGCGATTCTCGGGATGGGCGGCAAGTCCACCGACATCGAAGGCTACATGCCGCAAGCCATCTCGCGGGACGGCGGCAAAACCTGGGTGTCGAGCAAGACACCTTTCCCCGCCCAGGGCGTCAACCAGCGGCCCAGCCTCCTGCGCCTGCGCAGCGGGCGCCTTTTGTTCGCCGGCGATTTCCAACGGCGCGGCAATCTCGCGCCGGAAGGGGTCACCAACCGCGGTTGTTACGTGGCGATTTCCGAAGATGAGGGGGCGACCTGGCGAATCCGCAAACTGCCGGGGACCCAGCCACACGAGAAGCCCGAATACCAGTCGGACCCTGATACGCTGGGCTACACCGTGCTGCGCCAGGCGCCCAATGGGATGATCCACCTGGTCACCACCATGAACACGCCCTGCCTTCATTTCGAGTTCAACGAACCGTGGGTGCTCTCCGGGCAGGAGCAGACAGACCGGGAGGTCATGGCCTCCTCGGCCGCCACCCCCGGACGGCTCCGATCGTTCACCGAAAAATGGCCGGGCGGCCGCCTCAAGGCCGGATGGAGCGGCACGGTGGCGGACGATGGCCGGTTCCTGCTGGAGGGGAGGGAGGAATGGTTTTTCAAGGATGGCAGCCCCCAGTATGTGGCGACTTATCACTTGGGACGAAAGACCGGCGAGGAAATCTTCTGGCGCAGCCCAGGCCAGGTCGCCTGGCAACGGCATCACGGACCCGCCGGTGAGTGTGTCTGGACGCAGTATTGGGAGAACGGCCAAAAAAAATCGGAATCCACCTGGCGCGACTCCAAGGCGGACGGCCCGGCGCGACTTTGGGACCGCGACGGGGGCCTGGTTTTGCAGGCAGAGTTTCAGGGCGGGGCCCTCAAGTAGGGCTCACAAGCGGGACTGAAAGACATGCTCGCCGGAGCCGGCCTGGAAAGGGCTGGCTGGCGTTCCCGGTCCGGCTGCGCCGGGCAGGTGGACGGTGGCGGTGGTGTTGGGGGGTATTTTCACCCGCAACCGAAAATGGTCTTGCTCGAGTCGCCACTCGCTTTCAATCCGGCCGTGCAGGGAATCGTAGGAGGCTTTCACCCAGCGCAACTCGCGGACCGGCTGCGGTTTGATGAGAATCTGCTTGAAGCCGGGGTCGTCCGGGTCGGGCGCAATGCCCGCCAGGTCGTGATACAACCATTCGATGACCTGTCCCAGCATGAAGTGGTTGTGCGAGGTGGTCCGGTTCGCATCCCATGATTCGGTCAGGCTGGTGGCGCCTTGCTTGAGCATGTACGCGTAACCGGGTTGGTTCTCCTGCGTGACCATCCGGTATATGACCTCCGACCGTCCGCCGTCAGCCAGGGCGCGCAGCACGAACCGGAACCCAATGTCCCCGGCCGACGTGGTGAAGCCCCGCGACTCGAGGTCCCGCACCAGGGCGGAGAGCACCGCCGGCCGGTGTCGCTCTTCAACTATTCCCATGGCCAGTGGCAGGGCGTTGGCGCACTGCGAGCCGCTGCCGTATTGGCCTCGGTCCGGGTCGAAGAACCGCTCGTTGTAGCGGGCGCGAATGGCGGCGGCCTTGCCGGCAAACCCCCCGGCCTCCTCCGGCAATTCCAGGATTTGCGCGATCCGCGATAGGGTCACGGCATCGTGGAAATAAAAAGCCGAGGCGGTGACCTCGGGCGGCGTCAACTGCGCCTTCCCCGGCTTGTTGGGTCCCAGGTCGAACCAGTCTCCGAGCCCGTCGGAAAGAACGTCGTTGGTGGCGCGCGACTCCAGCCAGGCGAAATAGCGCTTCATGGCGGGGTAATGCCGCTTCAGCAGTTGAACATCACCGCAAAAAAGATACTGCTGCCAGGGCACCAAAATGAAGGCTGCCCCCCATTCCGCTGCGGCGCGGAACGGCCCTTTGAACTCCGTGTACTCCGGAGCGATGTTCGGCACCAGGCCGTCCTCGAGCTGCGCCTCGGCCATGTCGTTCATCCCTTTGGTGAACAGGCGCGCGAGATCGAACTCATACCGGATGGCCGGGCCGTTCAGGTGGTATTGCTCCAGCCACCCGAGCTTCTCCCGGTGCGGACAATCGGTCAGCACCGAAACCATGTTCGCCCGCTGCGCCCACCGCACCAGGTCGCGAATCCGGTTCAACAGCGGGTTCGAGCAACTGAACTCCCCGGCCGGCGCAGCGGCGGAATGGACGATCACCCCCTCGAGGCCTTCGAGGCGCGGGAGGGCCGCCCCGGGGTGCGGCGGCGTGAATCGCGCTTCGAGGTAGCGGCAGCCGACATAATAAAACTGGGGGAACCAGCTCTCGGGTTCGTCGGTGGCCTTGGTGAATTCCCACCACGAGATGCCGCGGTTGGTCGAGCCCATGGTCGAGCGCTGGATGGACCCGTCGGGATTGACCACTTCCGCCGGCACCAGCGTCACTCGGCTTCCCCGCGGCCCGCTGAGTCGGATCCGGGGCATGTACGAGGCGTTTTGCCCAAGATCGTAAACCGCAACGGCCGCGCCTGGAAGTTGACGCACGGCAACCGGCGCTCGGGTTTCGATGGCGCGCATGGGCTCGACCCCGGCGGTATATCCGCGCAGCGTTCCGGACGGCCGCACGACGGCCACCGCCGGCTTCCAATCCGC
Organism: uncultured Verrucomicrobiota bacterium; assembly: GCA_964631605.1. GTDB lineage: Bacteria > Verrucomicrobiota > Verrucomicrobiia > Limisphaerales > UBA8199 > JARKQH01. The sequence goes on from CAZVYG010000001.1 coordinate 82,114, forward strand.
GTCGCTGAAGCCGGGGCTCGCCCACCCGACAGGGTTAAGGCGCGCATCATAATCCTCGCCACCGTAGATGCTGTTGTAGGTCACGGGGCCGGGATGCACCCGCCAGGACTCGTCCGTGCCGACCGCTTCAACGGACCCATCCGCGTACTCGAGCCGCAACTGCACAATGGCGCGAAGCGGCCCGAACGAGCCGGTAAACTTCGCAAACCGGTGACGTCGCACCACGTGATACATCCCGTTGCCCAGCGCCAGCCCCACGACATTGAGACCGGGACGCAGTTGGCGGGTAACCTCGTGGGTATCGTAGAGAATCGTAACGTCATAGTCGGTCCACCCCGGCGCCAGCAGGTCCTCGCCCACCCTTGCCCCGTTCAAGAACATTTCATACTGGCCGAGACCGCTGACGTGAACGACGGCCCGGGCAAGGTTGGTTCGGACGACGAATTCCTTTCGCAGCAGCAACGCCTCGGTGGCGCCCGGAGCGCAAATCCACCTGGCCTTCCAATCCTCCGGGGCCAGCAGCCCCATGGTCCAGCGGGCCGACGCGCTCCAGGGCGAGGCCGCCCCCGCCGCGTCCCAGGCGCGCACTTTCCAAAACACCTGCTGGGAGGAACTCAACGCCGGGCCGCCATATTCGATGTGAATGGACGCGCTTGAATCCACTTTTCCGCTGTCCCACAAGTCGCCGGTGTCTTGTTCCAGCAAGGCAGGGGAGGAGGCGACCAGGATTTGATAAGCCGATTGCCACTGGTTGGTGTCAGGGCTGGAGAGCTTCCAGAACAGGCGCGGGCGCGGCACATCAATGCCCTGCGGATTCCGGCCATACTCGCAGCGCAGATCAATCGGCGTCACCAGGGCCTCGAGCGGGAGCGCGCAGGCCAGCCAAGCCATCAATCCGGCCATCGCGGCTCTACAGCCACGACGGGGGCCACCTGGCGCGCGGATGTTCGTGTTGCGGCGGGCGGCGCTCACAGGCTCAGTCCAGGTGAAAAACCTCCTCCATCGTAGCCCACCATTCACCCGGCTGGCGGCTGGCAAGGGGCGCCTGGCAGGGCATGCAAAACGACCACCATTTCTGGGTCGTGGGGTCGGCCGCCATTCTGGCCATGTCCGCGGCGAAATCCGTGCCGATGTATTCGAAATAGCTGAACAAGTACGGTTTGCCGTCGTCGAGCGTTCTGAGGAAGATCGAGTAGTTCCGCAGGTTGCACTCGCGAATCATTCGCAGCACGTCCGGCCACACGGCGGCGTGGAGCTGTTTGTATTCTTCGACTTTGGCGGGATTGAGGCCGATAACCATTCCGTAACGTTGCATGGCAGTAGGGGTTTATTTAACGGCGAGATCGCCGACGTAATTTCCGTAAGTGAGGAGCAAGACCGCGGTGACGAGCACCCCCAGCCCGGCGGCAATCGTGCCGCGGGTCAGCGAACGGCACTGGCGCCACTCCCGCAGCACCAGGCCCACCACGTTGCTGAACAGCACCAGCATGATCATGTGAATCGCCCAACTGGTGAATTTGTAGGTGCCCATGCGCACGTGCCCGAGATTGTAAAAGAAAAATTGTCCGTACCACAGGAGGCCCGTGAGAATGGCCATGCCCCAGTTAAGCACGAGCGATCCGGGCGGCAACCCGGGCGGGAGCCGGGTCAATTCCCCGGCCGTGCGCTGGCGCGCGTGGAGGAACAGGCAGTAAGCCGCCGTGGTCAGAAAGGCGCCCGAGTTGGAGAAGATGTAAACGATGTTGCCGCGCCACATTCCCGCGCCGCGGGCGGTGGCCGCATCGGCGATGGGCTCCCCGGCCTCGAGGGCAAAGCCATAAACCGCCGAGAGCAGGCCGGCCACCAGCGACAAGGCCAGGCCTTTGGACAATGAAAACTGCCCGCGTTCATCCCGGGCGGCGAGGTCCACTTCCTTGAGCCGCCCCGCCCCGCCCGCCAACGCAATCCCCACCGTGCCCACCACGATTCCCAAAATCACCCAGCCGGCGCCGGGTTTGGACAACGTCGCGCCCAGCGTCCCCCGCACCAGGGGCGGGATGAGGGTCCCCAGGACACTCGAAAGGCCAACCGCGATCGCGTAGGTAAGAGAGAAACCGATATAGCGAATGGAGATGCCAAAGGCGGTCCCGCCGATCCCGTAAGCCGCCCCGAGCAGGAACGAGTGAAGCATCGCCGCGCGCGGCGCTTCGCGCAACACCAGGAGCAAATCGGGGATGGTCAGCATCGCCCCGAGGATGGGCAGGAGAAACCAGCAGAACGACGCCTGCGTAATCCAGTAAGTCTGCCACGACCAGCCGCGAACCTGTTTCTGCGGCGTGTAACACGTCGCGGCGAAGAACGCGCCAATGCCATGCAACCCGACGCCGAGCAGGGGGTTTGACGATAGCGGGCTCATTCGCCAAAGGTGGGAATCAGAGGCTTTCGGTAAACTCGCCGAGGTTTAACGGATACCGGCCATGTTCGCGAACCAGTTTCACAATATAATCATAGGTTGGGCCGGAAACAGCGCTGCTCACCGAATGATCCGATTGAAAGATGTAACCGCCGCCCCGCGCCGCATTGAGCTTGCGCAGGACCTCGCGGCGGATGGCCTCGAGATTACCCGTTTCCCAGACGCGAATATCGCTGTTGCCGCAGAAACTGATCCGGTGACCGAACCGGCGGCGCAAATCCAGCACGTCCATGCCGGCTTTTGCCTCCAGCGGGTTATACGCCTCGACCCCCATCTCGATGAAGTCCGCAAAAATGGCATTCACATTGCCGCACCCGTGGTAGATCACCGGCAGGCCGTGCGCGTGCGCCGCCTGCGCCATTTTCGCCACCCAGGGCTTGAAGTATTGGCGCCAGTAGGCCGGCGACATGAACGTGGCCTTTTTATAGGCCACGTCGCCCCAGATGACAAAGCCATCCAGCAGCCCTTTGGCTGCTTCGAGCTCCGCCTGTGCCATCTCGAGATAATAGGCCCCGATCCGGTTGATAACAGCGCCCATGCGCTCGGGAGCTTCCCCCATCCAGAGCATGGCGTTGGCTTGGCCGATCAAGCGCGTGAGGCATTCACTGACCTCGATCATGCTGCCGTAAACAGGGAAATCGGGCCGCAGGGACTTCACCGTATCCAGCCAGGGCGGTGAGTTGCGCTCGAAGCCGTCGCCGACGCCGGCGATCTGGTTGTCTCCGGCGGAGAAGAACCGCCGCGGGTCCCGGGGCGAGTCGAATTCGGCTCCCTCGAGCTTCTCCAGGGTGTCCATTTCCCACGACCGCATTTCGGGCATGGGAAACTCCAGGTGCTTGTGCATGACCGCGCCGAAACCGGTCTTCACGACGACTTCCTCCGGCGTTTCTTTGAGAGTCTCGAACGGCCGGATCCACGGATCCATGTTCGGCACCGTGACGATCCAATCCAGGTCGTAGTGGTAGTACGGATTGGCGTCATCAGACAGCCCCAGTTCGCGGCGCCAGCGCCGGACAAAACCACCCCAGAAGAAATCGCTGATCGGCACGCGGTCGGGCTCCTCATGGCGCAAGGCGCGGTTGAGTCGCTCGAGCTTCCGCCGCGCGCCTGGCCGGCGCTCCTCCGATCCGCCCGACTTGCCGAAAGTGTCGAACATGCTCATAAGGTTCAGCCGCCGCCGGTTGGAGGGCAGGCGGTTCGCACCGAGGCTTGTATCATGCCGGGGAAGAAGGGTCCATGACTAGATTGGCCGTTTTGCATGCACAAAAGCTCCGGGTGACAAGAGCGTTCTCATCGCAACTCATTCCTGCACGCAAAGCCATGCCTCTCATTTTACGCAGGCACTTGCATCAATCGCCCATCCAGACCCGCCGGCGCGCTGCCGGAACGCCGCGCGCAGCCCAACCCCTGACCTCAATTGTTCAGTTGACAATCCGGCACGAAATTGCAATCAACCTCCAAGGTCGCGCAAGTCATCAATCCGGACAAACCTGGCCTATGAAAGACCGACGGCACCGCGGTATCTGGAGCGCCCCCGCTCGAGTCTTTGGATTTAACGCGTTCACCCTGATCGAGCTGCTGGTGGTGATCGCGATTATCGCCATTCTCGCCGCCATGCTGCTGCCGGCGCTGCACCGCGCCAAAGCGCGCTCCGAAGCGGCTTACTGCCTCAACAACCTCAAGCAATGGGGCCTGGCGACCCAACTCTACGTGACGGAAAACAACGATTTCCTGCCGCCGGAAGGCTTTGGCAGTCCGACCACCACCGCCCAGTTGATGCAAGGCTGGTATTATCATCTGCCGCGAACGCTCGGCGTGCCGCCCTACCTCGACATGGCGTGGCGCACCAACCCGGCCATCAACCCCGCCCGCTGCCTTTATATCTGCCCGGCGAACCCGCGACGCAGCAGCGGTTACAACCTGTTTCATTATTGCCTCAATGAACACCATGACGGCACAGGAGACAATGACCGGCCGGCGCGGCTCTGCTCGATCCCGCGGCCGGCGGCCGTGGTGTGGTTGTTCGATTCGAAGAACATCCCAGGGGTCGGCACGGCCAATTTCGTCCACACCAACCTCCACGGCCGCGGAGCCCAGTTCACCTTCCTGGACGGCCACGCCCGCCGGTTCCGAAACGTCGAGTATTGGGATGCCCGCGCCAACAAGGGCCGGACGAACAATCCCGAGCTGGTGTGGTCGCCGTGAAGGGGGCGGCACAAGAGGCAGGGAGAAAAACCAAACGGCCGAACTGACTAAGTCTCAAGTCACTTCGCTCCCGGGAACCTTTCCGCCGATCACCCCGCTCCAAGCCAGCGCCACAGTTGGGCGACCACAAAGCAGACGGTGAAGCCGAGGGCCAGGGGCAGCGCCGCAGCGACCACCGTCCACTTCCAACTGCCGGATTCCTTGTAGATGGTATAGAGCGTGGTGCTGCACGGGTTGTGGATGAGGCTGAAGAGCATCAGGTTCACCGCCGTAAGCAAAGTCCAGCCCCCCGCGCGCAGAACGGCCAGCGTGTCGGCGTCGTTGTCCAGCTCGAACATGACCCCGGCGCCGGCGCCCACCCCCGCGAGACGGGTGGTCAGAACGGTCAGCATGAGGACGGTCGGGACCACGATTTCGTTGGCCGGGATCGCGATCACGTAGGCCAGCAGGATCACCCCATTGAGCCCGAGCCAGAAACCGATGGGGTCCAGGAAATGAATGAGGTATTCCGCGAGGCTGGCGTTGCCGACGCGCACGTTGGCGACCAGCCAAATGACCGCGCCGGCCGGGGCCGCGAACACCAGCGCGCGCCAGAGGACAAACAGGGTGCGGTCTATGAGCGAGGTGTAGATAATCTGGCCCAGGCGGGGCGGACGGTAGGGAGGCAGTTCGAGGCTGAAGGTGGAGACTTCCCCCCGCAACGCGGTGCGCGAAAGGAACCAGGAAGCAGCCAGCGAAAGCAGGATCCCGAGCAAGGCCACGCCGACGACAGCGGCCGCGGAGACCAGGCCGGCGAGGTAAGGCGGCGCCAGGGCGCCGATGAAAAGGCTGGCGATGAGAATTTGCGTGGGCCAACGGCCATTACAAAGCGCAAAATTGTTGGTCAGCATCGCGATCAGCCGCTCGCGCGGACTGTCAATGATGCGCGTGGCGGTCACGCCGGCGGCGTTGCAGCCAAAACCCATCATCATGGTCAAGGCTTGTTTCCCATGCGCGCCCGCCCGGCGGAAAAGGTTGTCAAGGTTGAAGGCAACGCGCGGCAGATAACCAAAATCTTCCAGGAACGTGAAAAGCGGGAAGAAAATGGCCATCGGCGGCAGCATGACACTGACCACCCAGGCAGTGGCGAGGTAAACACCGTCAATGGCCAGGCCGCGCACCCACCAGGGCAATCCCAAGGCGGCCGCGCCCTCACGCAGCCACGGATAAAGCCGATCCACCAGAACCGACGCCAGCAACTGCGACGGGTAATTGGCGCCCAGGATCGTAATCCAAAACACCAGCGCAAACAGAAGGACCATCAACGGAATGCCCCACAGCCGGCTGGTGACCAGCCGGTCAATCGCGCGGTCCAGGTCGAACCGCGGCGCCACGCCCGGCCGGGTCACGGCCCGGGCTGCGATCCGGGCCGCATCGGCATAAATGGATTCAATGAGTTTTTCGTGGAACTGCGCGCCAAGCTCCCAGCGCAGTGACTGGGCGCAGGCCAGAATTTCCTCGCGTTCAGATTGGCGGCGCGAAGTCATGAGATCGAGGCGGTGACGCGCGCGGCGGGGCCGGCGGGCGCGCTGTTGGGGGCAAGAGCCGGTTCAGTAAATTCGCCGCTGCGGACGGCTTCCATCACGCGCTCATCCCCATCGAGGAGGCGCAGGGCCACCCAGCGCGCGTTCGGCAGACCAGGAAACGCGCGTTCGAGGCGGGCAACCAGGGGTTCCAGGGCGCGAGTCAACTCGGGGTCTTCATGGCGAACGCGGTAACCGCGGCAGACGACGGCGCCCGTGGCCACGTCATGCACGGCCTGGAGCAGGGCGTCCAGACCCTCACGGTAGCGGGCGGTGGTCGGCACGACCGGGATGCCGAGGTCACGCGCCAGCCGGCGGTCGTCCACCTGCAGGCCCAGGCGTTGCGCCTGATCCATCAGGTTCAGACACAAAACCACGCGGGGCGTGATTTCGAGAATCTGCAGCACCAGGTTCAGATTTCGCTCGAGGCGGGTGGCATCCACCACCGCCAGGGTGACATCCGGCCGCCCGAACAGCAGAAAATTGCGGGCCACCTCCTCGTCGGGGCTGGTCGCCAGAAGCGAATAGGTGCCGGGCAGGTCCACCAGCTTGAATCGTTTTCCCGCAAACTCAAATCCGCCCTCCGCGCGCATGACGGTCTTGCCCGGCCAATTGCCCGTGTGCTGGCGGAGGCCGGTCAACTGGTTGAACACGGTGCTCTTGCCGGTATTGGGATTGCCCGCCAGGGCAACGACGTAGTCCCAGTGGGAAAGGCCAAGCCCCAGGCGCAGCAAGCCGCCCGCACGCCGCGAGGGGCAGGTTTCGCAAGCAGCAGGCATTGCCGGGGGATCAGTTTTCACGACGCGGATTCCGGGAGAGGTTCGATTTGTATCTGGGCCGCCTGGTCCTCCCGCAGCCCGATCAAGGTGTCCCGCACCCGGTAGGCGGTCAGGCCGCCGGTGGGGCTGCGCAGCTCGCTGCGGATCACCGTGCCGGGCAGGATGCCCAAATCCATCAGCCGGCGGCGCTCGGCGCCGCGGCAGCGGGGCGAAAGGCGGACGACGCGTCCGCACCGGCCGGGCTCGAGCTCGCTGAGCAACACCGGACGCGCCGCCTCCGCCATGCCCGCCGCTTCCGGCAGGGGCTCCACGGTCAGGCTCGACGCCACGATCGGGGCCAAAACATGGTCCTCGCCGTCGCACCAGCAACGCAACCGCCGCGGGTCTTTGGCCAGCAGCCGCAGCCGCATGCCAGGCGCCAGCCCCATGGCCCGAATCTGGGCGAATATCTCTTCCGGTTCGTCCTCGACATGCGTAATCCGCGCCCACCGGCCCGGTTCCAGGCTCGAGAGTCGCTGGTCCGGCAGCCGCGGAAGGTCGCCGCGCGGACCGGGAATCGGGTCGCCATGCGGGTCAAAAGTCGGATGGCCCAGGCCGGCGGAGAGCGAATCCGCTTCTTCGGGAGTGATCAAATGCTCCTGATGCTCGGCCCGCCGATGCCATTCTCCCTCCGCCACACCGGTCTTTTCCGCCAGGTGCTGCTCCCAAAGCCGGTGCGCGCGAATCACGTTCAGGGCGTAGCGTTCCCCACTGGGCGTGAGCTGCATGCCCTCCTCGCCAACCGTCAGCAAGTCGGCCTTTTGCAGACCCGCGACCGTCTGCGCCGCCCGGTTGAGGCTCACCCGCATCGAGCCGGCCATGCTCTCGAGCGTGGGACGCTCGCCGGCCGCGCGCGCCTTGTAAACATGCTTCAACGCGTCCTCGGCGCGCACCCGGCCGCGGAATTGCCGGCCCCGGCGCCAGCGCGCCAGGGCGGTCCGCCCCAGATAAAGCAGCGCCGCGACCAGGACCAGGGCGCCCAGGGCCCAGGCCAGGGCGCCGCCGCCGGTTTGCGTGAGCTGGCCCAGCATGTAGCCTATGCTACGTCATCCAGGCTGGACAGTCAAACGGCTTTGCGTTATGGCAAATCCCAGCATGAGTCCGCCTCGAACCAAACTCTCCCTCCGCCAGCCGGCCGGAACCCGCCCGGCTGAACTCCAGGCCCGGACCCTCCGCCAGACCCGCCGGGAGCACGCAACCGAGACGGCCGAAGATTATGTCGAGGCGATCGCGGAACTGACCGCCGCGGACGGCGAAGCGCGCGCGGTGGGGCTGGCGCGGCGCCTGGGCGTTTCCCATGTGACGGTGATCCGGACGGTGGCGCGGCTGCGGCGGGACGGCTACGTCTTTGCGGAGCCGTATCGCTCGATTGCACTCACCGATAAAGGCAGGCGCCTGGCCGAGGCATCGCGCCGGCGACATCAGCTGGTGGTCGAGTTCCTCCGGGCGTTGGGCGTGCCTGAGCCAGTGGCGCAGAATGATGCGGAGGGCATTGAACACCACGTGAGCCCCGCCACGCTGGCCGCGTTCGAACGGCACCTCTTGCGCGGCCGCTGAACTGCCTAGGGCTTGCCCTCTCCTCCCCTCAACTGAATGCTTGGACGAGGCAAAAAGCCCCAGCCCAACCCGCCCCCGCGGCGGACGGCTGGGGAAGAAGCTCAAGCGGCGCCGGCGGCCCCGCAAAGCGCGCGGTGAAGACTATTGCTTCCCAGCCTTCTTGGCCGGTTTCTTCAACAAAGCCAGGTCTTCCTTGCCCGGATTGCACTTCGTGCAGGACTTCCCTTCCCGATGCGCCGCCACGCAGCAGCGATTCCGACATTCCTTCCCTTCGGCATGGGCCTTCTCACAGCACGTGAGCGGTTTCTCTTTCTTCGGCTCGGCAGTGGCGGGTCCGCCCATCAGCGAGAAGGCGGCCAGGGCGGCCATCAGGACAATCATCCGTTTCATAACGGCCCAAAGCTTTCCATGCTGCCCGCCGCAGGTCAAGCTTGGAACCGAGAACGTCAAAGTGTTTTTGAGGGCCGCCACGCGTATTTGCTGGCCATCACTGCCCCCCTGTGAAATAATATCTCAAGACAATGTTTCTGCCATGAGAGCATTCATTAAGATATCCTTGACGAAAGAGCATCGGCGGCTGGGATTGGCGACCGGCCAGACCCGCCCCAAGCGGGCCTTCACCCTGATCGAGCTGTTGGTGGTCATTGCGATTATTGCGATTCTCGCAGCGATGCTCCTGCCGGCGCTGTCCCGGGCCAAAACCCGCGCCCAGCAGACCTCCTGCATCAACAACATGCGCCAGATCGGAGTCTCCCTGGTCATGTACGTCGGGGATTACAATCAATACCCCGGCTGTCTGTCGGTCGTGCGCGGGTTTTATTATGTCTGGCCGCCGCGCCTGCTCAAATACATGGGCGACAATCGCAGGGCGTTTTCCTGCCCGGCCGCCCTCCCGGAAAGCGCGTGGGATACCAACATCAACAAGACCCTGGGCGCCAACGCGCCAACCGGCGGGTTCGATCCCTACGGCATCAGCGAACGCTCCCGCTTCTCCCTCGGCATGAACGACTGGGGATTGAGCATTTCACACCGGCCGCAGCTTGGCCTCGGGGGCGACATTGACGGCGGGTGGTACCAGGGGCCGGTCAAGGACACCATGGTGGTCAGCCCCAGCCAAATGATCGCGCTGGGGGATGTCCCGGCGCAAAAGAACCCCGCGCTCATCTTCTTCAACGCCAACATGGACCCGACCGACCCCAGCCCCGGCCACACCGAATGGCCCTCCAATCGCCATAACCGCCGCACGGACCTGCTCTTCACCGATGGCCACGTCGAGTCCCCCATTCGCAACGACGTCATTGATCCCAAAGTCAACAATAGCTGGCGCCGGCGCTGGAACAACGACAACCAGCCGCACAACGAAATCATCTGGACGATCAACCCGATCTGGGCGAACCAGCAGGACATGTAGGCGCCGCCGACGCGGCGTTTCACGGCTTGGTGGGCGGGGCTTTGGTGAATTCGACGGGGAACGACCCGTCCCCTTGCCGCCACGTGCCGCTCAGCAGGTCGGCGCCCGGGCCAAGGGTTCCCGAAAAGGACCCGCCAAGGCCGGGCACCGTGAACTTCACACCGCCCTCCTGCCAGGCAATATCCGTCACGGGAAGATTGACCGCGGAATTTTGCAAGCTGTCGAATGCGCCGCGGGCGGCCCCGTTGGCGGCGCGCCACAGCTTCAGCCGCAGCAGGTTGGTCGTGCCCTCGCGGACCACGCGGGCGTTCCAAAGGCCGGCCACGCGCCGGGCCGCCTCGCGGCTGGCAGCCAGTTGTTCGGCGGTCAGTGCCTCGGCGCCGCCGGGCGGCTGGTTCGCGGACACCCGGGCAAAGGTCAGGGGCACTGCGTGCCCGGCTTGAGCCCATTGTCCGGACAAGGTGTTGCCGTCGGAGTCCAACGTGCCTTCGTATCGGAAGCCCAGTTGTTTAAGTTCGAACCGGAGGGTCCGCCCCTCGAAATGGACTGCGTCCAGGGGGATGCCGCGCGCACCCTGGTCCACGCTGTCCAGCGTGGCCACAAGCTGCCCGGCGGAGTCTCTTGCAAGATTGACCCCCAGCCGAAGCCGCAGCGCGGATTGCTCGAGCACTCCCGCCCATGAGCCTTCTGGACCGGCGGGAGACGGCGCGCCAAACGAGACCCAGAGTGAGAGCATGAACAGCCCCACGCCCCAAACCCCGCCCCCCCCAGCGCCATGCAGGAGCGGCCGCCGCGATTGGCCCTTCCCGGTCCGGGCGATCCCGCCCGCGCACGGCCAGTGACAACCGGCGAGGGTACTGGTCTGGAAAAGCTTGGGTTGCATCATGGCCACAGGCGCAGGGCCCTCGTCGCCAAATCAGAGCAGGGGGATTTGGGCTTTCTCGCGAACGACCGACTCGCCCAGCGAGGGCAGCCGCCGGCGGCGTTCGATGATTTCCTTATCGGTGGCGGGGTCAAACGCCACCGGGTAATTGCCGTTGTAACAGGCCATGCAGAATCCGCTGGCGGGCAGGCCGGTGGCGCGCACCATGCCCTCCTGGGACAGGTAGTGGAGCGAATCGGCGTTGAGGTACTTGCGGATTTCCTCGAGCGGATGGTTGGCGGCCATCAACTTGCTCCGGTCTGGAAAATCAATGCCGTACACGCAGGGATGCATGTGCGGCGGACAGCTCACCAATACATGAACTTCCCGCGCCCCGGCCTCTTTTAGGTTATTCACCCGCGCCTTGCACGTCGTACCCCGCACGATCGAATCGTCCACCACAATCACCCGCTTGTCCTTCACCAGCTCTTCAATGAGATTGAGTTTGACCCGGACACTGAAGTCGCGGATGAGCTGCGTCGGTTGCAGAAAGCTCCGGCCCACGTAATGGTTCCGCACAAACGCCATCTCGAAAGGAATCCCGGATTCGAGCGAATACCCCAGGGCCGCGCAGTTCCCGCTGTCCGGCACCGGCACGACCACATCGGCAGGGATGGGGTACTGCCGCGCCAACTCGCGCCCCATGTCCACGCGCACCTTATACACGTTGCGGTTGGCAATGGTGCTGTCCGGTCGCGCGAAATACACATACTCGAAAATGCAAAAAGCGCGGCGCTGATGCTCGGGAAACGCCTGGAGACTCTGGACCCCTTGCTGGTTGATGACCACGATTTCGCCGGGCTCCACGTCCCGCACGAATTTCGCATGGATGAGGTCCAGCGCGCAGGTTTCGCTGGCCAGCACGTAGGCGTCGTCCAGCCGTCCCAGGCACAGCGGACGAAAACCGTGAGGGTCCCGAACCCCGATCAGCTCGTTTTCCGTCATCACCACCAGCGAGTAGGCCCCCTCGATCCGGCGCACCGCCTGCAGCAGGCTGTTCGAATTCCCAACCGGGTCCGGCTGCGCCATGAGGTGCAGGATGATCTCGCTGTCCACCGTCGTCTGGAAGATGGACCCGCGGGCCTCCAGCGTCGCGCGCAGGGCCGCGGCGTTGGTCAGGTTGCCATTATGAGCAATCGCAATCTGCCCGCGCGCGCAGTCCACCGTCAGGGGCTGGGCATTCCGAAGCTGGCTCGAGCCGGTGGTCGAGTAACGGGTGTGGCCGACCGCGAGACGGCCCCGCAATTCCTGGAGCGCCCCGCCCTTGAACACCTGGGAAACCAGCCCCATGCCCTTGACTTCGTGAAAGCACTGGCCATCGGAGGTGACAATGCCGGCGCTTTCCTGGCCGCGATGCTGGAGCGCGTAAAGGCCGTAATAGGTCAATTCCGCGGCGCTCGGATGGCCATAAATTCCGAACACGCCGCAGTAATGTTTCGGGTAATGCTGCATTGCTTGCACTCGATCGCCGGTGGCGACGGCAAATGCAACATCGGCGGACGCCTTTCGGCAAGCACCAACTTGGCCGCCCGCCCGAACCTACCACCAGAACGCCGGCGTGCCGTCGGTGCGAACAAACATTCGCTGGAACCGGACCCAGCTCACATGCCCGTCGGCATAAAGACAGGAGCCGCCCGCAGGCAGTTTCCCCTCAAGATGGGCCGAGTCATGCTTCTGACTCCAGCCCCCTTCGATGCCTGCGTAACGGTTCAGATTCCGATTGGACTCGTTGGCCGTGTCAGAAAGTGTGGCATCGGCCGCAAAGATGCGGTCCGAGGGCGTCAGCATCACACTCACGCCGTTGATGGTGACCGTGGTTGAAGTGGCCTTGGTCACCAGGTTGGTCGCCCGCACCCGCGGCGCATCCTTGGTGGCCATGGCATACCCAATCACGCGAAAGGTGGGGGTGAAATTCCACAATTCGTCCGTGTCCTGCTTCACAAACGACGGACAGTACAGCATGTGCCGCTGGAAACCATAGCCGACCAGGATGTCGGTCACCTTGACCGGCACATCCCAGGGCCAGTTCCCCGCATACACTGCGCGCGTGACCGGGTCCGTGTACGACATCGGCGGCAGCCACTCCGAGTTGTCATCCCGGTACATGAACGACGCCATGCCCACCTGGCGCAGGTTGCTCAGGCATTTCGTCCGCCGGCTCTTTTCCTTGGCGCGGGACAAGGCCGGCAGCAGCATCGCGGCCAGAATGGCAATAATTGCTATCACAACGAGCAGCTCGATTAACGTGAAGGCCCGCCCGCGAATCCCAAAGCGATTCGAAATCATATACTTACTTAATTTAGTTAAGTAATAATAAAAGCCACCTCCCCTTCCGTCCAGTCCTTTTTTCTCTCTTTTCGCGACCTACGGCTTCAGCAGGGATAGGATGCTGCGGAATTTCGGCGTGTTGTTGCCGGGGTTCTGCCCGCTGAGGTGGTCGTCGGTGTCCCAGTACTTGGCCTGGTCAAAGGCCGCTTTGGTGGTGCTGAAGGTGACGTGGCCGTCACCCCAGGCGACGTGCAGACCCACCGGACTGCTGCCGCTGCGGTGCGGAATGGTGCGCCAGGTATAAATCAGGTCGGTGATCATCGCCCGCTTGGCATCCAGCTCGATGGTCTTCAACGCCACGGTGGACCATTCCATCCCCGCCGGGCTCATCGCGGAGAGGTTCCGCGACTGGGGGTACCAAATGTAATTGCCGCGCACCCGGCCCCCGTTGTACGTGGGCCAGGGCTCATACCATTTCATCTCGAACTTGATGGGGATGGAGTCCGCATGCCGCAGGCCCGGATCGAAGAAGGTCTTGCCGGCGGAGACGATTTTCTCGGTGTAGAGGGTGCCCAGGTTGGTGCCGGCGGTGCCGGGCGGCACGGGACCATCCGCACCGGGCCGGAACAACTCGTAGCTTTGCCAGGGCATGGTGCCGGGGTGGCGCTCCGGGTCGCATTCGGTGGGGGGTAGCCAGTCGCGGGCCGTGTCGGCGTAAAGGTTCACCCCCAGGGCGAGCTGCCGGAGGTTGTTGGTGCAGGAGGCACGCTGGGCGCGGTCCTTGGCGCGGCTGAGCGCGGGCAGCAACATCGCGGCCAAAATCGCAATGATCGCTATAACGACCAGCAGCTCGATCAGGGTAAAGGCCTTCGGCCCTCCAGGCATGGAGTGGGGTTGTCGAGGAGTTTTCGAAGCGAGGCAAGCATTCATGGGCCGATTTTTGTTTTGTAATACTTTAACCTCATCCGGTCCGAAAGGGAACACCCGAATCGAATCATTCCAAAAAGGGGGGAACCGTCACTCGCCCGCCAACGGCGAGGAGGCCAGATAAAGGGGATGCGTCGTCTTGAGCCAGATGGCGTCCACCACCCGTTGAAACTCGCGCTCGGGCGACGCCCCGCTCGGCAATGGGAATTTGCCCAGGGCGGTATTGGGCAGCCCGCCGGAGCTGAATTCCGGGGGCAGCCCGACCTCCGCCAGGTCCACCCCCCGGGGGCTGCGGATGCGCACCCCCAGGCAGGGCTGGCCGCCGGCATCCCGCACCACCTGGCCGACGATGATGGGTTTTTCCCCCAGCTTCCCCCGGCGGGTGAGGTGCTCGGAAATCCAGTGGTAAAAGTCCAGTTCCTCCGCCGCATCGCCCGCCACCGGGGTGGGGGATGCCACTTCGTCGGCGGTAAAGAAGTGCGAGATGCAGGGGCGTCCGCGGTTTTCAAGAATGATTTTCTCGACCAGCACCTGGACGCGCTCTTCCAGGAGCCTGAATTCGGCCATGAACTGCTGCCAGGCGAGATGGGTCTCGAGCTGGTCGGGACGGGTGACGCCCAACAGCGCATGCACGGCGTTGAGAAAACCGCCGGCCCGGGTCACCAGCCGCAGCGCGCGGGCGGCCTCCATCGCCCGGTCGGGGTTGAACTGCGCAAAGAACCAGATCCACTCGCTGTCGGCTTCCTCCGGCACGTCAAGGCAACTGGCCACCGCGGTCTGCCAGTTGATCCGGGCCAGCACCTGCCGGTCCGTCAGAAGCTGGCACGCCAGCTCGCGCAGAATCATGGCCGTCGAGTAGTGCTTGCCGGACCGCGGTGAACGCAGGCTTTGCGGCGAGATGAACAGGGTGCCCAGGAGTGAGAGCAGTTCCGGCTGCCGCGCCAGCTCGGCCGGCAGCGGGTGGTTGTTCACGATGGTCACCCGGCACCGCTCCAGCAGTTCCCGCAACCGCGCCTGGGCCGGCTCACTGGCGGGAAAGGCGCGGTCGAGCACGAACACGTGGCGGACCGGGTGGGGCGCGCTTTCGGACGCCAACACGCGGTCGAGGATGGCCCGCGAGCGCAACGATTCGTTCAGGAAAGCGGCGCGGGACTCGACGCCAGGGTTCAGGTGCGCCAGCACCGTGTGCAGAATGGCGGCGGAAGCCACGCCGTCCTCGTCGTCATCGGACACGATCAGCACGCTTTCTTCGGCTCGGATCGCCCGCAGCCGCCGGCCCAGCTCGCGGGCGGCGTTCTCGACCTGCTCGCGGTACAGCGCCAGCTCGTGCATGCGCCGCAGCGCCAGCAGGTCCGAGGCCGTCGGCGCGTCCACGTCATATTGCCGCGCCAGGTCCAGCACGGCGTCGCAACTCCGCGACAACTGCTGATACAGATTGTGCTCCTCCAGCTTGCGATCCCAGTTCTGCCCGGCGCTGTTCTGCAGCATTTCGGACAGCGACACCAGCAAGCCGCCCGAGCTGGCCAGGTTGTCGGGGATGACGTGAATCTGGCGCTGCTTGAGAATGCGCTTGGCCTCGCCGGTCACCGCGGCGCCGGTCAGCTCGCAGACCAGCCGGACCTGAAGATGTTGCGCCCGCTCGGCTCGAATGGTTCCGGGGATGGCGGCCAGGACCAGGATGTCGGCCCTGGTTTGATGCAGCTTTTCCGGCTCGGGCCAGAAGGTGACCGGCGCGCCCTCGCGGGCCGAGAGACCGCGGGCGGCGGGGCTGGAAAGGAGCGTGTCCAGTCGCCGCCCGGAATTCTTATGGGCGATGATGACGGCCAGCTCCTCCCGGGTCAGACCTTCCGGGCTGACCAGCGCGCCGCGGCTGTCGCTCACGCCGATAATGGTGGCCCCTTTTTGCAGCATGCTGGTGGCGACGTGCTTGCCGGCGTTGCCCAACCCTTCTATCGCCACCGTCAGGCCCTGCAACGGCCGGGCCTTGCCCGTCAGACTTTTCAGGAAAATCTCGACCGACATGACGCCCCCCGCGGCCATCGCTTCGGGGCGCAGTTCCGATCCGCACATGGCCGCCGGCTTGCGCGTCACCACCCCCAGTTTCGGGGTCACGCATTCGTACGCGTAGGGCAGGGTGAAAAAGATGATGCGGTCGCTCGAGGGCAGCAAATCCCCGGCGGCGGTGATGGCCCGCGTGGCGCGTTCCAAAACGTCCTTGCGCGCCTGCAAATGCGGATCCGGGGTGTAGCGCGGCAGCTCCGCCTTGGCTTCGCACAGGATGTTTACCACCTCCCAGAAATGCTCGCGCACTTTGTCGCGCGTGATGGTCGGGCCGGGCAGAAGCGCGGCCAGCCGGCGCTCATGGGCTCGCGCCAGCAAGGGAGCGCGATCAAACCAATCCATCGGCAGCGGCTGGCCGGGGGGCAGCCGGCGCAGCAACGCCGCCTCGAGGCTGATCCGCTGATTATCCAGCAACGTTCGAAGGTAAAACTCGAGCACCGCCGGCTCCCCGCATTCATCCAGGCTTCGGGCCGACAGCGCCACCGACAACGTGCGCAAAATGGGCTCGCGCCGATGATAAAGCTGGTCCTCGATCTGCTGGGTTTCGCCTCCGCCAAAAAAGAGCTCGATCAGCTCGCGGTACTGATCCGTGGTCGGTACGCTGCGCGCCGCCAGCCCGTCCAGCAGCCGCCGCAGCTTGTCCCGCGACGCCGGCAACAAAATCGAATGTTCAATCTGCATCCGGGCCGCGGCATTGGCCAGCGGACACGCCACCGCCTCATAATTCTCGCCCGGCCAGATTTCCCGAAGACGCGCCGTCATGTCTTCGTCCCCAATGACAATGTTCGGGTCCTGCCGCAGCAGGCAACGCAGGTGCCCTTCGACAACATTGGCGGGAAGCTGCAGATCGAGTTTGGCGGTGAGCGTCGAGTTGGTTTCCGCCGCATGCACAATCTGATCGAAGGCAATCCGCCCGGCCTGGGTCAGCAACTCGGCCGCCTGGTTCATCATGTGCTCGATCAAATCCTTGTCCGCCCGCGATTTCTCCTCGCCGGGCTGGATGGCCGGTTTGAGGTAATATCGGCCGCCGGCGGCATCGAACTCGCGTAGCGCGCACAGGACCAGCCCTTCGCTGCCGGCAAAGGGCGCCCCCGTGGCCTGGCTCTTGAGGCTCATGCTCAGCGTTTCGCCGGTCATGAATTCCCGCATCGCCCCCTTCACCACCGCCTCCGCCTCGCCGGCGCTGGGCCAGCCCGCCATTCCCGCCGGCGGCAGAACTTCGACCACCCCTGGCGCAACCTCCCGAAAATGGCCCCCCTCGCCAACCAAATCCTGCGGAAACACCAGTTTCAGCGCGCCTTTGCCCACCATCCCGTGAATTTGATGATATGTCTCCACCAGGATAAAGTCCGCCGAGCGCCCGTTTAGCGTCACGTTCATTTCGCCCTCGAAGATGTCGTGGCGGCTGAATATGCGGTGCAGGTCTTCGGGGGTCAGTCCCAGGTGCCGCGCGGCCGCGCGGATGCGTTCGGCAATGGAACGCAACAGCCCGTTGGCCGGCGTGAATTCTCCAGTAATCGCCCGCAATGCCAGCCCCTCATCAGAAAGAATGGTCCAGCCGGGACCCCCCGGCTTCAGCGCCGGCTGCTCTGGTGACATCGTGGATGCAATCACCGGTCCAATATAGCGGTCCATACCGGTTGGGCAACCCCGGGTGGCGCCAACATCTCAGGGGGGCAAAAAGACCGAGGTGGCTTGTCCCGATTTTGGACGCGCCGCCAGTTCCGGCCAGCGAGTCCGTCTCAAGTCGCTCGCTCCCTGAACGGGGGGGCGCGGGTATTCCTGTCCACCCCCAAGGTAACCCCCATGCCCAGCCCCATGGGACTGTCCTGGCCCCCGCCAAGGCGTCCCGCGCTCCAATCCGGGGTTTGGGCATCGTTTTTGCTGCCTGAGCTGGCGTGTATTTGGACTATTTTGGCCTGACAGAGCCGCCCTTTGACATCACACCCAATCCGCGGTTTCTGTTCTACAGCGCGAAGCACCGCGAGGCATTCAACCATCTGCTTTTCGGGATTCGCGAACGCAAAGGCTTTGTGCAGCTCACCGGCGAGGTCGGGGCGGGCAAGACCACGCTCTGCCGCGCCATGCTCGAGCAGCTTGACGACCGCTATGCAACCGCCTTGATCCTCAACCCGGTCCTGAGCGCCGGCGAACTGCTCAAGGCGGTCGCCCTGGAATTCGCGCTGCCGGTCAGCGGCCTGGACCGCTTGGAAACCCTCGGGGTCATCAACCAGTTCCTGCTCGACCAGGTCGAGCGCGGCAAGGAAACGGTGTTGATCATTGATGAAGCCCAGGACCTCACCGACGAGTTGCTGGAACAGGTGCGCCTGCTCTCGAATCTCGAGACCGACAACCGCAAGCTCCTGCAGATCGTCCTCCTGGGCCAGCCGGAACTGCGCGACCGCCTCAACAACCCCCGCCTCCGCCAGCTCCGCCAGCGCATCACCGTCCGCTACCATTTGCGGCCTTTGACGCGGCCGGAGATGGCCGAATATGTCCGCCACCGGCTGCATGTCTCCGGCGGCAACGGCACCCCCTGCTTTAGTTGGCTGGCCCTGTGGCGCATTTTCCAATACAGCAAAGGCATCCCGCGCCTGGTCAACGCCCTGTGCGACAAAGCCCTTCTCGCGGGCTTTGTCGAGCAGCAAAACCGGATCGGGTTCCGCCTCGTCAACCGCGCCATCCGTGAACTGGAAGGAGTTATTACCGCATGAGCCTCATCAACGACGCACTCAAACGAGCCAAAACCGCCCAGCCATCGGCGCCCCCGCCCCTCTCCCAAGGCCCCCAACTCCGGCCGGTGGAACCGCGCCCAACTGCTCAGCCCAGCTTTGGCTTGGTGGCGGTCGGCATCCTCGGAGTGGCAGGGTTGCTGGCTTTCTTGCTGGCCTGGCAAGTCTTCCGTCGTGCCCCCGCCTCGGCCACTGACGAACCGGGCCTGTTGGCGCAGGCTCGGTCTCAACAGCCCCTGGCGCCGGCGCCGGTTGAACTGGCGCCCGAAACTTCCGTGGAAACGAGCCCGGCGTCTTTTGGCCCCACCGACCTGCCCGTTCCCCTGGCGCCCGCACCGCTTCCCACCCCCCCGGCACTCCCGGCGCTTCCCGCGGGGGCCAGCCCTGCAGCGTCTGATGCTGCCGGTTTGGCCGCCACCAACAACCCGGCGCCCGTCCCCGCGGGCCCGCCCCCGCTCAAACTCCAGGGTGTGATCAGCCATCCCACGCGGCCCTCGGCCATCATCAGCGGCAAAACCGTCTTCATCGGCGACGCCGTGGGCGACGCCACGGTGACGGCTCTGACCAGCCGAACCGCCACCCTGAAGGGCCCCAACGGAACCCAGGTCCTCAGTTTGTCCGAATAACCGCCGCGGGGATTGACTTTCGCCGCTCGGCCCCGTTTACTGGCGCGGGTTCGTCGCGGTCCCGGAATGAATTTCCTGCGTGAAAAAATCACGGCCTCGCCCATCCACGCGCGCGTGGCGCCTTATGTCATTATTGTCATCCTGACCTTTGTGCAGGATAGCTTCGGCGGCCCGGCCCGCTACTGGCTTTACTTGGTGAAGATGCTGGTCGGTGTGTGGTGCATCTGGGAAATGCGAACCCTCGTCACCGAAATCCGCTGGGCGTTTAGCTGGGAGGCTGTCGCCGTCGGAGTCCTGGTCTTTGCAATCTGGGTCGGCCTGGACCCTTACTACCCGAAGTTCGAGTTCCTCTTCAAGGCCGGCAACCCCTGGAATCCTTTCACGGAATTTGGCGAGGCCTCCGCCCTGGGTTTCTTCTTTGTCGGGGTCCGAACGATTGGCTCCGCCCTGGTGGTGCCGCCCATCGAAGAGGCGATGTACCGCTCGTTTCTCTACCGTTACTTCGTCCGCAAGGATTTTACCGAAATGCCTTTTCGCCAGCTCCACTGGCTCTCGCTGGTGGTCACCTCGGTGATCTTCGGCTTCGTCCATTACCAATGGCTGGCGGGTGTCCTCTGCGGCCTGGCTTATCAGGGCCTGGTCATTCGCAAGAACCGCCTCGGCGACGCCATGACCGCCCACGCCATCACCAACTTTCTGCTCGGCCTCTGGGTCGCCGGCCGCGGCGCCTGGCACTTCTGGTAAGCCTGCGCCGCGGGGCCGTTTCATTTGAGATTGAAAACAATCTCATCTGAACCGACCGCCAGGCCGGGCGCCTGTGGCGGCGCTGTCGGAGAAAGACGACGCCCTGGGCCCTGCGGCCCCGGTTCAGCGCCTGGGCGTATAACGGATTTCCCGGAAGTCGAGCGTGCCGTGCACGGGTTCGTAAAACGGTCTGCCTTTCCGGACGCCGACGATGCCGTAGCTGGATTGGGTGGAAAAGAAGCAGCGAAAGTCGCCTTTAATCGAGGGTTCGAGGTAAAGGACTTTGTCCACGGCATCGTAGCGGGCGCCCGAGAGGCCGAACAGGAGGGCATAGGAAGACAGGGCGCGGGCGTACCAATGACCGCACTCATATTCGTTGAAGGGGTTGCGCACGCGCCCGTCGTAGCGGTCGCGGCAAACGCGGACGATTTCCAGTCCCTCGGGCACCGCGCCGAGGCGCAGGAGATGGGAGGCGACCTGGTATTCGATGCCCGTCCAGACTTCGTTGGAATAGACGAAGGGCAGGGAAAGCTCGCCGCCCTTGGGCCAGGTGCAGAGGACCAGGCCGCCCTCCGCTCCGCAGGCGTAGGTGGGGCGTTGCGGGTTCGGGAAGTCCGACAGGTCATGCTTGAGGTTGTGGCGGAAGACGGCGCGGAGATGACTGGCCACTTTATCGCGATCGAGCACCTGTCCCACCCCGCAGACCAGCGCGAGCCAGGAACCGAGCACCCCGTCGGAAAGGCAGCCGGCGCCATACTGGTATTTGGGGCCTTCGCGTTCAAGCAGCGCGAGGGCTTCGGGGGAATAGCTGCCCACCATGCTTTTGTTTTCCGCCGGGTTGGGGGCGCGCAGGCTCTTCCATTCGATGCGCTGAATGAAGTATTCGCCGTCGAAAAGTTCGGTCTCGGCCACCCGGATGCCTTTGGCCAGCAGATCGGCATACGCCGCGATGTCCTCCCCGAGGGCGCGGCCCATGAGCACGGCGGCCTGCAGCGCTCCGAGGTAGAAGCTGGTGCACATGCCGTCGGGGCCCCAGAACTCGATGTCGTAGGTGTTGTGGTGCGGCTCCTCGAGCACCCCTTTGCGGGCGGGGTCCCAGGTTTCGATGCAGTAATCCAGGCTGCGGCGCACCCGGGGCCAGAGACGGCGGAGCCACTCAGTGTCACCGCTGACGCGCCACTCGCGATAGACTTTCATGATCCCGCCAAGCTGGCCGTCGGCGGCGGCATGGAAGTCATGGGCCACCGGCCGGATGGGCAGGGCGCTGCGGAAGGTTTGGTGGCCGGCTTCGTCCTGCGAAGGGCCGAACTCGGTCTCGCGCAAGGACCGCTCGAGGCTCGGGAAAAGATGAGGGATGGCCTGCGCATAATTCCAAACATGCGTGCAGGACCCGTGACAACAACCGGCGTTGTCATGGCAGCCCTCCCACGCCCAGAGGCGGCCATCGGTCTGACGCATCACGGTCGGGGACTTCAGAATCGTGAGGTTGGCGGCCACGGCTTCAATGACCTCGGGCGGCAGGGTGGAGTCGTAGAAGGCATTGGAGAATCGAAGCGTGCGACGGCGCAGCTCGGAATAATGGTCGCGCCAGAAGAAGCTGACGCTGTTGATGTCGGCAAAACGGCCCGCGTACCAGGGGCGATAGTTGCCGCCTGCACCCGCATCCGCCTGGGTGCCGGGAGCGTCCTTGCCGATGCGCAGGTTGGTCTGGCCGACATACCAGGCCAGGCGCAGGGAAATCGTGGTGGCTGCGCCCGGACCGAGCGAGAAGGGCACAAACAGCGTGGCGCCCGGGCTGGGGTCCCCCTCCCGAATCGGGGGGCGCTCGTAACAGGCAGCGTCGGCGACGTCCTTCCACGCCATGGTGAGGGGGTCCCACCAGCCGCCCCGGAACCAGGCGTGGTTGACCTTTACATTGGGCGCCGACACCGTTGCGGAGAACGCGCCTTCTTCCCAGGGCCGGTCCCCAGGGGCGCCTCCCCAAAGGATGAAACCGCCTTCAATGGGCCGGACGGCGTGCGGTTGGTTGCGGTTGGCCATGAAATTCCGGGCGTTGAATGAAAAAACGCCTTCAAGGGGCTTTCGGCCGCGGTTGATCAACCGGTATTCAAGACCGGCCACCGGCAGGCTCGAACTGTCGGGGTCACCCGGTTCAAAGGGACTCCAGCCGATGATTTCCGCCTCGAGAGGAATGCGGGGGTCTTTTAAGGCGACCGTGCCGAAGGGGAATCGGGCCGAAAAACTGGCGTGGGCGAACCGCGGCAGGCCGTATGTGGTGCCGCCCGCGCCGTTGCCGGTGTCGGGGCGGCCAAAAATCTTCCGGGCGGGCACGGGTCCCTCGAGAATGCGCGCGGCGCGGGGCTGGCCGCAAAGCGAGACAGCGGCGAAAACGCAGGGTTCATTGAAGACTTCGGGCTTGTTACGAAGGGAAAAATGCGACAGGGCGCCGGAACCCTCCAGGCAGATCATGCCGGCGCCGATGCCTCCCATCGGGAAGGCTACCTGGTTCAGATACTCGCCTTCATACACCCCGTTGTAAGGACGGCGGCGGCGGCGAACGCGGGCAGCCGGCTCGGATGGCCGAGCGGCAGCGGCGGATTCCGCCGGCAGCGGCTCGAGAACCCCCGCTCCGCCCAGCGACACGGCGGAAAGTTTGAGGAAGTCCCGGCGGCGCATCGGCGAGGCCGGGCCGCTGGCGCCGGGGGGTTCAGGACAGCCGGCGCTGCCCGGCAGCGAGCTGTCGGCCACGCGGTCGGAAGCTCTTTGCGCAACCGGCAGGGGAGTGGATTGGGGTTTGGACATGGCTCGAGAAGAGTCTTTGAGTTGACGGCGCACGCCGCCTTTATGCGGCGAACCGCAGCCGAGTTCAAGACCAGAACGCCGCAAGACCGCGGCGCCGGCGGGGACGGCGGTCCGCGCGCGCCAACGCTCCAAGGAAAGCCCCGGGGAGCGGACTGTTTGCCGGTCTTTACAGCGGAGGCGGGATTTGCTTAGATGACACCACAGCGGAAAACCCGGATGCGAGACATCCTGCGCAAAAGGTCAGAAGTTGAGCGCCAGTAAACAAAGAATTCGAGTGTTGTTGGTGGACGACCACCCGGTCGTGCGCCGGGGGCTGCAATCGTGCTTGTCGTCGAAGGACCGGCTGCGGGTGGTGGGCGAGGCCGCGGACGGAGACGAGGCGCTGCAGCGGGCTCGGGAGTTGAAGCCGGATGTGGTCTTGATGGACATTTCCATGCCGCGGGTCAACGGGCTCGAAGCCACCGAACGGCTCCGGAAGGAAATGCCGGAAATCAAAGTCCTCATCCTGTCAGTCCACAACAACCGCGAATATATCTTTCGGATTATTCAGGCCGGGGCGCATGGCTACGTGTCCAAAGAGTCCTCGCCGGAGGAGTTGCTCGAGGCGATTGAATCGGTGCATGGCGGAGAATCCTTTTTCACCCCCGAGATCGCCCAGGCGGCGTTGAGCCAGTTTGTCACCCACGGCGGCAGCACCGGCACGTTCGCCCAACTGACCGACCGCGAACGCGAGGTGCTGACACTTATCGCCGAGGGGCAGAGTAACAAGGAGATTGCCAACCGCTTGGGCATCGGAGTGCGCACCATCGAAACGCACCGGGAACGCATCATGCGGCGCTTGAACATCCATTCGGTTGCCGGGCTGACCAAATACGCGATTGCCAACGGCCTGGTTTCCTTGGAAAGCGGCCCGCCCGGCGGCCGTTAAGGGGCGGGCGCCGACGTAACTCCCGGGGATCGCCGCGCACGACCTTCCCTGAATCCAGCCCAAGTCCGTACTTACCCTGAGAGGCGATTCCGTAGAGGAACGTGTTGTAGGGGCAGGGGGAGGGTCCTAAACTGGTTTAGCTCTTCAATTGACGCGAGTCCAACCGGCGGCATCCATTGGCGGCGGGGAAGAGCCGAGCTTGAAAATTCGAACCATCATCGCGGATGACCAGTTGCTGGCGCGGGAATCCCTGCGGCGCATGTTGCAGCACGAGCCGGACATTGAAGTGGTGGCCACCGCCAAAGGCGGCCGCGAAGCGGTGGAGCTGATCAATCGGTTGAAACCCGACCTGCTTTTTCTCGATGTCGAGATGCCCGGGCTGGATGGATTCGGAGTCATCAGCCAGATCAACTACAGCCCCCTGCCGGCGGTGATATTCGTCTCCGGCAACGAGGAGTTCGCTTTGCGCGCCTTCGAGGTCAACGCCGTGGATTACCTGCTCAAACCCTGCAAAGCCGAGCGCCTGCAGACTGCCGTGCACCGCGCCCGGGAGTTGCTGCGGCGCGGCTTTGTCCCGCTGGCCTTTCCGCAATTGAGCCACGAGGCGCCCCGCAAGCACCACCGTTGAGCGGGGCGCTTTCCTCCCCCCTGAAGTTGGGGGACGGCGTCAGGCTCTCTTCTTGCTCCGCGAAAAAATCCGCTGAATCCCAGAAGAAGCGGTCTGCAAGCCGCGCAGTCTGGCTGACGCGCTTCCCTCTCAATCCGTCCGGTCCGTATAACTGGCGAGGATGCTCCGTAATGGGGCGAATTGTTTTGGTTAATGGGGGCGGGTGATACTGCGCCCATGCAGTTTCATCGCAATTCTGCTCGAGGCCCGGCGCGAACCGTCACCCCGCGCGGAGCTCCTTTGGCCGCAGTGTCGGCGAAACGGCGACCGGTGCGGGTCCTCATAGCCGATGACGAGCTGTTTGCCCACGCAGCCCTCCGGTTGTTGTTGCGGGACGAGGCCGATTTCGAACTGGTCGGCAGCGCCACCGACGGGCCGGAGGCGGTGGACGCCATCTATCGGCTCAAGCCCGAGCTTGTTTTCCTGGATGTCAACATGCCGGAGCTGGACGGTTTTGAGGTGCTGAGTCGAATCAGCCCCACCCGAAGGCCGGCGGTGATTCTCACCACCGGGGACGCGCGGCTGGCGGAGAAGGCTTTTGAAATCAAAGCGGTGGACTACCTGGTCAAACCCTATTCCCGCGCCCGCTTCCGGGCGGCGCTGGGCCGGGCTCGGGGGTATTTGCGGCGGCGCAACGCCACCGCCTCCCATTCAGTCGAGCCCTAACCAACCGACGGCGCTCCGCTGGCCGGCCGGGTCATCAATCCGCCTGTGCCGGCCAGTTGGAGCGCTTGGGTTTAAGACGGCCAGGGGCGGCAGGTTTCCGGGATTTTGCGTAACCCGCGTCCGTAGAAATCGGAGCATAATCCCTGGTGATTGCCACCCTGGTTTGGTTTATTATGGGAGACGTGGCAGAACCTGATTTGTTGTCAAAAAAGACCACCACCATGAGAAGCAACCAAGCTTGGACCCGGGCCGGCGCGCTCGGAATCGTTGCCGCAGTGGCGCTGGGCGCCACCAGCGCGCTGGCCAACGTCGTTGTAACCCCCGCTTCGGGCGGCACGGCGATTCTTGCCGATCAGGCCGCCGATGCACCCAGCCCGGCCTGGACCGAACTGGGGGCCCTTATCATCGCCGAATCGGGCAGTTCGGCCGGCCGCGGGGATATTGGGAGCGGGACGTTGATTCTCAAGGCGCCGACCGGTTTCGAGTTCAATACCGCTGCCACCCCGAGTATTTTCTGGACCGCCGGGCGCAACATTCAGAACGCCACCGTGCAGGTGACGGACGCAACCACCCTGACCATCACCCTGACCGTCGTGGGGACTACCTCGACCGACCGCCTCACCATCGGCGACCCCAATGGGCTGCAGGTCCGGCCCACGGCGGGAACGCCCCTGGCTTCGGGTAACATCTATCGTCCGACCTCGGGCGGGGGTACCGCCACGATTATAGGGATTGTGGCCGGGCCGGCCGGGACGAGTTTTGGCCAATTGCGAGAGATTGCGGGGGTGGCGCATCACCTGGCTTTTCGAACCTACCCTCCCACCAATGCCATCGCTGGAGAGGCCTTTTCACCCCAGCCTGTGCTGTTGGTTCGCGACCAGTTTGCCAATGTTCGCTCCGCCACCAATGGGAGCGCCGACAACACCACGGTCGTGACCGCCACGGCCACGGGCGGTGAAGGTTCACTCCTCGGCGACACCTCGGCGACCGCGAACGACGGGACCGCCGCCTTCCAAGACCTCGGCTTCAGTTCAATCGCCACCGTCACCCTCCTGTTCGGCAGCGGCACGCTCCTGGGCACCAACTCCCCCCCCATCGTGGTCGCTCCCCCGGCCGGAACGCTGTGGTACGAGAATTTCAGCCGCCCCACCGAGCCGGGAGACCTCGAGCCATGGATTGTCAAATCCGGCGTGTGGAACATCAGCCAAGGCGTCCTCAAGGCGGGCACCAATCCCGTGGTCGGTTACGGACAATGTCGCATCACCAACAACTGGACCAACTTTTCCGCCCAGGTGCGGTTGCGCTTTCCGACCGGCGCCTATGGCGGCGGCGTTGCGGGGCGGGTCAATGGAACCACAGGGGCCCGGTACGCGGCGTGGCTTTATCCCGAAAGCTCGCCGGGCGGGTCCAATGTGCTCAAGCTGCTCAAGTTCACCGATTGGAACTACTTCTCGGTTGTGGCTCAAATCCCCCTGGCCAGCGTCGGCACCAACACTCACACGCTCAGGCTGGCGATGCAGGACAACGGCGTGGCCGCGCACCTCAACGGGAAGCGTTTGCTCAGTTATGTGGACGCCCCGGCGGCCTATTACACCAACGGGGCAATCGGCCTCGAGCATTGGACCGACACCAACGCCTACGCGATGGAGTTCGACGATGTGATGGTCAACCTGCCGCTCGACCCTGTGGCGGCCAACGACACCTATTCCCTTACAGCAGGGAGTTCGCTGACCGTCCCGTCCCCCGGGGTTTTGAGCAATGACTACACCCCGGTTTTTGACCTCAGTGCGCTGTTGGTCGCCGGCCCCGCTCACGGCACCTTGACGCTCCAGACCAATGGCGGCTTCACCTACACGCCGTCGCCTCTCTACAGCGGCGTGGACACTTTCACCTACCGCGCAACCGATGGCCGCAGCACCTCCGCTGTCGCCACCGTGACGCTTAACGTAACGGCCAACGCGCGTCCCGTGGCCACCAATGATTCCTACTCCGCCCTGTCCGGCGCCTCCCTGATCGTGGCCGCCCCCGGGGTGCTCTCCAACGACAGCGATCCTGAGGGGAAGCCCTTGACCGCCATCCTGGCGGGCAGTCCCACCCGCGGCAAACTCACCCTGAACACCAACGGCGGGTTTGTTTACGTCTCCACCCCCGGCTACAGCGGCAGCGACAGTTTCACCTACCGCGCCAGTGATGGCGTCAGCAACTCCTCCCTGGCCACGGTGACAATCAACATCACCGCCCCCGCCTCCCTGTTCTCCGACAACTTCACCCGCGGGGCCGACCCCGGCCCGCTCACCCCCTGGACCATCCAGTCTGGGGATTGGACCGTGACCGGCGGCCAGTTGGTCGCCACGAATGAATCCAACAGCTACGGTTATGTATTTTGGGCGACTAATTGGACCGATTACTCCGTCCAGGCCCGACTCCTGTTCCCGCCCGCCGCCTACGGGGGCGGCATTGCCGGAAGACTCGATGCGGCGACCGGCGCCCGCTATGCGGCCTGGATTTACCCCGAGGGGTCGAAAGGCGGCTCCCGCGTCCTAAAGTTGCTCAAGTTCAGCAACTGGGCGAGTTTCAGTGTCCTGCAAACGGTCAGCCTGCCGGAGGTCGGCACCAACTGGCACACCCTAAAGCTCGCGTTCCAAGGCGAGCGGATCGGCGTTCACTTTGACGGCCAGCGGTTGATCAGTCTCGCCGACCCCGCCGCGCCGTTCCTGCAAGGGGGCATCACCACCGAGTTCTGGACAGACACCAACAGTTATGTTCTGACGTTTGATGACGTCCTGGTGCGCCTGCCCGCACTCCCTTCGGCCACCAACGATAGTTTCACCATTCCTTCGGGCTCGACTCTGGCCGTGCCGGCCCCCGGCGTGTTGACCAACGACACCGCGGACACGGGCCTGTTGTCAGCCTGGCTGGCGAGCAGCCCCACCAACGGCACCATCCTGCTCAACACGAACGGAGGTTTCAGTTACACCAGTGCCAGTGGCTACGTGGGTGCCGACACCTTCACCTACCGCGTGCGCGATGGCTTTGGCACCTCAGCAGTGGCGACGGTCAGCCTGACGATCACCTCGAACAGCGCGCCGGTGGCGGCCAACGACGCTTTCGCGGGCATTTCCGGCGTGCCGCTGGTGATCGCCGCGCCCGGGGTCCTGGCCAACGACACGGATGCCGAAGGCCAGCCGCTCAGTGCTTTGCTCGTGAGCGGTCCGGCTCAGGGCAACTTGTCGCTGAATGCCGACGGCGGCTTTGTTTACACCTCAGCCGACGGCTACGTCGGAACGGACACTTTCACCTACCGCGCCACCGACGGCGGAGCCACCTCCGCCGCAGCCACTGTCTCGCTCACGCTCAGTCCCGCCGGCCCGATGTTGTCCGACAATTTCTCTCGAACCAACGAACCGGGCACGCTGGCTCCGTGGGTGATTCGGGCCGGTGTCTGGACCATAACCCAGGGCGTGCTGCGTGGCGGCACCAATTCACTCTCCAGCTACGCTTACGTGTATGTCCCCACCAACTGGGCGGACTGCGCCATCGAGGGTAAGATTCGGTTCCCAACCGGCGGTTATGGCGGCGGGTTGGGCGGGCGTCTCAACCCGGCCACCGGCGCGCGATATGCCGCCTGGGTCTATCCCGCCGGCTCGCCCGGGGGGTCCAATGTTCTCAAGTTGATCAAGTTCCAGACCTGGAACGTGTTCGGTTACAGCAACGTGGTGAACGCCGTGATGCGACAGGTGGCGCTGCCCAATGTCGGCGCCGATTGGCACACGCTGAAACTCATTTTCGAGGGCGCCCGCATCCGCGTCTTCTATGATGGGGCTCAACTGATTGACCTGACGGACGCCGAAGGGCAGCCGTACTTAACCGGGACCGTCAGCGCCGAGATGTGGACCGATGCAGTGGGGTACACCCTCACCTTTGATGATGTGCGGGTGACGCTGCCCACCGCAACGGAAACCCTCGCAGCCCTCTCGATTGTCAGCAATCCCAACGCCACCGTCACAATTACGTGGCAGGGGGCGCCCTCGACCCAATACCGCGTTTTGGGCGCCACCAACCTGGCGCCGCCGGTGATTTGGACCCCCCTGGCCACCAACACCTCGGGTGCGGATGGACGGTGGACCTTCACCAATTCGACCACCGGCCGGCCGATCCGGTTTTACCGCGCAGTCCGGCCCTGAGGTGGTTTTCGAAGAATTGCCTTGTTTTTCCGCATTTTCTGCTTGCTGGACCGGGCTTTTAGCCTTAGTCATAGCGCGCATATGGCAAAAGCTCTTACTAAATCACAAATCGCCGCATCACTTGCGGAAACCGTAGGCATCACCAAGAAACAGGCGGTGCAAACCATCGAGGCGCTTGTCGCTCTGGCGTACAAGAACGCGAAAAACTCCTTCACCATCCCCGGGCTGGGCAAGCTGGTGCTGGTGAACCGGAAGGCGCGCATGGGCCGCAACCCGGCCACCGGCGAGCAGATCAAAATCCCGGCCAAGCGCGTGGTGAAATTCCGCGTGGCCAAGGCGGCCAAGGACGCCATCCTCGGCGCGAAGTAACTCGACCCCCAGGAGTAGTTTCACGGGCGGAGGATTGTCTCCTCCGCCTTTTTTTCTCACCCCACCTCTGAACTCGCGGTGGGAGAGAGGCGGCCAAACGGCTGTCAGTCCTCGACCTCGAGCACCAAGGCGCCGGGTTCCACCCGCAGGCTCTTGACGCCGGGCAGTCCCTGGGGTCGCGCCTCTTCCCCCAGAATCGCTTGCCCAATGAGGTTTTCGCCTTTGAGCCCTCCCAGCCAGGCCTTGGGCAGGCTCAGTCCAAACACGGTGACATCCTCCAAAATGGCGTAGGGCGCGCCGCCGTTCCCCAGCGACACGCGAAATCGCCCGCGCGCGCGGAACATCCGGCCGCCGCCGATGGGAAAATCCTCGGGGATGGGCACGGCCACGTAGGCGTTGATTGCGTCTCGCCCAAATTCGAGCCGAAGGGTTTGCCCGAAGTCGGTATTGGCATTGAGCAACCCGTTGATTTCGCGCTCGGTCAACTTGAGGACCTTGGATCCCGGGACGTAGGCCCGATCCGCTGCGGAGGCCGCGCGCGGGTCGGCGGCGGTCGGAGCTGGAGGTGTTTCCTTCGCCTCGGCTTCCACCCGGGCGGCGGCGCTCGGCGCCGGCCCAGCCGTGTTCCGGGCGGAATCCCTGCCGCCAAGCACGCGCAGTTTTTCCTCCACGACAGCTTTTTCGGCGGCGGAGAGCACGACGGGCTTGATCGGCCGCTGCAGCCACCACAACGTGATGGCGACACTGGCGACGATGATCAGCGCCACGGCCAACAGCGCCCCCAGCACGTAAAGCGGCCAGCGGGCCCTCCGCGGCAAAGGGGGCCGGCTCGCGTTGACGGACGGATTGGGGCCCGAGGCAGGGGAAGCATTCATGGCAAAGGAGTGCGTTGGGGTGGTCGCCGGGTTCGAAATCGTCTTGGGCTCGGCACCGCGCGTTTCAGCCCCCCCGGCCCCGCCGAGGCGCCTGCGCCGGATTCCTTATATGCGATAATTATAATTGAAACTGGATTGGCCCGGCGGCTCGGGCCGGAGCAGAAACGGAAGGCCAAGGCTCTGGCGCTCGAATTCATCCCGTAGTTCCCACCACAGCCGCTGGGGATTCCTGGACCAGAGCAGGACCCAAAAGCCCCCCTTGTCCAGCCCCCGGTTGGTCCGCCACTCATAATCCAGCCCGCCGAACCAAGCGAGGTGTTTGAGAAATTCGTTGCAGAACGCGGTCTCCAGCCACACGAAATCCTCCTTGTCGGGAGACCAGTTCCCTGACAACCGCTGAGAGCGGCGCCGCCGTTCGCACAACGCTTCCCACTGCTTCTGGCCGTGGCACGACTCGACGCACTGCCGCACGAAGTTCCGCCCTTCGGCAGCCAGTGCGAGATGCCCGCAATGCTGGGCCGCCGGGGCTTTGCAAAAAGGGCAATACCTTTGGTTCACCATAGTGTCTGCTTACGGGTTCTGCGCGCACCGATTCTCCTACTCCCGAACCGGCTGCCAGTCAATTGCTGAATTCGAAATCAGGATGCACCCGACCTGGGGAAGAGCCACGCTGAACTCGATACGCTCGCCCGCCGTGCCCAGGTAACCGCCCCACCCGACCCGGATGTCCCCGACGCGTTTCAAGTCCAGCTCCCCGTCGGCATCCCGCGACCAGCCGGCCAGTTGCAGCCGATTTATGGGCACCACGAGCCGGTGATGACCGGCGGCGCTCAACAGACCGCCGGTGCTGGCGATGAAATCGCCGCCGCCCTGCTCCTGCAGGATGACGAGAAGCTGCGTGCCGGTCTGCTGCCCTTCCGGCACCCACGTGTCGAGGATCAGGCAATCGGTTCCGTCGAGGTCCAGCGGAGTCGTGAATTGAAAGCGCAGGAAGAGGAAGGTGTCCACCCGGCTCTGGGTCAGCGAGGCCGTCGCCCGCCAAACCGGTTGGCCGGCCGTTGCCCGTGATGAATCGGCGGCCACCTCCGCGCGGACGTGCTCGCCCCTGATCACGTTTGGGTTCACATCGGGAATGGGGCGCTGAGTCAGGTTCGGCAGCGGACCCGCGGTTGGCCGCCGTTTTTGCGGGAGTCGGGCCGCTGGGTAGCGGAAAAGGGCGGCGCCATAGGGCTCGATGTTCAGGCTGACACGCGCGCCAAGGTTTGTCTGGACGACGACGCCAGCGGCAGGGTCCCACCGCTCACCCGGACCGGTTCCGCTCAAGGTCAGTTCGCCCTGCCACGGTTTGGGGCTGTCGTTGATGAGAAAATACAGGTCGTTATTCTCGATGCGCCGGTGAGTGGCCCGAATCGGGGAGCGGGGCGCATGAACAGTGACATCCCCCTCCAGCAGGCCGTCCAGAACCATCGGCAAAAGGCCTTCCGAGCCGGCGGGCAAATAAACGCTGGCGCCGTTGCCGCCGTGGAGTTTCACCGACGGTCCAGTTTCCCCGGCTCCAAACAGTTCGCGCCCCAGGGACTGTATCTCCGGCGAGGGAAAATCCTGTTCGGTGTTGGCCGGCAGCGCGCCCACGGCAATGACGACGCCTCCACTGCGCGCGAACCGCGCCAGGTTGTCCCAGGCGGCCTTGGGCAGGGTGTCCGTCCCCGGCAGAACCAGCGCCCGCCAACGGAGGTTGCCATGCGTCAGGACGCCGTTCTCCACCCGGCCTTCAACCAGGGCGCGACTGTCCATCACGGTAAAATCGCGTTGGGCGGCATAGAGGCTGTCGGCCGCGCCGCGCCAGGCGTGTTCAATCATGGTCGCCCCGGGGGAATCGCTGGTCAAATGGCGCGCCGGTCGAAATCGGGGCCAAAGGCTTTCGATGGGATACATCAGGGCAATGTCGGCGACTTGATGACCGCCGGTCAGGGCGGCGCAGCAGCGGCCGACCCACTCGTTCAGCCGCCGCAAGGCATCATCGGGGAGATCGGTGAAGCTGTAGTAACTGGTAATGGCGTTAACACCCGAGATAATCAGGCGGTTGCAGGTGCCGCGAATCTCCGCCGCGCTCACCACGCGCTTGGGACGATTGTCCCCGGGGCCGCGCCAGACCTGGCTGTGATCCGAAGTTTCACTCATGACGATGCGGCGGCCCTCGAGTTCAGCCGCACTGGCCAGCAGCCGCGCAACAAACCACGGCACCTCCGCCGGGACGCTGGTCAGACAATCCATGCTCGGCGCATCCAGCCGCCGCGCGCAGCGGAAGAAATCGCCATAGAGCGGGACGTGCCCCACCAGGCTCTCCTCGGCCAGCAAATGGCCGCCCGAGGGGATGTTCCACTCGCGACAGCGGTTTTGAATCTGGCCGAAGAAATGGCTGGAAACCATTTCACCGACCGTCAGCCAAAAATCATGGCGGATTTTCGCCCCGCGCGGCCCGGCGTCGGCAATGAGCGCCGGCACGACCGTTGAGTCGAGGGCGTAGCCGCGGCGCTGTCCGAACTCGGCCGGCAGGTTGGGCGCCCAGGGCAGGGGACGCCACGGCATCGGCTTGAGGTACCAGCTCATCAGCGACGGTTCGTCCGTGAAAGTGGCCACGAAGTAACGGCCGAGGTCGCCGCCGAGGCGCTCGGCATAGCGCTGGTGCGTCAGCGTCAGAAAGCGTTGCGTGGGCTCGGGCTCGAGCAGATTTACATAGGGCATCTTTTGGTGGAGGTTCCCCTCCGCATGGGTGCCCTCGTAAAGCCGGCTCTCGGTGATGGCCAGCACCCGCCACCGCCCCGCCGGCGCCGTCCACGACAGTTTGCCGTCGCGCGCGTTTTCCGCCAGCTCCACACGGTTGCTGAGGTTGATTTGGCCGTCCTGCACCCGGAAGGCGGCGGCGAGGAAAAGCGGGCCGGGAGGCAGCGCCAGTTCGACCGGGCCGCCATCGCATTCCCGGTCAGCCACCAGCAGCCCCCGCGCTTCCCACTCCGGATGCTCCCGCAGCACCAGCCCGCCGGCGTTGCCCGAAGGGTAGCCTCGCTCGTCATAGAGCCACAATGCCAGGCCCGCCTCCTTCGCCGCACGAACAGCGCGGACAAAAGCCTCCCACTTGGCGTCGCTTTCGAGGTATTGATCGAACGACACATTGCACACCACCCCGCCGAACCCCTGCCGCTGCAGCCGCTCAATCAAGCCATCCTGCGCCTCGGGCCGGTCCGGCCAGCCGTGGATGATCTTGAGGATGCGCGACTCCGGGGGCGGATGCGCAAAACACTCGGGGAAGGCCGAACCCGGCGGTGTGACGGCGCCAAGGCACGCGACCGATCCACTAAAGACCAGAAACAGGATGAGTATCCCAACCTTCCGCGCACCCAACCAGCAACGACGCAAAGCCATGGGCCCAGTGAACCCCACCACCGCGCCGATGGCAATAGCAAGCCGCCGCACCGCCACGCGCGTCCGCTCCAACCCTCGACTGCCGTTCCGGACTGCCGCCCGCCGCTTCAGCCGGCCAGGGGCGAATCAAGGTCGGGAATACCCCGCACCAGCCAATCCTCGAGGCCGATCAACCCTTGAAGATGAAGAAAAGGGGGTGGGCTGGGCGAATGGGAAAGGGTGTTCGAAAGGTTCGGTGTGACATTCCGCGCGGAAGCCGGGGCCATCGCGGCAAGGCCCTGTTCCACGGCGTCGCGCTGTGCATCTTTCGGCGCAAGATCCACATGACTAACGGTCGTGTTCATGGCATGCTCGATTGCTTCAACTGTTCCTGGGCGCGCAGCCGGCGGCGCCCGATTCGCCACCATTGCGCCAGTTGCTCCATGTAATGGCTTCGACTCGAGGGCCCACCGGCCTGGCCTCCCGGAGGAGGCACGGCCGGCAGCACCTCAGTCCCACAACTGGAGCGACCCCACAGTCGCTCCAGAAACCAACTGACAATGCTCCCCTGGAAAACGTTCAACCCTCCGCTCGATCCTGCGCCGCAGGCCGAGCGGGGGGTGACCAGGCGCGAAACGCGTTGCTGAGCGCGTTCCGGGCGCGCGGTTCAGGCAACCTTGACTTCGATCTGTTTCGGACGGGCCTTTTCGCTCTTGGCCAGGTGCACCCGCAACACCCCATCCTTGAATTCCGCCTTGACGTTGTCCGCCTCGGCATCATCCGGGATGCTGAAGCTGCGCTCAAACCGGCCGTAATAGCGTTCCACCCGATGGAACTTGCGGCCCTTTTCCTCTTTCTCGGCTTTGCGTTCGCCCGAGATGGTCAGAGTCCCGCCTTCCACCGTCACCTTGACATCGTCCTTCTGGACCTCAGGCAGCTCAACCTTGAGCAAATACTCCTTGTCGTCCTCGGCGATGTCCACCAACGGCGCCCACTCGGGCACGGAGATGGTCTCTTCGTCGGTGGTCAGCGAGCTGCGACGGAACGGGCTCCAGTCAAACAGAGAGGACATCCGCCGCTGCATTTCTTCCATCTCTCGGAATGGATTCCAGCGAGTTAGTGCATTCATACGCATGAACCTTTCTTGTCGCAGACTGGTTTATACTCAAGGCACCGCAACCGGGTCTGCCTTCACTTCCGGTCGGGGTGTGGGAGGAACTCAAACCGTCCACTCGAACGGCCGAGCCGCCCGCAAACAAATTAGCATGCCAGATGCCAGCAGATGTTTCATTACATAAGTTTCTACAAATAAGATTTTTATGACTTAATTGTTCCCGTGTTTTTGGTTCAGAATTGAGTCGTAATGTCACATCCTACCAAAAAGTGCGTGTCAAAATGACCCAGAATCCGAGTTCGCTTTCCCAACTCACCCAGCCTGCGCCAATTCAACCCCTCTGTCGCCGCAGGTGATCCGCCGCGTGGCAATCTCCCCGACAAGGCATGGCGGCGGACAAGCGGTGGATTGCCTCTTGAATCGCCGGATTGCCTGGGCTGGGAACTGCGGTGGCCCAAAGCGTTTGTTGCCAACGGCACTGCGTTCACTCAGTCTGAGGTCATGACGATTTGGCGAGTGGTGGTTTCTGCGGCGGCCCTGGTTGCGGCCTTGACAAGTTGCGGGCGGCCTGATGGGCCTGCTCCCGAGCCGCTCCCGCTCGGTGCGGCTCACGAGCCGCGGCAGGCCCAGGCGAAACTTCCCACCATGAAGCTCTGGCTGGGCGCCGCCGAGTTGCAGGCCGAGGTCGCGCTCAGCGCCATCCAGACGCAGACAGGGATGATGTTCAGAACCAACATGGCCGAAAACGAGGCGATGCTGTTCGTCTTTGCGGGGCCGCACCGGGCCGCATTCTGGATGAAGAACACCTACGTTCCGTTATCCGCAGCCTACATTGATCCCGAGGGGGTCATCCTCGAGATTCATGATCTGGAGCCGTTGAACACCAACGCCGTCAGCGCGACTTCGAGCCAGGTGCAGTATGTCCTCGAGACCCCCCGGGGCTGGTTCGCGCGCCACAATGTGGGAACTGGAACCGTGGTCCGAACCGAGCGCGGCAGTCTGCGGGAGACATTCTTCAACCCGCGCCGATAGGCCCGCCGGCGGGCGGCGAGCCACCGCCCGGGCTCGCCGAGTCAGCGGCCCTCGCTGGCTGGAGCGCTGCCCATGACCTGGACCGGAGTGGCCAGCATTTCGCTCATATCGTACGGCAATTGCCAAACGCGGGTGCCATCCGAGTTGCAGAAGAAAAGCCGGGAGGGAGTGACCTGCGTTGGGTCGCCATCGGCCCAAAAGGCAAAGAATGGATCCCTGGCATTCAATGGGCGCCTGGCGTAGGAGTGATTATAGATACTGTTGGTTGTAATCTGGCGGACCATCGTCCAAGTCAGGCCCCGGTCCACGCTGGACCAGAGGGCCATCTCGCCGCCCGTCTGCCAGACCTGCGGTCCATTCTGGGTCGGGCCAATCACCAGCCAGCGTTCCGGCTCGATGTAGAGACTGCCCATGTCGTAGTTGTGATCGGACTGGCAGACGGCGGACATGATCCATTGGGCGCCGTTCCAGCGGGCGATGGTCCAGGTGCGGGGGTCGCCCGCAGGACCGGGCTGGTAATTGTGACTGACGATATAAAGGAGCACCGGGTTGCCGTTGGTATCGAAGTTCAGATCGCAGGTGTACATCAACTGTCCCAGGGAAGCGTAATCCTTGACCAACGCGGGGTTGTTGGTGGTGGTCAACGGCAGGTCCAGCGGCACGCCCGCAGCCGTCGTCCACGTGACGCCATGGTTGGTCGTTTGGACGTAGTAAAGGTCAGTGCGTTTGTCCACGTTCCCGCCCGGATGGCGGTTGAAGAAAGAGGCGACCATGCCGTCAGGGCGGACGTTGCTGACCTGGTAATGGCCGCCGATGCCGGCGAGTTTCTGATGGGCGCTCCAAAAGATGCCGTTGGTGCTGGTTTCCCAATACAGCTCGCGGCCGTTCGTATATTTGGTAAAGAGGTTGAAAAAGCCAAATCCAGGAATGTAGCGGGGCTGGGGGTAAGTCATTTCATCCTGCCGGATGAATTCAAACTCGGCGACGCTGTAGGGCTGTTTGCTGCGGAATTTCCATCCAGGCCGGGTCTGGGCCCGCCCGCTCACAAAGACCCACAGGTAACCCTGGTCGTCCAGCGCCAGCGCCGCGTTGTCGTGGGGGTCATTGACCCCTTGCTTGTTCAGAACCAGCGTGGGCCGGGGCACCTGGCCGGTGGCGTGGTCGTAATAGGACGCCATGATCAGCAGGTGACGCTGGTCCTTGATGGTTCCGCCATACACGAAGAAGGTTTTGTTGACCGCGGCGGCGTAGATCGCGATCGGAATGTGGTTGGCGGTATAGGTGCCAAGCCCGCCGGAGTATTTGTCCCCATACTCGGAGAACTGTCCCAGGGTAAACCAAATGCCGCGGTAGCCGTCGCTCCAGCCCGCCGGCGGCAGCTTTGCAGCGCGGAAAAACTGTTGCGCGTTGGTTGCCGGCAGGTTTGTGAACCACAGATCTCCGCCCCGGCCGGTGACAATTCCCGTCGGCCGCCAATTCGCCGGCGCGAGGCTGGCCGCCTGCTCGACCAAATATTCGCGGTTGGTTTCCGCCGGGAACTTGAAGCGAAAACGGTTGTCGCTAAACGCCGCGCCTTTCAGCTCGAACGGCGCAGGCACCACCACTTCGCCGGTGATCACCAGGTTGTCCACTTCCCCATAACTGCCGGCCGTGCCTCGAATGCCGCCGAAGCGGACGCGGCTGAAAGGGGTGCCCTGCGGATACGTGTTGCGCCAGGGCAGGTTGGTGGCGATCACCGAGCCGT
>CAZVYG010000001.1:120191-148006 GCA_964631605.1 uncultured Verrucomicrobiota bacterium
TTCAGATACCAACTGCCAAAGGCGGGACCACTCAGGTGATTGACCATCTCGATCCGGTGCCAGTTCGTGTCGAGGTCCCGGACCCCGACCCAGCTCGAGCCGTTGTAGTAGCAAAGCTTGTTGGAAACCGTTCCCCAGCCCAGCAGGCTGACCTCGCCGCCGGTGGTGGGCAGGAGGAACACGTCCAGGGTGCGGGACCCGGCGGTCGAAGCCCGGGCGTCAAAAGCAACGGTCAACTCCCCCGACGACACTTCCGGAAAGCGCAAGTAGTCCATATTATCCACACCCGTTTGCGGGCGGCGCAGCACCTTGCCGTGCGGGTCCGCAGCGCCCCAGGAGACGATCTGGGCCGGGGTGGAGCTCGCCGGCTGCCAGGTGACCGAGCCATCCGTCACGGCCTGGAGATTGCCCACGGGGTAGATTTCGTCATCCTCAAACCCGCCGACGTCACCCAGGACAATCAGTTGGTTGGTCTGGGCAAAGGCCGGGAGGCACGACAGCGCGAGGATCGCGGCGCCACCAGCGACAGAGGAAAGGCTGACAACATTGATATTCATAGTGACATGGGTAATCGGAGCGGTGCTTTCGGCGAACAGGCCCTGCCTGGAACGCGGGCTCGTGTTCGGCAACGGCCCTTTCGGCGAAAGGGCCCTGCCCAGTGGGGCGGCGCTTGTTCGGGGGTTTTCACGGCATGGGATTTCCGGCTAATTCACCACGGTCGGCGTGGCGAAATCGCCGGTCATGGTTGTCGGCAGCCGCCAGACGTGGTCGCCGCGCTGGTTGGTGAAGTAGAGTCGGGATTCCGAAGGCTCCCGTCCGTGGCCGTCGGCCCATAGCGCGTAAAAATCCGGGTGCGCGTTGAGGGGGCGGCGGGCGTAGGTGTGGTTGTAAGGGCTGTTGCGTGTGAGTTGTTTGACCCGCGTCCAGGACCGGCCCTCGTCGGTGCTGGTCCATAATACCATTTCGCCGCCGGGATTGTAGGGCTGCGGCCCCAGCTCGGTGGGGGCGATGACGCGCCAGGTGCCGTCCGGCTCGAGAT
This sequence comes from uncultured Verrucomicrobiota bacterium, assembly GCA_964631605.1. Classification (GTDB taxonomy): domain Bacteria; phylum Verrucomicrobiota; class Verrucomicrobiia; order Limisphaerales; family UBA8199; genus JARKQH01. The sequence continues at coordinate 121,231 of CAZVYG010000001.1, forward strand.
AAAGCGAGCCGTGGTCGTAATTGTTGCCCGAAGTGGTGAACGGACGGCGCACCCACTCCTTGCCGGTCCAGCGGAGGGTTTGCCACTGGCGCGGTCCGTTGGCCGGGCCGGGCTCGAAACCTTTGCTGGTAAGGAACAGAATCACCGGCCGGCCATTGCGATCGAAATTCACATCCTTCAAATAGACCAATTGCCCCTCCGCGCGGGAATCATACACCAGGGCGGGATTATTGGTCTGCGTGATGGGCAGCTTCAGAGGGTCCCCGCGGACGTTCTTCCAAGTGCGGCCGAAATCGTCGGTCTCCACGTAATAGATATTGGCGCGGGTGTTCAGACCGCCGGGCGAAGGATGAAAATCAAAAGCCGAGGCGACGCGCGGACCCACCCGCCAACTGATCTGGTAATCTCCCATTTCGATGCCGGCCAGCATTTCCGGCTCGCTCCAGCCCCTGCCGTCGGGACTGGTCATGAAAAAGAGGCACCGCGCGGCGGGGATACCCCGCGCCCTGCCGCCGCCGTAGCGGGTGTGAAGAAACAGGAATCCCTGGCCCGGGACATGCCACGGCTGCGTGTAGGAGAAATTGGTCACCAAAACCCGCTCGAACTCCTCGATGCTCCAGGGTTTGGTGCTGCGATGGATGTAGGAAGGACGGCCCGTGCCGTGCGAAGAGGAGAAGACCCACAGGTAACCGCGCTCGTCCACTTGCAGCGTCGGGTTGTCGTGCGCGTCGCTGGTGCGCTTGTTCAGCAGGAGGCGCGGACGCGGCACCTGGCCGGTCTGGTGGTCGTAGTAAGAAACCATGTGCAGCAATTCCTGCGGGTCGGCCGGCTGCCGCGCCGTGGTGCCGCCGTAAACGAAAAAGGTCTTCCCGACCTCCTTGCAGTAAACGGCAATGGGCGCGTGCTGCTGCGGATAGGTGGCGAAACCGCCGCTGTATTTGTATCCGTACTCGTCCTTCGTGGGCTGGTTGTAATACCAGATGCCGCGGTAACCGTCCTCAGCCCGCAATTTGCCCCCCGTCACGGCCACCTCCGCCGGCCGTTCGGGGCCGGGGGCCGCTGTCAAAGCGGCGGCGGAGCCAAACAGCAGCGGCGGCGGCTCCTGCGGCAGTTCGGCAATCGTGTCGGCGACCAGGTAGCGGTTGATGACCACGACGCCGCCGGGTTGCGTCACTTCCAGGCTCACCTGATTCGAGCCCGGCGCCAGCGGCACATAAAAGACCCGGTTCGGAGCGTGGGTGCGGTCAGCGCGAGGCCATGCCTGGCGTCCAACAACCACCCCGTTGGTCTTAACCACCAAATCGCCGCCACCCGACGAAACCGCGCTCAGTCCCAACCCGAGAACTTTGGCATCGGAAAAATCGGTCCGGATCACCAGCGGTTGGTGGAGCTCTCGCTCCGCTCCGCCGTATAACCGGCTGCTCAGCTTCTTTGCCGCCGCTTGCGCCGCCTCCAACGGCTGGCCCCGCAAATCCAGCACCCACGTTTCCGGCTTTTTGCCCCGTGCCGTCACGCCAGGCTCGAGGCTCCACAAGGCGGCAGGCGCCAGTGGCGAAAGGATTGTAATCCCAATCAGCGTTAATCCACCGAGCGTTCGGGCGACAACCCGCCCACACGAGGCGCACACAAACAGCCGGAAATGCGAATTGGCCACGACTTGAAATACCCCAGGTTACTGCACTTCGGATTTCACCCGGTAAAACAAGCCGGCCGCAGGCGGATTGGTGTGGATGACCGTCTTGAGGCTGCCATTGCCCGCCACGGTTTCCAGGGTGGTCCAGTTGGTAGAGCCCAGCGCCGCGGTGTGCTGGACCACGTAGTTAAGGCCCTGCACTGTCTGGAACGAGAACGAGAAGGTCGAGCCGGTGTGAACCGGATTGAGCAACGCAACCGGCAGGGCAACGACCGGTTCGGGCGCGGCCGTAATGACGAGGTTGTCCACCTCGCCGTACTGCACCATCCCGCCGCGAATGGCGCCAATACGCAGCGTTCCCACCGGGCTGACCACGTTGCGCCAAACCAAACCCTGACCCACCAGGGCGTTGTCCACTTTCAGATCAAAAGTCCCCACCAGCGGCCCGCTGACATAACAGATCATTTGGACATGATGCCAGTCGGCATCCAGTGCCGTCACCGGCACCCAGGCGGTGCGGTTGTAGTAGTTCAAGGCGTTCGTGCCCCACATGATGAACGGCCCCTGCGTTCCGCCACCGGTGCTCGCCGAGTTCAGCGACAGGTCCAACGTCCGCACGTCCATCGAAGACACCCGCGCGTCCAGATCAAGGGTCACGGTGCCCGCGGAAACCGGCGAGAAGTGCAACAAATCGGTGTAATCCGTGCCCATTTGCATGCGCCGCAGCACCTTGCCATGCACCCCATCGCCCAGGTCCACAATCTCGGCCGGCTCCACGGCTGGCGCCCAATAGTAATCGGCGTTGGTTACGGCGGTGAGATAACCGACCGGATACAACAAATCATCCGTGAAGCCGCCGGAGTCAAAGATCGTGATCGGGTCCACGGTCGCGTAAAGAAGCAGCGTCGCCCGTGTCGGCCCCGCTCCGTTGCTGGCCGTGATTTCCACCGTGTGGCGGCCCGCGCCCAAGGGACCGTAGGAAACCTGCAAGTCGGTGGGCGACCCCGTGACGGTCAGACCGCTGGACACATTCGAGCCGTTGACCAGCACCGAAATGTCCGAAGCGGAGATGGGCAGCACGGACATCACCTCGAACTGCAGGCTCCGGGTGGGGGGCACCACCGCGTACGAAGCGGGACTGATGTTGGTAATGGTTGGGGTCGGGAACGCATTAGGGTCTTCCGGCGCGGCCGTAATCACCAGGTTGTCAATGCGGCCGTACTCAGGCACGGGGCCCGAGCTGTGGGCCTGGTAGCCGACCCGACTGAGAGGTGTGCCCGGAACGGCATTCCGCCACAAGACTTTTTCAGCCACCGGCGTGTTGTTAATCAGAATATCAAACCGTCCCGCCGCTGCGCCGCTTAAATAGTTGATGATTTTGCAATGGTGCCAGGTGTCCGGCAGATCGGCCACCGGGACCCAGGCCGCGCTCGCGGTGCTGTAATAAGCCAGCTTTCCACCAACGGCGCCCCAGGCCACGTGACTCGCCCAGTCACCGGTGGCGGGCATCAGCGCCAGATCGAAAGTCCGGGCGGCGGTGGTGGACACCCACGCATCAAACTCGATGGTGATCACCCCGGAGGAGACCGGCCAGAATTGGAGATAATCGGTCCGCGAGGTGCCGGTGTTCATCCGCTCGAGGGCTTTGCCGTGCTCGCCGTCGCCGACGTCCACGACGGTCGAAGGTTCGGTCGCGGGCACCCAGGTGGCCGTGCCGTGCGTCACGGGCTGCAGCGGCCCCAAGGGGTACAACTCGTCGCTGGCAAACCCTTCCGAATCATACAAGGTAAACGGCGTGGTCGCGGTGTAGAATCTCCGCGTCAGACTCGCCGTGCCCGACGCGTTGGTGGCAGTCAGTACCATGTCATAAACGGTGTTGGCGACCAGGCCCGAATAGGTGACGCTCCGGTTCGTCTCCGGCCCGCTCACACTCAGTTGGGCGCTCACATCCGTCCCGTTCAGCGTCAGGCCGATATTCTCCGCGGCAATCGGGTCCAGCGCCACGACATTGAACTGGATTCCCTCCGCTGGAGGGTGAATCGCGTAGGGGCTCGGGCTGACATTCGCGAAGGCAGGACCACCCCAGGGGGCCAGCGAGACCGAGTCAAGATCAAATGGCCGGGGCTCGGTCGTCGTGCTGGCCTGGCAGCCAAAATGCAGGTAGGTGTGACTGTCGCCCGGCGACGACAGGTTGCGGAAACGGTGGGGCGTGCTGCTCTGGAAGGACACGCTGGTGGTTTCATCCAGGACCTTGACCGTGTAGGTGAGTTGGTCGGGCTTGACCACGACTTCGAAGGCATAGACATGGTTCGGAACCAGGGGTACCAGGGTGTCCACATGGTTCCCAAGCGTGAAGTTCCCCGTCCCGTCCACGTTGTCAAACACCCAGAAGGTCTTGCCGGCTACGGCCCCGCTGCTGTGGGCCGCCCCCGCCGCCATGAGGGACCAACTGATGCTCGCGTCGGTGCTACCACCCAGGCGAGGGGCGTTTCGCGCAAAAAAGTGAATGCGATCATTGAAGGTTGTGAAGGCCGCGTCGAAATCGGCTTCGGTCAGGCGAAACTTCCAGCGAATGCGGTGCGGCGCGCCGACGCTGACGCCGCCGCCCGATTCATACTGGCGCATCAGGTTTCGATAACTGCCCCCGGTGGCGTCGTAGTGAAGGTAAGGCGAGCCGTTGTCCAGGGGGCCGGAGGTCAAAATGGCGGGCGTGCCAATCGTTTGTTGCCAGCCGCCAACCCAGCCGCCGCCGGCGCCGCCGGGATAGACCTGGTCGTCGAAGTTCGACTCGATGGCGCCCTGAGCCTGGTTCGAAGCCGCCAGCAACGCGGCCGAGGCAATGAGGGCTGGAAGAATGGTGTATTGTTTCATGGGAGTTGGATTTGGAGTTGGTTTGTTATGGTGCAGGGTTCCGGGAGTTTTCCTTTGGCGCTTAGGGAAGCTGGTCCAGTTCTTGAAAATACTGCATCTGACGGACGGGGCTGGGCGCTGTGGCGCTGATCTTCGACGTCAGCGGCCCCGGCCGGGCCCAACGAACCGAGGTGTCGCCGAACAGGCGATTATAACCCCGTCCATCGTGGACGGGGTAAATGAAGGCGTTTTCGATGCCACCCCCTTGGTAGCCCACCACGCCCACGAAATCGCTGTAGATTACTTTCTTGACGTAATCCTGGATTTTCCATTCCGCCGTCGAACCCATCGGCACACCGTCCTCGTCCACCAGCCGGGCCGGGTAAGAACACCGCACCGACGCGTTGGTCCAGAAGTTGTCGGGGGCGTCGTAGGCCAGCACTTCCTGAAACCGGGCCTTGCGCGAGAGACAATAAAACGTGTGGGGGGCGGTGAGGTATTGGTTGGTGTAGAGCAGCCCCAGGTTCCGGTAGAGCGCGCTGTAACGCACCCAGTAAGTCGTGAACGGCGACGCCGTGCGAAACGCCGTCGGCAGGCGCTCCTTGTTGTCGCCGGCGTACATGCTCAACGCCAGGCCGACTTGGTGGAGATTATTCAGGCAACTGGTGCGGCGGGCGTTCTCCTTGGCGCGGCTCAGGGCGGGCAGCAACATCGCGGCCAGGATCGCGATGATGGCAATGACCACCAGCAGCTCGATCAAGGTGAAGGCGCGGTGTGGAAGACGCCCAACCGCCTTCGCCCTCCGGCGCAAGGTTGAACCCTCGCTTGAAGCTGGAGACCGGGGTCGAGTCATAATTCTGACGCAATAATATAATTTAGTCGTGGCCGACGGTCTATGGCCCTTTCGAGCTAGTGCGCCGGCCGGCCATTGGTTATACCATGGCCCCATGCGCGCCGTTGGCCATCAGCGCCTGATACCCTGGATGGGGATTGCCCTGGCCTGGCTGCCGTACGCCGCCGGTGCCGCCAGCACAGCCTCGCTCCTCAAAGAAACTTCCAAGTGGCCCACCTCGGAGGTGGTGACACCAGCCGCCGTTCTAAGAGCTTTGTCGCCAGCGGAGGCGGCCAACCGCAGACCCGTCAAGCTCCGCGCCACCGTCATCGGCTTGAACCCCTCGAGTCCGGCGATTTTTCTGCAGGATGAAACCGGCGGCACCTTTGTCCGGGTCGAAGGCCCGTGGCCGACCCACCTGCGCCCCGGCGACGTGGTCGAGGTCGAAGGCTTGAGTTATGAGGGCCGCTTCGTGCCGGGCGTGCAATCAGCCAGGCTGCGGCTGGCCGGGCGCGGACCACTGCCGGAACCCAAGGCGGTATCCTTCGATGATCTGCTCTCCACCCGCCATCACTACGAGCGGGTGGTCTTGAGCGGGATTGTGCTCTCGGCCGCGCCGGGCCCCGCGGAGGGGCAATACATTCTGACCCTGGCCGTGGGCACGCGGAAACTGGAGGTCCGCTTGGTGGGCGTTGCCCCTGAGGGCCTGCCGCCGTTGGTGGATGCCCGCGTGACCGTGACCGGTGTGGCGGCGGGATATGTCAATGACGCACGGCAGTTGCTTGCGCCCCAGTTGCATGTCAGCCGGCTGGAGGATTTGCGCGTGGACAGCCCGCCCCCGACGGATCCTTACAGCGCCCCGCTGGAAACCGCGGCGACCCTCTGGAGCTTCAAACCGGCGGGCATCTCCGGCCACCGCGTGCGGGTGCGAGGGGTGGTGACGCATGCGGAACCGGGCAAAACGCTCTTTCTTCGTGAGGGCCAGCGGGGACTGCGAGTGGAAACCGCGCAGACCGATGGGGTGGTTCCCGGAGACGAGGTGGAAGTCGTCGGCTTTCCCGCGATGGGCAGCTTCAGCGCCTACCTCGAGCATGCGGAGTTTCGCCTGATTGGCCGAGGCCCCCCTCCCGAGCCCGTGGCGATGAGGGTCGGCGAGGCCATGCAAGGCACCAATGACGCCAACCTGGTAACGCTGCGCGCCCACCTGCTGGAGATTCTCAACACCCCGGAGGAGACGGTGCTGGTGCTGAGCGCGGACGATACCGCCTTTCGGGCGCGGCTGCCGCGGACCACTCTTTCCTTCGAGAACGGGGCCGATCTGCAGATCACCGGAATTTGCCGGCTGGGCGAGCCCAAGGTGCCCCAAACCATTTTCCGGGTCGCGCCCGCAACCATGGAGATGCTGGTCCGCTCCGCCCAGGACCTCCACATTGAGAGCCGTCCGTCCTGGTGGACAACCGGCCGGTTGATGGTGGCGGCCAGCCTCGCCTTGGGGCTCGCGGTTGTGGCTTTGGTGCGGGTGATCCTGTTGCGCCGACGGCTGGCCGAGCAGTCCGCCGTCATTCGGGAGAAAATGCAGCGGGAGGCCGTCCTGGAGGAGCGCCACCGGCTGGCTCGCGAAATCCACGACACGGTGGCGCAAAGCTTCTCCGGCCTGGGTTTTCAACTGGAAGCGGTCAGCGCCCGTTTGCCAGCCGACGCGGCGGAGGCGCGGCGGCAGGTGGAGACCGCCTGCCAGATCGTGCGGCATGGACAAGAGAGCCTTCGCCGATCGCTCATGAACCTCCGGGCCCAGGAACTGGAACGCGGGCGTTTCGCCGAGGCGCTGCCCGAGATGGCGCGGCAGATGACCACCGGCACGGGCATTGACGTTCGTTGCACCGTCGAGGGACCCGCGCAGGGACTGCCCGAGGCCGTCGAGAATAATCTGCTGCGGATCGGGCAGGAGTGCCTCACCAACGCCCTCCGGCATGGGAACCCAAAGCGCATCGGGCTGGAAATTCGCTACTCGGCTGCAGCGGTGCAACTGCGGATCAGGGATGACGGCGCCGGCTTTGATCCAGAGGAACTGAAACGCAACCGCCAGGGCCACTTCGGCTGGCGGGGCATCTGGGAGCGCGCCGAGCAAATTCGCGCCACCGTGGATTTGGCCACCGGCCCGGGCCGCGGCACGGTCGTCACCGTCACCGCTCCCCTATGAGCCTTCGGGTTTCCAGGATCCGCCTGTTGCTGGTGGACGACCACCTGGTCGTGCGCATCGGTCTGAAGAGCCTCCTGGAGGTGCAGCCCGACCTCGTGGTCGTCGCCGAGGCCGCGGGTGGCGTGGCCGCCATCGCCGCTTACGACCGGTACCGGCCGGATGTGACCCTCATGGACCTCCGTATGCCCGATTTGAGCGGAACCGAAGCCACGGCGGCGATTCGCAAAAAGCACCCCGACGCCCGCGTGCTGGTGCTGACAACTTTTGACTACGACGAGGATATCTACCGGGCACTCGAAGCTGGCGCCACGGGCTATCTGTTGAAAAACACCGACAGCGAGACCTTGCTAGGGACCATTCGGGCGGTCCATGCCGGCCATTACGTTCTGCCCGAGCCCTTGGCGGCTCGCCTGGCCCGGCGCCAGGCCGCGCCGGAACTCTCCCCCCGCGAACTCGAAGTCCTCCAATTAATTGTCAAAGGCATGTGCAACAAGGAGATCGGCGCGAACCTCGGGCTCTCGGAGAATACCGTGAAAAACCATGTCAAAATGATCCTGGACAAATTGGGCGTGGCCGATCGAACCCAGGCGGCCACCACGGCCTTGCGCCGGGGGCTGGCAACGCTTGAATAAGCGAAGGGGGGAGATCAGCGTCCGGCAGGTGCTTCCGCCTTGGCCGGTGCGGCATTGGTGCTTTTGGCCTCCTTCTCCCGCTCCTCGAGGTTCCGCACCAGCCGCTTCTTCAGGTCCGCATACATCACGTTGGTCACCGACGCGATATGGGCGCGGGCTTCGTCAAAACGCCCCGCGTTCATCTTCAGCCGCGCGAAATGCAGATGCACCCCCTCTCGTTCAACCTGGTCGTTGGCCACGTTCCACGCATTTGTCCACGCCCGCAACGCGTCCTCGGTTCGGGTCGGCCGAATCCCGTAATAGGTTTGCGCCACATCCGACGCCAGCGGAAAGTTGCTCGGGTCGAGCTTCAGCGCTTTGGCATAAAGAGCCAGCGCCTTGTCGAACACCGCCTGCTCGTCAATCCCAAAATACTCGCGGGCGTCCTGCCGGAACAGGTACACCGTGGTCCCGAAATTGTGATAGTAAACCGGCTCGTTGGGATTCAGCTCGATCGCCCTGGCGTAGAACTCGAAGGCCTTCTTCACCGGCCCCGTATGCCCGTAAATGTTGGCCAGGTTGTTGTAAATGGCCGGGTTGTTGGTGTCTATCGCCAGGGCCTTCTCCAACTGCTCCTGCGCCTCCTCCTCGCTCGAGGTGTCCCCCAGGAAACTCGCGTATGCCACCCGCGCCTTCGAGTGATTCGGGTGCCGCCGCAGAAAATCCTCATACGCTTCGCGCACCGGTCTGAGCCGCTCCCGAATCTTCAGATTCAAATCCGGCGCGGGCACGCCCCCGCCGTGCGCCGCAAATTGCTGGTTGTCCCGAATCCACTTGTCCACCTCCGCCTGCGCCGCGTCGTCCAGCTCCAGCAACTTCTCATACTCCCGGTCCGCCGCCGCGTTGGTCGTGCCGGCGGCAAGGGCCGTTTCCGCCTTCTCGGCCCGCCCGCCCGCTTTGTTCTCAGCCGCCGGGACCGAAAAGGCCAAAACCAGACCGATACCTACCGCCAGCATTTGTTTCATCGCCCCACCTTAGCACAGTTTGCCCCCCGCGCACAATCCAACCCTGGCCTGCCGGGGCGTGACGCGGCCGCACCGCTCGCGCCGGGGCACCTCAGCGCCCTGCAATGTGTCGGCGCCATGGAGCACCCTCGCGCCCGGACGTCATTGCCAGGCTGCTCGAGCTGACCTCGAGACCCTCTTCAGCGGATGGGTTCAGAACATCGAGAGCCGGAGTCAGGGTTGCTGTCGGTAGGGCTTGCGGGCGCGGTAAAGTTCGAGGAGCTGGGTGTTGGTCTCTGCTATTTCCATCTGGCCCGCCGCCCTTGCAAGGTCTCGTGCCTTCCCGGCGGCCGCGATGGCCTCGCTGAACTGTCCCACCTCGGCGTAAGCCGCCCCCAGCGTCCCAAGGAAGGCCGCTTGCATCCCCCGGGTCAATTCCACCGCTTTTTGCGCCAGCGCCACCGCCTCGGGCCCGTTGCGAACAGCGGCGTCCGGGTGGGTCGCCAGAAGCCAGGCCAGGTCGTTGAGATAAATCGGGGAGTTGGGACTGAGCCCGACGGCCTGCCGGTAGTGCGGCAGGGCATCCTCGAGCCGGCCCTGAGCGTGCAACGACACGGCCAGGTAATGGTGGACTTGGGCGAGGGCGTTGCTGTTGGCCGCCCGGCTCTCCAAACCGCTCAGCAAGTCGGCGAAGACCGCCGCCGCTGCCGCGGGCTCTCGCTGGTTCAGTCTGGCCACGCCCAGCTTAAACCGGGCTTCGAGGTCGTCCGGTTTCAGGCGGCTGGCCGCATCGTATTCGGCCGCTGCCGCCGCCCAATCGCCCCTGGCTTCCAACGCCGCAGCAAGATTGAAGCGGGCATCGGCGTTGTCGGGCCGAGCGCGAACCACGACCTCGAACTGAGCGATGGCCTCGTCGAACTTTTTCTGACCCGCCAACAGAGCCCCAAGACTGAGCCGCGCCTCGGCATACTCGGGGCGCAGGGCAAGCGCAGCCTCGTAATCCCGAATCGCTTCGTCGGTCCGGCCTTGTTTGGCCCGCAATATGCCCAGGTTGTAACGGGCCTCGACAAACTCCGGTTTGAGTTCAAGCGCGGCCAGGTAATGTTTTTCCGCCTCGTCGAACTGCCCGGCCTCGGAAGCAAAGTTGGCGAGGTTGTAGTGGCCCGAAGGAGTCGGCCGAATCTCCATGGCCCGGCGCATGAGCTCGACAGCCTCCGGCGTCCGCCCCTGCCGGGCGCGGCAGAGCCCGAGATTCACCAGCGCCTCGGGGTAATTCGGGCGGACTGCAAGCGCACGCTCGAACTGCGCCTCGGCTTCGGCGACTTTTCCGGCGTCCAGCAGGCTCGAACCCAGGTTGTTGTGGGCAATGGCGTTCCGGGACGTGGAGGCAACCGCGCGGGCGAACAACGTCGTGCTGTCCTCCCAATAGTGAACCTGCTTCCAAGAGACGACGGCCAGCGCCGCCAGAACCAGCGCCGCCAGAACCCCCAACCCCGCGGCACCCGCGCCGGTTCGGGGCGAAGAGGCTGCTTCCGCGGACTTGGCGGTGGACGCTGGCTGAGTCTCCAACCATCGCCCCGCCAGCTCCGCCGCCGCCCAGGAAATCATGATGAATATCCCGATGAGCGGCAGATAAGTGTAGCGGTCGGCCATCGCCTGTTGGCCGACCTGAACCAGCCCGATGACCGGCACCAGCGTGCCGAGGTACCAGAACCAGCCGACGGCCAGATACGGCCGCTTTCGAATTTGCCAGAGCGCCAGGGCGGTGATGCCCCCTAACAGCACCGCCGCGCCCAGCACCCAAACCCCCGGCCACTCCTTCGGCGTCGGCAGCGGGTAAATCACCGCCAGGTCCGCCGGCCAAAAAGTCTTGCCGAGGTAGCGCACATAGGAGATCAGCGCGTTGGAAATCCGGAACTCCAGCGGCAGAGCTTCCAGCGAAGCGACCGCTCCCCCCTGTTTCTGCGCGGAAAACGTCAGCAGGCTCGACCCCAAACTGAACGCGAAAAACGCGGCCTTGTCGAACAGCACCGGCAGCGGAAAGGGGCGGCGCTCAAGCGAGACCCGTTTGAGGGGCCAGAAATCCAGGAGCAACAGCACGCAGGGAAGGGTTACCAGCATCGGTTTGCTCATCAGTCCCAGCGCAAAAAACGCCAGGGCCAGAATGTACCAGCCCCACCTCACCCCTCGGCCCCGGCCGGTCCCTCCTTCCAATTCGCTCGCGGCCCGGCCTTTGCGGGCGTACTCACCATAAGCCCAAAGTGTGAGCACGAAAAACAGCCCGCTCAGCACGTCCTTGCGCTCCGCCACCCAGGCGACCGACTCGACATGCAGCGGGTGGAGGGCGAACAGGGCCGCGACAAACCCGCTCCGCCAGAACGCGCCTGTCAACCGCGCCAGGACCAGCAGCAGCAGCAGGGCCGTTGCCGCATGAATCCCGAGGCTGGTCGCGTGATGCCCCGCCGGGTTTCGACCAAACCATTCCACATCCAGCATGTGCGACAGCCAGGTCAGCGGATGCCAGTTGCCCGCGTGCCCCCCCTCGAACGCCCAGGCAACGTTGTCCCACGACAATCCCCGCAGCACGCGTGGATTCTCCGTCACATAGTCCGGATCATCGTAGGAGACGAAGCCGTTGCGCAGCGAAGGGAGGTAGGCGGCCAGGGTCAGCGCGCCAAGCAGCACGCACGCCAGCAGCCGACGCTTTGCCTGAGCCTTCCAATCCATCGAGGAGAGCCAATGTCGCCAAAGCCCGCCGCCGCTTCAATGCCCAAACGCAGGCCCAACCTGCGGGGTCAGGCCGCCGAGCCGATGAGCTCGAGCACTTTGGCCACCGCCTCGTCCGCCTTGACCGGCAGCAGGGCGCCGGCCCGGGGCTTGATTTCCACCTCCCCCTTGGCAAGCGACTTTTCGCCAATGCCCACCCGAATCGGGAAGCCGACCAGCTCCGAGTCCTTGAATTTCACCCCCGGCCGCTCGTTGCGGTCGTCCAGAATCACATCCACCTGCCGGGCGGTGAGGGCGGCGTAAATCTCCTCGGCGCGGCGCATGACCTCACTGCCGGGCGCGACCGACAAGGGAGTGATGCAGACGGTGTAGGGGGCGACGCTTAGGGGCCAGATGATGCCGTTGTCATCGTGGCTTTGCTCGATGATCGCCTGCAGCGTCCGCGTGACGCCGATCCCGTAACAGCCCATCACCGCCGGCTGTTGTTTGCCGGTTTCATCCAGAAACAGGGCGTTGAGAGCCTCGGAATACTTCGTGCCGAGCTTGAAGACGTGGCCGACTTCAATGGCGCGCTGAACCTTCAGCGGCTGGCCGCAGTGCGCGCAGGCTTCGCCGGCGCGAACCAGCCGCAGGTCGGCGAACCGGGTGACGACGATGTCGCGGCCGACGGCGACGTGGCGCAGATGGTAGCCGTCGGCATTCGCGCCGGTGGTCATGTCCACCGTGTCGCGAACCCGTTCATCAGCGTAAACCGGGTATTGGGTCACCCCCACTGCCCCCAGGCTGCCCGGGTGGGCGCCCAGGGCGGCATAAATCTCTTCGGCTTCAGCCGCGCGGAAAGTGGCGGTGCCCAGCGTGCCCGCCAGCTTGGCTTCGTTCAATTGGTCGTCGCCCCGCAGCAGCACCAACACCGGTTTGCTCTCGACCAGAAAAACCAGCGTCTTGATCTGGCGGCTGGCGGCAACCCCATACGGCGGCCGGGTGAGGTCCTCAATGGTGGCAACCCCGGGAGTGGGAAACTTCTCGACCGCGCCCGAGGGAGATGGCGCCGGGCTCGGCGCCGACCATCGGCTGGACGCTTTTTCAATGTTGGCCGCATAACCGCAACCGTCGCAGAAAACCACTTCATTCTCGCCGGTTTCAGCCGGGACCATGAATTCGTGGGAAAACTTGCCTCCCATCACCCCCGTGTCCGCCTCCACCGGGATGGTCTTCAACCCGCAGCGTTGAAAGATGCGGGCATAGGCGTCATACATCTTCCGGTAGCTGGCCTGCGCGCCCTCGTCCGTGGCGTCGAAACTGTAGGCGTCTTTCATGACGAATTCCTTCGCCCGCATCAGGCCGAAACGGGGGCGGATTTCGTCGCGGAACTTGGTCTGAATCTGGTAGAAATTCTTCGGCATCTGCCGGTAGCTGCTGATTTCCCCCGCCACCAGCGAAGTGATGACCTCTTCGTGCGTGGGGCCCAGCACCCACTCCTTCTTGGCGCGGTCACGCACTTTGAACAGCACGTCCCGCGCGGCTTCATACCGGCCGCTTTGCTGCCAGATATCCGGCGGCTGGAGCGCCGGCATAAGCACCTCCAGCGCGCCCGCCCGGTTCATCTCCTCCCGCACAATCTGTTCCACCTTCCGCAAAGCCCGCAAACCCAGCGGGAGAAACGTGTACAGACCCCCCGTCAGCTTCCGGATCAAGCCCGCCCGCAGCAGCAGCTTGTGCGAGACGATCTCGGCTTCCGCCGGCGTCTCTTTCAAAGTGGGCACCAATGTTTCGGTCCAACGCATACGGGGGCGGAGTGTGGCCACTCGCCGCCCGCTTGTCGAACTTGAAAAAGATCACAACGCTTCGCGACCTTCCAGCGCCTAAAGGCGCATCACTCATGTTCGGTACCAGACCGCGATTGTTTTCAGCGGCGAGTCCACGCCCTTGCCCTGAAGGGGCACCCCATTTCAGCCCAGGGCAAAGCGAGCCCCCCGGCGAGCGGCGCCCTGGGTCCGCGTGCAGAACAAACCCAAGCCCTGTAGGGGCGAGACAGGACCCGCCAACACCGTGACGGGCCCCGTCGGATTCAGACGGTGGTTACGGCAACACGCCAATGGGCTGTGGCGCCCATGCCGATGCTCTCCTTGTTCAGGCGTTGCGAAGTTCCTCCCAAAGCGGCTCCAGGTCGGCATCCGCCAAAGCCAGTCGGCGAAGGTGGTCCTTGTCGCCAATCGCAAACGCTCGCCTCAGCCACTCGCGGGCGATCTCCAACTGTCCCATCTGGCAGGCGTAACAAGCCAGATTGAAGGGGATGATGGGCTCCTTGGGAAAGCGTTCCGCGCTCGGGCGCAGCGCATCCCACGCCGCCTGCAACCCGCCGGCCGGCGCCCGCCGCAACGCGTACGCCTGGTGCAGCCAGCCTGACGGCCGTTGCGGCGCGGCTTCGATCAACGCGCGAGCCGCCGCCAGCGCCTGCTCCCACCGCTGCTCCCCCGCCTCGAGCAGCCAGCGCGCCTCCAACACGTCCGGATGCTTTTGATATTCGGCCGGCAGCGCTTCCAACTCGGCTCGCGCCTCCCCGGGCCGGCCCAGTTCGAGCCAGCCGACAGCGGCAGACAAGTAATGAGATTGGGGCGGCTGTAGAGGTTCCATCACAACAGGGCCGCGCGCTCGCGCGGGCCGAACATCACCACCTCGAACTCAGGCTTCCTTCTCCTCCCCCGACAACTTGCGATAAAAGGTCGCCAGGCTGATCCCCAGCAGCAACGCCGCCTGCTCCTTGTCCCCGTCGCACAACCGCAGCGCCTCCTCGATGTGCGTCTTTTCCTGCTCGCGCAGGAAGCTTTTCAACGGCAGAAAAGGCTTTTGCCCGGCGCCCGCCGTTCCCCCCGGCCCGGCCGCCCCCGCCGCATAGCCCGGCAGCGGGTAGGGGTGCTGGTCCGCCGTGGACAACGGCACGGCCGTTTGCGCGTCCGCACTTTCTCCCCCCGCGTTCCGGCTGGCCTCCTGGACCGCGGGCGGCAGGTCCGCCGCTTCAATCAGGTCTCCCTCGCACAGTGTGGCGGCGCGCTCGACGGCGTTTTCCAACTCCCGCACGTTCCCCGGCCAATCAAACGCACAGAGCATCGCCATCGCCTGCCGCGTCACCTGGTACGGCCGTCCCGTCCGCGGACTCACCTTGTCCTTGAGAAAATGCGCCACCAGCAGGGGAATGTCATCGCGCCGCTCGCGGAGGCTGGGCAACTGGATGGGAATCACATTCAGCCGGTAATAAAGGTCTTCGCGAAACGTCCCTTCCTTGATCTTCTTCTCCAACGGCTCGTTGGCGGCCGCCACGACGCGGACATTGACATAAATCGAGGTGTTGTCCCCGACGCGGCGCACTTCCCGCTCCTGGAGCACCCGCAACAGCCGCGTCTGCAGCAGACCGGACATGGCGCCCACCTCGTCCAAAAAGATCGTCCCGCCATCGGCTTCCTGGAACAGCCCCTTCTTGTCGGCAATCGCACCGGTGAACGCCCCGCGCCGGTGCCCAAACAACTCGGATTCCAGCAGCGTCTCCGGCAGGGCGCTGCAGTTGATCGGCACAAACGGCGCCAGGTGCCGCCGGCTGTTGTAGTGCAACGCCCGCGCCACCAGCTCCTTGCCCGTCCCGCTCTCCCCCAGAATCAAAATCGTGCTGTCGGTGTCCGCCACCCGCTCGATGAGCTTGAACACCGACTGCATCGCGGGGGAATGCCCGACAATCTGGCTGAAGCGGTATTTGGTCTTGAGCTCCTTGCGAAGATGCGCGCTTTCCGCCAGGGCGTCGCGGTGAGACAACGCCCGCTGCACGCACATCCGCAACTCCTCGACCTTGAACGGCTTGGAGAGATAATCAAACGCCCCATGCTTCATCGCCTCCACCGCCGTGCCGATCGAACCGAAAGCCGTCACCATGATCACCACCGGCGGCGGCGTCAGCTCCCGCGCCTTCTTCAAAATCTCCAGACCGTGCGCATGCGTCTTGTCGAAATAAAGGTCGGTAATGACCAGGTCCGGACTCTCCGTGGCCAGCATCTCCAGCGCCGCATTCCCGTCCGTGAATGGAATCACCTCGTGCCCCTCCTGGCGCAGCAAATCACCCACCATCTGCACCATGGTTAATTCGTCATCCGCTAGGAAGACCTTTGCCATGACCACAAGGTAGCGACAGACCCCCTCCCCGGCAAGCGGCTTCACACATCGGCGCTCCCGCCGAGTTGCCGCACGCCCCCCGTCCAGAAACCGCAGGCCGATGTCAGGCCCGGGCCGCGCCTCAAAGCGAAACGATTTTTTCCACGCGCTGCACCAGGTCGCGCAACCCTTCGGGCGAATCCCCGCCCCCCTGCTCGGTGATGACCCAATCGCGATACCCAATCTCCCGCACCGCCTGCATCACCGCCGGCCAGTTGTTGTCGCCCTCCAGCAGCTTGACGTTGAACCCCTTCCAGCGCCCCTCCTCATCGCACCGCTTGCGGCTGAATTCCTTAAAGTGAATTTTCGCCACCCGCGGCCCGAGGATGCGCAGCCACTGCTCCGGCCAGCCGTACAGCACGATGTTGCCCACATCAAAATGCCAGCCGATCCACGAACTCCTGAACTCGTCCACGTACCGCGCGGCCTCCAGCGGGCTGAGCAGGAAGTTGTTCCAGACGTTTTCTATCGCAATCTTGACGCCCAACTCGGCCGCCAGTGGCAGCGCCTTGCCAATCTCTTCCGCCGACCGCTTCCAGCACTCCTCGTAGCTCACCCTGGCGTTGACCACGCCCGGAACCAGCAGCACTGACGTGGCCCCAAAGGCCTTGGCATCGCGCAGACTTTGCCGCAACGCCTCCAGCCCCGCCGCCCGCACCGCGGCATCCGGGTCCGACAGCGGCTTGGACCAGTGCAGCGAATTGCAGACACTGGGGATTGCCAGGCCGGTCGCCTCCCGCGCCTCGAGCACTTCTTTCTGGTCGAGATGGCTGGCCATCTCGACCCCGTCGAATCCAGCGGCTTTGATTGCCTGGAACTTTTCCAGAATTGATCCCTTGACGCCGACCGTGCCCCACATGATGCCCTTGCGCCAGCCCGTGGGGACGGGGGCTTCCTTCACGGCCACCGCCGGCCAGGCCGCCGCCGCCGCCAGCGCGCCGCCCGCACGTTTGAGAAAATCACGACGCGACCAAGGGGCCGGTTCCATAAACCTCCGGGGGTTCAGCCGAGCTCGAAATCAACGACCCCGCCGGGCCGTCGCCTTGGCCGTGGCCTTGGCCGCCCGCCGCGCTTTTTGTTTGCGCTTCAGAGCCGCTTTTTTCTTGGCTTCCGCTTCCAGCCGGTAGCTCAAGGTGTTGTAGTAGCGGTCGCGCAGAGCGAACTTGGCGCGCTGCCGCTCGCGGGCCAGCACCAGGTGCTTCAGGCACCGGGACGCGCCCGCGGAAGGCGCGCCGCATTCGGTGCAGCGTCCGTCACGCTGCATGCGCAGTTGATACTTTCTCTGCCGCGAAACGGGCAGATGAGTGAACTCATCCTGTATTGGTGTTCTCATGGGTTGTAGTTGATGGTTAAATAAATTTGGTCTGTCCAGGCAAAGCCACCGGCGGGACCGACACGGGCGTCTGCCAGCCGTGGATGTCGGGCACGAGCTTTTCCTGCGAATTCAACGCCTGCTCCCAGGTGATCTCCTGCCCCGTGTAGGCCGCCATGCGGCCCATGATGGCCAGCAGGGTGCTGTGCGCCATCACCACGCCATCGTTGATGAGCTTGCCGCTCCGGATGCCCGCGAACAACTCGTCATGCTCGTTCTGATACATGTCCGATGGCCTCGATTCACGATAGCGCCAGTTCTTCTTCCCTTTCAGCACGAACGGCCCGCTGAAAGCCCGCACGATGTGCGCGACACCGTCGCTCCCCATAATATAATCGGAATTGTCATTCGCGCATCCTAATTGTTGGCGGCTGAAATGAAATCCCTTCACGCCCTCGGGGTAGTCGTACACGATCGAAAAGTGGTCGTAGATGTTCCCAAACTCCGGCGCGGTCCGAACCTGCCGCCCGCCGTGCGCCACGCACTTGACCGGCGGCGTGTCCCGCATCGCCCAGGCCATTTTGTCAATGCTATGCACCGCCTGCTCCACCAGGTGGTCCCCGGAAAGCCACGTGTAATAATACCAGTTCTTGACCTGGAACTGCAGGTCCGTCCACTCCGGCTGCCGCGGGAAGGGCGCCCAGACATAGCCAGTGTTATACGTGGTGTACAGCGCGCGGATCTCCCCAATCCCGCCATCGTGGACCTGCTGCATGATGGCTCGCACGCCGTCATTGTACCGGTAGCAGAACCCGGAGACAATGGAAAGGTTCTTCCGCTTCGCCTCCGCCGCGGCCTCCAGCACCATCCGCACCCCCGGCGCGTCCGTCGCCACCGGTTTTTCGCAAAACACATGCTTGCCCGCCGCAACCGCCGCCTTCAGATGCGCCGGCCGGAACCCGGGCGGTGTCGCCAGAATCACCACGTCCACCCCGCTGTCAATCACCTTCTGGTAGGCGTCAAGACCCACAAAGCACCTGTCCGGCGTCACCTTCACCTTCTCCGGCTGCGCCGCCTGCAGATTCTTCAGGCTGTTCTGCACCCGGTCCGCAAACGCATCCCCCAGCGCCGTCAACACCACGTTCTTGTCCGCGCCCAGCGCGTTCGCCGCCGCCCCGGAACCCCGCCCCCCGCACCCCACCAGCCCCACCCGCAAGGTCTCGCCCCCGCCCGCGGCGCCAAGTAAATTTCCAGGCAGCAGCGCCGGCGCCGCCAGGGCTCCCCCCAGCAGCGCTGATGATTTCAAAAAGTCCCGACGTGACGTCGGCCGTTCTGTCAATGTTTGTTTAGTCATAATCGTCCGCTGCCTTGCAGCGGACACCCCTACCTATAACCCGATCCCTGTTGGGGCGACATCCCCTGTTTGGGTGATGACGATTGCAGGGGCGGACTCGCGTTCGAAAACCGCAACCACGCGCTCCCCGCTTGCTGTGGGGCGCGTCAATTGACTAGACTATATACATGATCAAGCGTGAAACGCAACCCCGGCTTCGTCAAGGCATCTCCATTCCTTACTTGACCCTGCTGACTTTATGCCTTGGCTTTGGACGTTTGCCCGCCGAAACGGTGTGGCTTGACTCTCTCGACCTGTCCAACATGCGGCAGGGTTGGGGCCGGCCCCAGGTCAACCGGTCCATTCGAGAAACACCGCTAACCATTGCCGGCAAAGTGTTTACACGGGGAGTGGGCACGCACGCCGTCAGCACGCTCTGGGTCCAACTGGATGGCGGGACTGAACGCTTTGCGGCCAGCGTCGGCCTGGACGACGCCGCTGCCGGGCAGGGTTCCATCATCTTCCGCGCTTGGGCGGACGGCAAACGCGTCTTCGATTCGGGTGTGATGAAGACCGGCACACCTCCCCAGACCGTCAATCTCGATTTGAGCGGGCGCAAAACGTTGCTGTTACAAGTGCTTGACGCTGGCGATGGCATTGGGTTTGACCATGCCAACTGGGCCGACGCCCGCTTCGAGGTCACCGGCGTCAAACCCAGAACGGTTCCAGTCCCTGCCGAAGAAGCGGTCATCCTCACTCCCCGGCCCGGGCCCGCCCCACGAATCAACGGCCCCAGGGTTTATGGCTGCCGCCCCGGCAATCCTTTCCTTTACCGTATTCCCACGCAGGGAGAACGCCCGATCACCTTTTCCGCCAAGGGCTTGCCCAAGAGCCTCCAGTTGGACCCCGCAACCGGGATCATCATGGGCCAGGCCCCGTTGCGCGGTGAATACGAGGTCACCCTGCGCGCAAAAAACCGGCACGGCACCGACACCCGCGTCTTCCGCATCATCGCCGGCGACACCCTGGCGCTGACACCCCCCATGGGCTGGAATCATTGGTATGCGCATTACGACCGGATCACCGACACCATGATGCGCGAGGCGGCCGACATCCTCATTTCCAGCGGCATGGCGGATGTCGGCTACCAGTATGTGAACGTGGATGATTGCTGGATGACGGCTCCCAGCCACAAAGATCCCCTGCGGACGGGCCGTCTCCGCGATGCCCGGGGCGTGCTCCTGCCCAACAAGTATTTTCCCGATATGAAGCTCCTGGCTGACTACATCCACAGCAAAGGACTCAAAGCCGGCATCTACATCTCGCCCGGCCCCCTGACCTGCGCCGGTTTCGCCGGCAGTTGGCAACATGAAGCCCTGGACGCCAAAACCTTCGCCGACTGGGGCTATGACTTTCTTAAATACGATTGGTGCTCCTATAACCGCGTGGCTGAGGGCAAGGAGCCCGGCGCTGACCAGGTCCCCAACTGGTCGCAGGGCCAGCGGCGACTCGAGGTTTACACCCATCCCTACAAGCTCATGGGCGACCTGCTCAAGCAGCAACCCCGTGACATTGTCTATAACCTCTGCCAATACGGCATGGGCAACGTCTGGGAATGGGGCGAAGCTGTCGGCGCCCAATGCTGGCGCACCGCCGGCGACCTGGGCTTCGAGCTGGACCGCGTTTTCGAAGTCGCCCTCAAGAATGCCGAGCACCGCGCCTGGTCACGCCCCGGCGCCTGGAACGACCCCGATTACATCCAGATCGGCTGGATCGGCAACGCCCGCGGCGGCGGTTTGCCCCAGCCCTGCCCCCTGACCCCCAACGAGCAGTATGCCTACATGTCCCTCTGGGTGCTCATGGCCGCGCCGCTCTTTTACAGCGGCGACATGAGCAAACTTGACGAATTTACCTTGAATGTCCTCTGCAATCCCGAGGTGATCGAAGTCAACCAGGACCCGATCGGCCAATGCGCCGCGGTCTCTGTCCTCAATGACCAAACCTTCCTGATGGTCAAGGACCTCGAGGACGGCTCCAAAGCGGTTGGTTTGTTTAACCGCGGCGAATTCCCCGCCGAAGCCGCCGTCCCGTGGGCAGTGGCCGGGTTGACCGGCCCGGCCCAGGTTCGCGACCTTTGGCGTCAGCGCGACCTCGGGGTGTTCAGTGGCCAGTACTGCGCGACCCTCCCGCGCCACGGCGTGGTCCTTCTGCGCCTGACTGCCGTTCCTGCAAAGAAGTAGCCAAAGTCCGTCTTCAACTCCCCACCGTCGGTCGGTCCGCCCGCGCGGCCGCGCTCAAGTGAGGCGCATGGGCATGACGACGTAGAGGAAGGGGCCATTGATCTTGATGACCCCCGGGCTCAACTCGTCAATGAGCTCGAAGTAAATCTCGTCGTTGGTCAGCGCGTTGAGCGGATCAATCACAAACTTGGGATTGAACGCAATGGCAATTTCCGGGCCTTTATAATTGATCGCCAGCGTTTCCTTCGCCTCGCCAACTTCGGGTGAATTGGCCGTGATCTCGAGCTTGTTCTTGCCAAAACTGAGCTTCACCGAGTTGGATTTTTCGGTGGTCATGATCTCCGCGCGGCGCAGGGCGTGGAGGAAATCCTCGCGGCCCAGTTGCACCCGCTCCTTGGTTTCGGTGGGGATGACCTGGCGGTAGTTCGGATAACTCCCTTCGATGAGCTTGGTGACGATCAGGATTTGGCCGCCTTTCTCGTCCTTCAAGGTGAACGAGGCCTGGTTTTCGGCCAGATTGATCTCGAGCTGGCCCTTGTCCTGCAATAAACGGTTCAACTCGTTGACGGTCTTGGCGGGCACGATGAATTCGCCCTGGCTTTTTTCGGGAATATCCACCTCCTCGTCCACCAGCGCCAGCCGGCGGCCGTCCGTGGCAACCATGGTCATCTTGTGGTCCTTGAGGCTGATAAAGATGCCATTGAGAACGTAGCGGGCCTCGTCGGTCGAGATCGCAAAGGACGTCTTCCTCATCATGCTGCGCACGGTTTCCTGCGGCAGCACAACTTTCTTTTCCTCCTTGAATTGCGACATCGGCGGGTACTCGTCGGCGCTCAACCCGTTGATCCTGTAGAAGGACGAACCGGAGCGGATGGTGCAGTAGTTCTTGTCATCCACTTCCAGATCCAGCTCGAGGTTGGCCAACTCGCGAACAATGCCGAACAACTTCTTGACCGGGACCGTCGAGGCGCCCGGCCGTCTGACTTTGGCCTCGACCGCGCAGGAAATGGTCACATCCAGATCGGTGGCGGTTAACTCGAGCTTGTCGCCTTCCGCGCGCAGCAGCACGTTCGAGAGAATGGGCAGCGTTGTGCGCGTGCTGACCACGTTCTGCACCGCTTGGAGACCGCTGATGATTTGCTCCTTCGATAGGGTCAGATTCATGTGTGCTTAATATAGATGTCTTCTCTTCACAGTACAACGCTATTCCTATTAAGGGTTGTGAATAAGGCAAACAACCGGCGTTGTCAATGTCACTGCAACGACTTGCAAAATCAAGAAAGCCGAAAGGCTGGCCTGAAGCCAGTGAAAAAAAGCGGCCAGGCGGGTTTTATTTACAATACTCACGGGCCATTCACAGGTCGTTTGCGGGTTATTTGGATTGTTGTGCACGGCGGATAATGGACGGGAGGACATGCTCGACATGCTCGATATCCGCTTCGCTGGTTTCGCGTCCGAGGGAAAAACGGATCAGCGAGTTTTCCAAGTCCGGGGCCACGCCGAGGGCGCGAACGACGTGGGAGGGTGTCAGGGAACCCGCCGAGCAAGCCGAGCCGCTCGAGGCGCAGATGCCCTCCAGGTCCAGGCTGGCCAGGATGGCGATACTGTCCGTGCCCTTAACCACGAAAGAGACGGTATTGGCAAGGCATCCGCAGCTCGGAGAGAGCAGTTTTACGCCTGGAATGCTTTCAAGCAACGTGACCAGCCGTTGGGTCAGGGGTTTCAGGCGGCCTTTATCGAAAACGGGATTCGGGACAAAGCGTTCCAGCGCCTCCACCAAGCCCATGATCCCGGCAAGGTTTTCAGTGCCTGCGCGACGCTCGTTCTCGTGGCTGCCGCCCAGCAGGATGGGCTCCGGTCGCAGCGGCGAGCGGATGAACAGCGCGCCGGCGCCTTTGGGTCCGTGAATCTTGTGGGCGCAGATGGAGACCAGGTCGGCGTTGAACTGGTCAATCGAGTCCAGCGGCTCCTTGCCAAGCCATTGCACGGCGTCGGTGTGAAAAAGAACGCCCCGCTGGCGGCAGAGGCTTCCCAATTCCGCCACCGGCTGGAGCGTGCCGATCTCGTTATTGGCCGCAAGGATGGAAACCAGCACCGTGTCCGGGCGCAAAGCTCGGGCGAGGGATTCGACATTTACGCGCCCCTCCATGTCCACCGGCAGTAGGGTGAGTTCAAAGCCCTCCTTGCTTGCCAGGTATTCCATCGGATGCAGAACGCAATGGTGCTCGGCCGCTGAGGTGATGAGATGCCGGCCTTTGGTCTTGAGCAGGCGGGCCGCGCCGAAAATGGCGAGGTTGGAGCTTTCGGTTCCGCCGCTGGTGAAAACGATTTCGCTGGGCCGGCATTTCAGCACGCGCGCGGCGCGGTCTCGGGCCTCGTCGAGCGCGACGCGGGCGCGGCGGCCAACTTGATGGACGCTGGAGGGATTTCCCCAGATTTCACCCAGGAATGGCAGCATGGCCTGACGCACTGCGGGATCCAGCGGGGTGGTGGCATTGTAATCCAGGTAAACCGGTTTCATCAGCGGGGAGAAGTTAGTTCAGCGGTGCGGGCGAGTCCATTCGAGTATGGAAGTAGGGTGGGTTGCACCCCGCGGACGGGCTGCGGGGTTTGAGGACCGCACGGCGGGGCGTCAGCGTCAGCGCCACTGGTGTTTGGGGTATTTGCGTTGCAGTTCCTGTTTGATGCGCGGGTAATGCTCGCGCCAGAAGCCGGCCAGGTCCTGGGTGATCTGAACCGGGCGCATGTTGGGCGCCAGGATGTGCACCAGGACCGGCACACGCCCCAAGGCAATCTTTGGGGTGGTGTTCACATCGAACAGCTCCTGGATGCGGACGGCGATATGAGGGGGGTTGGCGGCGTCGTAAACCACTTTTGGGGTGCGTCCGTTGGCGAGGGTCAGCCGTTCGGGCGCGTGTTTGTCCACACATTCCTGCTGCGGCGCGCTGAGCCAGCCTTTGACCACGGGTTTGACCGGCTTGTCCTTGATGTCCTTGTAGGAACAGGCGCCGTGGCATAGTTGCTGGACGAGGTCGCGACGGTCCGCCTCGGTGATCGGCGGCAAGCCAAGTTCAGGGCACCACTGGGCCAGCAGGTTCAAGCGGAGAATCCATTGCTCGACGGCGTGGTCCCATTCATTGAGCGTGAGCCGGCCGGCCAGGACCTCCTCGGCCAGCAGACGGGCGGCCTCGTCCGCGGGCGGGGCTTCGACCCGGCGGCTGCCGATGGCCAGGTCGCGGAAGCGGGTTTGTTCCTCGGCGTACACCCGGCGGCTGGCCGGGTCGTAGAAGCAGCGGACAGCGCTGGAGAGGTCTTCGGGGAAGAGTTCGGCGAGCCAGGGTTCCGCGATGGCGGTGGCGAGACTGAGCAGGGTATTGACGGATTTGTCCTTGCCTTCCACCTCGCGGATTTCGGCGGCGACGAGCAGGGGGCTGGATTGGACGGCGCTTTCGCGGGCGAGGGTGCCGCGGCGGCCATGCACCAGTTCGCAGCGCAGGGTGCCGGTATCCAGCCGGCGGGCGAGGCGGTCGCTGAAAGCGGCGAGGATGCATTTTTGCAGGGCTTCATCGGCGACCGGGCGCGGTTCGGCCTCGAGCCCCTCGCGTCGGGCAATCTCGAGGAACTGCTCGAAGAGCGGTCCGACCTGTCGGGCGGTGACCAGGTGAATGCCCAGGCGGCGGCAGGCCTCGAGCTTGAACTCTTTGCGCGCCGCGTAATTCCAGGCGCGCATCAGGAGGAAAAAATCGCTGGTGGAGGTTTCTCCAAGGAGGTCCTCGCGGAGGGCGGCGGTTTCGCGGTCCACGTTGCGCAAGAGCAGGTCGCGGCCCTGGGTGAGGGCGGCGACGAGGCAGGCCTGGTAAACGCAGCCGCGTTCCTGCGCGGCCAGCAACATGCGGGCGTAGCGGGGATGCAGCGGGAAGGCCAGCATTTTGCGGCCGAGGGGAGTGATGGTTGAGGGCGGCTGGTTTGAGGGAGCGCCGGGGGGAGTTGCCTCAGGGTGGGGAGGAGTCAGCGCGCCGAGGTCGGTCAGCAGTTCTTCCGCGTGCGCCAGCGCGTGTTCTTCGGGCGGTTCGAGCCAGCGGAATTTTCGGAGGTCAGCCACGCCGGCGGCCTTGAGGGTGAGGACCACCTCGGCCAGGTCGAGGCGTTTGACCTCAGGCAACTCGCGCGGCGGGCGGTGGCTGTGCTCCTCGCGCGACCAAAGCCGAAGGCAGACGCCTGGGGCCGTCCGGCCGGCGCGGCCGGCCCGCTGGTCAGCCGCAGCCTGGCTGATTTTTTCGATGAGCAGCGTGTTGATTCCCCGGTAAGGATCGTAACGGGGAATGCGCGCCAGGCCGCTGTCAATGACGCAGCGGATGCCGTCAATCGTGAGCGAGGTTTCGGCGACGTTGGTGGCCACCACCACTTTTCGCTGGTCATAACGGGCGACGGCGGCGTCCTGCTCGCGTGGGGGCAGTTCGCCGTGCAGGGGGAGGAGCACCCAGCCGCGCGATTCGTCGCAGTGGCGGATGGCCTCGAGGGTCTGGTGGATCTCGAAGCCGCCCGGCATGAACACCAACACGTCGCCCTGGCCGCCTGAGCGGACAAAGTCGCGGAACGCCGCCGCCGCCTGGTCCCAGACGGGCCGCTGGTCCAGATAGGACGGCGCGCGGGCGTATTCGATCTGAACGGGGTGGGTGCGGCCGTGGGATTCGAGCACGCGGCAGGGGCGGAGGTAATCCTCCAATCCGGCGGCGTCCAGGGTGGCGGACATCACCAGCAGGTGAAGGTCGGGGCGGCGGCGTTCCTGGAGGTCCAGCGCCTGCGCCAGGGTAATGTCGCCGTAAAGGTGGCGCTCGTGGAACTCGTCAAAAATCAGGGCTGAAACCCCGTGAAGTTCGGAGTCCTGGACCATCTGCCGGAGCAGGACGCCTTCGGTGACGAAGCGAATCCGGGTCTCGGCGCTGGTGACGTTCTCGAAGCGGATTTGGTAACCGACTTCGCGGCCGAGCTCGGTTTGCCGTTCCCAAGCCACGCGCGCCGCCAGCAGGCGGGCGGCCAGGCGGCGGGGCTGAAGGATGACCACCTGCCCGCGGCCCAGCAAGCCGGAGTCCAGCAACATTTGCGGCACCTGGGTGGATTTTCCCGAGCCGGTCGGCGCGGAGACGATCAACCGCCGCAGCTCGCGCGCGCCGGCGAGGATGCCGGATTCAATTTCGTAGATGGGCAGTCGGTCCGCCATGCGGCGCAAAGACTACGCCGAAGAGGTCGGAATGCCAACTGCCGCTCGGGGGGTTGACAAGGAGGCGGTGGAACGCGTCGCTGCCCGCGGGGACTGCGGGGGGAGGGCGGTGGCGCCGGCTGCGTTGACACCCCCTGCCGCTTTGTGTAGGCTTTGGGCACGTTGGAACGGTCTATGACGACAATGCTGAACCAACACGTGCTGGTGTTGAACCGCCTCTGGCAGGCGGTCAATGTCTGCACCGCGCGACGGGCGCTGACCCTGCTGTTCCAGGGACACGCCCAGGTCGTATTCGAACGCGGGGATGGCTCGTTCCAAACCTTCAACTTCACCGAGTGGCACCATTTTTCCGAACGCGAGCCGGATGCCGAGTCGGTGCGGACGGTTTCGTTCCGCATCCGGGTGCCGCGGGTGATCCTGCTGCTGGTTTACGATCACCTCCCGAAAAAGGAGGTGAAATTCACGCGGCACAACATTTTCGAGCGGGACAAGAACACCTGCCAGTATTGCGGGGTCACGTGCGACCGCAAGGATTTGAACCTGGACCACGTGATTCCGCGGGACCGGGGCGGTCCGACCTCGTGGGAGAACATCGTGTGTTCGTGCATCGAGTGCA
>CAZVYG010000002.1:0-31896 GCA_964631605.1 uncultured Verrucomicrobiota bacterium
GGTACGAGTCCCTCGATCCCTTTGTGCTAGCGGCCCAGGTTGAAAAGCAGTTAAAGCCGATTCTGAGGGCGGTGGTGAATCCCTAGGGAGCGCCCCCCCCGCCACGCTGGGCGGGGGGGCTCCGCTGCGATTCGCTTCGCTCACCGCAGCTACGCCTCCCCGCCCAGCACCCCCCGCTTCGCAACGAGGGAGACGAGAGCTAAACAAAGTGATGGAAATACGAACACCGAAATGTTAAACCCCTGGTGTCATTCTACCGTGAGGCAACGTATCAACGTTGACCCCAACCTTACGGTGTCTTTTTGCCATGAGGCAACGCGAGAGTGCAGCTGCCGGTCCCAAAACTGAGGGTTTTGAAAGGCTTTCCCCCTCTCCAGGTTCCAGTTCGTCGTTGGCGCGCTTCCCGCCCGTACTATTGCGGAATGGCTTTTCCTTGCTTTCCGGCGCTAGCAGTCTCAGTGTGAACTCAGCTTCTTGGGATCGCGATTCTAACGCGGCAAAAGGCTGGCGAAGCGATTCGGGCGTATGAAGATAAAACGGATTCTCACCTGCGGCTGTTGGCTGGTGGGCCTGACGGGTGGGGTGGTGACAAACCTGCTGGGCCAAGGAACCCAACCGTTGGTCGCCATTCATGATTCGGAACTCACCCGCGCGCTCGAGTCCACGCCGGCCGTTTCGCCCACGCCCACGGGTGCCGGCACCACGGGCTATGAATGGTGGGTAACGGATTGGCGCTATTTCGTCATGCCCGACTCGCTTAAGGAGGCGTTGCGGTCCGATGGCACCGCTTTCACAGTGGTGAGCGACTCGAACATCGCATCAGGCGTGTTACTGAGCGGCGGTGTGCCGCGTTACCCGATCGTGATCAGCCTGGCCAGCGAGGCGGTCCGCAACGATGAGATTGCGGCGCTGACCAACTATGTGGCCGCCGGGGGTTTCCTGTTCGTGGGATCCTCATCTTTCACGCGGCAGACCAACGGGGCGAGCCGGGGCGATTTCGCCCTTGGCGGCCCCTTGGGAGTCCGCATGGTGGCAGGCACTTTGGCCAACTGGGGTCAGAACAGTTATCTTACAAAACAAGCGGAGCATCGTCTGACGGCCCATCTCCCCGCCGGGCAGTTAACCTGGCGCATGCCGGCGCACGCGGAGGAAATCACGTGGGGCGTATCGCCGTCGCACCCGTTCCTGGCGCCGCACGACATTTGGCGGGTGCAGGCCACCGACGCCACGGTGCTGGCCGCCGGTGACGCCTATCCTTATCTCACGGTGAAATCGTACGGCAAGGGTTGTTTCATTTACTACGCACCCCTGCAACCGCTCATTGGGCACGGCGGCTGGGCGCCGACGATGCACGCCTACCTCATCTTCCGCCGGGCCATCGAGTGGGCCTTCGAAAACGCCCGTCTGCCCGTGCCCAGGCTTAGCCCCTGGCCCTACCCATACGATGCCGCGTTCATGGTCCGCCATGACCTGGAAAACGAGCAGGCGCTCATCGCCAATATCGAGGCTTCCGCCCAGTTCGAATACACCAACGGCGCTCGGGGCGATTATTATTTCTGCACCGGCACCCTGCGCGAGCAGATGTCGGCTTCGTATGACACCAACGCCGTCGTCTCGAGCCTGCGGCGGGCGATCTCGAGTTACGGCGCCACCATCGGCCCGCACAACGGCGGTCTTAAGAATCCGGTCAACCTCTCGCTCTCGCCCACCTCCTATGACTACTGGCACTGGGGCCCTGACGAAGCGCTGGATGTCACTCCGCCGGGTTACGCCAGCGGCAAGGCTTATGCCCTGGCCTCCCTCTCCACCTCGTTCCGGGACATCGAATCGTGGTTTGCCGGTTTGGCGAACAGCAACCAGCGCATCTGGGTCAGCCCTTACTTCAATGCCACGCGCGAGGATTCGTTCGACCTCCAGTCGCAGCTCAACGTGAAGGTCACCGGCGACCAGAAGTTGGGGCTTTTTCCGCATTGGACTCTGTCCACGCGCACCCCCGGCAGGCGCTACGGCCTGCTCAGTCAGCCGGTGTCCGATTGGTATGTTGGGGGGCTGGTGGCGCAGTCACTCGAGCCGTGGCATCCGCCCGGGGTGCATACCGCCACCACGGTGCGAAACATGATTGACTTTTACTACGGCCTGGGGGGATTGATCAACGCTTACTCCCACACGCTCTCGACCGGTCAGGGCGATGCGGGCGACTTGGCGCCGGAATATGTCCGTTACAGCCTCAATCCCGTCCTGCATCCGCGCCTTTGGTCCGCAAACGGCCTGTTGGTCTATCAATGGTGGCTGCAACGTTCCAACGTTCAGCTCACCGTTTCTCACTCGACCAACGGCTACCAGTTCCTCACCAGCCTCGCCGTCCGCAACTCCCCGCACACCAACACCGCCGTGGAATTGCTTCTGCCCTCCTCCCTGGCCGTCTGTAATCTCCAAGTGCGAACCAACGGCCAGTTGGCCGGCGCCGCCGCGTACCGCCTGACCGGCCAGTCGCTCAAAGTCCGCGTCGGCACCGCCGTCACCAACGTTGGCGTCAGCTACTACACCCTCACCCCTGGCGGCGGCATTTATCTGGAAAAGCTGGATGGGGTGGCCGCCCCCGCCCTGCCGGCCGGGTGGAGCACCGGAGCCAGCGGCGCTCAATCCTCCTGGACAACGCAGACCGCCGTCCGGGACACCGCGCCCAACGCCGCGTGGTCCCCGGCCCCCGCCGCGCTCGGCGTTAACGAACTGGTTTCGCCGCCGGTCGCCCTTCCGGCGGGTGTGGCTCAACTTGCCTTTCGAAACCGCTTCGAACTCGAAGCCGGCAGTTCCGGCATCGCTTACGACGGCGGTGTACTTGAAATCAAGATTGGCTCGGCCGAATTCGCGGACTTTCTCAAGGCGGGCGGAAGGTTTCTGGAGGGGGGTTACACTGGCTTGATTGATTCCAGCTATGGCAATCCCCTGGCGGGCCGGCAGGCCTGGAGCGGCACCTCAGGCGCTTTTATTACCACTGTGGCGGACCTGCCGGAAGCCGCCTCCGGCCAGGTGATCCAGTTGCGGTGGCGCTGCGGCACAGACAATGGCAACGGGGGCGGCGGTTGGTGGATTGACTCCGTGTCGCTCAGCAACCAAGTCTGCCTCTGTTGCGTCGCCACAACCAACTCGCCTCCTTCGCTTCCCGCCCAAGGCAGCCGCAGTGTGAACGAGATGACCTTGCTGACTGTCACCAACACGGCTTCCGACCCGGATCAAGCCGCCCAAGTTCTCAGCTATCAACTCCTCTCGCCACCGTCCGGCGCGGCTATTGACGCCAATGGACTGATTACCTGGACGCCGTCCGAAGCGCAGGGACCCGGCGTTTACACGCTTGCCACGCGGGTCACTGACAACGGCAGTCCGCCCCTGAGCACCACAAACTCGTTCAGCGTCACAGTCAACGAAGTCAACCGCCCGCCCGTCTTGCCTGCCCAACCCGACCGGCTAATTGAGGAGGGCAGCGCCTTGAC
The DNA here is from genome assembly GCA_964631605.1 of uncultured Verrucomicrobiota bacterium. GTDB lineage: Bacteria > Verrucomicrobiota > Verrucomicrobiia > Limisphaerales > UBA8199 > JARKQH01. Next base: position 3,492 of record CAZVYG010000002.1, read on the forward strand.
AGTAACGAACACCGCCACCGACCCAGACCTTCCAGCAAATCTGCTGAGCTACAGCCTGGGATCGCCGCCCTCAGGCGCCACCATTTCCAGTGGCGGTATTCTCACCTGGACTCCTACCGCAGGCCAGGGACCAAGCACCAACCGGTTGACAACGATTGTTAGTGATCACGGCACGCCCTTGCTCAAGGCCACCAACACCTTCCAAGTGATCGTCACCCAGCCGGCCAGCGCTCCCGTGATAACAATCCAACCCGCCAGCCGGACTAATTTCACCGGGACAACCGCCAACTTCAACGTCGTCGTCAGCGGCAGCACCCCCGCGTACCAGTGGATCAAGAACGGCACCAATACGTTGGTCAACGGGGGAAGAATCTCGGGGGCAACGTCCGCCACCTTGACGCTGTCGGACCTTGAGCCCGCCAACGCCGGTGCCTACGCCGTGATCGTGACCAACCTCGCGGGAAGCGTAACCAGCGCCCCAGCCTGGTTGACGATCATTGTCAGCAACCCCCCGCCCCTCGAACTGTTTGCGGACGACTTCACACGGCCCACCAACCCCGGCACACTCAGTCCCTGGGTCACCCACAGCGGCACGTGGACGATTCACGACGGACTGCTCGAAGGACACAGCAAGGCGCAGAGCTTCGCGACGATTCACCTGACCAACTTGTGGGAGAACTACTCGGTCGAGGCGGATATCCGCTTTTCCAGCGGAGCTTACGGTGGCGGAATTGGCGGCCGCTTGAACCCCGGCAACGGCGTCCACTATGCGGCGTGGGTCCATCCCGAAGGGTCAGCCGGCGGCGCGCGCACGCTGAAACTGCTCAAGTTCAAGAATTGGAAAACCTGGACGTACAACAGTGTCAACGCCGCCCCGATGGCCCAAACTACGCTCTCCGCCGTCGGCACCAACTGGCACCACCTCAAGCTCTCGTTCCGCGCCAGCGAGATCGAAGTCCATTACGATGGAAACCAGGTTCTCGTCGTCATAGATACTGAATCCAGCCCGCTGCTCCTGGGGGCCGTCTGTCTGGACACGCGGATGGACTCCACCACGCACGCGATGTTTGTGGACAACTTCCGCGTTTTGTCACTGCCCAAGTACGGCCCGGTTAATCCGCAAAGTCCGTTGATCCATTCGGTGAGAATGGTGGGCGGATCGGCGGTGATCACCTGGACCACCGAAGCGGGCTTTAACTACCGGCTGCAATACGCCGATACGCTCCTGGCTCGCACCTGGAACGACCTGTCTCCCGACCTCGCGGGCACGGGCAGCCTGGTTTCTTACACGAACCTCGTCCCGTCGGTAACGCAGCGTTTTTACCGCGTACTGGTTCTGCCCTGAGAGGACCCGCCTGCGGATTCGTCCATGCTTTTGGCTTTTTCATCACGCAGAATACCGGTTTCATCCCGCAACCCTCGCGCACCCGCTCTGACAGGGCTATCCTCATGGCCAGAGATAGAACAACAACGTCAACAATAAACGAAAGACAAAACTATGAAAAAAACCTTGCTGATCGCAGCGCTGGCTCTCGGAGTCCTAGCGCTTAACTCCATCGCCCAGGAGGACCAGCCGCCTCCCAGGGCCAAAGAACGCGAGCGGATTCGCGAGGAAAAACGGGAACAACGTGACCGGGACCTCGAGCAAGTCCGCCCGGATCGGGATCGTGAGGCAGGCCGTGACCTGCGCATGGACCGGCGAAATCGCCAAATGCCACCGGGACCCGGACGCGGTCAAGGCCCTCAAGCATGGCGCAATTTTCGAGGACCCCAAGGTGGGGCGCCGGACCAAGGCTTCGGACCGAATCTGAGGGTTTGTCCCCATTGCCAGCGTCCTTTGCCGCCGTTTGGGCAACCCGGCATGGGCATCGGCCCGCGCGGCTTCCAAGGCGGACCTCGCGGACCCATGGCTCCCCCCGCCTGGGAGGGACGCCAGGGTTTTCAACGCGGCCCGGCGTGGCAGGGACGCCCTGACTTCGATCGCGGTCCCGCATGGCAGGGGCCGGGGTTCCGACGCGGGCAAGGACCTGCACCGCGGGGAGATGATTTCCCAGCGCCCCCGCCAGCAGATGAACGATTTGGACCGGATCGCCGAGGACCGGGTTTTGCCCCGCCGGGTCCTCCGGACGATCGGGATGAACGCCCACGTCCTCCCCGCGAGCGCGACCTCAAGCCGTAATTGATCACCCGCAGCGCGAAGGCGGGTTATTTAGGGGCGCGCGGTTCGCCAAAGGCTGGCAACAGCCCCGGTGAGCCGCGCGCTTTTTTGCGTCCGAATAAGCCTGACAGCGGGCGGGAATTCTGATAATCTGGTTTAGGTTATGGCGCGGATGGTAATGTGGTTAGGCTCCTTGCTGCTGACGGTGTGGTCGGTCCGCGCGGAGGTGCTGATTCCCGGCGATAGCTTCTGGCGATACCTCAAGGGCACAGCCGAGCCGCCGCTCAGGGGGGCCGCCACCTGGCTGGAGCCCGACTACGATGACTCGGCCTGGCTGCTCGGGCAGGCAGCCTTTTACTACGAAAACCAGCCGGACAGCGCCAACGCCTTCACCGGGCAAACATTACTGAGCGACATGTTTGGCAGCTACACCTCTGTGTTTTTGCGCCGAACCTTTGTCGTTCCCAACCCGAGCGATGTGGAAGTGCTCCAGGTGGCCGCCCTCTGTGACGATGGTTTTATCGCCTGGCTCAACGGGCACGAAGTGGCACGACTCAACATGCCGGACGGCGCGGTGCCCTGCACCAGTTCTTCGCTGCCCGCGCTGAACGAGCCGATCTCGTGGTGGACCAACCTGCTCACCGACGCCGAAGAGTTCCTGCTGCCTGGCACCAACGTGCTGTGCATCCAGGCATTCAATTCCTCGCTTGCGAACAGCTCGGATTTCATCATCAACCCCGCCCTGTATTACACCCGGGATCAGACCAGCCCGGCTCTCACCTACCTGTTCCCCCCGGCAGACGCGGTGGTGCGGCAACTCACGACGGTCGAGGTCGCCTTCAACGAGGCGGTAACCGGCGTTGATGCCTCCGATCTCCTTATTAACGGCCAGCCCGCCGCGCAATTGACCCTTGTCACCCCGTCCCAGTTTGTGTTTGGCTTTGCGCAACCGGCGACGGGCGTCGTGCAGGTGGCTTTTGCCTCCAGCCACGGCATCCGCGATTCGAGCTCCAGCTCAAACCTCTTCGCCGGCGCGTCCTGGACTTACACCCTCAATCCGGATGCGCCCCTGGCGGATGTGATCATTTCCGAGTTCATGGCGTCCAACAGCGGCAATCAGACCAACTCGTTGCATGATGAACTGGGCAATAGTCCGGATTGGATTGAACTGCACAATCGGTCCAACGACCCGGTAAGCCTGACGGGCTGGGCGCTGACAGATAACCCGGCCCGGCCCGGCAAATGGCGTTTTCCCCAAATCATGCTGGCGGGCAAAGGCTACCTGGTGGTGTTTGCCTCCGGCCGTAATACGAATGTAGCCGGCCAGCTCCATACCAGCTTCAACCTCTCGGCAGATGGCGGCTACCCGGCGCTCCACGACCCGGCCGGCAATCTGGCTTCGGCGTTTTCTCCCGGCTACCCCAGCCAGTTCAAGGATGTCTCCTATGGACGGGACCGGTTGGATCCATCGCTGGTGGGTTACTTCACCAACGCCACGCCGGGTGCGGCCAATGCCACCCAGGGAGCGGGGTTCGCACCCGCAGTTACGTTCTCGCGGGTAGGTGGCACCTTTCAGACACCTTTTTACCTCACTCTCTTCGTTCCCGATACCAACTGCGAAATTCGCTATGTGGCGCTGACGACCAACGTGCCCTCCGGCACCGTGGCGCCCACCAACATCCCCACCCAGGCTTCGGCACTTTACACCACTCCCATTTTGGTGAGCGACTCCGTCCAGGTCCGCGCCCGCGCCTTCCCGCGCCAGCCGGGGCTTTTCCCCGGCCCGCCGCGGACCGAAAACTATATCCGGATTTCAGCGGCGGCGGCGGCGTTCAATTCGGACCTGCCGGTGATCCTCCTGCACAACCTCGCGGGCGGGAACGTGCCGCAGACAACAGACCAAAGCGTCATGGTGATGGTGTTCGAGCCTGTCAACGGTCGCACTTCGCTGACGAATCCGCCCACGCTGGTGGCGCGGGCCGGACTGAACATTCGCGGCAGCAGCACCGCCGGACAAGGACAGTCCAGCTTCGCCCTGGAACTCTGGGACGAGTACAACGACGACCTCAAGACCGAGTTGCTTGGAATGCCGGCCGAGTCGGACTGGGTGCTCTATGGACAGAACGGTTACGACCCCTCCTACCTGCACAACCCGCTGGCGCACCAGTTGGCCCGCGACCTGGGGCGATACTCGTCGCGCACGCGGTTCGCCGAAGTCTTCCTCAACAAAACCGGCGGCACCATCGCTTATTCGCCGCCGGTGTCCGGTCACTACTTCGGCCTCTACACCGTCGAGGAAAAGATCAAGCGCAACAAGGACCGCGTGGACATCCAGGAGCTGAATCAGTTCCAAACCACCGCGCCGGGTGTGACCGGGGGCTACCTTCTGAAAATTGACCGGGTGGATCCCGATGAGCGGACCTTTTATGACTCTTACGTGCAGCGGGACATCGTGTTTCAGGACCCCAAAGGCCTCGAGATGGTGGACCCCGCCTGGCAGGCGCAGAACAATTACATCCGGAACTATTTCAACCAGTTTGGGCAGGCACTCTGGGGGGCCAGTTACACCAACCCGGCCACGGGCTACGCCGCTTATATTGATGTCAACTCCTGGCTGGACCAGCATTTGGTCAATGCCGTCGCCTTCTGCGTGGATGCCTTCCGCCTCAGCGGCTACTTCTACAAGGATCGTGACAAGAAACTTGAGATGGGCCCGTCCTGGGACTTTGACCGCAGCATGGGCACCTACAACCCCGTGACCGACTCATGGGACAAGCGCGCCTTCAATCCGCGCTTGTGGCGTGTGCAGGCCAGCGGCGACCAGGGCACCGACCTGTTCGGCAACCCTTCCCTGCTTGGCGTCCGCTGGTGGCAACGCTTGTTTGTGGACCCGGATTTCTGGCAGCGGTGGATTGACCGCTGGTCCGAGGTGCGGCGGGACGTTTGGACCACCAATCACATCAACGCGCTGATTGACGGATTCGCCAGCCAGTTGACCCAGGCACAGCCCCGCCAGCAGACGCGCTGGAGCTATACCGCGCCGCGCTCGGGTGGGCTCTCTGCCAACGGCTACACCCATAACTTTCCCGGCACTTACGCGGGTGAAATCGCCTTCCTCAAACGCTGGATGGCGGATCGCGTGGATTTTATTGACACCAACTTCCTGCGCGCTCCGACCTTCAGCAGCAACGGCGGCGCCATCACGTCGGGGTTCCGCTTAACCATCACCGCACCCCCCCTGCCCTCTGGCACCACCATCTATTATACGCTGGATGGGACTGACCCACGCGCGCCAGGCGGCGCCCTCTCGCCGGGAGCGCGCTCCGGCGTGAGCCCGCTGACGCTCACGCTGACCAACAACGCGCGCGTCTTTGCCCGGAACCGAAATCCAAACCATTCCAATGTTACCAATTGGCCGGGAAGCGTGGGGGGGAATCCGCCCATTTCGAGTCCGTGGTCGGCACCGACCGTGGCGACGTTCGTCGTGGCAACGCCGCCGCTGGTCATCACCGAGATCATGTATCATCCGGAACGGGCGGCGTCCGAAACCAACGATGCCGGCGACTTCGAGTTTGTCGAGTTGAAGAACGTGAGTTCCCAGCCGCTCAGCCTGGTGGGCGTTCGCTTCACCAATGGCATTCAATTCACTTTTATATCCACCAACCCAATCGCGCAGCTCGGGCCGGGCCAGTACTTGGTCCTGGTCAAGAACCGCGCGGCCTTCCTGTCGCGCTACCCGGGCGTCACCAACATTGCGGGCGAATACATCGGCAGTCTCGACAATGGCGGCGAACGGTTGGTGCTCGAAGGCGCCTTGCGCGAACCGATCCTGGATTTTGCCTTTGAGGATGCCTGGCAGCCGGCCACCGACGGTTGCGGTTTTTCCCTCGTCATCCGCAATGAGAACGCTCCACTCAGTTGGTGGGCCAACCCGGGCAGTTGGCGGGCCAGTACCGAACGCGGCGGTTCCCCGGGCCGCGCGGACCCAGCGCCCCAATACCTCCCACCCGTCGTGATCAGCGAGGTGCTCACACATACCGACCTGCCCGAATTGGACGCCATCGAGCTTTTCAATCCGACGGGAACTCCAGCTCCCATTGGGGGGTGGTTTCTCACCGATGAGCGGGACGAACCCCGCAAATACGTCATACCCGCCGGCACAATGATTCCGGCGGGTGGTTTCCGGCTCTTTACCGAGGCGGACTACAACGCCGGCGGCCCCAACAGTTTCGCGCTGAGTTCTCTGGGTGAAGAGGTCTGGCTCTTTTCCGGCGACGGCACCAATCTCACCGGTTATTGTCACGGGTTCGAGTTCGGCGCCCAAACCAACAGCGTCTCGTTCGGCCGGCACGTAACCAGCGACGGGCGAGAGCACCTCGTGGCACAGAAACGCAAGACGCTGGGTAGCCTCAACAGCGGACCCAAAGTGGGCCCGGTGGTAATCAACGAGATTATGTACGAGCCGCCGCCCTTCGGGCTCAATCCCAATTATCTTGAGGAATTCGTCGAGCTACGGAACATCGGAACCACGGCGGTGCCCCTGTATGACCTGCAGCATCCCACCAACACCTGGCGGCTGGGAGGCGGCATTGCTTACACCTTCCCGCAAGGAACCAGTTTGGCCGCGGGCTCGTGCGCCTTGGTGGTCAGCTTTGATCCGGCGGTTGACCCCGTGGCCCTGGGCTGGTTCCGTTCGCGGTACGGTCTGGATGCCAGCGTGCCGATCTTCGGCGCGTTTACCGGCCGTCTGGCCAATGAAGGGGACACCGTCGCCCTTTATTGCCCGGACAACCCTCAATCGCCGGAGTCCTCGGCGCCAGGTTTTGTCCCGCAAATCCTCGTGGAGCGCGTGCGCTACTCGAACCAATCACCCTGGCCATCAGGCGCCAGCGGTTCGGGTTGGTCCCTGAGCCGCCTCGCCAGCGCCAGTTTCGGCGATGACCCCGCCAACTGGCAGGCGGCCCCGCCCAGCCCGGGAAGGCCCAACCCAGTCTCCGCCAACGCGGACGCGGATGCGGACGGGCTCCCGGACGAATGGGAGATCGCCCACGGACTGGACCCGACCGATTCAGACTTCATCAACGGCGAAGCGGGTGATGCCGACGGCGACCGCGCGACCAACTGGGAGGAATATGTCGCCGGCACCAGTCCAACCAACCCCTCAGACTTCCTCCGGTTCGAACGGGTCGCGGTCAATGACGCCCAGCTCCAACTGGAGTTCCTCCCGCGCGCCGGTCGAATCTACACCCTCGAACGGCGTAATCTGGCGAATCCACCAGGCAGTTGGTCAGTGGTGCAGAGCCAAATCTCGGGAACCAATCGCCTCACCCTCACCGACCCGGTCGGGACTGGAGGACTTTACCGGCTGAAGGTCGGTCTGGGAGGAAACTGATCCCAGCCGAGACTCCCCGGCGCCAGCCGCACTCGATCGAACTGAGGCGGCTTGCACCGACACTTGGTCATTGTGTGGTATGTCAGGTTGCCGATCCAGCGTCCCACTGAATCCGGGGTGGAGGTTGTGCTACCCGCGGTTGGTTGCGATGGGACGAACCCACGTCGCTGGGTGACTCGGCCCCGCAGCAGGCGGGGAAAAACAAAAAGCCCCTGCCCGGTGTGTTTCAACCAGGCAGAGGCCAAATGGGGGATGGGAGTTCGCCACGCTCTCTTTCCCGTGCTGGCATTAGGCGCGCCCGCCGCAGCGGTGCTGCCAGCTTCCCGACGCTATTCTCCACGGCAAGCGGAGTCTCCGGCCTCATAGCAGGGCCGTCCAGCGCCTTGCGGTCGCTGAATTATTGAGTGAGGCTTTTCAGCTCGCTTCGGCTGGTGGTTGCGCCACCGGCCTGCGAACCAGGTCAAGACACGTCTGTGACTGCATTCTCACGTCTTAACCACTTAGCTCCGGGTCAGCCGCCGCTTTTGGCGGCGCGTTTGCCCGGTGCCACGGGTCTCGCCTCTTAACTCTCAGGTTGCCTTTCATCCACAGACCAGCGGTGGCGTTTTTACCGCCGCCGGTTCTCGGAAGGTTTTCACCGGTCTTGCCTGGACCCGGTGTCCTCCCCGGTGCGCGCGCTCACTTTGTCCCGCCTTTCGGCGTCTTTCCTTTGGCGGGCACCGTCACCGGAGCCGCCAGAGTCGCCCGCCCGTGCTGATACACAGTAGCAACCGATTACCCTCTGGGTAACTGCGATTCGCCCGGAGTCGAAACTCATCCGGGCTACTTGACTCGATTCGGAGCGGTTTCTCATCGCCCCTTGTCGCGCAGTTCCTTTTTCGCGTGTACTGACGATGCGCGAACATCGCCAGAGGAACTGGTGAATCCTGCCTCCGCCGCCGCACCTTTCGGTCCGGCCTCAGAGGGGTCCGGCCAACCAGCCTGACCTGACCTTTCCCCAGTCACCTGGGATTATCCTTGAGACAATTCGACGAGAGTCTGTTGACCGCCGCCGACCATCTCAGCTCTTTCAATGAACTGCCATCACCTTATCACGAAATTCATAACTGACAACAAAATCTTATGCACAACTTATTCACCGGGTCGCGCTGAGTGCGGGCCGGGAACGGAACAATGATCGCCCTTATTTGACGCAGTTCGGCCGCTGCCGCTGGCGGGTTATTCACCGCGGCAGCCATTGCCCCCGTGCCCGCTGTGAACAACTTCGTGCGGCCGGCGAGGGTCCGGTGAGCGGTTGGGGGTTGCGGGCAAACGGAAACTGGGCTTTATTAGCAGCGCATGAAACTTTCGACCAAAATAGAGAAGGCACTAAACGATCAGATCAACCTCGAGTTCAACTCGGCCTACGCGTATCTGGGGATGGCCGCTTATTTTTCCGGGACCCCGTTCACCGGATTTGCGCGGTGGATGCATTTGCAGAGCAAGGAGGAGATGGAGCACGCGCGGAAGTTTTTCGACTATGTAGTGGACCGGGGCGGGAAGGTCACCCTCCAGGGGATTGGCGAGCCGCCCAGCAGCTACAAGGCGCCGATCGAAGCGTTTCGGGCGAGCCTGCGGCACGAGCAGAAGGTGTCGGCGGCCATCGAGCGGATTTACGAGCTGGCGCTCAGCGAAAAGGACTATTCAACCCTGTCGTTTCTCAAATGGTTCCTGGACGAGCAGGTCGAGGAGGAAAAGAACGTGAGCGACATGCTGGCGCGGCTCGAACTGGTCGGGGACAATACCAGCGGCCTCTACCAGGTGGATCAGTACGCCGGGCGGCGGGGTGAATCCTGAGGCGCGGCCGGGCGGGCGGCGACCGGGATGGAACCGGAGGCGCCGCGGCGCGTTTGAGGCCCGGAACTACAACTGCTTCATGGCGGCGTCGAGCGCAGCCAGCAGCGGTTGCATGCTCTGCTCGGTCTCGTCGCCCATGTTGGAGATCCGGAAGGTGGTGCCTTTGATCTTGCCGTAGCCGCCGTCAATCAAGAATCCCTGCTCCTTGACCAGCTTCTGGAGTTTGGGCACGTCCACCGTCCGGCCGCCGGGTTTAGCCCCGTTGTTGACACAGGTGAGCGTAAGCGACTCGAAGCCGGGTTCGGGGAACAGATTGAAGCCGTGGCGGGCTGCCCAGTCGCGGACCATCTGGTTGGTTTTGCGATGGCGGGCGTAGCGGGCGTCGAGCCCCTCCGCGAAGATGTCGTCGAGTTTGGATGACAGCGCGAAGACGTGGCCGATGCTGGGGGTGCTCGGGGTCATGTTCTGCTCGGCGTTCTTTTGGAACTCGACCAGGTCAAAGTAATAGCCGCGGTCGCGGGCGGTAGCTGCCTTGGCCAGAGCCGCGGGCGAGCAGACGAAAACGGCGGTTCCAGGGGGCAAGGCGAAAGCTTTCTGGGTGCCGGCCAGGAGCACGTCAATGCCCAGCGCGTCGAAGTGGAGCGGGACGGCGGACATGGCGCTGACCGAGTCCACGATAAACATGACGTCCGGGTATTTGGCCTTGAGGGCGGCGATTTCCTCGATGGGGCTCATGACGCCGGTGGAGGTTTCGTTGTGAATCACGGTCAAAGCATCGAATTGTCCGCTGGCCAGCTTGCGGTCCACGGCCTCGGCGCGGATGGGAGACCCCCAAGGCACCTGGAGAGGCTCAGCCTGCTTGCCGCAGCGCTTGGAGACATCGTACCACTTGTCCGAAAAGGCGCCGCACATGCAATTGAGCACTTTCTTGGCGACGAGATTGCGGATCGCGCCTTCCATGACACCCCAGGCGGAGGAAGTGCTGATGAAGACCAACTGGCGGGTATCCAAAAGCTGCTGGAGTTGGGGTTGGATTTTGGCGTAGAGGTCCTTGAAGCCCTGGCCCCGGTGGCCGATCATCGGGGAACAAAAGGCCCGGAAGGTCTTTTCGCTGACCTCGACTGGGCCTGGAATATGCAATTTGACGTGTGCCATAAATCAGCGGAATTTTTCAACGTGCGCGGAGCAAAAGCAAGGCGTTTTGCAAAAACGGGGTCTCGGCCTTGTCATTTATGCGACCCTTGGGGATGATGGGGGGCGTGATGCGGCGGCGTTTACCCAGGGCGGCGGTGGGGCGGCGGAACCGGCGGAGGCTGGCGGGGTGGTTGCTGCCGTGGCTGGTGGCGGCGGGATGCGTCTGGGCAGACCGGGTCCAAGGCAGCCAGTCGCTGGATCTTTGGCGAGGCGAAGGGCCGTGGTATGAGAACACGGTGGCAGCCCTGGTCCAGACCAGTGATGGCTACCTCTGGCTTGGCACCTACCACGGACTGGTCCGTTTCGACGGAGTCCGCTTTACGGTGTTCGACTCGAGCAACACCCCCGAGCTGCCCAACAGCCGCATCACCAGTCTGTTTGAAGCCGGGGACGGGACGCTGTGGATTGGGCACGAGACCGGCGAATTGACCCGGCTGCGCCAGAGGCGGTTTGAGGCCGTGGTGTTGACGGGCGATTGGCCGGGCGGAGCTATTGCGGCAATGGCAACGGATGCGGAGGGAGACCTTTGGGTCTTGAATGATGAGGGGGTTTTATTTCGCGTCCGTGATGGGCTTCGGCTGGAGTGCCCGGGGGGAGCGGGCCCGAATCGGGGGGCGGTGTTGGCGCGGCAACAGAACGGTACGCTGTGGGTTGCCGCCAACGGGGAAGTCGGGAAGGTGAAGGGCAAGAGTTTGCACACCTTTCAATTCCCAAGCGTGGGGGGGACGGAATCTTACCAGCGCGTGGCGGGGGGCCGGCGGGGGGCTCTTTGGCTGGTGACCAACGCGGGACGAATTCGGAAGTGGACGGCGGTGAAGGGGTGGGAGGAGGATGCCGGGATATTGCCCGCAGGGGCGGGGCTAGCCAGCGCGCTGGTGGAGATGCGGGATGGCAGGCTGGTCGTGGGAACGTTGAAGAACGGCCTTTACATTTTCGCCCCGGGTGAAGCGCCGCAGCATTTGAACCGGCAAAACGGCCTGTCGCACAACTGGGTGCGGTGTCTGTGCGAGGACCACGAGGGCAACATCTGGATCGGGACTGGCGGGGGAATGGACACCTTGCGCCCGCGCAAGGTGAGCATGTTGAGTCCGCCGGATGGGTTGCAGGGGTGCGCGGCTTTGTCCTTTGACGTGGAAAAGGACGGCACCTTTTGGGTGGGAACCGAGGGGGCGGGGCTTTACCGGTATCAGTTGGGGAGCTGGACTCATTATGGGGAGGCTGAGGGTCTGGGCAATTCATACATTTGGTCGGTACTGCAGCGACGAAACGGAGATTTGTGGGTGGGGACGTGGGGAGCCGGCCTGTTTGTGCGGCAGGGAGACCGTTTCGAGATTCCGCCTGAGACGGGACAATTGGCTGAACCGGTGGTTGCGCTGTGTGAGAGCCGCGATGGGGACCTGTGGGTGGGGACCACCACGGGGCTGCGGCGGTATCATGGGGGACGGCTGGTGTGGTCGGTGGACCGAAGCCGCCTGATGTTTCCGGATGTGAGGGCGATCACGGAGGCTCCCGACGGCACGGTTTGGTTCGGGATGTCGGGTGGAGGCTTGGGGGCGCTGCGCGATGGGGACTTGACCGTGTATCGCAAGGCGGATGGGCTTCCGAGCAATTTCGTGCAGGCGCTGCTGGCGGAGCCGGATGGGACGTTGTGGATTGGGACGTCGGATGCGGGTTTGGGCCGCTGGCGAGCCGGGCGGTTCAGCCGGATTGGGAGGGCGGAAGGGTTGCCGGCCGCGGCGCTGTGTCATCTGGTGGACGATGGGACGGGGCATTTATGGATCAGCTCCAACCGCGGGATTTTCCTGCTCAACAAGATTGAATTGAATCGGTGCGCCGACGGCGAGCTGGAGACGGTGCGATGCATCAGCTACGGCAAGGCCGAGGGGTTGGCGACGTTGGTGTGCTCGGGCGGTTTCAATCCAGGCGCGCGGCAGACGGAGGACGGCCGGTTATGGTTTCCGACGGCCAAGGGTCTGGCTGCGATAGACCCGACTAATGTCATGATTAATCCAGTGCCGCCGCCGGTGGTTATCGAGGCATTGGTGGTCGAGGGCCGGGGCGTGGAGCTGGCGGGAGGGGGCGGCGAGCTTCGGATTCCGGCGGGGCGGCAGCGATTCGAGGTGCGCTATACGGCCTTGAGTTTCATGGCGCCGGAAAAGGTGCGCTTTCGTTACAGGCTGGAGGGATTGGAGGCAGGCTGGACGGAAGCCGGCTCGCAACGCTCTGCGCAATACAGTTACTTGCCGCCCGGCAGCTATCGTTTCCAGGTGATTGCCTGCAATAATGATGACATCTGGAACGAGGGGGGGGCGGTGCTGGCCTTCACGGTGCTACCGCAAGTATGGCAGACCTGGTGGTTCCGGGCCGGGTCGCTGGTGATCGGGGCGACCGGAGTGGGCGCCGGGGTGCTGGCGCTGGGGCGGCGCCGCGTCAGGCGAAAACTCCAACAGTTGGAGCGGCAGCGGGCGCTGGAACGCGAGCGGGCGCGGATCGCACGAGACATTCATGATGATTTGGGGGCAAGCCTGACGCGCATCACCCTGCTAAGCCAAAGCGCCCGGGCTGAGCTGGAGGGCCAGCCTCAGGCGGCCGCCGATGTGGACCAGATTTACAGCACCGCCCGCGAACTCACCCGGGCGATGGATGAAATCGTGTGGGCGGTGAACCCGAAACATGACACGCTGGACAGCGTGGTGACTTATCTTGGCCGCTTTGCGCAAAGTTTCCTGAGTTCGGCCGGGTTGCGATGCCGTTTGGATGTGCCGTTGAATCTGCCCCCCTGGACCATCACCTCCGAGTCGCGGCACAATCTTTACCTCACACTCAAGGAGGCGTTGAACAATGTCATCAAGCACGCCTCAGCCACCGAGGTTCGGATATGCCTCGAACTCCGCCCGGAAGGGTTTACGCTTGCCATCATTGACAACGGTTGCGGCTTCGACTCCGCAGGTCTGACCCCCGCCACAAATCCAGCCGAGCCCTTGAGAAACGCCTCGGGCAACGGCTTGGCGAACATGCAAAAGCGCATGGAGGAAATTGGAGGCCGCTGCGAATGGCAGACCGCCAAGGGAGAAGGCACCCGAGTGATTCTAACCCTTCCAGTGAAATAAGGACGACCCCCGGGCTAACCGGTGCTGGCAGGGGGTCAGTAGATCCAAAAATGAAGGCGGGGCAAGACCATAAACACAATCTGCTGATCACAAAGGACTTGGGAATTCCCAGTTCCATCGGCTGATCTGGGCTGAAAAAAAAATGAGGGGCTCCTCTTGACGCGGGTGGCAGGAAATGACATTTTGATTCTCGGTGACGACGAGAAGTGAGGTCGCAGGGGATTTCGGGAAATGTGAATTTTGTTGTTTGAAATTGGTTAATTTGAACAATTCACTCGCCGAAGAAGTCCAACGCAACGACGGGTGAAGAAGGATTTCGCTGTTCGTTTAGGGTTAGTATAGAGGTTTTGCTTGTAATGCGGTTCGAACAGCGAGTAAATAGTTGGCCGCATTACCCTTCTGAGCGCCTGGGTGAAGGCGTACAAACCTCATCACCACGAGAGCCGGACGCAAGTCCGGCTCTTTGTTTGTACCTGGTTTCCAAGATTTTCCGTCAACCGTTTCGGTCCCATCGAACCAGCCGTTTGGGATGAGCTGACACCGGAAATGGACGTTGCGCGATTTGGGATCAGGGATTACGCTGCGGGCCGATGAAACATCATCTCGACTTCGAGAAGCCGATCCTAGAGTTGCAGAGCAAGCTCGCGGAGTTGAAGAAACATCCGGAAGCTCACTCGCTGGATATTAGTTTTGAGGAGGAGGTGTCGTTGATTGAAAAGAAGTTGGAGGAGACCAAACGGCAGATCTTCCTGAATCTCAGCGCGTGGGACCGGATAAAGATTGCGCGGCATCCGAAGAGGCCATTCACGCTGGATTATATCCGCTACGCTTTTAGCGACTTTGCGGAGCTGCATGGGGACCGGCTTTATGCGGAGGACCGGGCCGTTGTTGGGGGTTTTGCATGCCTTGGATCGCACAAGGTAATGGTAATTGGGACGCAGAAAGGGCGCGACACCAAGGAGAACATCCGGCGCAATTTTGGCTCGGCCCATCCGGAGGGTTATCGCAAGGCATTGCGCCTGATGAAGTTGGCGAACAAGTTTGGTCTCCCAATCATTTCATTAATTGACACGGCTGGAGCCTACCCGGGGATTGGGGCGGAGGAGCGGCACATCGCGGAGGCAATTGCGGTGAACCTGCGGGAGATGATGTTGCTGGAAGTCCCAATCATTGCGGCTGTGATTGGCGAGGGGGGATCGGGTGGCGCATTGGGAATCGGGGTTGCCAACCGGGTAATCATCCTCGAAAACGCCTATTATTCTGTCATCAGTCCGGAGGGATGTGCGGCGATCCTTTGGAAAGACCGGGCGGCTGCTCCCAAGGCGGCGCAAGCGCTCAAAATCACGGCACGAGACCTTCTGGAGCTGGGGCTGGTGGACGAAGTGGTTGCCGAGCCGCTCGGGGGAGCCCACACGGACCCGGAAACTTGCGCCGAGACGCTCAAGACCGCCCTCCTGAAGCATTTGGAAGAAATCCTGGCATTGTCCCCGGAAGCACGGCTCAAACAGCGCTACGAAAAGTTCCGGCGTTTCGGCCATTACCTTGAAAAGCGACCTGTGCCCCCGGAGGCAGGCGAGGCGCAAACCGCCAAGGCCTGAGGGCGCACCGCCCTGACAAATGCTCTACCCCCTTGTATTTCATCCGCTCTTCAAAGAGCGCGTGTGGGGCGGCAGACGGCTTGAGGAACTTTATCACAAGGCGCTTCCGCGAGGAGTTCCGATCGGTGAATCCTGGGAGATCAGCGACCGGCCCGGAGACATCAGCGTCATTGCCAACGGGCCGCTGGCGGGCAAGGACCTCCACTGGCTGGTCGAGAAGCACGGGCCGGAAGTGTTGGACACAACGCCCACAGCCAACGGACGCTTTCCGCTGCTGATCAAGCTGCTTGACGCCCGCGAGAAGCTTTCCCTGCAAGTGCATCCACCGCCCAGCAAAGCGGCGAGGCTGGGGGGAGAACCAAAGACCGAGTTGTGGTGGATAGCCGAGGCCGGGGCGGGAGCCGAGCTTTACGTGGGGCTGCGGCACGGCGTGACGCGGGAGGAATTCGAGCGAAGAATCCGGGACGGGTCGGTGGCCGAGTGCTTCCACCGGACCGCAGTCCGGGCAGGAGACACGATGTTTTTACCCAGCGGCCGGGTTCACGCCATTGGCGCCGGCCTGGTGATCTTCGAGATTCAGCAGAACTCGGATACCACTTACCGGGTGTTCGACTGGAACCGGGTGGGACTGGACGGCAAACCCCGCGCGTTGCACATTGCCGAATCGCTCGAGAGCATAGACTTTGAAGATTTCGAGCCCGCCCCGATTCGCCAACCGCCTGCTGGGCCGGAGCCCATCGAGCGTCGCTGGCTGGTTCGGGACCCGCTCTTTTCGGTGGAATCCATCAAGCTGCAAACGGGCGTGAAACTGACGCTGCCCGCGCGGCGCATGCAAATTGTGGGCTTGAGTCAAGGGGAGCTGCGCCTTGGCGATTTGCGGACTTCGGTAACGCTGGCGAGCGGCCAATTCTGCCTGGTGCCAGCTTGTTTGGAGCGCGTGAAGCTTTCCGCCAAGGCGCCGTCCCACTTCCTCCGCGTTGAGGCCGGTCACGGCTGACCCGCCGGGAAAAGACAAACCATTGTTTCCATGAATCCCCGGCAGGAAATTCTGGCGATCGTCATCTTTGCGATTACCTATGCGCTGATCAGCGGGCGCCGGTTAAAAATTTTGCCGCTGAACCGTCCGGCGGCGGCGCTGCTGGGAACGGTGTTGATGGTTGCGACCGGCGTGATGACGCCCGAGCGGGCTTATCGGGCGGTTGATTACGATACGCTGGTGCTGCTGCTGGGGATGATGCTTATCGCGGCCTACTTGTTCCTGGCGGGCTTTTTTGATTGGGCCGCTGACTGGGTGCTGCGCGTGGCGCGAACACCGGAGCGTTTGTTGCTTTACCTTATCCTGACCTCCGGAATTCTGTCGGCGTTGCTGGTCAATGACACGGTGTGTTTGATGCTGACGCCGCTGGTCGTGACGGTGATTGCGCGGGGCAAACTGCCCCTGCCCCCTTACCTGCTGGCTTTGGCGATGAGCGCCAACCTGGGCAGCGTCGCCACGCTGGTGGGCAATCCGCAGAACATGATCATCGGGAGCCTGTCCCAGATTTCGTTCACCCGGTTTTCCCTGTCCCTGGCGCCGGTCGCCGCGACTGGGCTTGCCATTCAATACGGCCTGTTGCGGTTCGGGTTCCGGCGCACGCTGGCGGCGGCGCGGATTGAGCCGCCGCCGCCGGTGGCACGCCGGTTGGACCGCAGGCTTGTGACCCTGGCTTTTGCGGTGCTTGGGCTGGTTTTTTGCGGCTTTGTGGCGGGGCTGAATCTGGCCTGGACCGCCCTGGCGGGGGGCGCGCTCATTATGGTGCTGGCCCGGCGCGACACGCACGAAGTGCTGAAGTTGGTGGACTGGCACCTGCTGGTTTTCTTCGCGGCGCTGTTTGTCGTCGTGGAGGGGCTGAACAGCACGGGGTTGCCCGACCAGATTTACGGAGCGGTGCAGCCCGTCTTTGGAGGAACCGCGTCCTCGCAGGCGTGGAATCTGGCCTGGTTTTCGGTGCTGGGATCAAACCTTTTCTCGAACGTTCCCTTCGTGCTGGTGGCGGGCAAATGGATACCGAACTTCGTCCATCCTGAATTGATGTGGAAAGTCATGGCGCTGGCCACGACACTGGCCGGCAACCTGACCATTCTCGGCTCCGTCGCCAACATCATCGTGGTCGAGTCCGCCCGGGGACATTGCGAAGTGGGCTTTTGGGATTATGCAAAGTATGGAATTCCGGTGACAGTGCTGACGACCGCCGCGGGCATGGCCATTTTGCTGTGGCTCGGATAGCCCGACTCCGGCAGAGCCCAAAGGAGTTCTGGCCGTGTCTCAAATGTTTACGCTAGTGCGCGTGGGCGAGACGGAGGGCGGCCGGCGCACGATGATTTCGCGAGTGGGCTTTCCCGAACAAAAGCTTTTGAAACGGGGTGGCCGGAGGGGCTTCGGAATCCTCGAATGTCAGCTCCAACTCCAAGTCGCGGATGTGCAGTTTGTGGGCCGTTTTGAGCGCATCGGAAACCCTCCGAAAATCGTGGGCTTCGTCACGATCGAGCGTCCATGTTTGGGGGGACCGGAAGTAGTGGCCGGTGGCCATGTGTCGCAAGAATGTCTTCATAGCATGAGTTAATGTGTCTGGAACGAGTCGAATAAGGCATAACTCATGCCAAGCCAGAGGAGAGCAGCTTGACCCGCGCTCAAGACGATGCAACCAAGACAGTCATTCCTGGACCAAGCGCTTGGAAGAGGCCTTGTGACACGGGACCGGTCAGGGCGTTGCAAGGAGGCGCAGCAGGAAATGGGGGGCGCAGCCCAAGACGATGACGGCCAGGGCGGCAAGGATGACGACTGCTTTGGACAACCGCGGCAGGGGGGCTGGGGCCGGGTTGAGAGAGGCTGGGGCAACGTAAATGTGTTTGAGGACCTGGAGATAGTAGTAGAGCGAGACGGCACTCATGGCGATGGCCAGGATGACGAGCCAGAGCAGCGTCAAAGACGAAGTGGTCAGCGCGGCGGAAAACAGATAGAACTTGCCAAAAAACCCCGCCAGGGGCGGGATGCCGGCCAGGGACAGCATGAAAACCAGCATGCAAAAAGCGAGCAACGGCTCCCGCTGACCCAAGCCGGCGAAATCGCTTAATTTGTCGCCGCCCGACCGGCCTTGGACCAACCCAACAACGCCAAATGCGCCCACGGTGGTGATGCCGTATGTCATTGCATAATAGACCAGCGCCGGCAGGCCGCTGTTGCCGGCCATGACGCCCAGCAGCAGGTAACCGGCGTGGGCGATCGCCGAATAAGCGATCAGCCGCCGCACACTGGTTTGGACAATGGCGGCGAGATTGCCCAGCAACAGGGATACCGCCGCCAGCGCCGCGAGCAACGGCACCCACCCTGGAACATAACGGCTGACGGCCGCGCTGCCTTCCACCCCGCCCAGGCCCACGATCAGCACTTTGGCCAAGACGAAGAAGCTGGCCAGTTTTGAACCGGACGCGATGAAGGCCGCGCTCGGGACCGGCGCGGCCTGGTAAACGTCGGGCGCCCAAAGATGGACCGGCGCGGCGGCGATTTTGAAGCCGAACCCGACCGCCATCATGACGATCGCCACTGCGAGCAGCGGGTCGAGGACCGGCCCGCCGATGGCCGCGGCGATTTCCTTCAAGTCAATCGAACCAGACAAGCCATAGAGAAGGCTCAAGCCAAACAAGGTGAACGCGGCTGAGACGCTGCCCAGGAGGAAGTATTTCAGGGCTGCTTCGGCCGAGGCGAGGGCGTCGTGGTGAAACGCGGCCAGGATGTAAAGCGAGAGGCTGGCCAGTTCCAGGGCAATGAAGATCACAAGGAGATTTTCCGAACTGACCAGAAACATCAGGCCTATCGCCGACAGCAGCACCAGCGCGACATATTCCCCCCAGTGACGAGTGTAATCCGAGTTGGCGGAGAGCAGCAGAGCCGCGACCGCCAGCACGAGGACGCCCACTTTAACCCACTGGGTGAGGGGCGTGACCACCAACATGCCCTGCATGAAATCTCCGTGGTTTGGGAACGCGGCCATCCAGGCAATTGCCGCGCCGCACGCTGACGCCCCCAAAATCACCAGCAGCAACCGGCGCAGGCTGGTTTCGATATCGCGGAGGGCCAACAGGTCCACCGCCAATGCCGCGAGAGCGCCGACCAGAACCAAAGTTTCGGGAGCGGCCAATCGCAGCAGCTCGAGGTAGTGGGCCTGGGTCATGGCAGCCCTCCCCCACGCAAACCGTCAAACCACGGCGCGTTGAAACTCGGAATGATGTATTTCAGCAACAGGTCGGGATAAAGGCCAACGGCAAGAGAAGTGGCAACCAGGATGACAGTTCCCACCCGTTCCGGAGTGGAAATCGGGTCGAGCGCCGGCTGGGAATCCGAGACTCCCGCCGAGGCGCCGCGCGAAGAGGGAGTCGCATCGTCACCATCGCGCCAGCGGCGTTCGGCGAAAAAGGCGCGTTGGAGTGCGCGCAAGCCGTAAGCCACGCCGACCAGGATGCCCGCGCCGGTCAACACCGTAAGTGTAGGATAAGCGTGCCAGGCGCCGATCAGCACCTGGAACTCGGCGATGAAGCCGCTGAACCCCGGCAGGCCGATGGAGGCAAGCGTCGCCAGAGTGAAAGTCACCGCCGCGAAAGGGAGCGCCCGACTCAGGTTCATGGGCTGCAGTTCGTCCAACTGGCGGGTGTGCGCGCGGTCGTAAACCATCCGACCCACCACGGCGAAGAGCAGGCCGGCGACAATGCCGTGGGAGAACATCTGCAACACGGCGCCGGTTAAACCGATGGTGTGGAGGGTGACAAGGCCGAGCAGCACAAATCCCATGTGACTCACGCTGGAGTAGCCGATGACGAATTTGAAGTCTTTCTGGACGAGGGCGACCATGGCTCCGTAAAGGATGCCCATCACGGCCAGCAACGCGAAGACGTCGCGCCATGAACCGAGGCCGAGCCACTCGAATCCCCAAGGTTGCAGACCTGCCGGAAAGAGCGTCATCGCCACGCGGAGACAACCGTAAGCTCCCAGCTTCATCACCACGCCCGCCAGGAGCATGGAGGCGGCGGTGGGCGCGGCCACATGGCCGGTCGGAGCCCAGGTGTGGAACGGCCAGAGTCCGGCCAGGACGCCGAAGCCAACGAACACCAGTGGGAAGGCCCACATTTGGAACTCGCGCGGGAAACGGTGGGCGGCCAGGTCTGCGAGGCTCATCGTCTGACCGCCGGCGAGGACAAACGCGGCGATCAAGCCCACCAGGACCATGGCGCTGCCAACGAAGGAATAGAGGGCCAGTTTCATCGCGGCGTACTCCCGCCTTGTGGAACCCCAAATCGCGATGAGGAAGTATTTGGGAATGATGGCGATTTCGTAAAACACGAACAAGAGAAAGAGGTCGAAGCTGAGGAACACGCCATAGACGCCGCCGATGAGCGCCAGGTAAAGCGCGAAGAATTCGCGGGGTCGGTGCTCGACATTCCAGCTAAAGAGGATGCCCGCGACGGCTGCAAGGCCGGTTAACAACACCAGAACCAGGCTGATGCCGTCCGCGCCGAGATGATAATCAATGCCCAGGGCGGGAATCCAGGACAGGCGGGTTACCGTTCGGAAGGAACCGGGTGTGCTTTGGAACAAGGCGGCCGCCGAAATCACGAGACCTGCCAGGGCCGCCCCCAGGGCGATGCGGCGGGCCCAGGGGCCGCGGCGTTCCGGCAGCAGCATCAGCAGCAGCGCCGCGCCGAAAGAAGTGTAGATGGTCCAGGACAGCATCTCAGCCTCCTTGCTCCAGCATCCGCATGACCGTGGCGTTGACCAATCCGACCAGAGGCTGGGGATAAACCCCGATCAGCAGCATGAGGGCGAGCGGCGGCGCCACCAGCACCCGTTCGCGAACGGATAAGTCGCCGAAGGCGGCCCATTTCTCATTGAGCGGTCCATAGAAGACTTGCTGTAACAGACGCAGCAGGAAGACGGCGGTGAGCAGCAATCCCAGCAGGGAAAAAGAAGCCGCCCACGGCGCGAGCGGAAAGGCTCCCCGGAAGATCAGGAATTCGCTGATGAAGCCGTTCAGGCCCGGCAACCCGAGGGAACTGAACACGGCAATGCCCATCAATCCGCAAAAGACAGGAGCCACCTTTCGCAATCCGCCGAAGTCGTCCAACCCACGCCGCCCGGCGGCGCGGTTTTCAAGAAAACCAACAAAACAGAACAGGGTCGCAGCCGTGAGCCCGTGATTGAACATTTGGAGGAGGACACCGCTTAACGCGGCGGATTGGTGGGCCGTTAACCCACTTGCGGACCCGTGCGCGTTGAGAACGGCGAAGAGGCCAAGCAGGCAATAACCCAGGTGATTGATGGACGAATAGGCCAGCATCCGTTTGAGGTCTCGCTGAGCCAGGGCGGCGGCGGCGGAAACCACAATGGTGACGACCGCGAGGAATAGCAGCGGCGCAACGACCCAGCGCATCACTTCCGGGAAAATGGGAAGCAGGATGCGCAAGAAGCCATAAACACCCATCTTGGACATCAGGCCGGTCAGCAGCATCGTGGCGCCAGTCGGTGCTTCCGCGTAAGTGGCGGGCACCCAGGTGTGAAACGGGATGAGCGGAACCTTCACAGCAAAGCCCAGAAAGGCGCCACTGAAGATGACCACGGCCAGGCGCCGAACCGTCAAGTCGCGCCAGCCCAAAGTGTCCCCCAGAGCCGGCACCAGGGTGCCTTCCCGCCCCAGTCTCGCCAATTCGAGGAAGTCAAACGTTCGCGTGGACAGAAACACGGCCAGAAAGGCCAGCAACAACGCGATGCTGCCCAGCATGGTATAGACAAAGAACTGGGTGGCGGCCGCACTGCGGGCCGGCCCTCCCCAGAGTCGGATGAGGAAGAAAGCCGGGATGAGGCTGAGTTCCCAGAACAGAAACCAATGGAAGAAGTTCAAGGCGGTGAAGGTGCCGAAGAGGCCGGCTTGCAGGAGGAGAACCAACCCGTGATAAATCTGGGTCTGCCGTTCGATCCGCCAGGAAGCCGCAACCGCCATGGGTGTCACCAAGGCTGTCAAGAGCACCAGCAACAGGCTTAAACCATCCAATCCCACGTGGTAGTCCACTGACAGGGATTGAATCCACTGATGCCGCTCCTCGAACTGCAGCGCGCCGGTGCCGGTATCAAATCGCGCAGTGATCACCAGGCAGGATCCCAGCGCCGCAAGACTGCACGCCAGGGCCAAACGCCGGGCCAGAGAGCCGCGACGACCGCCCAGGCTGATCACCAGCAGGCCGCCCAGGAGCGGGATCAGGGTCAGAATGGTGACCAACGGCAGACCGCTCATGTGTTCCGGCATCCCCATAGAAGCAACAAGGCCAGCACCACCAATCCAGCAGCAATGGCCCGCAGATAATGCTGCACCTGCCCATTCTGGAGCTGGGATAAGCGGCTGCCGCCCTTGCCCAACCCGCCGCAGGCCCGGTCAAAGCCACCATTGACCAGGTACTCGTCCATCATCCGGCTCGCCCACGAAAGCGCACTCGTTGTCAGCGAGACGGCGCGAACCGCTCCGCCCCAAATCACACGGTCCGCCCAATCGCAGGCGCGTGCAAAACCTGCGGTGATGCAGACCACGGTCAGGTCGTAGAACTCATCGAAGTAATACTTTTGGCGCAACACCGCAAACGCGGCGGGATGGAAGCGCTCGAGCACATCCGTTTCATCCGAACTACGTGAAGGACGGCGGCCATAGAGCCAGTATCCAAGGAGAATGCCCGCACCCGCCACCAACGCGGACAAAGCCATCAGACCCAGCGTGCCCCCCGCCAGCAACCGGGCGATTTCGAGGGACTCGTCGCGGCCCAGCAGGAACCCTTGGAACCACGGCCAGGCGGGGGTGCCGAAGAACCCGAGCACAATGCTGCCAGCCGCCAGCAAAAGAAGCGGTCCGGTCATTAGGGCGGGGCTCTCGTGAGGCAAACCGTTTGCGAAGGCAGCGCCCGCCCCCGGCTGCGATGGGGCGCCGGTGATACCGCGGCCATGAGCTTTCGCCGGAGCACCGCGCCAGGAGCCGAAGAAGACGTAACAGATCTGCCGGGTCATGTAGAACGCGGTTAGAAGCGCCGCGAGGATGGCCAGCAGGAAGGGGAGGCGCGAAACAGGCCAACTCGCTGCGGCATGCAGGATTTCGTCTTTGCTCCAGAAGCCCGAGAACAGGATCGGCACTCCGCTCAAGGCCATCATTCCGATTGCGTAGGTGGCAAAAGTCACCGGCATCAGCTTCCGCAACCCGCCCATGCGGCGGATGTCCTGCTCCTCATGGCAGCCGTGGATGACAGAGCCGGATCCCAGAAACAGCAGCGCCTTGAAAAAAGCATGGGTGATCAGGTGGAACATGCCGACGGCAACGCCACCGGTTCCCAAGCCAAGCATCATGAAGCCGAGCTGGGATACCGTCGAGTAGGCGAGGATGCGTTTGATGTCCGTTTGAGCGACCGCGATGCTGGCGGCGAACAGGGCGGTCAAAACCCCAACCCAGGTCACCACTTTCAAAGTGGTCGAGGTTGGTTTCGGAGAATGACTTTCATTGTCACTGCTCAGCGCCGCGCTGGGGCTGGCAGAATCCGGCGGTTCGATCGGAATCCTCAGCACCGCGCCAGGATTGGCTCTGGCGGCTTCGCCCGGGACGCTTTGCGTGTAAAGTCCGGTCGGCTTGATGTCGGCGTCGGTCATGGCGACGAGGGGATAAACCCGCGCGATGAGGAATACGCCGGCGGCGACCATGGTGGCGGCATGGATGAGAGCGCTGACCGGTGTGGGGCCTTCCATGGCGTCCGGCAGCCAGACATGGAGAGGCAACTGACCCGATTTGCCGACGGCGCCAAGAAACAGCAATAGGCCGATGGCCGTTGCCAGGGCGACGCCCAGGCCGGCGGTGCGGAGGGCCAGCACGTTCAGCGCGGGCTGTTCCAGACATCCCCTGCCCTGATCATAAAACAACAACGTGCCGGTTTCCGAATACAGCCAGATCATCCCCAGCAGAAAAGCCAGGTCACCAATTCTCGTGGTGATAAAGGCCTTTTTGGCCGCCGCAGCCGCGGTCGGTTTCTGATACCAGAACCCGATGAGCAAATAGGAGGTGAGGCCGACCAATTCCCAACAGATGAACAGCAGCAGCAGACTGTTGGCGATGACCAGCCCCAGCATGGCGCCCGCGAACAGGGAGAGGAAACAGAAAAAGCGGGTGAAGTTCTCATCCTGCGCCATGTAACCGACGCTGAAGACGAAGATGAGCAGTGATACCAGCGCGACCATGACCAGCATGACGGCTGAGAGGGGATCGAGCACCCAGCCGAGGGTGACCCAGGTGTTGCCGGCCTGGAACCAATTGAAGTTGAGCGCCTGTCTGACAGGCTCGGGCGCCCGGAGGGCGGCGGCCAACGCGCCTACTGCCACCACGAGAGAGACACTGACCGAACCGATCGCCAGGAGCGCCGCGGCGGCGCGATGGCGCCGCTTGAGCAGGGCGCCAAGCCCGCCCGCGGTCAGGGGCAGGACCGCCGCCAGCCAGAGCAGTTTAACAATGGCGTCCTGAGCGTTCACGTCGCGATCATCCTTTCAAAGAGTCAACCTTATCGAGGCGGACCGTCCGGCAGTGGCGGTAGATGGCGATGATCAGGGCGAGGCCCACGGCCGCTTCCGCGGCGGCGATGGCAATGGAGAAGAGGACAAACAGGATGCCAGTGAGCGCTTCGGGATTGGGGCTGTAACGCCAGAAGGCGATGAAGTTCAGGTTGGCGGCGTTGAGCATCAGCTCGATGCCGATCAGCACCACAATGGCGTTGCGCCGGGCCAGGGCTCCCGCCAACCCCACGCCAAACAACAAAGCAGAAAGTAAAAGGCAGGCGTGCAGCGGTGTCACCCTGGCGCCCTCCGCTTGGTCTCCGGCGGTTCCGAGTCCGAGGTTGAAGGTTCGCGTTTTGGTTCGGTGCATCGCCGTCCGGGAAAACTCATCGCCACGATCACCGCGCCGATCAAGGCCGCCGTCAGCAGCAGGCCCATCAACTCCAGGGGCAGGACGTAGCGAGTCATGAGCTGCTCGCCGATGGTGCGAACAGTTGCCACCGGCGGACTGGGCGAGGCGGAGGAAATGGCGCGGCTGCCGAGCACTGCCGCCGCGATCAAGCCCGAGACAGCGGCCGCCAGCCCCACCCCTGGAAGCCATGACCAAACCGACCGCCCAGCGTCCGCCACCGGCTCGCCGCCCCGAGTGAGCAGGATCGCAAACACGATGAGAATGGCCACCGCGCCGACATAGACCAGGATTTGGGCGAAACCGACGAATTGGGCATTGAGGTGAAGGTAAAGCCCCGCCAGGCCCGCAAAGGCGACAGCCAGCGCCAGGGCGCAATGGACCAGGTTGCGGAGGGTAACTGCGGCCACCGCACCCGTGAAAGTGAGGATGCTGAGGACGACAAAGTCAGCCGTCATGGTTGCAAAGGTCGGCACGGTTGCTCATTCGGCAAATCGGTAGGTTCGCCTGGCCAGGTTGCGCCGCTGGGCGAGGCCGCGGCCGAGGCCCGCATACGCGGCGGCCAATAAAAGTGAACAGACCACCCAACGGGTGAGGCCCGCCGGCAGAAAGCGCCACAGGCCCGCCGCCAGCAGGTTGATCAACGCGAGGGGCAGCATGAATTTCCAGGCGAAATTCATCAACTGATCCATCCGCAAGCGCGGCAACGTTCCGCGTATCCAAATGAAAAGAGCAATCAGCGAAAGCAACTTGAGGAAGAACCAGGCGTAAGAAGGGACCCAGGTCAGAACCGGCAGCGGGGCGGTCCAACCGCCCAGAAACAAGGTGATGGCCAGGCCGCTGATGGCAAACATTCCGATATATTCGCCGAGGAAGAAAAGGGCGAACTTGAATCCGGAATATTCAACGTAATAGCCGGCAATGATTTCCGACTCGCCCTCGGGCAGGTCGAACGGGCAACGATTGGACTCGGCGGCGGCGGCGATGAGGAAGATGACAAACCCGGCCAGGCCCCAGGGCGTGAGCACATGCCAGTGCGGCAGCCAGCCGGAAAAACCGGCCTGCGATTCGACGATGCGGACGGTGGAGAGCGAGCCCGCCATCATGACAACAGCCACCGCTGAGAGGATGAGCGGAACCTCGTAGCTGATCATCTGGGCGATGGCGCGCATGGCGCCGAGGAGGGAATACTTGTTTCGGCTGGACCAGCCCGCCATGAACACGGACAACTCGGTGGCCGCGCCCACGGCAAAGAAGAACAGCAAGCCCGCGTCCATGTCCACCGCCGCCATGTTGCGGCCGACGGGCAGAACCGCCAGCGCCAGGAACACCGGCACGACCAGGACCAGCGGCGCGATGAAATGCACCACCCGGTCGGCAGCACGGGGCACGACGTCCTCCTTGGTCAAAGCTTTGATGCCGTCAGCCACCGGTTGCAGCAGACCAAAAGGACCAACGCGGTTGGGGCCGTACCGATTCTGGATCCGACCCAGTCCTTTACGTTCGAGCAGCGTGGTCAATGCGAACAGCGCAGCGAAAGTGACCACGAGGGCCGCAATCGAGATGAGAGCGGAAATAACCGCGACCCACGCGCCGGGCACATGGCTCATCAGCCAGCGCACCAGTTCGTGTTTTGCCAGGACAAATATCTGGTCCAGTTTTTCAGCCATCAGCCAATCCCGCCGACCTTGAAACCCAACCGCCCGGCCGGAACTTGATCGGGCTCAATTATGGCGTGGATTCAAGCCCGGAGCAAGCGACGGTTGGGCATCACTTCGGCGGCTGGGTGGGCGGGGATGGCGGTTTGGGCGCCGGTATCGAAGTTGCGGCTTTGGCGTCGGCGCCGCCTTTGGTTTTCGCCAGGGCCTTGTTCTTTTCGGCCGCCAGCCGCGCGTCCACCTCGGCCGCTTCGGCGGGGTGAATCTTGTGGTAGTACTCGTTGGATTTGGCCAGATCGGCCTTGTGCAGTAACAAGGGGGCAAAGCGGTCGGTCGTGCTCAACTCGAACTCGACGTCCATTTTGATCGCGTCGAAGGGGCAGACTTCGACGCAAATCTGGCAGCTCATGCAGACCGACAGGTCAATGTCGAAGACCTTCGGCTGGAATTGGAGCTTGCCGATGTAATCCGGCTTCTTGGTGATGTCCTTGACGATATAGATGCATTGGGGCGGACACTCTTTTTCGCAAATCTGGCAGGCGACGCAGCGCAAACCTTCTTGCCAATCGTCACCGTCATAAACGAGGAAAGGGAAGTTGCGCGCGGCTTCCGTAGTGGGCAGCCGTTCCTCGGGGTATTGGACGGTGACGAGGCGGTCTTCCTCGACATAGCTGCCCAGAAAATTCCGGGCAGTCTCCGCCATGCCTTTCAAGATGCCTTCGCCGAGCATAATTTTCCTGTGGAATGACTACCGGTCCACCTCGCCGAGGACAATGTCCACGCTGCCGAGAATAATCACGACATCGGCGACGTGGTGACCGAGGCACATATCCTCGAGCACGGTCAGGTTGATGAAGCTGGGCGGCCGGACGCGATAGCGGTACGGGTTGGGCGAGCCGTCACTGATGAGATAAAAACCGAGCTCGCCCTTGGGAGCCTCGATGCGGCCGTAGGCCTCACCCGGTTTGGGGCGAAAACCGCGCAGTTTGGCTTTCGGATCGAGAATGGGGCCGTCGGGAATCTCGCGCAAGGCCTGTTCCAAAATCTTGAGAGACTCGCGCATTTCGAGCATGCGGACGAGGTATCGGTCGTAAACATCGCCGTGCTCGCCCAGGGGGACGCGAAAGGAGAAGCGATCGTAGATTCCATAGCGATCCACTTTGCGGATGTCGTAGTTGACGCCGCTGGCGCGGAGCATGGGGCCGGTGATGCTGGCGTTAACGGCCAGGGAGGCCGGCAGCACGCCCACCCCCTGGGTGCGGGACATGAGAATCTCGTTTTCGTTGAGCAAGCGCTCGTATTCGTCGAGGAATCGCGGAAAGTTGGCGACGACCCGGCGCGCGGCCGCGAGCCACCCCGGCGGCAGGTCGCAGCGGCAGCCGCCGAACCGGAAGTAATTGCACATCATGCGGGCGCCGGTCAGCGACTCGAAGAGGTCGAGAATCTTCTCCC
>CAZVYG010000002.1:31906-33096 GCA_964631605.1 uncultured Verrucomicrobiota bacterium
AAGCATACATCAGCGGGGTGCCGGAGGCGCCCATGTCCTGCAACAGGAAACCGGCCAGGCAGGCATGATTTTGGAGACGGGTCAATTCGGCGGTGATGACCCGGATATATTCCGCGCGCTCCGGCGGCTGCAGGCCGGCGAGTTTTTCCACCGTCAGGCAGTAAGCCCAGTTGTTGGTGAGCGAGCAGAAGTAATCCAACCGGTCCGTGTACGGGATGGACCCGAGGTAGGTGGTCTTTTCGCCAATTTTTTCGTGGTTTCGATGCAGGTAACCGAACACCGGTTTGAGCTTGACGACCCGTTCGCCATCCAGAACCACATCCATGCGGAACACGCCGTGGGTGGAGGGATGCTGCGGGCCCATGGAGATTTCGAGCAACCCGCCTCCCCTTTCGCCCGCGGTCGCGGGTTTGGACCGCAGCTCATACTGCTTTCCCGAAGTCGCCGGCGACTGGACGGTTCCAAGGGAGGTCATGGGTGCGGCGCCTCGGGGGTGCCCACGTGCCGGCGGGCTCGTTCGAGCACCTCGCCGTGGGCGGTGGGTTCGTATTCAAAGTCGTCGGGCTCGGCGTAGTCTTTGCGCATGGGGTAGTCCTGGAACTCGTCCCACATGAGGATGCGGCGCAAATCCGGATGCCCGTCAAAAATGATTCCGTAAAGGTCGAACACTTCCCGTTCCTGGAACTCGGCGCCGCGCCAGACCGGGGTCAGGGAGGGCAGATGGACATCGTCCAAACGGTTGCCGGTGCGCAGCCGGAGCACCAAGGGGCCGTGTTTGAGTTCCATCGAGTAGAGGTGATAGACGACTTCAAGACAGCCGGGCTTCTTTTCCTCGAAACTATGTTCGATCTCACGCTCGATGCCTTCGATCACCTGCCGCGATCTGACTTTGCGGGTAATGACGGTGTCGAGCCAATCCACGCCGGTGACGTTGGAGACGTAATCCAGCCGCAGCCGGGGGTCGTCGCGGAGGAATTGGGCGACGGCGAGAGCCGCGTCCTTGTTGAGCAGGAGGGACGGTTGCCCGGCGGGACTGTCGTTGGGAAGGATCTCGAGGCGGGCGGCTGGGACGGCCTGAGCCACGCGAGCCTGAAGCTGTTCGAGCGATTCCATGGCGATCAGGTCCTGGCGCAACGCCTCAGGCTTCTCCAGGATGGAGGACCGGCGGGCGCCACACTTCCGGGTTTTTC
>CAZVYG010000002.1:33106-64834 GCA_964631605.1 uncultured Verrucomicrobiota bacterium
GGGGGCTCCAAGTCGTGCGGACCGTATTCCGGCACGGTGAATTCAGTGGGCGCGTCCGCCCTGAGATGACGCGGCCGATTGCAACCGGTCAGCGGCTGTTCGTCAATGAGCTGCTGCAGTTTCATGAAGGCGTGGAGCAGGGCTTCGGGCCGGGGCGGGCAGCCGGGGATGTGCACGTCCACCGGAATATAGCGGTCAATGCCTTTAAGAACGTTGTAGCCCTGTTTGAACGGCCCGCCGGAAATGGCGCAGGCGCCCATGGCGATGACGTATTTCGGCTCGGGCATCTGGTTGTAGAGGCGCACCACCTGGGGCGCCATTTTTTTGGTGACCGTGCCGGCAACGATCATGAGGTCGGCCTGTCGCGGCGAAGGGCGGAACACTTCGGCGCCGAAGCGGGCGAGGTCCCAGCGGGCCATCGAAGCGGCAATCATTTCGATGGCGCAACAGGCCAGGCCGAAGCCGAGCGGCCAGACGGAGTTCTTGCGCCCCCAGTTGTAGAGCTCCTCAAGCGTCGTGGTGAAAATCCCCTGCTTGCTCAATTCGCTGCGCAATCCTTCGTCCATGGCCCGGGGTGCGGAGAGGGTTAGTTCCACGTGAGCACGCCCTTTTGCCAGGCCCAGACGAGCCCTTCGGCCAGCAGCAGGACAAAGACCATCATGGCTGCGAAGGCGCCGACCGTCAGCCCGCCGAAGGCGACGGCGAACGGGAGCAGGAAGATCGTCTCGACGTCGAAAATCAGGAACACAATCGCGTAGAGGTAATACTCGGAGCGGAACTGAATCCAGGCGTCGCCGCGGGATTCCAGGCCGCATTCGTAGATCGCGTGTTTGGTGCGGCCGGGCTTGGGGGGGGAGAACCACCGAGCCCAAAGCCAGGCCAGCGCCAGCGGAGCAAGGGCGAAGAGGAGCGCGGCGCCCAGCAGCAGGACCAGAACGAGGTAGGGATGAATCTCAGGCGGCATCATTCTGCTTCCTAAACCTTATCATCAGTTAGCCTAGCCGCTGAAGGGGGCCGCCGTCAAGGAGACCGCCCGCCCGCGTGGGTCTATTCCGGCGGCTGGCTCTTGAGTCCCACGGAATGGGCAATGTCGTCGAACTCATCGCGGCTCACCTCCTCGAGCGACTTGCCGCGGGCGTTGAGTTTTTCGTTTATTTTGACGACCTTTTCGGTCATGACCTCGTGGGTTTCCTCGGTGCCGCCGACAAGCACGAAGTTGGGGCCGGTGGTCAGCCGCTTGTGACCGTCGGAATCGAGACCGACGCCGACCATGACGGCTTTTCGCCGGCCTTTCTTTCTGCTCGCATTAGCCATGAGCACAGGCTAACGCGAAAGGGGCGCAGGCGTCAAATCCCGGCTCAGCCGCCAACCTGGGCGCGGGCTTCGGCCGCCAGGGGCGTGCTCAGGTAACGTTCGCCGGTGGAGCAGGCAATGGTAACGATCATCTTACCTTTGTTTTCCGGGCGTTTGGCCACTTCGATGGCGGCCCAAACATTGGCCCCGGAGGAGATGCCGGCGAGAATGCCCTCCTCTTTGGCCAGCCGCCGCGCCATGGCGAAGGCATCGTCGTTGGACACCTGGATGCACTCGACAATCTGGGGATTTCCCTTGGCGTCCTTGAGGTGGAGGTTCCTGGGAATGAAGCCCGCGCCGGTGCCCTGGATCTTATGGGGACCGGGTTTGATCGGCTGGCCGGCCAGAGTTTGCGAAATGACCGGGGAGTCCTTGGGCTCGACCGCGATGGCCTGAAAACCGGGTTTGCGGGATTTGATGACTTCGGTGCAGCCGGTAATGGTGCCGCCGGTGCCCACGGCGGCAACCAGGATGTCAACCTTTCCGTCGGTGTCCCGCCAGATTTCCTCGGCGGTGGTTTTGGAGTGGATTTCGGGATTGGCCTCGTTCTCGAACTGCTGGGGAATCCAGGAGTTGGGAGTCTCTTTGGCCAGTTGTTCAGCGCGAGCGATGGCGCCTTTCATGCCCTCGGTTCCCGGGGTGAGAACCAGTTTGGCTCCGAGCATGGCGAGCAGGGTGCGGCGCTCCAGCGACATCGTCTCGGGCATTGTCAGGATCAACTGATAGCCTTTGGCAGCGGCAACAAACGCCAGAGCAATTCCCGTGTTGCCGCTGGTGGGCTCAATAATGACGGTGTCCTTCTTGAGAATACCCTTGCGCTCGGCGGCCTCAATCATGGCCATGCCGATGCGGTCTTTCACGCTGCCCAGCGGATTAAAAAACTCACATTTGAGCAGGATGGTGGCGTGCAAACCCTCCGTGACCCGGTTCAGTCTGACGAGCGGCGTGTTTCCTACAGTCTCAACTATGTTGTTGTAAATGCGTCCCATACTCGGTAACTGGTTTAAGATGATTCCTGTCAGTTTGTCGAATTCGGGGCCAATGTTCATCAACTTTCGAGTTGGGGCAAGTGGAATTTTATTATTTTGACCAAGTTACTTGAGTTTAACCTATTCCTGCGAGAATGCCTTGGTTTTCGCAATTTTGAACGCTTCTGGGATTCCTTTCCGCCACGCATGCCATTGCAGACAACCAGAAAGTTTTGCGTGCTGTTGAGTGAGCCTGCCCTACCGGCAAACGCACTTGGACTGGTCTTAGGGATGGTACTGCTTGGCGCCGTAGGTGGTGCCGGGCTATCAACAGGGGCAGAAAGACCGCCCTGGGCCGAGGCTGATCGTTCAGTCCATGACCCGTCGCGGATCGTGCGTTGTCAAGATCGGTATTGGTTGTTTGCCACTGGGATGGGCATCAGCTCACGTCACTCGGCGGACACGGTGACGTGGGAGGTTGGACCACGGGTGTTCACCAATGCGCCGGGTTGGACGAGTGAGGCGGTTCCTGGTTTTCGCGGACACTTTTGGGCGCCGGATGTGATTTATTTGAAGGGGCGCTACCTGCTTTATTACTCGGTTTCGACGTGGGGTTCGCAAGTCTCCGCGATTGGGCTGGCAACCAACGCGACGCTGAACCCGGCCGATCCGGCTTACGGCTGGGGAGATTGTGGGGTGGTAATTCAGTCGGGCCGGGGTGACGATTTCAACGCGATTGATCCGGCGGTGATGCTGGCGGTGGATGGGCGCTTGTGGCTGGTCTTTGGATCGTTTTGGGGAGGGATTAAGCTGGTGGAGCTGAATCCGGAGACAGGCAAGCGGCTCGATCCCAACGCGCCACCGGTTGCGCTGGCGTGGAAGAACGAGATCGAGGCGGGGGCGATGCTTGAACGCGGCGACGACTACTACCTATTTGTGAACTGGGGACTCTGTTGCCGGGGTACCAACAGCACTTACAACATTCGCGTGGGACGGAGCCGTCTGCCGACAGGTCCGTACCTGGACGCGGATGGGAAGGACCTGTTGCAGGGCGGCGGCACCCTTGTGCTGGACAGAGAGGGACCGCGGATCGGTCCGGGTCACGCCGGTTTCTTCACCCGGGAGGGGCGCGAGTACATAAGCTACCACTACTACGACGGGGACCGGCGGGGAGCCAAGACGCTTGGGATTGGGCGACTGACTTGGACCGCGGATGGCTGGCCAAGAGTGGAGTTCCTGAGCCCGCCTCGATGAGTCCCGCCGAGCGGGCGGCCAGGAAGGGGGCAGAAACCGCGGCTACTGGCCTCATTCGAACCGGTCGCCCTTGCTCAGCCCGAGGCCCCACAGGAATATCGGAACTATTGCGGAAACCTGTTTTCCGAATCTTGGCACCAGCCGTTGCCCATCAAGGCTTCACGCACCGGTTTTGTGTTCCATCCAGAAGGGCGCGGAGGCAAACCAGGCGACCGTACCGACGAGCAGCCAAGCCTGGGTGTGCGGCAGAGTAAGCCTGTCGCCGAAAAACAGCAGTGCGGCGAGGATGACCACCGCGAGGGCGGCGCCGGAAATGCACTGAAGGATGAGTCGGCGGAGGTTCACGGGACGACGAGGGAGTTGGCGGAGTGGCGAGCTTGAACAACCCTGCTGAGAACCGCGTAGAGCAGTGAGGTGAGAAACCACCCGGGCAGGCTGACGAAGAAGATTTGGGTGCGACCGCTCAGCACCAGCCAAGTGCATGCGGCGACAGTGAGAATCCAAGCCAGGCCGGCGGCCCAGTTGAGGCGGAGGCCGGCCGCCTCGGCGAAGTTGGAGCGCAATCCCAGCCGGGGCAGCACCCAGAAATCCATAAAGATGACCGCGCCCATTGGCATCAAGATCATGCCCCAGAGGGCGACAAAGTCCAGAAGCCGCATCGTGACGATCGGAAAAATGGCGGTGACAGTCGCGACCAGCCCTGTGACAAGCGTGACTTTGAACCGGGAGGAATTGGGAATCAGGGATTGGAAAGCCAGACCGGCGCGGTAGAGGGTCGGGTTTGCGGTGGTCCAGCCCGCGGCGACCACAGCGATAAGCCCGGCCAGGCCGCAGGCGTGGTAAGCCAGCGGGCCGGGGAGGACGGCAGTATTGGCGGGGTCCTGGCGCAATTGAACGGCATAGAGAACGGAAGCGGCAATCCAAGCCATGAAATGGCCGAGGAACATGCCTGCGGCGGACGCCACGCCGTACCATGATTTTCGCGCGAAGCGGAAGATGGAGAGGTCAGCCATGCCGACGTGCCAGGCCATGTTGCAGAACCAGGCAAAGAACATCACATGCCAGAAGGTAAACTTGAGCTGGCCAGACTGGGGCGGGCCGCCGGTCCAGATGGTGGTGCTGGCGACCTGCCAGAAATCGCCCGGGCGGGTGAGGCCCATTTCGCGCAGGCCAATGATGCCGAAGGCGATGAACATACACACCAGCCAGGGGGCCGCGATGTTGGCAAAGCGCGATACGAAACGGTAACCATAGGCCGCGACGACTGAGAACAACGCGCCCGTGATCAGCACCGCCACCACCCAGCCGATGCCGCTTGGGAGGGTGTCAGTCAGTTGCGGCATGGCGAACTTGAAATACACGCCGAGGGCCGTGGCCGAAACCGTCATCATGGCGCCGGCCAGAACGGTGAACATGACCCCGTTGGCAGTATTGTATAGGGTCACCACGTGGCGCCCGCAGATTTTTTCGAGTTGGCAATAGAGGGTGAGGCGCGCCCGGGTCGCAATGGGGGCGGTAAGGAAAGTCCAGCTCAGGACAGCCAGAAGGTTGCCGACGACCAGGCCGATGATGAAGTCGAACGCGCTGACGCCGGACGCCAGAAAGAGCGGACCGATCATCAACTCGGTTCCAGCAACGTGCTCGCCGGCGAACTGGCCGACGAAGTTCTTCAGGCCGAGCCGGGCCTTCTCGGGCACCGGCTCGCGTTCGTATTCGTTCACCGGTTCCTGCCGGGGGTCGCTCATGGGTCTATTTGACCCGCTGCAGATCGGCGAAGCGCGCGGAGGCGGATTCCCAGCGCGAGGGGTCGGCTGGTTCGTAAGTTGACACGGCGCTGGACTTGCGGACCACCCGGCGCATTTCAGCCAGGGAGGACAGCTCGCCGCTGGAGCGGACCTGAACGAGGAGGTTGCCCATGGCGGTGGCCTCGACGGGACCGGTGATGACCGGGCGCTGGCAGGCGTCGGCGGTGAACTGGTTGAGCATTTCACTCTTGGAACCGCCGCCGACGATGTGAACGACTTCGATGCGGTTCTCAGTCAGTTCCTCCAACCAGCCCAACGTCTGGCGGTATTTCAACGCCAGGCTCTCGTAGGCGCAACGGACCAACTCACCTTCGGTCTTGGGAACAGGCTGGCCGGTCTGACGGCAAAACTCCTGGATAGCCTTGGGCATGTCCGGCGGGTTGAGAAAACGCAGGTCGTCGGGGTTGACGATCGAGCGGAGGGCTGGGGCTTTGCCGGCGAGGCGCGCGAGGTCGGAGTAATCGTACTTCCTGCCGCGCGCGTCGAAGGACCGCTTGCACTGCTGCACGAGCCACAACCCCATGATGTTCTTGAGGAGGCGGTAGGTGCCGTCCAGGCCGCCTTCGTTGGTCAGGTTCAGTTCCTCGGTGCGCGGCGAGAGGGAAGCCTTCTGGACCTCGACGCCCATGAGCGACCAGGTGCCGGAGCTGAGATACGCCCAATTCGGTTTGCCGGTGTTGGCGGTAGGGACGCCAGCGACCGCCGAGGCGGTATCATGGGTGGGCGGGGCGACGACTTTGACGGCCCCGAGGCCGGTGCGTTCGGCAACGCAGGCGCGCAGGGTGCCCAGGGTGGTGCCGGGCGGGACGATTTTGGGGAAGAGGTGGAGAGGCAGAGCAAATTTCTTGAGCAGGTCGGTGGCCCAGGTGCGTTTGAGGGGATGCATGCACTGGGTGGTGGTGCCATTGGTAAACTCAATCACCCGCGAGCCGCACAGCGCCCAGTGGATGAAGTCCGGCATCAGGAGCATGCAATCGGCCTGTTGCAGCAGCGCGGGGGTGGCCTGGTTGGCCGCCAGCAACTGGAACAAGGTGTTAAACTGCATGAACTGGAGGCCGGTCTGGGCAAAAATCTCGGAGCGCGGCACTTTACGGAAGGCTTTCTCCATCATTCCGTTGGTGCGGGAATCGCGGTAATGAAACGGCTGGCCGAGCATTTCGCCCTGGCGAGTGAGGAGCACATAATCCACGCCCCAGGTATCAGCGCCGACCGAGACAATGGACTTGCCGTATTTGGATGCGGCCAGGCCAAGACCGTTCTGGATTTCGGCCCAGAGCCGCAGGACGTCCCAGCGCATCGAGTCGGCGAGGTAAACCGGGCCGTTGGGGAAGCGATGGATTTCCTCCAGTTTGAGGGTCTTGCCGTTCCAGAGGCCGGCGATCACGCGGCCGCTTTCGGCGCCGAGGTCAATACCGAGATAAACGCGTTGTGGCATAGGTCAGTTGAATATTAAAGGTGAAAAACCGAGCGTCACAGATTGGGAGAGAGCGCCGCGGTGGCTTCGACGGCGGGCGCGGCCGAAGTTTGTTTTTGGCTCAGTTTGCCGCTGTAGGCGGCCAGCACGGTGGAGCTCAATAGCAGGACCAGGCCCACGGCCAGAAGCGAACGAGTTCGGCTGCTGGTTCCGCGCCATTCGCCGAGGAAGATGCCGAGCAGCGTGCTAAAGAGGATCGCGCTGGCCATCAGGACGGCCCAGCCGATGTAGGCCATCCGGCCCATGGCCGGCTCGCCGGTCTTGAACGCGATGAATTGCGAGCACCAGATGGCCCCGGCCAGGCCGGCAAAAAGGAGGTTGCCGGCGATGGGGGCGCCGGTTTTGAAGTAGTCACCGGTGGTTTTGTTTTTGGCGTTCAGGTAGAGGCACCAGACGCCGTTGACGACAAAGCCGCCCAGCAACACGACCACCAGGACCGGCATGCCCCGCCAGGTGGCGGAGGTGACCGGCGCGGTGGTCTGCGCCAATTGTTCAATGGCCGCGCCCCCCTGGAGGCCGAAGCTCATGGCCGAGCTCATCAGCCCGGAGAAGATAGCCACGGTAATGCCGCGTTTGAAATTGTATTCGGCGACCGCCTTTTTCTTTTCAGCTTCAGGCAGTTCATTCTCCTTGGACATGCCGGCCATGCCGACGAAGATGATGCCCAGCAGCGAGACAAACACCCCGAGGAGCGACACGTTCGCGGAGGGCGAACCGTAGAGGCTGCTGATTTTGCCGGCAATGATGGGAGGGACGAGCGTGCCGGCGGCCGCGCACAGGCCGCAACCAATCGCCAGCCCCAAGCCCACGCCCAGGTAGCGAATCATGAGGCCCCAGGTGAGGCCCCCGACGCCCCAGGCGGCGCCGCAGAGAAAGCAATAGAGCAGGGTGTTGCCGGGCGAAGCCTTGAGCACCGCAAACACATTGGGCGAGGTGGTGAGGGCCAGAATCCAGGGCACAATCACCAGGCCGAAAACCGCGTAAATGAACCAGTAGCTTTCCCAGGCCCAGTTCTTGACTTTCTTGAACGGCAGGTAAAAGACGGCGCCGGCAAGGCCGCCGAGCGCGAAAATGGTTACGCCGAGCGCGGGATTGGTGGTTGCAGGGACGATTTCATTCATGGCGAGTCCTTAAGCTGGAGAAATTGGAGCGTCGAAGGATTGGATGGTTTGGTTGCTGGAAAAAAGGTGAAAGGGCGGCTCTCCCCGCGGGATGAACGGGGAGAGCCGGTTGGATGCTTGAAAATGGTTCCGCACCAGCCCATTGGTGTCAGAATCGGCCCGGGAACCTCAGCGCTTGGACAGCACGTCGCGTTCGTAGCGTTTGACTTCGGCAAGCCAGGCATCGCCCACCGGCACGCCCTTCTGCTGGCAGTAGTAGTCCCACACCGCCCCGAAGGGGAGCACTTTGGCGTCCTCCATGAGGGCCAGGCGCGAGGTGTAATCCCCTTCAAGCTCGAATTTCTTAAGTTTTTGGATCGGCGCCACAAGGGCCAAGAGGAGGGCCTTGACCATGTTGCGTGTGCCGATCACCCACGCCGCCACGCGGTTGATGCTCGCGTCGAAGTAGTCCAAGCCGATGCGCACCCGGCCGATATAACCACCCCAGACAATTTCCTGGGCGATGGCCTCGAGTTCGTCGGTGAGTGTGACCACGTGGTCGCTGTCCCAGCGGACCCCGCGGCTGACGTGCAGGGCGATCTCGGGGAGGTAGCAGAGCACCGAGGAGATTTTGTCGGCAATGCCTTCGGTCGGGTGATAGTGCCCGGCGTCGAGCGTGAGGAGCGTGCCGCGGCTGACGGCGTAGCCAAGGTAGAACTCGTGGGAACCGGGCGTATAGCTTTCGGCGCCGATGCCGAAAAGCTTCGGCTCGACCGAATCCACATTGAGCTTGCGGTCAATTTTCTTCTTGAACACAGCGTCGAGAGATTCGACCAGACGTTCGCGCGGTCCACGCCGGTCCGCGGGAGTATCCTTCATCCCGTCGGGGATCCAAAGGTTGGTGAGGCAGGTTTTGCCCAGCGCTTTGCCGAACGCGGCGCCGATCTCGCGCGAGCGGATGCCATGCTCGATCCAGAACTTGCGGACGCTCTTATCGGGGTGCGTGAGGGTCATGCCGTCCTTGACCATCGGATGGGAGAAATACGTCTGGTTGAAATCCATGCCGATCTTGAGGGATTTGGCCCAGGCGATCCAGTTCTTGAACTGCTCGGCGCTCAATTCGTCCCGGTCCACCTTTTTGCCATCCATCTCCGCGTAGCAGGCATGGATGTTGAAGCGGTGCGAGCCGGGGATGAGCGAAATGGCTTTCTCGAAGTCGGCCCGAAGCTGTTCGGGAGTCCGCGCTTTGCCGGGATAATTGCCCGTTACGGCCAGGCCATCACCCAGCGCGCCCCCCACGTTTTCGAATCCTCCCACGTCGTCGCCCTGCCAGCAATGCATCGAGATGGAGATGCGGGCCAGTTGGGCCAGGGCTTGATCGGTATCCACTCCGAGTTGGGCGTATCGTTCCTTGGCAAGTTGGTAGGATCGTTCGATGTTCTTAGTTTTGCTCATAAGTTTGCTATAGTTGCGCGACCAGATAAAGAACCTGATGGGACGTATTTATCGCAACTTCCCCCGGCAAAAGCCAACCGAAAAATGCAGGGCGCAACAAACCGTTTCCGGGCCTCTCGAGGAACGGCGCGACACCCCTGGACCGGACTGGGTGTATTGACGCTGCGGAGGGACGCCTCCTGCACCAGCTCCTGCTGCGGCGCGCTGTGCCTGAGGACCTACAACCTCCAGTTCCACAGCCAGACCGCGCGTCGCCTCCCTCGCCGGAGCGCCACACCCTTGCCTGGCGGGTCCCCCGACGGGTAAACCCGGATGCCATTGGCACAGTGCGCCCTTGTTTTTTTTGAACATTCGTTGGGGAAGATTGTCACCTTGGCAAATCGGACCTGTGAGGTGTGCCCCTGCTTCCCAGGCGAGGGGCCTCCACCATGACTGGTCCGGAAGATTCCTGTATGCTTATGCGACGATACTTGGTTTTACTGAGCGTGGGACTTGCGTGTGGAGCATTTGGCGGGAGCGGGGTGGCGGCGGAAGCGGGAAATGAGCTTCCCGAACGGCGGATCACCGCCGCCCTGCAGTATCCGGGCATCACCTTGTCCCCGGAGGACAGTGTTAATGTGGACCTGCTGATCAAGAACCGCGGGCGCAGCGACGAAACGGTGCTGGTTGAGGTGTTGGAGGCGCCGAAGGATTGGGAGGTGCAGATCAAGCGGTACAGCACGGTGGTCAGCGGGGTGTTTGTGGCCTCCAAGGAGGACCAAACGCTGAATCTGACGGCGAAGCCCAAGGACAAGGACGTGAAGAAAC
The DNA here is from genome assembly GCA_964631605.1 of uncultured Verrucomicrobiota bacterium. Lineage (GTDB taxonomy): Bacteria > Verrucomicrobiota > Verrucomicrobiia > Limisphaerales > UBA8199 > JARKQH01. The sequence goes on from CAZVYG010000002.1 coordinate 43,323, forward strand.
TGCCGCCAGGGACGCACCGGTTTGTCATCAAGGCCAGGACCGCGGATGGCGCACTGGAGCAAACCTCAGGGATCACTGTTACAGTGGCCGGTGAACAGAAGGCGTCACAGAGGGTGACGATTGACACATCCTACCCGACGTTGCGGGGTCCATCAGGCGACAAGTTTCAGTTTTCGCTGGAGGTGCGAAACGAGACGGACCAGGACACGGTGTTCAATTTTCGGGCGACGGCGCCGCCGGGCTGGGAGACCTCCTTCAAGCCGGCCTACGAGAGCAAGCAAATCAGTTCGCTGCAGATTCAGGCCAACCAGACCAAGACCATTGAAATGGAGGTGACGCCCCCCTACAACGTGCAGGCGGGGGAATACGATTTCAAGGTCGAGGTGTATTCGCCGAAAGCCAAGGCCGAGAAAGAGCTGAAGGTGGTGCTCACGGGCACCTACGCCCTCAAGGCGGGCACGCCCAACGGCCTGCTGTCGGTGGTGGCAGAACGCGGGCAGAAGGCGAACGTGACACTGTTGGTCCAGAACAAGGGCTCGGCGGCCCAGCGGGAAGTCAAGTTCTCCGCGTTCAAACCCGAGAACTGGAAGGTTGAATTCAAGCCGGAAAGGATAGAAAACCTCGAACCCGGCGCGATCAAGCAGGTGGAGATGACCCTGACACCAGGGGAACAGGCGTTGATTGGCGACTATTCGGTCAGCGTCCAGGTCGAGGGGGAAAAGGCCAACGAGGAGGTGGAGTTCCGGGTGACGATTCGGGCGGCGTCGCGTTGGGGATGGATTGGGGTGGGTTTGATCGTACTGGTGGTGGCGGGTTTGACGGTCATGTTCCGCCAGTTGGGACGGCGTTAACGCACCCCGCGAGCCATGGCTGCGGTCATAAGAACCGAGGGACTGACCCGCAGTTACGGTCGGCAGACGGCGGTGGACGGGCTGAGTTTCGAGGTAAACGCCGGGGAGGTGTTTGGTTTTCTCGGCCCCAACGGGGCAGGCAAGACAACCACCATTCTGATGCTGCTGGGGCTGACAGAACCGACGGCTGGGCGCGCCGAGGTTCTGGGGCTCGATCCCGTGAAGCAGCCGCTGCAGGTCAAGCGGCAGGTGGGATATCTGCCCGAGAATGTCGGTTTTTATGATGATCTTACCGCTCGGGAGAACCTGCGCTACGTGGCGGCGCTGAATGACCTGCCCGAGGCCAGAAGCAAGCCTCTAATCGAGGAAGCGCTTGGAACAGTGGGTTTGGCGGAGGAAGGGGACAAGCTGGTCGGACAGTATTCGCGCGGCATGCGACAGCGGTTGGGCATTGCCGAGTTGTTGATCAAGGAGCCCAGGCTGGTGATTCTGGATGAACCGGCGCTGGGTCTGGACCCTGACGGCATGAACCGAATGCTGGACCTGGTGGCATCGCTGAACCGGGAGAAGGGCATCACCGTGCTGATGTGCACCCATTTGTTGCACCACGTCGAGCGGCTGTGCGGGCGGGTGGGCATCATGAGCAAGGGCCGTCTGGCGGCTTTGGGCAGCATCAGTGAGCTGGCCCGCCAGCAGGCCGGAAAGACCGGGGGGCCGGCCAGTCTCGAAGAAATATACCTGCGTTACTGCCAGGAGGAGAAGCCATGCTGAGAATCTGCCGCAAGGAACTGGCTGATCATTTTAGCTCGACCCGATTTGTGATTCTTTTCGGGCTGATTTTCATGGTGGCGCTGGTCACCACCTACATGACTGCGTCCAACCTGCGCGAGACGCTGGAAGGGATGCCCAAGCCCTCGCACGTGTTTCTGCTGCTCTTCACGGTGCCGGGGAAGTTTTTCTCCCTGGTCCAGTTCATCGCCTTTTTTGGGCCGCTGATCGGGATTATCACCGGTTTTGACGCGATCAATCGCGAGCGCAACAACCGGACGCTCACGAAGCTGGTCTCGCAGCCGATCTATCGGGATGCGATCATCAATGGCAAGTTTCTGGCCGGCGTCCTGACCATCACGGTCATGCTGGTGAGCCTGGTGGTGTTGATTGCCGGTATGGGTTTGATCACGGTGGGACTGGTGCCCGGCTGGGAGGAGGTGGGCCGATTGGTGGTTTATCTGGTGATCAGCATTGCCTACGTGTCGTTCTGGCTGGGTTTGGCCATTCTGTTCTCGATTCTGTTCCGCTCCCTGGCCACTTCGGCCCTGGCGGCCGTGGCCCTGTGGATTTTTTGTTCCTTTTTCATCGGCTTTGCAGCGGACTTGATCGCCGACGGGATCCAGCCGGTGAGGAACGCCCGAGATCCCGAGCAGGTGGTGGCAAATCAGCGCCTCTCCGACAGCGTGAGTCTGGCATCGCCGGTGGTCTTGTATTCGCAATCCACCTCGACCATCCTGGATCCGTTCCGGCGCAGCCGCAGCAACCTGGTGTTGCTCTCTCCGATGGAGCGGTTTTCCCTGGAGCGATTTCAGAATCCCCTGCCGCTGGATCAGTCGCTCTTTGTGGTTGGCCCGTATCTGCTGCTGCTGGCCGGGCTGACGCTTTGTTGTTTCGCGCTCTCCTACCTGGTCTTTCTCCGGCAGGAAGTCCGGTCCTCCTGAGACCAGGAACTGACGGCTTGGGAATTACGGCGGAGCGAGCGGGACGAGGGTGACCGGGCCGAGGAGGCCGGAATCGGTCAGGGGCCAATCGGAGGCGTCGAAGGGTTTGTATTGGAGGTTGACGAAATTGATGTCGTAAAAGTTCTTCCATTTGCTGCCGTGCCGGTCCAAGTCGCGAATCCGGTTGGCGGAAACGTTGGTCACCTCGACTTCGAGCAGGTTGTCTTTGGGTTTCAACGGGACGGTGACGCGGAAGGGGGCTGTGAACAACGTGCCGCAATCACGTCCGTTGAGCCGCACCCGAGCGCTCTGGCAAACCCGTCCGAGGTCGAGCCGCCAAAGGCCCTCCCAAGCTTGGGGCGCGTCAAAGCGCAGGGTGTAGCAAGCAGTGCCGGCAAACCGTTGGGCGTTGACATCCTCCCTCGCAGTCCAAGAAGTTAGCTCCGCCTGTTCAAAGGCTTGCGGCAGCTCCGGGCCGCCTTGAATGAACCGCACCCGCCAGACGCCGGCGAGCGGAGTGGCAGACTTGGCCGCCTCGAGGTAAGGCCAATCCGGACCTTTAAGGCTGCGATTCGGGAGACAACGCAGGATGACAGACGCGCCTGGCTCGAGGTCCAGGTAAACTTCGGCTTGTTTGTGGCTGTTGCGGCGAAGTCTTCCGCGTCCGGTCTGGCCGCTCAGCGGGTCCATGAGGACCACCGACCCGCAGTCCCGCCCCAAGGCAACCCAGTCGTGCACGGCGTTGGTTTCGCTGCGGTTGGCGATGAAATAATGGCAGCCCCCCTGCACTGCGCGGCGAATGCACATCAACCCCGGCAGATCGAACATGCGCTCGCGAGGCACGCCCGCGCGCGGCAGTGCCGCCTCCAGCTCGCCGGTCATCAGCCGTCCTTTGCCAACCGTCGCTTCCCGGACTTTGACGCCCGCCAGCTCGCGCCACCGGAGGCCGGCGGCGAGCCGCTGAAACCGTTCCCGGCGAAGGTCCAACGCGCCCCACCCGGGCACATCGCCGGGCATTTGTTGCTCGAAGATGACCGTGGCTCCCGCCCGCGCCAATTCCAGCAGGCGTTCGAGGGTTTCAACCGGCAGCAGGCGGGTGGGCGGGAGAACCACGGCGCGGTAAGCGCCGCCCGGCACCTTGACGCTGCCGGTGCGAACCGTGGCGGAGGCGAGCTGGCGGTCCGATATGTAATCAAAGGCATAGCCGCGGTTCCACAACCGATCGGCGGTGCTGCCAATCGGCTGCTCTTCAAACCAGTCGCGCGCATGGACCGTCAGGTTGCGGACCATGCCCGTGGGGTTATGCCAGAAGTCATGAATGGGCCAGTAAACAAGCAGGTCGTTATCCGGCCGGCCGGACTGGAGAACAGCCTGGCAGCGGGCGGCATAACCGTTGAGGGCGGGGACGTCGCGCCAAATGGAATTGCGCGGGTTCATTTCGTAGGACGCGTAGAACAGCCATCCGGGCCACGGGGCGTCCTCGGGCGAGTAACAGGTCCCGTGATAGAAGACGTGGTTCACGCCCGACAGAAAAAGGTCGTCGAGCAGATATTTCATGTCGGCGAGGGTCTCGGTGAAATGTTCCTGGAGCCAGGTGCCGGTTTCGGCGCTGACCAAAGGCTTCCCCGTGACGTGTGCCGCCGCCGAGGCGAACTTCGAAATCAGCTTGTTGCGGTCCTTATAGAACATCTCCGTTTCGGGGATGTCGGCGGTGGCGTATAGGTCGAGCCAGTTGCCGGGCGAGCCGTGCGCCTCGTTGCGGGTGAGCAAGCGCTGATCGCGGCACCACCGGGCCCACAACGGCAGTGATTCTTCCACCATGACGTCTGAAACGGTTTCGCGATAATCGGTTTTCACGCGGGCGGCCCTCTCGTCCCTGGCGCCGCCGAACAAGGCGTCCAGCTCGGACTCGAGCCGGTAACCACGCCGCTTTTCGAAAGAGTGAAACAAGTCGGGGGCCCAATCCGAGCGGTATTCATAGGAGTCATGGTACATGGCGCGCGGCCAGGGACCGGGGTAACCGGCAAAGGCCTCGTCGAACCATCGTAGGTAATTACTCACCGCTGACGGATAGAACAGGTTGAGCATGTGGCCTTGGCCGCCCGGCCCGGCGCGTTTGACTTTCTGGCCGGAAGGCCGCTGGCTGACTGCGAAGACTTGCCAGGACCGGTTGTCCGCACTCCAATCCAGCGTGCCATCGGGCGCGATTCTGGCGGTTAATTCGACCGGCTGCCCCTCGCTTGGGACCGCCACCAGCGCCTGGGTGGTTCGAGGATCGAACTTGCGATCCAATCGTTGACCGGGAGCAAGTTCGAGCTTCTGCGCCACCACCAGCGCGTTGGCCTCGGTGTCGGTGACCCGCGGCCCGCCGAAGCACCAACCGCTGCCAGTGGTCATGTCCACGCCGAGGTTGCGTCGTTGGGCCTCGCGGACGGTGAAGCTGAGCATCTCCATCCATTTCGGGCTCAGGTATTCGATAAACCGGCCTTCGTAACCCTTGGCGCCGTAAATAGGGACGATATGCACGCCGCCCATGCCGGCCTGTTGATAGCGCGTCAACTCGGCGGCGATATTGGTTGGGTCCACCGCGCTGGCCATCCACCACCAATAGGCCCAAGGTCTGGCCTCCCGCCCGATCGTCGGCCAGGCAAAGGGGTCGGCGGTGTCCCTGCCAACCGCCGTTGGCAGCAGGGCAAAGACCAGACTGCTGAATCCGACCAAAAGTGCCGCTCGCGAGCCGACCGCGAGCGGGAGATGAAAAGGAAAGACCCGTTTCCTCACGGGCCGACCCGGGCGGAAAGCCCTTCGGCACGGGCTGGGTTTAACGTCGGTGTTTTGGGCCGGCGAGGATGCGACCGCCATGGGCGTCGTTGCACGAGGCAAGGTCAGGTTCATAAGAGATGCAGCGTCGGACGATCTCCCCCCAACAGCGAGTGTTCCTGTTAAATGCGAACCTTGAACATCTCGCCCTGCTTGAGCGAAAGGGCGAAGGCCGCGAGGAGTTCCGGAATGCGCTCGAGGTCTTTGAGGCTGATGACTTCGACCGGGGAGTGCATGTAGCGGTTGGGGAGGCTGATCAGGGCGCTGGCAATGCCGCCCCGCGTCCAGAAAATCGCATCGGTATCGGTGCCGCTGGTGGACGACATCGCCTCGTGCTGCAAGGGTATCTTCTTGGCCCGGGCGACCTGTTCGAGCCGGGCCACCACTTCGGGGTGGTTGCAGCCGCCATGGGTGAGCGTGGGGCCCGCCCCCACCCGGACATCGCCGTGCTGCGGCTTGTTGACGGTGGGGTAATCCGTCGCGTGCGTCACGTCCACGACCAGCGCAACGTCCGGCTTCAAGGAGTAGGCGATCTGCCGGGCGCCCAGCAGGCCGACTTCCTCCTGGACGTTGGACACGGCGCAAATCTCAGCGTGCAGTTTCGCCCCCGATTCCTTGAGCAGTCGGAGAGCCTCGGCCACGGCAAAGGTCCCGATCCGGTTGTCGAAGGCCCGGGCCACGGCAAGGTCGTTTCGGAGCAGGTCAAATTCGTCAGTGAGGGTAATCGGGTCGCCGATTTGGACGAGCTTCTGGGCCTCCTTCCTGCTCGCGACTCCAATGTCAATGAACAGATCATGTATCTTGGGCGGCTTGGGATCCTTCTCCTCTTTCATGAGGTGGGGAGCAACGTTTCCAACCACCCCTTTGACGGGGCCGTTGCGGGAGTGGATCACCACCCGCTGGGCTTTGGTGATGGCGGCGTCCACGCCTCCCATTTTTCGGACATGGATAAAGCCCTCATCGGTGATGTAATTGACCGCCATCGCAATTTCGTCCGCATGACCCGCCACCATTAGCCGAGGCGAGCCGCCCTTGTTGAGTACCGCCACACAGTTGCCGTAGGCGTCGGAGAAAGTTTCTTCAGCAAAGGCTTTAACGTAGTCGAGCCACACGCGCTGGCCACGGGCCTCATGGCCGACCGGGCTGGGGGTGTTGACCAGCGTTTTGAGGAACTGCAGGGATGCGTCGCGCATGGCGTAATTAAAAAGACCGCCTTTAAAAGCGCAAACACATTCGAGCCCGGCCTGGGGGGAGACGGTTGGCAAAGGGCCGCCCTCCTTCTCTGCTGGGTTGAGCGGGAGCTATCGAGCGCAATAAAAAAGCTTCGCGGGCACGATATGGAGCCTTTCGACACCGCGCGAGACATGGCCAAAGACGGCCTCCAGGTAGGGGAGGACCGAATCGGACAGTTGATAAACCAGAAACCGACCATTGGGCCGCAGCACCGAATGCGTTTTCCGGACAATGGTGTCGCGGAGAGGGTGAGGCAGGGTTTTGAACGGGATACCGGAAATGACACAGTCCGCCTGCGCAAATCCAAGGCCGCTGAGCACCGCGTCAATCCGGGCCGCCGATTCGCGGACAAGGTGCAGCCGGGGGTCTTGGATCGCTCCATTGAGGTAATCCACAAATTCGGCATTGATCTCGAGCGCGACCAGGTGGGCGTCCGGGCGCATGTGCTCCAGCAGGGGCTTGGTGAACTGGCCGGTGCCCGGGCCGTATTCTACGATCACGCGGGCCCGATCCCAATCCACCTGGCGAAGCACCTCGTTGACCAGCCGGGGAGAACTGGGCAGCAACCATCCCACCTTGGCGGGATGTTTCAGAAAATTCCTAAAGAAGAGGAGGTTGGCCGGGGTGAGCAGCCTCCCGTTCCGGGCACAATGACTTGGTTGTCGTAGCAACTCGCCCATGACGACAGGAATATGACCACTGCGTCCCGCGCCGCGCCGCCTTGTGCCGACCTGTCCCTCGAGCACCAGCGCGCGATAAGGCGCCCCCGCCTGGGGTGTCCACCCTCTTATGTTAACACGCGGGCGGCACTTTTTCCACCAGCGCGCGAACACGTGTCCTCGGCACGTCTGGACCTCGAGGGCGCAGGGATGCCAAGGAATGTTGCGTCACGTCCGAGGCGCCCCCGCACACGGCTTGGGCGAAGAGGATTGGCGTCAGCGGTGGCAGGTCGCGTAACCGCGGAAAAACCCGATGCACTGCGCGACTTCCGGCACGTTGTTTTCCCAGTTGGTTTCGTACTCGATGGCGATATTGCCGCGGAAACCCTGCGCTCTGAGTTCGTCCAGAATCGCCGCAATGTTAAGGACGCCGGCCCCAAAAACCATATCGGTGCGCGCCTGGCCAATCTCGGGCCGCTCCTTGAGATGGACGCTGATGATCCGGCCGCGGAGAATCCGCAGAGCTTCCAGCGGGTTCACATTCGAGCTGGCCCAATGGCCGGTGTCCGCGCTCGCGCCGATCCGCAGGTCGCGGTCCTTCACGACCGACAGAACGTAATTGGGGTCCCAAACCTTGTAGTCCGCGTTGTTCGGCCGGCGGGGGTGCTCGTGGATACCCACCCGGATGTCGTATTCCTTCACGAGCTTCTCCAGGATATCCAGGTCCCCAACCGCTTCGGTGGTAATGGCATAAAGCCCCAATTTCCGGCCCAGCTCGAAGACCTTGCGCCATTCGGCCTCGCCGCTGACGCCCACCACGCCGTAGTTGACAGCCACCACCCGGTGCTGGGCCAGCTTGTCTTTGACCTTCTGAATCACTTCGTCCGATGCGTTGTGGTCAAACTTGATGTCCGGCTCGGCCGGGCTCAGTTTCTGGCCCGGGTACAGCTCAATCACGCGGGCGCCAGCCTGGGCGGTCTTTTCGATGGCTTCGAACACGCTGAAGCGGTTGAAGGTCCAGGCCTGGCTGCCGACGGCAAAACCGCCGATGCGCACGTCTTCGGGGATGGGCGCGGCGACGGTCTTGAGCGGGGACGCAAAAGCCATGGCGACAAGGGCCAGGGACAAACCTGTGGAAGAAACACCGATACGGTTCATGGAAGCTCCTCTGTTGTGTGATTGATTCGTTTCATTTCAGCGCCATCATTCAAAACAACCCGCGCCCGGTTGTAAAACCCGAAATAACCATTAGGGAACCAGAACCCGCAATGGGGACGGCTCGAAACCAAACCGGGCGGGGAGATGGCCGGCCAGGTCCCCGTCCAGCTCGAACGGCGCGGGCGCAGGGCTCGACAGGGTCAGCGAATCGGCCTGGAAGCGGGTCGCGACTGCCTTCGGAAGACGCCCCGCCGCCAGCAAGGCCGGGCCGCACCAGGCCAAGGTAAGCCAATTAACCTTGGGAAACACGCAGACCTCAAGCCGGCCGTCGCGCAGGTCCGCGTTCGGGAAGACCCGATAGCGCCCCCCGTACAGTCGGCCATTGCCGATTAAGACCAATGCGCCGGTAACGTTTCGGGTGCCAGAGGTGGCCGTAATGCGCGCCGGCGCCCCGGCCAAAGCCTGCAATCCAGCAACCACATACGCCAGGGGGCCAATCCATTTTTTCAGCCGCCACCGCACCAATTCGATGGCGCGAGCATCGAGTCCGGCTCCGGCCAGTTGAACAAACCGCCGACACGCGGCACTCCCGGCCTGTTCGAATTCGACGCGCGGGAGGTCAATCGAGGTTGTGCGGGCCTGCTGAATCACCTTCCAGGCGAGGCCACAACCCTGAGGAATCCCCAACTCGCGGGCGAAAACGTTGACGGTGCCCAGCGGCAGGACCCCCAGCCGGGCCCGCTCCAAACCTTCGGGGCAATCTGCAATCCCGTTGACCACCTCGTTTATGGTCCCGTCTCCGCCGGCGGCCACAACCACCTCGTAACCCTCGCGCACCGCTTCCGCCGCCAGCGGCCGGGCGTCTCCGGGTCCGCGCGTCAATTTCAACACGCTCTGCCGCGCCAGCTCGTCCAAGTACTGGCGGAACCGCCGCGCCTTGTTGCCTTTGGCGGTGGGATTAAAAATCACGCACGTGCGCACCGGCCCCTTTTTGCCCGAGGAAAATGACAAGTCGAGCAGAAAGGGAACCTAGCCGGCGGCCCATTCGCCAAGCTGGCAACCGGCGGCAGTCGTCGGCGTGCCGGCGCGGGGACTGCCGCCACAGGGGTGCCACGGCAGGGGGTTGACGAGCGCCGATTCGCAGGCAACACTCACTGACAATCCGCGATGACCACTGCCAACAAAGTCACGATCCTGCGAATTCTGCTGATCCCGTTCTTCGTGGTGGAGGTGCTCTATTACGTCAAGAACGGGAACGAGTGGCATCGGCTGCTTGGATTACTCGCCTTCGCCCTGGCCGCGATTTGCGACGGGGTGGACGGCTATATTGCCCGGCGCTACCATCAGCGCAGCGAACTGGGCGCCATCCTGGATCCCCTGGCGGACAAGCTGCTGTTGGTCTCGGGAATCGTCCTGCTCAGCTTCGATCATGAGCCTTACCTGCAAACCGTTCCCCTCTGGCTGACAGGCACCATCATCGGCCGCGACATGCTGCTGCTGGTGGGCATGTTGGTCATCCAAATGATGGTTGGCAAGGTGGTCGCGCGGCCTCGTGTGCTGGGCAAGGTCGCGACCGTTCTGCAGATGGCGGTGATTCTGTGGGTGTTGCTGAAGTGGGAGGAAACCTGGTTCTCGGCCCTGGCGGTGGCGGCCGGCTTGTGCACCGGGGTCTCGGGACTGCTGTATGTCTGGGACGGCGTCCGCCAGCTCAGCGCGCACCCGACCAGCTCACCCACACCGCCCACCGCCTGAGATTTGCGGTGTTTCGGAACCCGGGCTACTTTTCTTTTCAAAACTTATGGCAAAGAAAATCAAACTGAAGCTCAAGGAGGGAGACCCCGCACCGGATTTCACCGTTCCCGCCAGTTCCGGCGGCAGCGTGTCTCTGTCCGATTTCCGCGGCAAGCCCGTCATTCTCTATTTTTATCCCAAGGATGACACGCCGGGATGCACGAAGGAGGCCTGCGCCTTTCGGGACGAATTTGCCGCGTTCAAGAAGAAGGGGGCCGTGGTTCTGGGCGTGAGTGTGGATGGGGCCAAATCCCACGCCAAGTTCATTGAAAAATACAAGCTGCCGTTCACACTATTGGCAGATGAGGAAAAGAAGCTGGTGCAGGCGTATGGCGTTTGGGGCAAGAAGACCTTCATGGGACGGGAATACATGGGAACGCACCGGGTGACGTTTCTGATCGGGCCGGACGGGATCATCAAGCGCATCTGGCCGGAAGTGAAGCCCGAGCAGCACGTGCGCGAGGTTCTGGAGGCGCTGGATTAGAAACGCCAGCAGGAATTGGCCGCTGGCGCCATGTCGCAGCGGGTCAAGGCCACCGCTGACTGGCGGTGTTGCCGGATTCATTCCGGCCAGGGAGCCGGAAGAATGCTAATCCGGCCGGACCAATTCCTTGACAACTGGCGGCAAATTCGCCACCACACCGCGATGAGTGCTGCTGTAAACCGTCGTCAGTTCCTGCTCCGCACCGCCACCGCGACCGCCGCCGGCCTTACCGTTGGTCTGCCGGCCCCGGCTGGCACCTTCAAGGGAAAACTTCGCAAGGCCATGATTGTGGGCGAAGTCACCGAGGCAACCCTCCAACCCTACCAGGAGGCCGGTTTCAAGGGCGTCGAAACCACCCACGTCTGCGCGGAGGAGGAGGCGGCCAAAGGTCGCGCGAACGCCGAAAAACTTGGCATGCGCGTGCATTCCGTTCTGCGCGGGTGGATGGAGTTCAACAGTGAGGACCCGGCTAAAGTCGAGGATAGTCTCGAGAAAACCCGCCAAGCCTTGCGCGCCGCGCGGGCGTACGGAGCCGACGCGATCCTGCTTGTGCCCTGCCGTGTGGGCGGCATGCCCATGCCCGAGCCGTGGGAGTTTGACATCGCTTTCGACCCGCCCACCGGCCACGTGACCCGGGTGGCCGCGGGGGATAACGAAAAGTATGCCGCCTACATCAAGGCGCACAACCGCGCGACCGACACTTCACGGGCCGCCATCGGGAAACTGATCCCGCTGGCTCAGGAACTGCGCGTCGTTATCGGCGTCGAAAACGTCTGGAACAATCTTTGGGTCAAGCCCGCCTTGTTCTTCAATTTCATTGCTTCGTTCAAAAGTCCCTGGGTCAAGGCCTACTTTGATATCGGAAACCATGTGAAATATGCGCCGCCCCAGGACTGGATTCGGGCGCTGGGTCCACTGCTGGCCAAGGTCCACATCAAGGATTTCAAGCTCAACCCCGAGGGCCGCGGCGGCAAGTTCGTGCATCCGCGCGACGGCAGCGTCAATTGGCCGGAGGTGCGCCGTGCCCTTGACGAGGTCGGTTATGACGGCTGGGCCACCATCGAAGATGGGGGGCTTTCACTCGCTGAATTCAGCAAGCGACTGGACCTGATCGCCGCGGGAGAATAGGAAAAAGCGACGATTCACCGCCTACCGCAGGCGCCGGCCTGCGGCGACTTTGGCTCAAATTCGTGTTCGGCGAGCGGGGCGCCGGCTCAAGCCGGCACCTTTTGCCACCTCGCGGATTTGGCGGACTTCAGGACAGCGTCGCAGACGTATTGGGTTTGCAATGCATCCCGGAAGGTGGGGGAAACGGGTTTGCCGGCGGCGACTCCCTGGAGGAAATCGGCGAATTGATGCACAAAACTGTGTTCGTAGCCGATCTGGAGCCCCGGCACCCACCATTTGCCCATGTAGGGATGATCGCCGTCGGTCACGTGGATTGAGCGCCAGCCGCGCACCCGGCCTTCGTCGCGATGGTCGAAGTATTGCAGGCGATGCAGGTCGTGCAAGTCCCAGAAAATCGAAGCATGTTCGCCGTTGATCTCGAAGGTGTAGAGCGCTTTATGACCCCGGGCATAGCGGGTGGACTCGAAGGTGGCCAGCGAGCCGTTCTCGAACCGGGCCAGGAACGCGCAGGCGTCGTCAATGCCCACCTTTTCCACCTTGCCGGTGAGGTTATGCTTGCGCTGTTTGATGAACGTCTCGGTCATGGCGCTGACGCGGTCAATGGGGCCATTGAGCCAGAGGGCGGTGTCAATGCAATGGGCCAGCAAATCGCCGGTCACGCCGCTGCCGGCAACCTTGACATCCAGTCGCCACAACCCGGCGCCGCCCTGAGGCAAATCCTTCGAGATGGTCCAATCCTGGAGGAACTTGGCGCGGTAATGGAAAATCTTTCCGAGCCGACCTTCGTCAATCAGTTGTTTGGCGAGCGTCACCGCCGGCACGCGCCGGTAATTGTACCAAACCATGTTCGGCACGCCGGCTTTTTCGACCGCCTGCACCATTTTCAGGCCTTCGGGGCCGTTCATGGCCAGCGGCTTTTCGCAGGTGATCATTTTGCCGGCCCTGGCGGCGGCGATGGCAATCTCGCGGTGCATGTCGTTGGGACACGCGATGTCCACCAGGTCAATGTCGTCCCGCGCGATGAGCTTCCGCCAATCTGTTTCACAGCTCTCGTAGCCCCAGCGGGCGGCAAAGGCCTTCACCTTGGCGGCGTCCCGGCCACAAACGGCGCGGAGCACCGGCTGATATTCGAGGTCAAAAAAGTTTGGGGCTTTGCGAAAAGCATTTGAATGTGCGCGGCCCATGAAACCATAACCGACGAGTCCGATGTTGAGTGTTTTCATGTTGTGATCGTGATCCTGCTGTGTGACTCAAGGAAAGCCTGAGGCGCCGGCCGAAGCAAGCCGAAACGCGGTGGGATGGCGCAGGCCCTTCGGGCGGGCGGCTTTGGGATTGCCAGGCTCGCAGGCGGACTTACCCTCGAAGGCATGGCGATCTTTTTTGACACGCATGCGCATCTGGACGCCCCGGATTTTGCGTCCGACATCGCGGCGGTGGTGACACGGGCGGAAGCGGCTGGAATAGCCAGAATCATCAGCATCGGCACGGACCTGGAGAGCAGCCGGCGGGCGATCCGGCTGGCCGAAGAGTTTCGCAATGTCTATGCCGCCGTGGGCTGGCATCCCTCCCATGTCACCGAGGCGCCGGAGGACATTCGCCCGGCCCTGCGCGAGTTGGCGCGGCATCCCAAGGTGGTGGCGCTGGGTGAGACCGGCTTGGACTACTACCGGTTGCCGAGCAAGAAACCGGGCTTCACGGCGGCGGATGACGAGCGGTACAAGGCCCGGCAGGCGGCGCTCTTCCAGCAGCATTTGGAGGTCGGGGCGGAGCTGGGATTGGGCTGTGTCATTCACCAGCGGGAATCGCTCGAGGACGCCATCGCGCAGTTGGCGCCTCATGCCTCGCGGGTCCGGGCAGTATTCCATTGTTTCTCAGACAGTGTCGCGGCGATGCAGCGCATCCTCGAACTGGGATCGCTGGTCAGTTTTACGGGAATCCTCACCTTTAAGAACGCCCAAAACATTCGGGACACCCTGGCGGCAACTCCGCTTGAAAGTTTCATGCTGGAAACCGACTGTCCCTTCCTGGCCCCGGTCCCCTATCGCGGCAAACGGTGCGAGCCGGCGTACGTGACGGAGACCGCCCTGGTGGCAGCCCAGGTGAAAGGATGTTCGCTCGAAACGCTGAGCGGCGCGACGTGCGCCACGGCCGAGCGCTTCTTCGCCAAGCTGCCCCCGCGGTAGAGACCTTTAATGGGGGAACCGCGTCGGAGCGGGCCTCGGTTTTCGCCAACGCGGGTGTCGCAGGCCACGGGTTGGGTTGCATTCAGCCCTTGAACCGGCTAGATTTCTGCATGATGAAACCGGTTGCGCTAATGGCTCATTTTGATGGCGAAAAGGTTCAGTTCGATGAGCCTTGCCAACTCGCCACCAATACTCGTCTGGTCGTAGTGGTGCTGCCGCAGGACGTGGAGCGACCGTTGTGGTCGAGCTTTTCCGCCAGCCACCTGACCAGGGCCTACGGCGATAACGAACCTGAATACACTGCCGCGGACGTGCGGGCATGAACGAAGGCGACATCGCTCTCGCTCCGCTGCCTCAAGCCGACGGCCGCCTAAAGTACCGCCCGGTGGTGTTGCTCCGTCGTCTGCCTCCGTTTGGCGACTTCCTGGTTTGCGGTGTTAGCACGCAACTCCAACAGCGTGTGCCAGCCTTCGACGAAGTGGTCACCACCGAGGACGCGGATTTCTCCGCCACCGGTCTCAAGGCGGCTTCAGTCATTCGGTTGGGGTTTCTCGCCGTTTTGCCTGAAACGCACCTCGCCGGAAGCATCGGCGCCATCTCCGTTGAACGACATCGCCGCCTCCTGAGCAACCTCTGCAATTATCTCCTTCCACTCGCTCAGGCCGACAAACCGCGATAGGGCGCCAGTGCTCGTCCAGGAGGGGCAGGCCCGAAGGGGTCTTTGAGCAACCCCCCCGCAGGAAGCCTGATGCGGAACTGTTCCGCCGGTTGCACCGAGCCGTCAGCGATCGGAGAATTGGGCCGTCGCCGCCTGGTTTACAGCGCCTCCGCCAGCACTTCGGCCATGTGGCGGGGGCGGACGGGGGCGAGATGGGCGATTTGGTGGCGGCAACTGGTGCCGGAGGCGACCACGACGGTGCCGAAGGGCTGGGCCCGGATTTGTTGGACGAGCGGCTCGGCGACTTTGAGCGAGAGTTCGTATTTGGATTGCAGCGCGCCGAAGGCGCCGGCCATGCCGCAGCAAGCGCTGTCGAGCAGGGTGACCTCGCGTTCGGGAAGGCGCTCGGCCAGGCCCCGCAGAAATTCCGGCTTCATCAGCGACTTGACATGGCAGTGCGCGTGAATCACCACCCGGCCGGCCTTGGACCGGAACTGTAGCGCGCCGGGGTCCTGAATCAGGAGTCGTTCAATGAAGTCCTCGAAAAGAAAGCAACGGGGGGCGATTTTCTCCGTCCCGGGCAGCTTCAGCTCGCGATAGTCTTCAACGAACATTGAATAACAGGAAGGCTCGAGGAAGAGGATCGGGGCGTTGTCCACGTCCCGGGCAAGCAACGCCAAATTGTGGCGTCCCAACTCCCGGACGCGGTCCAAGTGCCCCTGACTGAAGGCCGGGCGGCCGCAGCATTTGCGTTTGAGAGGAAGCTCGACCTTGAAGCCCGCCGCTTCAAGCACTTTGACAGCAGCCACCCCGATATGCGGCTCATGGTAGCGAACGAAGGTGTCGTCCCAGAGCACGACGCGACCGCGGTGGTCGGTTCCAGTAGGCGCACGGCGGGCAAACCAGCGATCGAAGCGGTGGCGGGTGTAATGCGGCAGCGGCCGTTGCCAGGCGATGCCGAGGGATTTCGACAGGAAACTGCGGACCAGGAGCGAATCCAGGACCTGGTTGGCCAGCCAGGGCATGCGGGAGCCCAGGCGACCAAGCACATCCACGTGGCTGAACAACCGCTCGCGCAGCGACAGGCCGTGACGCCGGATTCGCGCATGGAGCAATTCGGCCTTGAGCAGGCTGAGGTTGACGTTCGACGGACACTCGGTGGTGCAGGCGCGGCACGCCAGGCAATTGCTTAACGCCGCCTCGAGCTCGGCGGAGCGGAGCGGGTCCTGGTGGCCAAGACCCCGGCGCTCGAGCGCGGCGCGGATCGCGTTGGCGCGGCCCCGGGTGCTGAGGAGTTCCTGGCCGGTGACAAGGAAGGTGGGGCACATCGAGGGCGTTTCCTTGCGGCACCCGCCACAGCCGTTGCACTGCTCGAGGTTGCGGACAAAGGATTCGTCCTTGGCGGCAAACGCCAGCACCGGCGTGAACGGCAACTCCAGCTTGTAGCCGGGCCCCAGCCGGAGATTCGAATCAATGCGGAAGTTGCTTTCGCCCGGGATGATTTTGCCGGGATTGAACAGGTTATGGGGATCAAAGGACTGCTTGATTTCGCGCATCACGCCCAGCAGCGCCTCGCCCACCTGGGCCTCGAGGTATTCGGTGCGCGCGATGCCCACCCCATGTTCCGCCGCCAGCGAGCCTTTGAATTGCCGCACCAGATGGGAAACCTCGTCAGCCAACAGGCGGAACCGCTTCACATCTTCGGCCGAATGAAGGTCCAGCAGCGGGCGAACATGAAGAAGACCCGCCGCGGCGTGGCCATAGAAAGAGGCTTCGAGCTTGAGCCGCGCCAGAATCTCCCGCAGCGCGGCCACGTATTCGGGCAACTGCCGCGGATTCACCGCGGTGTCCTCGATTCCCGTCACCGGCTTGGCATCTCCCTTGCGCCCGGTGAGCAGCGACAGACCGGCCTTGCGTAACGCCCACACGCGGTTCATTTCCGCCGATTGGTCCAGCAACAGCATCCGCGCGCCCAGTTTGCGCCGCGCCAGAATCGCAAGCCGGTCTTCGACGTCCTCAAAAAACTCGACCGCCAGGACCGCCTCGGCCGGGCGCGCCTCAAGATCGAGCAGGTCGCGGGCGGCCTGGAACTCGAGCTGGCCGCGCGTCTGGTCCAACAGCACGCGGTCCATGTGCTCGATGGCGGCGGGCTTCAGGTCCAGCAGTTCAACGGTGGCCTGCATGGCCTCGGCGACCGAGCCGAAGAAGAGCAGCCCCAAGCCCTTCTTTTCGGGCAACGGAACGATCTTCAATTCCGCCGAGAGAATCGCGGCCAGGGTGCCTTCGCTGCCACAAAGGAGGTAGTTGAGATTTGCGGGCTCCGCGGCGCAACGGTCAATCGCGTAACCGGGACGCCGTTTCAGCAGGCCGGCGGGGAGCCGCTCCTGGATCTCGAGCGCGTGAAAATAGCCCAGGTCCCGCATCAGGTCCCGTTGCTTCCGGAGCGTGTCGTGCCGCGGGCCGACCATCACAATCTGGCCGTCGGACGTGATGATTTCCAGTTCACTGAGGTGATCGGCGGTGGTGCCGTAGGCGGGGGTGTGAGCGCCGCTCGAGTTGTTGGCGATCATTCCGCCGATGGTGGCGCGCGAACTGGTGGCCACATCCGGCCCGAACCAGAACCCGTAAGGGCGAAGGAATTGATTCAACTGGTCCAGCACCACTCCAGCGCCTGCGCGAACGGTTCGGCGGTCCAGGTCCAAATCGCTGATCTGCCGGAAATGCCGCGAAAAATCAATCACCAGGCCCTCCCCGATCGCCCCGCCCACCAGGCCGGTGCCCGCGCCGCGCGGCACCACCGAGATGCCCGCCTCGAAGGCGGCCTGGATCAGCGCGGTTGCCTGGCGCGGGGTTCGCGGAAAGGCCACCGCCGCCGGCTCCACCTGGTAAATGGAAGCGTCGGTGGCATAAAGCTGCCGGGTAAGATTGTCGAACGCGATCTCGCAATTTGCGCTGGCCAGCGTCGCCTGTTGTTGGGCCGAGGTCATTGCTCCGCTTCAGGTTAGGCAGGCGCCTCCGCCTTGACAACGAAAAGTGAGCATCGTGAAAAGTCAAACGCCTGTTGAAACTTAGGGAGCATGTCCCTCATTCCACTCAAGGAAAATGTCCCTGGTCCGGTTATCTTTCTCCTAGAACCGGGTTGGAGTTGGGCCGGGAGGAGACTCTCACCTAAGCGTGTCGTATTCCCCCGAGCATACAACGCCACCCGTCCCCGGGAAGGCTCCACGGCAATGAGGCGGTGCGAGCCTGAGGCCATACGCTTTTTGCGATGGCAAGAACAATATTCAGTCGCCACATCACCAACTCCGCCCTCTGCCTCACACCGCAAAGCGGCGCGCTGCAAAAGCCTGTTGCGCTGCCGGGATTTCCGCGTATGTTGAGATTATGGACTGGCAGCAGTTCGTGTCGTTGATAATCGTTGCCGTCGCCGCCGGGTTGTTGTTACGGAAGTGTTTCGCGAGGCGGCGCTTTTCTTTTTTGCGGGACACACCCTGCGGCTGCCACTCCATGGCTGGGACCGAATCGGGCTCTTCCATCGTGTTTCGCGCGCGGAAGGGGGAGCGTGCTCAGATTGTGGTAAAGATGAGGTGACCTTAGCCCTTGCTTATGCAGGTTGAGTAAGCTAATGTTTTTCCGCTAAAATGGCCATGTGTAAAGTCAGTTCGTCCGCTCATTTTGTAACCCGTTCGCCGGGAGGAGAAGGTTCGGCTCGGGCGCACTGGGTTCCCAACACTGACGTTTATGCCACCGACAACGGACTGGTGATCAAGGTGGAACTGGCGGGCATGCGCAGTGACAGCCTGGAAATCACGGTGGAGGGGAACCGGTTGCGGATCAGCGGCAACCGGCCGGACGGGTGTCGCGCGGCCAAATGCAGCTTTCTGGTGATGGAGATCAACTACGGCCCGTTTGAAAGCGTTTTGGAACTACCCTCCGGTTACGATTTAGCCCACGCGAAAGCCGCCTATCTCAACGGTTTTCTTCGCATTGATGTTCCCTTGGCTCAGCAGACGTCCAGAAGCACCAGGGTCCCGATCGCCGAGGGAAATCCATCGGTTATCTGAACCAAATCCGGTGCCGGGCATCTAATTTGGTAGAAGGCATTGCCATGACCTCGCCCGACACAGAGTTTATCAGCATCCTCGGAGCTGCCGGCAGTCCGGAGGCGCCCCCGCGCGTTTCCTCCCGCTCGCTTCCCGAACGGCTGCCGATTCTGGGACTGTCGGACATTGTCGTGTTCCCGGGCATGGTGGCGCCGTTGCTGGTCGAGACCCCCCAAAGCATCAAACTGATTGACGATGTCGTCGCCGGCGAGCGTCTGCTCGGCGTCTCCCTCCAGCGCAATCCCGAGGCGGAGAACCCGATGCCGCATGAAATGCATGACGTCGGCTGCGCCGCCCGCGTGCTCAAAATGCTCAAGTTCCCCGACAGCACCGTCCGCGTCCTGGTCGAGGGATTATGGCGCGTCCGCGTCACCGAGTACACCTCGACCGACCCGTACCTGTCAGCCCGTTTCGAGTTGATCAAGGACGTGACCGAGGATTCCGTGGAACTGACCGCCATGATGCGCAATGCGCAGAGCCAGTTTCAGGAAATCATCAAGCTGTCCCCTGCTCTCTCCGAGCAAATCAAGATCGCCGCGCTGAACACCGAAGACCCCGGTCATTTTGCCGATCTCATCGCCGTCAATCTCAATCTCAGCCTCGAAGAGCGGCAGACGCTGCTGGAGACCGCATCGGTCAAGGACCGGCTTACCCGGCTGCTGCCCATGCTCAACCGCGAGCACGAGGTGTTGACCCTCAGTTCCAAGATTCAAAGCGAGGTCGCCACCTCGATCTCCAAAACCCAGCGCGATTTCTTCCTCCGCGAGCAGCTTCGGGCCATTCAGCGCGAGCTGGGCGAAAGCGACCCCAATGCGGGCGAGGTGCGCTCGCTCCGGGAGCGCATCGAACAGACCGCCCTCCCGGCGGAGGCGCGCCACGTCGCCAACCAGGAGCTGGACCGTCTGCAACAAATGCCTCCCGCCGCCGCCGAATACGCCGTCACTCGGCATTACATTGATTGGATTCTGGCGCTGCCCTGGGAGAAGGAAACCGACGACAAGATTGACCTCGCGGAGGCGGAACGGATTTTGAACGAGCAACACTTCGGGCTGGTCAAGGTCAAAGACCGTCTGCTCGAGTTTTTGGCGGTGATCAAACGCCGCAAACAGCTCAAGGGCCCCATCCTCTGCCTGGTCGGACCGCCCGGCGTCGGCAAGACTTCCCTGGGCCGCAGTGTGGCCGATGCCCTGGGGCGAAAGTTCGCCCGCATTGCCTTGGGCGGGATGCGCGATGAAGCCGAAATTCGGGGCCATCGTCGGACCTATGTCGGCGCGCTGCCGGGACGCATCATTCAAACGTTGCGCCGGGTTGAAAGCCGCAACCCGGTGATTCTGCTCGACGAACTGGACAAGGTGGGGGCGGATTTCCGAGGGGATCCGGCGGCGGCCCTGCTGGAAGTGCTGGACCCCGCGCAGAATCACACCTTCACCGACCATTACCTCGACCTGCCGTTCGACCTGTCACGGGTGTTGTTCGTAACCACCGCCAACTGGCTGGAGCCGATTCATCCCGCGCTCCGCGACCGGCTGGAGGTCATCGAGCTGCCCAGTTACACCGAGACCGAGAAACTCGAAATCGCCAAGCGCTACCTCTTGCCGCGGCAGCTCGAGGAGCACGGGCTCAGCCGCCAGGAGCTCAAGATTCCGGAAGCCTCGCTTCGCAAAGTCATTCACGACTACACTCGCGAGGCGGGGGTCCGCCAGCTCGAACGCGAAATCGCCGCCCTGACCCGCAAGGCCACCCGCCGCATCGTCAGCAACGGGGACGTCCCCAAACCGCTTGTGCTCAAGCCAGAGCTGTTGCCGGAGTTACTCGGCCCGGCGCGGTTTGTCAACGAAACCGCCGAGAAAATCAAAGAGTACGGCATTGCGACTGGCATGGGGTGGACCCCGGTCGGGGGGGAGGTTCTCTTTATCGAGGCGACGCGCATGCCGGGCCGGGGCAACCTCCTGCTCACCGGTTCTTTGGGTGAAGTGATGAAAGAAAGCGCCCAGACTGCGCTGAGCTATCTGCGCAGCCAGGCCCGGACCCTTGGCATTGACCTCTCGGACTACAACAAGTTCGACATCCATATCCATGTCCCCGCGGGCGCCACTCCCAAAGACGGTCCCAGCGCCGGCGTGACCGTTGTGGCCGCGCTGGCCTCCCTACTGACTCAACGCCGCGTTCGTTCCGAGGTCGCCATGACCGGCGAAATCAGCCTCCGGGGCCGCGTAATGCGCGTCGGCGGGATCAAGGAGAAGGTTCTGGCAGCAGCACGATTCGGGATTAAAGAGTTGATTTTGCCCGATCAGAACCGACCCGACTGGACCGAGGTGCCGGCTGAGGTTCGGGAGAAGTTGAAGGTTCACTTTGTGCGGCACATTTCCGAGTTGCTGCCCCTGGCACTCCGATCGCGTTAAATCGTGCGCAAGATTGGTCCTGCCCACCATGAACTGTGCTCCCCCGCAATCCACACTGCCCCCGGCACAACCCACCCCGCGCCACCTCCCCCGCTTTGGCTTTGGAACATTCCTTGTCCTCATCTTGCTTCTCGGCGCTTCGCCTCTCAGCGGGCTGGCTCAGAAAAATGACCCTCGCGCCTCCTCGAGTCCGGACCCGGCCGTTGCCGAACAGCAGGGACGCGCGCTGGTGGATGACCTGCTGAACCGAAGGCCGGAGCAGGAACTCAACCGCGCTGCCATCCTCAAGGTGCGACCGCCCAACGAGAACTGGCGGGAAACCACCGTGCG
>CAZVYG010000002.1:64844-91080 GCA_964631605.1 uncultured Verrucomicrobiota bacterium
AGAATGTGTCCCTCACCCCCACCAACTGGATCACTTGCTATGAAGCCGCCGGCACTCCACAGTCCGCTCCCGCCACTCAGCTTGTTGTTTATTATCAGCCCGGTTCGCCGAACCGGTACGAGCTCCGGGACGGCACCGCCAGCAACAGCCCGCCGCAGACGCTGGCCGGCAACCAAACCATGATTCCCTTCGCCGGTTCCGACTTCTGGGTGGCCGACCTGGGGCTCGAATTCCTGCATTGGCCGACCCAGCGGTTACTTCGGAAGGAAATCCGGCGAGGGCAGTCCTGCAGCGTCCTGGAAAGCATCAATCCCCGGCCCGAGCCCGGCGCCTATTCCCGGGTTGTTTCCTGGATTGACGCGGATACCGGCGGCATCGTCCATGCCGACGCCTTCGACGCGCGCGGCCAGTTGCTGAAGCGTTTCGCGCCAAAGTCCTTTGAAAAAGTCGGCGGCCAGTGGGAACTTCAGGAGATGGAAATCCGCAACGCCCAGACCCGCTCGGTCAGCCGCATCGAATTCAATCTTTCGGCGCCCTGAGAGCCGTTTGGGAAACGCATCCCCGGCGCCGGGCCGTACACGTCCGGGAGCAACCCGCCTGCCTCACTTGGACAAATCGCGAATGCGGATGTTGCGATACCACACCGGATCGTTGTGATCCTGCAGCAGAATGTGGCCCTTCATTCGGGTGCCGAATCCCGGGGTGGTCTTGAACTTGCTCTGCGCCACCGCCTCAAGCACCTCTTTGCTGCCCAGTTCATATTCCAAAACCTTCACGCCGTTGAGCCAATGCTCGACGTGCTGACCCTTGACCCATATTCGCGATCGGTTCACCTGTCCGGGTTCTTTCAATGGCGTGGGCACTTGGGTCTTGAGTACGTCGTAAAAGGCCGCCGTGACGCGCTTGCCCTCCGCTTTCTGTCCGTCCGGATGCCGCGCATCATCAATGATTTGATACTCGTGTCCGACCGGGCCGCGCGATTCCACCGCGAAGTACTTCACGCCGCTGTTGCCACCCGGCGAGAGCTTCCACTCCCATTCCAACTCGAACTCCTCGAACTGGTCCTCGGTGATAATATCGCCACCCCCCTTGCCCATGCAGCGCAGCCATCCGTCCTCCACAGTCCAGTTCTGGGCCGGAAAAGTCGTTTTCTTGAAGGCGCGCCATCCTTTGGTGGTTTTGCCATCAAACAAGAGCCGCCACCCCGCAGCCTTGTCCTGGTCGCTCAGTCGGTTTGCCTCCTGGGCGTGGCCAAGGAAGGGCAGCAAAACAATCAAAAGTGCCAGGCGGGACACCGAATTACAGATTTGCATGCCCCTATGAAACCGCAAACCAGCCGGTTGGCAACTATTTCTTCGCCGGCGCAGCCGTCGCTGGCGCGGCCGTTGCTGGCGGAGTCGGCGAGGTCGCGGAAGCCGGCGGAGCGCCGGTGGTGGTCTGCTTGGTGATGCCGTACTTGAGGAGAATCGGCATGAAGTCGGGATGTTTATCGCCGAATTCGACGAGTTTCTTCGCGAAGTCGTTGATCAGGGGCGCCTTGTTCTTGTTGTAATCAGCGACCAACTGCGCAACTTGAGGTTTGATTGCCGCAAGGTCCGCCCGGGCGTACTTGGCCTGACGCAACAGGAACAGGTTCAGGGTCCCGCTGACCACGATCAACAGCACAAGGACGGAGATAACCAGATGCCGCAGAGACTCGCAGGCTTGCCGCAGTTCCTGCACGGTGGGTTCGGGGTTGCGGAAGCCGCCGGAAACTGAAGCGTCGGTCACGTCGGGCCGGTTAAGATCGCGGCGGCTGGATTCCGGGGCGGGTTGAGTATCGGGATTAACCATAAGAGTTCCTGGGAAAAAGGGGGGCGTTACTTGGTGGCGGGACGGTTGGTGGCGGGGGCCCCGGCTTTGGGTTTAATGCCCGCCGCTTCGAGAATGGGATCTATTGCAGGATTCTTCTTGCTGTATTCGAAAGTCTCGGCCGCCAGAGCATTGATAAGCGCCTGGTTGTTATTAACCATGGCCGCCTGGGTCTGAAGCATGCGCAACTCGCGCGCCGCCGAAATATACATCCAGCACTGGACAACCGAGAGCAGGGCGCTCACGGTGAGGATGACCAGTAACACTGTCGCCAACGGGCTCTTTTTCATATCAAGTGACGCTCACTCTATCCGCTCCGGCAACGCTTTGTCCAACCCTTTTCAGCCCAGGCGGCATCCGGTAATTACGGGATGGCCTGCCAGATACTCCCGCGCCGACAAACGCCGCCCGCCCTCGCGCTGAAGTTCCGTAATCCGCAACGCGTTCTGGCCGCAGGCCACGATGATCCCTTCCTTGCCGGCCTCGAGCACCCGCCCCGGTGGACCATCCGCGGTGGGCGTAATGGGCTCGGCCTCCCAGAGCTTCAGCAGGTGACGTCCGTGCCCATCCTCGACCCAGGTGTAAGCGCCCGGCCATGGCCGGAGTCCTCGCACCCGGTTCCAAATGCTCCGGGCAGTCTGGTTCCAATCTATCAGGCCATCGGTCTTTTTGATCTTGGGCGCATAGACGACTCCCTCCGCTGGCTGAGGTCGAGGTTGGAGCTGTCCCGCAATGTAGGGCGGAATGGTTTCGACCAGCAGCCTCGCTCCCAAGCTGGCCAGGCGGTCATGAAGGGTTTCTGCCGTGTCCTGCGGCGAGATGGGCGTTGATTTCTGGCTCAGGATGGCCCCGGTGTCCAGGCCCGCATCCAGCTTCATAATCGTCACCCCCGTTTCCGCATCATCGTTGAGAATAGCCCACTGAATGGGAGCGGCCCCGCGGTAGCGCGGCAGCAGCGAGGTATGCACGTTCAAACAGCCATGCCTCGGCAGATCCAGAAGCTCCTGCGGCAATAACTGGCCGTAGGCCGCCACGGCGACCAAATCCGGCTGGAAGCGTTTGACTTCCTCCATGAAGGCGACCTCGCGAGCCTGCTGCGGCTGCAAGACAGAAATTCCCGCCGCCTCCGCCATGGCTTTGACCGGTGAGGGTTGAAGCTTGAGTTCCCGCCCTTTGGGCCGGTCCGGCTGGGTCACCACCGCCACCACTTCGATGCCCGGCGCCGCGAGCAAGGCGGCCAGACTGGCGCATGCCAGCTCCGGTGTGCCCATGAATACAACCCGGAGCGGCGCGGGGGCGCTAGAGCTTAAGGAGGCGGCCGAGGACGTCATGCAAAACCTCCATGGGCGAGGGAGACGCGTCAATGCGGTGAACGAGATCCGCCGGATAGTGTGCCAGCACCGGGCGGGTCTCGCGCTCGTAAGTCTCCAGCCGGTGCCGGATCACGTGTAAATCCGTGTCATCCAACCGGCCCTCCTTGAACGCCCGGCGCTGGAGGCGTTCGACCAGCAGCTCGGGTCGCTCACAGGCCAAATGAATAATGGCGACGACGTCGAGAGATTCATCCAGCAACTCCGCTTGCGCCACGTTCCGGGGAATGCCGTCCAACAACAACGTGTCCCGCTCGGGCTGAAACCGCCCCTCAGCAATACTGCGTCGGATAAAATCCTGCCAGATTTCCACCGTCGGCCCGTCCGGCACCAGTTGACCCCGACTCGAGTACTGCTCGAAAACCTTCCCGATGGGGGTGTCCTTGCGCAAGCTGCGGAAAACGTCTCCGCATGCGCAGTGGAAGAAGTTGGGGATGGTGCCGAGCGATTTGCCGAGGGTGCCCTTGCCAGAGCCGGGGGCTCCGAAAAGCAGCATGGTGCGGAATTTCATGGCGTTCCCTGCCCTACGCATCCCTGGGTTTGAGCCGCACCTCCACGATGTCCTGGAAATTGATCGCCACTTCCTCCGCCACATGCCCCCGGTGCACCTGCAAATGCAGGTCATTGGCCGAAATCCGCGTAATCCGGTCCCCGACGTGCTCCCCTTTGGAACACTTGAAAACCAGCACCATCCCGCGGTCCGCATCACGCCGCACGCTGCCGAAAAAGCCGGGAAACTTGGTTTCGAAGAACCGCCGGTTGAAGGTGAATTGGCCCCGCTGATAACTGGTTACCGGCCCGGCGCCGGGCTTGGCCGGCTCCGGCTCATGGGCCAGCTTGAGGCCGGCCGGATGAGCCACATGCGTATCCAGCATTGGGTTGATCTGGTCCTCGGCCGGAACGCCTTCAGAGACGGGTGCCCCCGCCGCACCCTCGGCCGCCTCCGCCGCAGGCGCAGCTTCAGATTCCTGTTTCAGTTTTGTGGGCATCGAGAGGAAAACAATGGGCGCCAACACCGGCAAAACTGCCGCCGCGCCGCAAACCATGGCTGCCGGCTGGGCACGATACACAGAGACTTCGTAAGCCGCGTACAGGTTGGCGGCATACAGAACGAAGAGGAGAAACACGCCCAGCGCCGACGAAAACAGCGCCCCGAAAAGCGATTGGCGCGGCGGACGCTCGAGGCGCGGCGGCGGTTTGATAGGCACCTCGGTCCGCGCAATCCGCTCGGCCTGGGTCACCTCGATGAAGGGCTCGACAAACGGCTGGAGTTTCGGGTTCTCCGCCAGCTTCTTCAAGTCCTCCTGCGAGAACTGCGCCCAGGAAACCCGCTGATACTCTCCCTCTGCAATCTTGATCTGCACCCCCAGATCGTTGGCTGAGGGGACAAGCATTTCTCCCGACACCACCTCGCCGCTGACCAGATTGTAGGTTTCCGCCCCGCTGGCTCTGGTCAGCAAACCAAGAAAGGCCAGGATGAGTATGCAACCGATTCTTTGCACCATGGCCTTTTCATTAGCAAAAGGCGCCTCCGGACAAAAGGAATTTATTCGGCCCGGCGCCGTCATTCGCTGGTGGCCGGCGGCACGTTGCCTAATTCGCACAGCAGGTCCTCGACCGTCCAGTTGGCGCGTTGCCGTTGCAAGCGGTCGGCGGCCGCGCCGTGCTGCCACACGCCAAAGCGCAGCACCCGGCAGACATCCTGCAGGAGGTTTGGCTGCGCCAGCAGGCCGGCAAGGTAGCCGGACAAAACATCGCCGCTCCCCCCCTGGGCCAAGTGCGGGTTTCCGGAGCAGTTAACGTAAATCTCACCGCTGCCGCGTCCGATGAGCGTCTGGTGGCCTTTCAACACCACCCAGGCATTGGCGTAACGGCGGGAGATTTCCCGCACCGCCGCCGGCCGGTCGGCCTGAATTTTATCCGTCGTTGTTCGCAAAAGCCGGGCCGCTTCACCCGGGTGCGGCGTGAGCACCCGGATGGCGTCGCGTGGTGTGACGTCGAGGGGCAGCCAATCCAGGGCGCTGGCGTCAATCACCACCGGCAAGGTCGAGTCCCGCCACAAGAGGCGCGTCAAAAGCTTGATTTGGTCCGGCAAATCCGGCGCCGCAAGCCCCGGTCCCACGAGAATGGAGGTCCACGGCCCCGGCAGCTTGGTGTCCAGCGCCCAAGGGGTCACCATGACCGCCTGGAATTGGGGTGCAATCACCGAATAAACCGATTCCGGAGTGTGCAAGGTAATCAAGCCCGGCTGGGCGCGTTGCGCCGCCTGCGCGGCCAGTACCGCCGCCCCGTGAAAGCCGCGGCTGCCCGCCACAATGGCCAAATGCCCGTAGCTGCCTTTGTGCGTCCCCACTGCTCGACGGGGTGGAAAACCTCGGAAATCAGCCGGCACAGTCCACTGCATTTCTGACAGGACCGGACAATCCCCCAACCCCACTTCTCCGGCAACTTCCAGGCGTCCCACGAACGGCCAGGCGGATTCGCGCAGCAACCCGCGCTTGGGCGCCCCAACCGTCAGGGTGACCGCGGCCTGAATCGCTGCTCCGAAGTGCTGGCCGGTATCGGCATCCAGACCGGAAGGAACGTCCACTGCCAGCACCGGGCATCGGCTGTGATTAACCCGCTGGATCAGCCGAACCCATTCCGCGCTCAAGGGCCGGTTCAATCCAATGCCAAACAAACCATCAATCACCAGGTCCGGAGGGGGACTCAATGCGGCCTCCAATCCAGCGTGGCCGACTGCCGGATCGCTTACCTCCAACAACTCGACCCGCCGGCCTGACAGGTGCTCTTGCGCCGCCCGGGCATCGTCTCCATTATGTCCTTTCCCGGCCAGGATGAGTACTCGATCCCCGGCCCGTGTCAGGCTTAAGACCAACGTGGCAACCGCCCGCCCCACCCGCTTAATGACCTCCATTTCGGTCTTGCCCGCAGCCCATGCCGCCGCTTCCCATTCCCGCATTTGCTCAAGGCTGATCACCGGAACTGCCATGGCCTCAAATTACACCCCAACCTGAGAGCAACAAGTGAAAATGGAACGGCTTGGAAGGTTTCATTGGACCCCGGCTACCCTCACCGCCGGGCTACGCGAAAAAAGGCGCCGGAGACGTTGCTTTTTTTGAAACAAATTTCTCTGAGCGGAGTCTATAGGGTTGTGGTGGTTGTAGGTTCCGCCCGCTGCTGCGCGGGTGGGGTTTGGTGAGCGAAAGGGGCGGGATGCTCTCCCGCCCCTTTCGCAGTTTGATGGGAAGCGCCGGCTTCGTTTAGCGGGCTAAGCCAGCTCGAAGCCTTTCCGATAGGCGCGTTTCACGAACTGGGCCGCTTCCGGCGCATTCAAAGCCCGCATCTTGGGACCATCCCACTCGAGCCGCTTGCCGACGCGGGCCGCAACGCAACCCAACAGGATGATCTCCGTCAAATACGCTGCCACGGCAAAATCCGAGTAGGGCCGGGGACCGCCCTTGCAAGCTTCGATCCACTCCAGGTGCTGCCGCAAATCCGCTTCGCCCTGGTGTGCGTTTCGAGGAATTGTCACGGGTACCGCCTTGGCCGCCTCGTGCGCGGTGCCGTTGACCATTTCCTTCTCGCCGTTCAGCCGGATGAAGAACCGCGCGCCGTAGTCGTCCGGCGAAAAAAGTCTGCCCTTCTCCCCAATGAGCAGGCAGCCCGCATCCGGCACGTTGTCCAGCAGCTCTTTGATGTCGCTGGTCAAGTCTTCGGGCGGACGGAACGGCTTGACGGATTTGTCCTTGGGGTTGCCGTCGTACCAATAGAAATCGGTTTCGGGCAGGCCTTCCCGAGCCGGGAAAACAAAACGAATCTTCGAGGTCTTCGGGTACGTATCCGGGTTGAGCTCGGAATGGTCCAGCAGTTCGATAAGCCGTGGGTAACCCAGCTTCGCCGCCCGGAAGGGCATGTTGGCGGTGTGACAAGCCATGTCGCCCAAGGCCCCGGTGCCAAACTCATACCAACCCCGCCATTTGAAGGGGTGATAAAGATCCGCCTTGTAGGGCCGCATTGGCGCCGGCCCCAGCCATAAATCCCATTTCAAGTTGGCCGGCACGGGGTCTTCACCCGCCGGACGCGTGATGCCCTGGGGCCAAATGGGGCGGTTGGTCCAGACGTGGATTTCCTTCACCGCGCCAATCACTCCAGCCTGAACCACTTCCACCGCTCGGCGCAGGCCATCCTCGGCGCTGCCCTGGTTGCCCATTTGGGTCACCACGCCGTATTCCCTGGCCAAGTCCTTCAGATAGCGGGCTTCGTACACGGTCTGGGTCAGCGGTTTTTGACAGTAAACGTGCTTGCCCATCTTGATGGCCGTCGAAGCCACCACGGCGTGAAGGTGGTCCGGCGTGGAAACCGTGATCGCATCTATATTGTTTTGCTCCTTCTCGAGCATTTCCCGCCAGTCAAAGTAGAACCTGGCATTGGGAAATCGCTTGCGCGCCTCGGCGGCCATATTCTCGTCGGCGTCGCACAACGCCACGATTTCCTCCTTGCCGCAATGGGCGATATCGCTGCGCCCCTTGCCGCCGGCCCCCACGGCGGCGATGCGAAGCTTTTCGCCGCTGGCGACCACGCGCGCCTTGGGTTTGGGCTTGGCGGGGGTGCACCCGGCCAAAACGCCAACGCCGGCGGTGGCGAGGGCGGAATAGTAGAGAAATTGACGTCGGTTCAGTTGCGAAGGCGTAGCATGATGTTTTGACATGACCTTTTTCCTACGCAGACAGGCGGCTTCGCACAAGTTTATTCTCTGCGACGGTTCACGAGGTCTGGAGCAGCGCGGGCGGACTCCCTGCGCCAGCCTCGTCATTCCGGCCGAATGTCCAGCGTGATTTCGGCCCGCTCAACCGGGGCATCGAGCGCGATGCCCAGCCGCACGGGCTGCCGCGGCGTGGAAACATCCTCGTCCAGCGTTTCCGCACGGACCTTGAACTCCCGGCCGCCGGTCTCGATTCGCACGACGACCGCGTGTCCGTCATCGGTAATTCGCAGTTCGTTCGCCGAAATCTGCTGCCATGTGCCCCAGGTTAAAAGGGCGGTCTCGAAGGTTTCAGGTCGGGCGAAAGCGACGCGGTCGCGCACGGTCAGGCTGGGTCGTCCCTCTCTCTGGAAGACGAACGTGCGCTCCATCTGCTTTAGACCCTCCACAGCGTAAGCCGATCGAAGGTCCAAAACCAGGCGGTCCCGCCCGTCGGTAAATTCCTTCTCCAGAACCTCCGCCCGCGCGCGCGCTCCCGGCTGCTGCAGCTTGCCGGCCAGTACGGGAACCGAGTGGCCGTAGGAATTCAGCACCTTGCTCTCATAACGCCGGCTGCTGAAGGTCCGCGCGGTGTAAACCTCCGCCCCCGGATCGCACAACACCATGCTGCGGCCAACCACGACACTGAAGCTCCCCACATCGTTGTGGTTGTGATGCTCGGCGTTGTGTCCGCCTTTGAGCACCGCCGCAAAACCGTTGGACCAATCCCCCGCCGGACGGCAAATCAGCACGCCGCCGTCCCCAAACCACGTTCGCAGCGGAGTGTCCTTGGGCGCCTGAACGGCCGAAATGCGGGGCGGCACGGAGGCGGGCAGGGCAAAAATCAAGCTCGGGGCAATCCCCCCTTTGGGTGAGGGAAAGGCACTCTGTGCTCGCTGGGGAACCTTTAAGCCAAACCGCGCGGCAATATGGCGGGTCAGGTAGGCGTCGGGCTGGCTCCCCGGATGACAATCCGCAATCGAAGGGTAAAGGCCATTGATAATTTCACTGCGCACAGCGTAAAGCGCGGGCGCGGTGGCGGCGGGATCAGCCAGCAAATCCAGCCGACCCCCCGTCGCCTGGCGAATCATTTCGCTCAACATGAGGAAACGGCCGAAGCCGTAATTCCAATAGCCCACCCCCTCGCTGCAATACCCGTCCGGCGTGAACCCGTTGAGAAAGTTCCGGATGTAATGCTCCGCCGCCGCCACGAACCACGCGCGCTCGGCCGGCTCTTCCTCCAGCGCCAGCGCCGCCCCGGTCACGCCCGCCAGGCACACGGCATTCCAGTTGTGAGTGGCCCGGAGCCAGAAAGCCCCCTCCTGCCGTCCTTCCACAATCGCTTTGAACGGATGCAGAATTCGACGCCGGACCTCCTGCCGAATCAGCTCGCGGGTGGCAGCGGGCAGTTTGCCCCCCAGCAGATAATCAACCGTGGCCAGTTCCCATCCCACCAATGTTGCCCGCAGGTCCATATCCACCGTCAGCCCGTTGAAGTTGCGGAGTTTGCCATCATGAGCCGGCATGACCCAGGTCCGCTCCCGGGCGATGGCCGCAATGCTTTCCGCCAGCGGCTCGACAAACCGGCCCCGGTCTTCCAAACCCTCCGCCAAGGCAAAGGTACTGACCCGTTTGTCGCGCGCGGACAGCACTTTTTGGCAGCGAGTTCGATTCCCGGTGCGCGAGAAATCCAGGAAAAGGTCATCGGTGAGCGCCGGGATGGGCGTTCGCGCCAGCTTTTCGGCGTCGGCGATGAGGTCGCGCCATGCGCTTTGACGGCGTAATTGTTCCCACGCCGCCCGGTTCGTGACAGGCAGTCCCGCTCCCAGCGGCGCGGGCGGCAGCCAGCCGGCGATTTCACGCACGCGCTCGGGCGCAACCGGGCTCGCGGCCTGGGCGGCCCCAAGGGCCGCCCCCGACATGCCTGCCGCCAGAATGCACCAAGCTGACACACGCCAAACCACCCAACCAGCTTTCTGTCCAATGCTCATGATCAATACTGACGAAGCAAACAGCCGGCTTAGTCAAAAATTTCTGCCCGCGGTGCGGGCCGCCCCCCAGACCACGCCCGCAACCCCAACCGGCCCATTCGCAATTTTTCCTTTTCAAGCCGGCCTGCTTTCCTATTATTTGCCCCCGGGTCGCACGTGGTGCGGCCACTGACTGAGACAGTTCACCCTTGAATACCTAGATTATGCCACTGACACATACCAAAGAGTTGTTTGCCAAAGCCCTCAAGGGCAAATACGCCCTGGGAGCCTTCAATGTCAACAACATGGAACTGCTCCAGGCCATCGTGGAGGCGTGCGAGGAGGAAAAAGCCCCCGTGATGCTGCAGATATCCAAAGGCGCCCGCTCCTACGCCAACCCCGTTTATCTCAAGAAACTCATCGAAGCCGCCGTCAGCCTCTCCACCATCCCCATCGCGGTCCATCTCGACCACGGCGACTCCTTCGAACTTTGCAAGGATTGCATTGACGAGGGATTCACCTCGGTCATGATTGACGCCTCGCACGAACCCTTCGAGAAAAACGTCGAAATCTGCCGGCGCGTCGTCGAATACGCCCACAAGCATAACGCCGTGGTCGAGGGCGAACTCGGCCACCTGGTCGGCGCCCAGTTCGACGAGGGGGAAGCCGGCGGAAGCTTCTCGACCTCCGGACACTACACCAACCCCGAGGAAGCGGTGCGGTTCGTCAAGGAATCCGGGGTGGATTCGCTGGCGGTGGCGATCGGAAATTCGCATGGCGCCTACAAGTTCAAAGGTGAGCAGCACCTGGACCTGGAACGGCTCAAGGCCATCAAAAAGGCCCTGCTGGATGCGGGCCTGGGAGATTACCCCCTGGTTCTCCACGGAGCTTCCAGCGTGCCCAAGGACCTGGTCGAGGAAATCAACAAATACGGCGGCAAACTCGGCACCGACACCGCCGGGGTTCCGGAGGCGGACATCGAAGTGGCCCGCCGCGTCGGCTGCACCAAGGTCAATATTGACACCGACCTGCGCCTGGCCATGACCGCCGCCATTCGCAAGGCTTTTGCGGAAAATCCCAAAGAGTTCGATCCCCGCAAGTACCTCGGACCGGCCCGCGCCAAAGTGAAGGAACTGGTTCGGCACAAGGTTCGCAACGTGCTTTGCTGCGCCGGCCACGCGTTCGACTAAGCACCGTTTGAACCGGCCACCCATCACGCCCGTTTCCCGAGTCGCGAATCTGTTACTGGAAACCTTCGGCCACGAAAGAGCTTTTCGCCCCTGGGTTCAAGTCGGCGAGCAGACCCTCCCGTTGCGCCTGGTGCGCAACGCCCGGGCGAGGCGCTACATTCTACGATTGTCGCGGCATGGGCTCCCCCAGGTCACGATTCCCCGGGGCGGCTCCGCAGCCGAGGCGACTGCCTTCGCCCAAAGGCAGGCGCACTGGATCGCAAACCAACTCCTCAAACAGGCGGATCGAAAGTCGCACTCGCAGCCCTGGCGGATCGGTACCGAGATTCTGTTCCGCGGTGAATTGACGCGCATTCAGTCGGCGGAAAATGGAATGCCAAACGCCGTCCGGCTTGGGACTGAGACCATCCCGGTACGGGATGTGACAGCGGACCTGCGACCGGAGATTCAAGGCCACCTCTGGTGGCTGGCTTCAGCCGAACTCCCCCCGCGAACCTTCGAGCTGGCCGCGGCGCACGGGTTTCCCTTGCGCCAGGTGTCGGTGCGCAACCAACGGTCGCGCTGGGGCTCCTGCTCGCGCCGGGGCACCATCTCGCTGAACTGGCGCCTGGTGCAAGCCCCCCCAGCCGTCCGCGACTATATCATCCTCCACGAACTGGCGCATACGAGGGAGATGAACCATTCGGACCGGTTTTGGCAACTGGTGGGAACGTTGTGCCCCAATTATGCCGAGGCCGAACGCTGGATTCGACAACACTCCCGCGAACTGCTCTGAGGCCGTCCCTGCCGGCAAACCGCGCCGCCCTGATTTCGATTGCGGCCAGGCCGAAAGCTGCCAAGCATAACCGCGCTTGAAAACATTGCACGCGTACCTCACCCGGCAGGTGCTGACCTCCCTGGTCATGACCGTCGCCGTGTTTACGTTCGTGCTCATGCTGGGCAACGCGCTCAAGGAAATCCTCCCCTGGCTGGTGAGCGGCCAGGTCAAGTTCATCACCGTGGCCAAGGCGGTCGCCTTGCTCATCCCTTTTGTCTGGGTGTTCGCCCTGCCCATGGGCATGCTCACCGCCACCCTGCTGATCTTTGGCCGCTTCAGCGCCGACCAGGAACTCACCGCCGTGCGGGCCAGCGGCATCAGCCTCCTGTCCCTGGTCAGCCCGGTGTTGCTCCTCAGCCTCGCCCTTTGCAGCCTCAGCGCCCTGGTCAACACCTACGTGGGGCCCCGCTGCCGCGTGGCTTACACCACCCTGCGGGACAACCTCCGCCTCGAGTTCACCAGCGGCGTCCTGCCCGAAGGCCGCTTCATCAAGGATTTTCCCGGCTACATCTTTTACGCCGCCAAGAACCGCGAAGGCAACCTGCAGGACATCATGGTGTTTGTCCTGAAAAACGAAACCAATGTTGAAACCACCGTCCGCGCCCCTCGCGGACGCATCGTCCTGGACACTCCCAACCAATTGCTCAACCTCTACCTCTACGATGCGAAACTGATGACCGTTGCCGAGGGCCGCGCCCTCCCCCTCGCCTTCGAGGAATGGCATCTCCAGTTCGGGTTCGCCCCTCCTCAGGAAGTCGCCGGCAAACCACGTGTGGACGACATGACCTTCAACCAACTCCGCGAGGAACGCCGCGAACTTGAGCGCTTGCTCAACCTGCCGGTGCCGCTGAAGAACCTGACCCCCGAGCAGGCGCGCACCTGGAAAACCGTCTGGGAGCACCAACGGCGCGACTTAACCGCCCCGGTCGTCTTTCACATGCACCGGCAGGTGGCGTTCTCCTTCGCCTGCTTCGGCTTTACACTCATCGGCATTCCGCTCGGCATTCGCGTTCACCGCCGCGAAACCAACGTGGGCGTCGCCATCGCCCTCCTCCTGGTCGCCGTCTATTACAGCTTCATCCTGCTGGCACAAGCCCTTGAACGCCACCCCGAGTTTGCCCCCCACCTCATCGTCTGGCTGCCCAACTTCATTTTCCAGGCCGTCGGCGCCGTCCTGTTGTGGCGCGCCAATCGCGGCGTATGAGACACCGGCCCCCCTTTCCCCGCCCACCCACCGGCTGAGTCCCGCGTCGCCGCCCGCGGCACTGCCTCCGCCGTCCCCGAGCCAAACCCGCCCCCCTGTCCTTCAAGGATGTCGCCGTGTTCCCTCCATGCTCTAATGCCGCACCATATACCAGGCCCAAACCAGAATGATCGTCACCGGAATAATGCCGCCGAGCACCCCCCCCAGAATCTCCGCCGCCAAACGCCTATACCGCATCCCGAACCGGGGGCCCGTTTGGCCCCCCAGAAACCAGCCCACCAAGCCTCCAAACAAAAACGCCATCACCCCCAAAATCGGCAGCGAAAACATTTGCGCCAGGCTCCCGTAAAACACAGCGCGCGGCAGGCCCAAAGCCAGCAGCCCTCCCACTGAGCCGGTGACCATACCAGCCGCCGCGCCGAGATTGAATTCACCAAAACCCGGTTTTTTTGTCATGCTTGATCCTGCGGTTCCCCGGTCCAGCGCCGGGAACCATCACTCTCACTCCACGATGCTTTCACAGAATTTCCCCGAATGCAACCGACTCATGCTTCCCGGACCGGGGCGAGGTTGACTTCTTCCCCAGCCCGGTCACCCTTTCTTGGCCTGGGTTGAACAAGCCGCTTGCATCACGGTCCAAATGCCTGTACTTAATCATGGTGAGTTTTCGCATCATAGACTCAGAGTCCTCACCCTTCAGGTGGGGATTATTGTTAATAGCCCTGCTGCTGGCCGGGTGCCAGCGTGAGGATGTCCGTGTTTACCGGGTTGCGAAGGACCCGGCAAAATCCGGTTCGACGGCAGCCGCTCCGGCTCACGATCATGGCCAAACGAGCGGGCGAATGCCTCGACTCGAATATCAAGTGCCGTCCGGGTGGGAGGAGGTTGCGGCAGGAGAGATGCGGCTGGCCTCGTTTAAGGTCCAGGAGGGGGCGAAAGTGGCGGATGTGGGCGTGTTCCCATTGCCCGGGCTGGCTGGGGGCGACTTGGGAAACGTCAATCGCTGGCGGTCACAGGTCGGGTTGCCAGCCGTGGGAGAGGCGGAGCTGGCAAAACTGGGGGAGGAAGTTTCCATTGGGGGAACTCCCGGACGGCTGTTTGACTTGGCAGGGGAAAACCCGGCTTCCGGCGACGCGACCCGGATTCTGGCTGGAATTCTGCGGCGGGAGGGCGTTGCATGGTTTTTCAAGATGACCGGCGACGATGCCTTGGTGGCAAAGAACAAGCCCCGCTTCGTCGAGTTTCTGAAGTCCATGCGTTTCACCAATCCGCCAGCGGAACTGCCGCCCGATCACCCGCCCATTGATGGGGTGAGCGCCATGGCCGGCGCAGCAAGCGGGAGTGAGGCCGACGGCGGGAAACCGAAATGGGAAGTGCCCGCGGCCTGGCGGGAAGTCTCGGGCGGCGCTTTCCTCATCAGTAAATTTGTGGTGAGCGGCCCCAACGAGTCCCAGGCGGCCATCAATGTCAGCATGTCGCCAGGGGACGGCGGCGGGCTGGTTGGCAATATCAACCGTTGGCGTAAACAGCTCGGATTGGCGGATGCCAGCGAAGCGGAGATTCGCGG
This sequence comes from uncultured Verrucomicrobiota bacterium, assembly GCA_964631605.1. Taxonomy (GTDB): domain Bacteria; phylum Verrucomicrobiota; class Verrucomicrobiia; order Limisphaerales; family UBA8199; genus JARKQH01. The sequence continues at coordinate 79,558 of CAZVYG010000002.1, forward strand.
GCAGGTTGCGGAGCTGGACACCACGGGGGGCAAGGCGGCGCTGGTGGAAATCAGCGGGAGCGACCCCAAGACCGGCAAACCGGCCAGGATTTTGGGAGCGATCGTGGGGCAACCCGGCCGCACGTGGTTCTACAAGCTCATGGGCGACCAGGACTTGGTGGCGAAGGAAAAGGACGCCTTTATCCAATTCGTTAAATCCGCGAGGTACCCGAATGCTTCTTGATCGCATCATTAAATTTTTCAGTTCGTTGAAGCTGACGGTGGTATGCCTTGGGCTGGGGTTGATACTGGTCTTTTGGGGCACCATGGCCCAGGTCGAGATGGGATTGTATCAGGCTCAACACGAATTCTTTCGCAGCGTGTTCATCTATTGGAAGCCGGAAGGGAGCGGTTTGAAGATCCCGATTTTCCCGGGCGGTTACCTGGTGGGAACCGTGCTGCTGATCAACCTGCTGGCGGCGCATTTCCAGCGATTCGAGCTGAGCCGCAAAAAGGTTGGGCTGTTTCTCGTGCACAGCGGGCTGATCCTCCTGCTGGTGGGGCAACTGCTGACCGACGTGCTTTCGCAGGAAAGCATGCTGCATTTGCGCGAAGGCGAAACCAAGAATTACTCGGAGGCTGACACTGATGTCGAACTCGCCATCGTGGACGTCACCGACAAGGATTCGGACAAGGTGGTGGCCGTGGATTATCGGCGCCTGCTTAAACCCGGCCCGATTCAGCACGAGGCGCTGCCTTTCACGCTGGACGTGCGGAAGTTTTACGTGAACTCGGTTCTCGCGGACCGGCCCAAGGATTCCAAGGAACCGCCCCCGGCGACGATGGGCTTTGGTCCCCAGCTTGTGGTGGAGGAAAAGCCGCCGGTGACCGCCATGGATAAACGGAACGTTCCCAGCGCGGTGGTGGAATTGCGCGCAGGCGGCAATTCGCTGGGCACGTGGCTGGTTTCGGGCTACATCAACCAGCCCCAGCGAATTACCCACGAGGGAAGAAGCTATGAGTTGTCCCTGCGCCGGACCCGCCTCTACAAGCCTCACAGTATTCAGCTCCTGGATTTCCGGCATGACGTGTACCCCGGGACGGATATCCCGAAAAACTTCTCCAGCCGGGTCCGCGTAATGCGACCGGACACCGGTGAGGATCGCGAAGTGCTGATTTACATGAACAACCCGCTGCGATACGCCGGGGAAACGTATTACCAGGCGAGTTTTGACACGGACAACGAGGGCACAATTCTCCAAGTGGTGCGCAACCCTGGCTGGCTGGCTCCCTACTTTGCCTGCATTCTGGTTTCGGCCGGTCTGGTGATTCAATTCATGATGCATATGATTGGCTTTGTAAAGAAGCGGAGGGCGGCATGAAAAAATGGATTCCCTGGCTGGTGCTGGCCGTGTTTGTCGCGGAGATTGTCGCCATTTTGCTGCCCAAACGCGACAAGGATTTCCATCTGCAGGATTTTGGCCGCTTGCCGGCCCTGTTGAATGGCCGCGTGCAGCCTTTTGACTCGGTGGGCCGAAACGCCCTGCTTCAAATCCGTGGCACGGCCAGTGTGCCGCTGGAGGAAAAGAAGTCTTACGAGTTCTGGAAGCACCCCGAGAAGCTCAAGGCCACCCAGTGGCTGCTGGAGGTCATGCTCAAGCCGGAACAGGCCGACCAGCGCCCCATCTTCCTCATTCACCACCCCGACCTGCTCAACGAGCTGAACCTGCGGGGCAAGGGGAAGGAGAAATCCGGCCTCTTTTACTTCACTTACAACGAGCTGACGAACGCAATTCCGACGATCGAGAAGGAGGGGGCGCAGGTGATGAAGATCGAGACGCAGGCGCGAACAGCCTACCAAAAGCAGGTTGCCAAGCTCTACAATGCGCTCACCCTCTACAAGCGGCTCAAGAACAGTTACCAGCCCGAGCAAGCCCTGGACTTCGCGGCGGAACTGGCCGCCTTCCAAGAACTGGTCCCCTCCGGCCTGGCGGCGTTGAAGGCGCGCGAGGCAAAGCAGGACTATGATCGGGCGGTTTTCAACCGGTTCATCGGCACGCTGAGCCAGTACGATTTCATGGCGCGATTTGCCTACCCCCTGATGGTGCCGCCGGCCGATCCCCTGGCCAATCCCGAGGCCTGGCAGAACATGGGGCAAGTGCTCTTAAACGCGGCGCTACACGGGCATGAGCTTCCCCCGGCAGTCGGCTGGTATGCCCGCATGGCAAGTGCTTATCGTGGGAACGATGCGGCGGCCTTCAACCATGCCCTGGACCAGTATCGCGAATGGCTGGCCAGCCGTCTTCCCCATGCAGTCAGCAAGAGCCGCGCGGAATTCTTCTACAACCAGCTTCAGGCGTTTCTTCACGCCATGATCATTTACCTGGTGGCCTTTGTGTTGGGGTGCTTTTCGTGGTTTAACTGGTCCGAGACGCTCCGGCGGTCCGCTTATTACATTACCATCCTGGCCTGGCTGGTTCATACGGCTGGCCTCATCTTCCGGATGGCACTGGAAGGGCGCCCGCCCGTGACGAACCTTTACTCTTCAGCGGTGTTTATCGGCTGGGCCGCGGTCGCATTGGGGCTGGTGCTGGAACGCATCTACCGGGATGGCATTGGGGTGGTGACCGCGGCGGCCGTGGGAGCGGTGACCCAGATCATCGCCCACAACCTGGCGTTGGGCGGCGACACCATGGAAATGCTGCGCGCGGTGCTGGACACCAACTTCTGGCTGGCCACGCATGTCATCACGATCACACTGGGTTACGCAGCCACCTTTGTGGCCGGCTTCCTGGCCATCGTTTACGTGCTGCGCGGGTTGTTGACCACCACGCTAAGCCGGGAGACGGCTCAAGGCCTCGCGCGAATGGTCTATGGCATCGTCTGTTTTGCCACCCTGTTCAGCTTTATTGGCACGGTACTGGGGGGCATCTGGGCGGATCAGTCGTGGGGCCGATTCTGGGGCTGGGACCCGAAGGAGAACGGCGCGCTGATCATCGTGTTGTGGAACGGCATCATCCTCCACGCGCGGTGGGGCGGGCTGATTCGCGAGCGCGGCCTCATGAATATGGCCATCTTTGGCAACATCGTGACCGCCTTCTCGTGGTTTGGCGTCAACATGCTGGGGGTCGGACTCCACTCTTACGGTTTCATGGACGCGGCTTTCAAGTGGCTGATGCTTTTCAATGCCTCGCAAATTGGGCTCATTGCCCTGGGCTTGATTCCGCTGCGGCACTGGAGGAGTTTCGCCAGTCAGCGCGGAAACAGCCTGCCGCCGGGCAGCCCAAAAGCGGCTGCTCAACCGGCGGCGAACTGATTCCCGGCTTGCCTGGCCAAGTCCGACGGGCGCTCGGCGCCGGGATCTGTTACAATTCCAGCATCACGATGGATTTGGCTGGAAGGTTGGCTTCAAACCCTTTTTGAGTTGCCGAGAAGTCTTCAAAGGCGGAGGGCTTGACTGTTTCCGGTTGAGCGAAAGTATTGTGCGCGTTGATTTCCGGTGCGGTGAGCACCCGGCCCTTCATGGATCCCACCTTGGCTCCCTGCACCTCGCAGGTCAGGCGCACCGCAGCGGTCGGACTCAGGTTGCACAGGCTGACGTGGACCCTGCCGCTTTTGTCGCGGGAAGCCGAAACGCTGACCTGCGGAATCTTCTGGCCGGCCAGTTCGTAGTCAGGCCCTTGCAGTTCGGCGGGAACCAGCGTGGCGTCATGATGCGGAACATACATTTCGAACACGTGATAGGTGGGGGTGACCAGCATTTTCTCGCGGTCTGTCAGGACCATGGCCTGAAGCACATTGATGGTTTGGGCAATGTTGGCCATTTTCACCCGGTCGCAGTGATTGTTGAAAATGTTAAGCGTGAGCCCGGCCACGAGCGCATCCCGCAGCGTGTTCTGTTGGTAAAGAAAGCCCGGGTTGGTTCCCGGTTCCACATCGTGCCACATCCCCCACTCGTCCACAATCATGCCAACGCGCTTGTCCGGGTCGGCCTTGTCCATGATTTCCCCATGGCGTCTTACCAAATCCTCCATTTTCAGGGCTTCGCGCATCGCGGAATGCCATTGCGGCTCCTCAAATCGCGTCGCGGAGCCTTTTCGGCCCCAGTTGCCGCTCGGCACCGTGTAAAAGTGCAGGGACAAGCCGTTCATCCGGCGTCCGACATCCGCCATCAGCACTTCGGTCCAGCGAAAGTCAAACGCGTTGGCGCCGCAGGCGATTCGATAAATTCGGTTGCCGGCATAGTTTTTCACGAAGGTGTTGTAGCGCCGGTACTGGTCGGCGTAATACTCGGGCCGCATATTGCCGCCGCAGCCCCAGCTCTCGTTTCCCACGCCGAAATAGGGCAACCGCCAGGGCTTTTCGCGCCCATTGTTGCGTCGCAGGTTGGCCATGGGCGAATCCGCGTCCGAGGTCATGTACTCGACCCATTCCATCATCTCCTGAACTGAACCACTGCCCACGTTGCCGCATACATAGGGGTCGGCCCCAATCTGCTCGCAAAGATCCATGAACTCATGGGTTCCGAAGTGATTGTTCTCCACCACCCCGCCCCAATGGGTATTGATCATCGCCGGTCGCTGCTGCCGTGGGCCAATCCCATCCTTCCAATGATACTCGTCGGCAAAACAGCCGCCCGGCCATCGCAACACCGGCACTTTGATCGCTTTCAGGGCCGCCACAACGTCGTTGCGAATCCCGCGCGTGTTGGGAATCGGGCTGTCCTCGCCGACCCATATCCCCTCATAGATGCAACGGCCCAAGTGCTCGGCAAAATGACCGTAAATGTTGCGGTTGATCTGGTGCCGGGCCTGATCCGCTCGCAGGGTCAACTGGGCCGAGGCCGTAGGCGACGATTCTGCGGCGGGCGACCCGCTCAATCCAAGAAGGACCAGGGAGCCCGTCAATGAGAGAAGGCATGTTCGATTCATGGAGACAGTTGACCCAAAGCGACCGTTCCGTGCAAGCATAATTTAGCTTTGTTTAGTAATTCATCCCCAGCCCGCCTCCCAGCGCCAGGAACCGGGCCGGCATCAACCGAAAACGATGCCTTGGGCCAGTGGCAGGTCCTTGGAATAATTGATCGTGACTGTCTGCCGCCGCATGTAGGCTTTCCAGGCATCGCTGCCGCTCTCGCGTCCTCCCCCGGTGTCCTTTTCCCCGCCGAAAGCGCCGCCGATTTCGGCGCCACTGGTTCCCAAATTGACGTTGGCGATGCCACAATCGCTGCCACGAGCCGAGAGGAACTGTTCGGCCTCGCGCAGGTCGTTGGTAAAGATGGCCGAACTCAGCCCCTGGGGGACTTCATTATGCCAGGCCAGCGCCTCATCCAAAGTCTCGTAAGGGATGAGATACAGGACCGGCGCAAAGGTTTCTTCGTGAACGATTTTGAGGTCGTGTCGCGCGGCCGCGATACACGGCCGGACATAACGGCCGCCGGGATAGAGCGGCCCTCGCAACGGTTCACCTCCATAGAGCACCCGGCCGCCCTGGGCTTCGAGGGTGCGGAGGGCAGCCTGCATTTCGTCAACGGCCCGGCGGTTGATCAGGGGACCCATGAGCACGCCGGGCTCGAGCGGGTTGCCGATCTTGACTTGCTGGTAAGCGGCCAGCAGGCGGCGAAGGAGTTCCTCGCGAACCTGCTCCTGCACCAGCAGGCGGCGGGTGGTGGTGCAGCGTTGGCCTGCCGTGCCGACGGCCCCGAACAGAATCGCGCGCACGGCCAGGTCCAAATCCGCGCTGGGCGTCACGATCACGGCGTTATTACCGCCTAATTCAAGCAGCGAGCGCCCCAACCGCCGGGCCACGGCCTCGCTGACATGCCTTCCCATGCGGGTCGAACCGGTGGCGGAAACCAGCGCGATGCGGCGGTCGTTAATGAGGCGTTCGCCCACCGTCGCCCCATCTCCAATTGCAAGGCTGAAAACTGCCGGGTCAACCTGATTTTGGCGGCAGACGCGCTCAGCGATGCGAATCGTCGCCAGGGCGGTTAACGGCGTCTGACTCGACGGTTTCCAGACGGTGGCATCACCGCAGACAATCGCGATCGCGCTATTCCAAGCCCAAACCGCCACCGGAAAATTAAACGCAGTCATGATGCCAACTATACCCACCGGGTGCCATTGCTCCAGCATCCGGTGCCGCGGCCGTTCCGAGGCAATCGTGAGGCCATACAACTGCCGAGACAGTCCCACGGCGAAATCGCAGATATCAATCATCTCCTGCACTTCCCCAAGCCCTTCGGCGACGATTTTTCCAGTCTCAAGCGAAACCAGCCGGCCCAGGTCTTCCCTGGCCTCCCGCAAAGCGTGTCCCAACTGTCGAATCACCTCGCCTCGGCGCGGGGCGGGAACCTCCTGCCAGGCCCGAAAGGCCGGCACGACCCGCTCCATCACTTTTTCATAATCATTCGGCGTCGCGGTTCGTACCGCTGCCAATTTCCGTCCGTCAATCGGCGAAATGCTTGGCAGCAGCTTTCCCGCGCCGAGCCATTCGCCGCAGAAGGCCCCGTGGTTGTCAGGCTTCAGTCCCAGCCGTGCGAGGGTCCGCGCCGCCACAGCCTGGGTCGAGGATGACCGTGATTTCGATTTGGGTTTGTGCATAACAACTCTCCGGTTCAGGCTTTCATGGGCGGCTCAACCGCGCGCACAAGCGGTCCAAAATCTCCAGAGCCGATCGGACGACGTCGGGTTTGATGTCCAACACCGGCCGCAAGCGGATGGATCGCTCGCCGGAGCGCACGACCAACAGCCCGAAGTCGTAGGCTCCTTTCCAAAATGCGTCGCGGACCGCCGCGTTCGGCAAATCAAAGCCGATCATCAAGCCGCGGCCGCGAACCGCGCTCAGCAGCGGGTATTGGCGCGCCAGTTCCTCCAGCCCGCTGACCAGGGCCGCCCCCTGCACGGCCGCATTCTCGACCAGCCGCTCCTGTTCGATGACCCGCAGGTAGTGCGTCGAGCGGACGTAATCCGTGAAGTTGCCTCCCCACGTGGAACTGATCCGCCCCGGCAAACGAAAACAGTTGTCTTGAACCTCGTCCAGCCGCGGCCCGGCCATAACTCCGCAGACCTGCGATTTTTTGCCAAAAGCCAGCAGGTCCGGCAGCACGCCGAAATGCTCGCAACACCAATTCTTTCCGGTAATTCCCATGCCCGACTGCACCTCGTCGTAAATAAGCAGAATCTCATTCTCATCGCCTATTCGTCGCAGGGTTTGCAGAAACTCGCCCCGGAAGTGGTTGTCCCCGCCTTCGCCCTGGATCGGCTCGATAATGATTGCCGCAATATCGTGGGTTTTCCGGCTTAAAACCTCCTGAATCTGCGCTTCTGCCTGCCGCTCTTTTTCCAGGACGGCGCGGAGCCGTTCGGCAGGCGGGAGCGAAAAGTCCAGAGCCGGGGCGAGAATTCGCGGCCAGGGAAACTTGGGGAAGTAGGCAATCTTGCGAGGGTCGGTGTTGGTCAGGCTCAACGTGTAACCGCTTCGCCCATGGAACGCTCGCTCAAAGTGGATGATCTCGGTTCCGCGCTCGCCGCGTCCCGCAGCGAGATTTTTGCGCACTTTCCAGTCCATCGCGGCTTTGAGCGCGTTCTCCACGGCCAACGCCCCCCCTTCGATGAAGAAATACCGCTCCAGCGGCGGAAGCCCCATCACCCGGCTGAAGGTTCTAACAAACTCCGCATATTGAACCGTATAAACATCCGCGTTGGCCACCTTAACCCGCGCGGCCAACTCCAAATCCGCCCGGACCTCCGGCAGCTCAAAGTGCGGGTGATTGAAGCCGATCGGCTGCGAGGCATAAAACCCGTAAAAGTCCAGGAATTCGCGGCCGGTGACCGCGTCCACAAAAACAGACCCGTGGCTCGCTTTGGGGTCAAACACCAGCTTGAAACCGTCCAGAAGAATGTGGCGTTCCAGTTCCGGCAGGACGGATTGCGGCCGCATCGGGGTCTCGCTCGAGCGCTCCGAGCTCCGCCGCGCCGTGCCTCTGGTCTTGCTTTGCATGGCGTCCTGGGTTTGCGTGGGAGTTTAGCGTTGCTCCACGATCATTTCAAGAAGATTACGTCAATGAATTTCATTTCGTTTGCGCCCGCCGCTCCGCTCCTTATACTCGGTCGCATTGTTTTTATGCGCTCCGCAATAGTTACGACTCAATCGGTTGTTCTGGCGGCCGCCCTCGGCGCGGCCACCGCAGCCTTCGCCGCCGATCTTCGCATCGGCATCATCGGTTGCGACACCTCCCACGCCACCGCCTTCACCGAGACGCTGAACAATCCCAATGCAAAAAACCACGTCCCCGGAGGGAAGGTCGTGGCGGCGTTCAAAGGCGGCAGCGCCGACATCCCGGACAGCATCGCGCGAGTGGACGGCTACGCCAAAACCCTCCAGGAGAAGTTCGGCGTCAAGTTCTATGACTCGATCGAGGATCTGGTCAAGAACGTGGATGTGGTGTTGCTCGAGAGCGTTAACGGCCGGCCCCACCTCGAGCAGGTCAAACCCGTGCTCAAGGCGGGCAAAACCGTCTTCATTGACAAGCCCATGGCCGGCTCGCTGCGCGACGTGCTGGAAATCTTCCGGCTGGCCAAGGAAGCGAAGGTGCCGGTGTTCAGTTCCTCCGCGCTGCGGTTTGCGCGCAACACGCAGGAGGTGAAAAGCGGCTCGATCGGCAAGGTTGGTTACGCCGAAACCTACGGGCCCTGCTCCATCGAACCGCACCACCCGGACCTTTTCTGGTATGGTGTCCACGGCGTTGAGGCGCTTTTCACCGTGATGGGCCCCGGCTGCGAGTCCGTGCAACGCGGCGTGACCAAGGACGGCAAAATCGAGGTTATTGGTCTCTGGCCCGGCGGTCGCAAAGGCATCTACCGCGAAGACCCCAAGTTTCATGGCCTCGCCAAGGGCGAGAAGGGCCAGGCCGCCATCGGCGCCTTCGACGGCTACGCGCCGCTGTTGGTGGAAATCATGAAGTTTTTCAAGACCGGCCAGCCGCCCGTTTCGGCCGAGGAGACGATTGAGATTTTCGCCTTCATGGAGGCCGCCGATGCCAGCAAAGCTCGAGACGGACAGCCCGTGAAGCTGTCGGAAATAATCCGGAAAGCGCAACCCTAGTCCGGCTGCCGACCGTCTGTCTGAAGCTGCCATGAAAATCTCCATCGCTCAGTTTGGTCTCGGCCCCATCGGTTTGGAAACCCTGCGGCTGGCGGCCACAAAACCGTGGGCACGCATCATCGGCGCGATTGATATTGACCCGGCCAAAATCGGCCAGGACCTGGGCGGACTGGCGCGATGCCCGAGCCTCAAAGGCCGCAAGGTTTACGGATCATTGCGCGAATTGCTTGCGCACGGGAAACCGGATCTGATTTTTCACACGGCCGTATCCAAACTCAAGGATGCCTGCGCCCAGATTGAACCCCTGGCCCGGCAGGGCATCAGTGTGGTTTCCTCGTGCGAAGAATTGCTTTTCCCGCGGCTCCGCGAGCCTCGCCGCGCAGCGCGTCTGGATGCCGTGTGCCGGCGGAACCAGGCGCGCGTAGTGGCTACCGGCGTGAACCCGGGCTTTGTGATGGACCTTCTGCCGGTTTGCCTGACGGGAGTCTGCCGCGAAGTGCGCGCCATCCACGTGCAACGGGTGGTCAACGCTTCGACCCGGCGCGGTCCGCTCCAGAAGAAAATCGGCAGCGGCCTCGCGCCGCGGGAGTTCCGCCGGCTGTTTCGGGCGGGGAAGGCGGGCCACGCCGGCCTGCAGGAATCGGCTGCGCTGCTCGCGCATTGTCTGGGTTGGAAACCTGAAACGATCACCGAGACGGGGGATGCCGTGGTCGCGGACCATGACATCAAGACGCAGCATGTCACGGTTCGCAAAGGTGAGACCTGCGGATTGCACCAGCACGCCAGGGTGAAAGTGAACGGCAAGGTCTGCCTCACGCTCGACTTGAAGATGTACCTCGACGCGCCCAACCCCCACGACGCCATCCAAGTCGAAGGCGACCCTGGTCTGGACGTAGTGATTCAAGGCGGTGTGGCGGGCGACCAGGCCACAGTGGCTGCCCTGGTCAACACCGCGCCCCGGCTGTTGCAGGCCCGGCCCGGCCTGCTTCTGGTTACCGATCTGCCCGTGCCCGCCATCGCCTGAGCGCCACCAGCAGTGGCGCCGGAAGTTGGTGGCTGCGCCTTGTGTGAAATTCAGGTCGGATCGTATAATGGCGGGGATGCATTTAGGGTCGTTGACGTTGTCGTCCAACCTGTTTCTCTCGCCGCTGGCGGGTTACACCAACCTGCCCTTCCGGCTGACGGTGCGCGAGTTGGGGGGGCTGGGCTTGGCGACAACGGACTTGGTTAATGCCCGGTCGTTGCTCGAGAAGAAAACCAAGGCTCTAAAGCTCGTCGAAACGGCGCCGGGCGACCAGCCGCTTGCCGTTCAGTTGTTTGGGGCCGTACCCGAGGAGATGCGCGATGCCGCGCAAATTGTTGAAGCGCTCGACATGGCCGCGGTGGACGTGAACATGGGGTGCCCGGTGCGCAAGGTGTGCCAGGTGGGCGGCGGCTCGGCGATGATGACGCAGTTGCAGAAGACCGCCCGGCTGGTGCAAGCGATGGTTGAGGCGGTCCGAATTCCCGTGACGGCAAAAATGCGGCTGGGCTGGGACGATGCGAATCTCACCGCGCCCGATCTGGCGCGAGCACTCGAGGACGCGGGCGTGGCGGCGGTGTTTGTCCACGGGCGGACTCGCGCACAGGGGTTTGGCGGGCGGGTGAACCTGGCCGGGATTCGGGCGGTGGTTCAGGCGGTGCGGCGCATCCCGGTGATCGGCAATGGCGACGTGACGACGCCGGAGGCGGCTCGGCGGATGCTTGAAGAAACCGGTTGCACGGGGGTCAGTATCGGGCGCGGGGCGTTTTACAATCCATGGATTTTCTCGCACACTGCCCGCTACCTTGCCACGGGTGAGGCGCCGCCCGAACCGGGTTTTGAGGAGCGGGTGCGCGTGATGTGCCGGCATTTGGATCGGATGATTGAAGTTTTCGGAGAGGAACAGGGTTGCCGGATGTTTCGAAAGGTGGCGCCGTGGTATGCCAAACGGTTCGGGCCGGCCAGCGAGTTCAATAAGCGCGTGGTGCTGCTGGCAAGCCGGGTGCAGTTCGATGAAATCCTTGCCGCCTACCGGCAGTGGCGGGCGCAGTTTCTCGACGAAAACGGTGAGCTCAGGCCTCGGTTTCGGCCGCTGCCGCTGACCGCCTCGTTTATGCATCCGGCTGACTCACCCGCCGGTCAGACCCTTCGCGTTCCCAAAGGCCCGGTCGAGCTTTGGTGAATCCACGGCTTAACGCAGGCGAAAATATCGTGCGCTCCCAGACATTGACGTCGAGTAAGTGCAGGTTGGGCCATTGGTATTTACGCCTTCGGTGATATCTGTCCATCGCTCGGGGGTCAATGAGGAGGCGGATTGGAGGGTGTAGCCCGTCACCCAGGCCAGGTTCAGGACATGGCTCGGGCGGCGGTACCAGTGCAGCATTGGCATGCGCGCCCGAATTTGGAGGTTGCCGGAC
>CAZVYG010000002.1:91090-145697 GCA_964631605.1 uncultured Verrucomicrobiota bacterium
GGTGCCGGCGGTACAGGGAAACGTTTAAAACGCCTGCCAGTAACCCGAGCATCCCCCGGAATCCTCGTTGCAGCCAATCGAGGCCAGGCCACCGCAACCGCCTGTGAAAACTTCCAGGTTGGTGTCAAAGTCGCTGGGACAAGTGTCCAGCGTCACCTTGCTCGTGGCTGAAGGTGTGAAGGTAAACCACACCCCCTTGGTTCGCGTGCGGCCGAGGCAGGCCGAGTAGCCATCATCTGTGGCGTTGGCGGTGTTCAGAACACAATACACATTTTCAGTCAGAGGAATGGCGCCGGTGCAGGCGTCGTTAACCAACCCCGCCGATGCGTTAAGGTCCAGCTCCACCTTTTGGGCATAAACCCGATGATGTCCCCCTTCACTTTCGTCCCAGACCAGCACGGCTCCTTTGGGGACCACCCCCGAAGCATCGAACGCCACCTGTGCCGATCGCTGCATCAGGCCGGGATTGGATTGCGACGAACCATCCCAATAAACCCATTGGGACCAATACTTGGCGCCGCTGGCGTTCAGGCGAGTGCCGGCAATGTCCCAGTTCCAGCCGCCATTGTCGTCATAAACGACCAGCGCGCCGTTGCGTGTGTCAGAGACAATTCGCGGTTCGCCCTGGCCGCCGGGCGCCCCTTGCCCGAGAATATACGGGGGCAGGAGCACGCCCAAAGGGTTCCACACAAGGCTGCCGTTGCTGTCCACACGCTGAGCGTAAAGATCACTGTAGTAATTCGTCAGCCCGAGCGGGGTGGCAGCGCCCCAATTGCGGTTGTCGAGCCACGCGACTATAGAGCCGCCCGCGCCGTCGGTCGTGACAGAAGGTGCGGTATAGTACGGCGCGTAGTAACTGCCGCCAACCACGTTCGAATCGAGGACGACAACGCCGGCCGATGCCCAAAGCTTGTTTCCGTTGGCATCCAGCCGCTGCATCCGCACGGTGTAACGGTAAGGGTACGCCCCATCGGTGGCGACCCAGCACAGCAGCAACCCTCCCGAACCATCTTGAGCAAGGTCGTAACCCACGATGCCCCCATGAGTGGCCACAACCAGACCTGAAGGACCCCACTGGAGTCCAGCCTTGACCCGCTGCGCCACGAGTTGGCCCCCGGCAGCGGACCACACCGCAAAGATGCCCCCGGGCACAGGTGTGGGAAATGTCCCACCCGTGCCGTCGCTAATCATCTTGTAGCCATTCTGCTCAGTCCCCGGGATGAGTTCGATGCCCTCGAGCCCCGGGGCATCGAGTGCCCCTGAAGGCTGCAGGTGGGTGAGGCGATGCGCCCACCCGACGAACGCTCCGCCAATATTATCTGGCACGATACGAGGGCCGCCCGCGCTGCCCAGCGAGGTGCCGACCTTGACATCCGACGCGCCCCAGAGTAGCGCACCGCTGGCATTCAGGCGTTGGGCGTAAATGCCGTCCACGAACGATTGGCCGGTCCACCACGCCACAAGCAGCCCGCCGGAACCGTCGGGTGCCACCGCAGGCTCGTGGCAAGTCGCCCGGCTGCTGACATAGATACCGGTACTGCCCCCGGCCCAGACCTTGTTGCCACTGCCGTTTATTCTCTGCGCCCGCAGCATCGCGCTGTAGGTCGAGGGCGTGAGGTCAAGAGCTTGTATCCAAAGGATGATAGCACCGCCGTCACCGTCGGAAACCACCCCACCGTTCCAGACGGAATGGGGACTGACCTCCTCGTCCATTTTAATGCCGTTCGCGCCCCATACGGTTCCGCCATCAGCGCCCCGACCGGCGGTGGGCCCGCCCAAGAGGGCAAGCCCAAGGGTCAACAATAGAAACTGCGATAGAAGGGTTTGTTGGGAGGGAAAGCAGCCGGAATGGCCAGGCCGCGTCGAAGGAATCGAGATAGCTTTCATGGCGAATGCCGCGGGTTGAATTCGGGGGTTGGAGTCACGGATCACCCCGCGGGCTGGCCAAGCCCCGCCAGACGGCAACAATGACGGGATGAGGAGCAGCCGCGGGTTTACCGCTGGCCCTCAAGGGTGTGCCGCACGGTTCAGAGAAGGTCGCCGACCTGAAACGAATCGCGGCCATCCCGAACCCTGGGCCAAACGCCCAAGGCACGGACTCTCCGTCCATGCTGACTTTCGGGGCCATGAAACAATGTTAGGCAAACGGCTCGGTTTGTCAATGTTTCTTTTATGTCAAGGCGCACCAAGCGACGAGGCCTGTTCCCGGATTGGGAACGCTACAGCAAGGAACGGGCGGTGAAGACTCTTCCACGCTCGGTTCCGTGAGTTCCAGCCAGGGCTAAGGGTGGCTGGCGGCACGAGGCGCGGCTGGATTGACTTGGGTTGCAAGCGAACCTTACAATTCAGTCATGGCACAAGCAGGAAAAAGATCCGCCAGGCAGCGGTTCCTGGATTTCCTTGAGCGCAGGAATCTTCGGGTCACCGCGCAACGGCAGGCGATCCTCGAAACGGTGTTTTCCACCCGCCAGCATTTTACCGCCGATGAACTGCTGGCCTGGGCGCGCCGCCGCGACCCTTCGGTGTCGCGGGCGACGGTTTACCGGACGCTGCCATTGCTGACGGAGAGTGGATTGGTCAGGGAAATGGATTTCGGGAAGGACCACAAGTATTACGACCCGAATTACGCGGAGCATCCCCACCATAACCACATCATTTGCGAGGATTGCGGCCGGATTGTTGAGTTCGAGAGCAAGGAGATCAAGAAACTGGAGGCTGAGATTGGCCAACGCCTGGGCTTTGCGGTCAAAACCCATCGGTTGCAGCTCAGCGCCCGCTGTGAAGAGCTGCGCAAGCACGGGACCTGCTCGAGGAAAGACTCCTGATCCGCCCCCAGGCCGCTGTTACGAACCTTGCACCCTCCTGCTCCATCGCACGCCACCGTCGCCCCCACGCATACTCCCGAGCTGTTCCGCGCGGCGATCGCACAGGCCGCCGCGCTGTTGCGGGCCGGCCAAGTGGTGGCGCTGCCGACGGAGACGGTTTACGGGCTGGCGGCCAACGCGCTTGATGCCGCCGCGGTAAGGCGGATTTTTTCGGTCAAAGGCCGGCCCGCCAACAACCCGCTCATTGTCCATGTGGCCGACGAGAAGATGGCCCGCAGGTGTGTCGCGGCCTGGCCTGAAATGGCGCAGCGACTGGCGCGCGCCTTCTGGCCCGGACCGCTGACGCTGGTGCTGCCTCGCAGCGCCGACATCCCCGACGTGGTGGTGGCGGGAGGCGGCACTGTTGGGATAAGGTGGCCCAGCCACCCGGTAATTCAAGAGGTGATTCGCGAGTGCGGATTTCCGCTGGCGGCGCCCAGTGCGAACCTCTCCAACCGGGTGTCGCCCACCACCGCCGCGCATGTGCGCAGTCAACTCGGGGCGCGGATTTCTTTGATCGTGGACGGCGGCCCGTGCCAGATCGGAATCGAGTCCACGGTGCTCGACCTTACCCAGGAGCCCCCGCGGGTGCTGCGGCCCGGAATGATCCACGACCAGGCGCTGGCAGCGGTCACCGGCCGCCTTCAAAGCGCCGAGGGCAGCGATAGCCCCATCCTCAAGAGCCCGGGCCTCCTGCCAAAACACTATGCTCCGAAGGCCCAATTGCGCATCTGGGCATGGGAAAACGATAGGCAACTTCGGGAGCTGGTCGCCGGCTCCGGGATGGCCTTGTCCCGAGTTCAAGTGATTGCCCACTCGCGGGTGCCGGCCCCCGGCGGCTTTGGGCGGGTATCCGTAATTCCCCACGATGCGGAGGCCTTCGCCCGGGCGATTTACGCCGAATTGCACGCCGGAGATGAGGAAGGCGTTGGGTTGGTGGTGGTCGAGGCCCTGCCCGACCAGCCCGAATGGCAGGCCATTGCGGATCGTTTGAGGCGGGCTGCGGCGTAATGGCCGCACCGGCTGCCGCATCCTGCCGCTGCCGGAGGGGGCCCGCGGTTCAAACGCCGCAAAAA
This sequence comes from uncultured Verrucomicrobiota bacterium, assembly GCA_964631605.1. Lineage (GTDB taxonomy): Bacteria > Verrucomicrobiota > Verrucomicrobiia > Limisphaerales > UBA8199 > JARKQH01. Next base: position 95,031 of record CAZVYG010000002.1, read on the forward strand.
ACTCCCGCGACGTTTATTTGACGAACGGTTGCAAATGTCGCAATCTTCGCCGGTTATGAGACGGTTACTGATTCTGACAGCATTAGCCGGGATGGCCGCCTGCGGCCTCATGGCCCAGAACGCGACATCAGCGACGTCCACACGTTCACTGAGCTTGCGCGAATGCATCGAACTGTCCCTCAAGCATAATCTGGACATCCAGGTGGAACGGTATCTACCTGAACTGGCACTCTATGATTTGAGAGGGCGCTACGGGGCCTATGACCCGACGTTCACTTTTCGGGGAGAGACCGAGCATACAGAATCGGGATCCCGCACCTTCTCGGGCGCCTTTGAACTGCCCGGCACCGAGACCGAGAGCCAGTCTTTCAGCAGCAGCGTGGGCGGCCTGTTGCCCTGGGGCATGACCTACAACCTGCTGGGCAATGTGAGCGACACCTACGGCACCAGCTTCCGCAGCGACAACGGCATCATCGTGCCAAATCCTTTTGAATCGAGCCAGGGTTCCGCCTCGCTGGTCGTCAACCAGCATTTGTTGCGGGACTTTTGGATTGACAGCACGCGTTTGGGGATTCGCCTGGCGAAGAACCGGCTCAAGTATTCCGAATTGCAGTTGCTGCTGCGGCTGATGCAGACGGTAACGCAGACCGAGATTGCGTACTACAACCTGGTCGCGTTGCGGGAATATGTGCAGGTGCAGCAAACCGCCGTCGAACTGGCGGAACGCCTCCTGCAGGAAAACCGCAAGCGGGTCGAGGTGGGAGCCATGGCCCCGCTGGACGAAAAACAAGCCGAATCGCAGACCGCCGCCAGCCGGGCCGATTTGCTGGCCGCGCAGAACGCCGTCGCCATTCAGGAAAACACACTCAAGAACCTGCTCACCGCCCAATACACGGATTGGGCCGATCTGCAGATTGTGCCCGCGGAATCCTTGAAGGCCGAGCGCCAGTTTTTCAACCGGCAGGATAGCTGGAACAAAGGCTTGGAAAAACGGCCCGAACTATTGCAGGCCAAACTCGACCTCGAACAGGCGGGCATTCAACTCAAGTACGCGAAAAACCAACTCCTCCCCCTGGTGGATGTTTTCGGCACGTTCGGATACAACGGTTCCGGTCCGGAGTTCAGCGGCGCGCTCGAGGACATTCGGCGGCGGGACCTGCCCGCCTGGTCGTATGGCGGAATGATCAGCTTCCCCCTGGCGAATACGGGGGCGAAAAATGCCTATCGTTCCAACAAGGCCCTGGTGGAGCGGTCGGTGCTGACGGTCAAGCGCCTCGAACAGCAGATCATGGTCGAAATTGATAACGCCTTGAAGACGGCCCAGTCCGCCTTCCAGCGGGTGGCGGCCACGCGGGCGGCCAGCGAATATGCGGAAGCGGCGCTGCAGGCCGAGCAGAAGAAACTCGAAAGCGGCAAGAGCACCAGTTTCCAAGTCCTGCAGTTGCAGAAGGACCTGACGGACGCCCGCGGGGCCGAGATTCGCGCCTTGGCGGAATATAACAACGCGCTGGCCCAACTCAGCCTGGCCGAGGGCACCACGCTCCTGCGCCATAGAATAGACGTCGAGGTCCGGTAAGCCTCAATTCAAGAGAAGTGGGCCGGGAGCAGCAGCAACTCACGCTGGCCGGGGGCCAGCCGGTTTTTGAGTGGGTGCATCGCCACTCGAACGGGCAACTGTAACGGGCAACTGTTTACGTCGGAGGTGCGCCTGGCGGGGTTGCGTAATCGCCAAAAAAGGGGCAGGCTTGGACAGGCGAGGGAGTCCCCCTCGCCCCGCGGCGGGCCGGACAACCTTGCCGCCGTGGCATGGAAAGCGAGCATAGACTATGGCCCAAGCCATCATGGATCCCGAGCAGGTGCGGCGGTTCGCCGAGGAGCTCAAACGCTTCAACACGGACCTGCAGGATAAAATCGCCTCGCTGCAAGCCCGGTTTGCGGCCTTGGGGGACACCTGGCAGGACGAGGAGCACGCGAAGTTCGCCGAGGAATTTCGTCAAACGATGAAGACGCTGAAGAAATTCGTGGAAATCTCGAATCACCAGACGCCCTTCCTGTTGCGTAAAGCCCAGCGAATTGAGGAATACCTGAATCAGCGGTAAAGTCATGACCTCGCGCGCGCGTGTCACTTCGGTCGAGGCGTTGGAGGCCTTTCGGTCGCGGCTGGTCGTCTATGCCGCGCAAGCCCGTGCGGCCCTCGAGGAGGTCAGCGCCGAGGTCCTGCACACTCGCGACTGGATCGAGAACGACCGGCGCACGTTCTGGGAAAACCAGGTTCGCCGGCGGTCCCGGGCCTTGGAAGAAGCCCAGCAGGCGCTGTTTAGCGCCCGCCTTTCCACCCTCAAGACCGAATGTTCCGCCGAACAACTGCTGGTTCACCGCGCCAAACGCGCTCTCGAGGATGCCGAGGGCAAACTGCGCCTGGTCAAGCACTGGTGCCGCGACTTCGACAATCGCATCCAACCCCTGCTCAAGCAGACCGAGAAGCTTCACAGCGTGCTTTCCAATGACCTGACCCTGGCCGCCGCCTTCCTGGCCCAGGCGGTTTCCACTCTGGCCGATTATGCCCAGGCCAAGCCGCCGGCCGGCATTACCCCGCCCCCGTCGTCCGCTGCTCCAGTCGCTCCCTCGCCAGAACGGGATGCGGACGCGAAAGGAGGTGCCTCGTGAACCCCGCCGGTTCGCGCCTTGCCGCACTCACCAAGGAACTCCAGCAGCAGTGGCAACTTACCAAGGAATCCTGGAGCGATGTCAAGTGCCAGGAATTTGAGCGTCAGTTCATGCTCGAATTATTCAGCAGTGTGGACAAGACCGTGGCGGTTATCGAGCAACTCGACAAAGTCCTTGCCCGGATCAAGCAGGACTGTAGTTGAGCCCTCGCCAACGCCAGCCAGGGGCGCCGCAGGGCCAAGGCAGCAACACCGGAGAAGGCCAAGAAGCCAGGCGAGGGCCGCCGTGGGGAAACTAAAATTTCCTCGTTTACAAATGAGGCGGACTTTTGTTTTCTCAGGGCAGTGAAACCGGAAAGCCTAATCCGGGGCGGCATGCCCTCATGCTCAGACCAAAGGTTGCCAAGATTATGACGACTCCCTGCTCTCATCCGTCGTGCGGCTGTTCCTGCCGTGCGGGTTCCCACCCTCAACTTCCCGCAGCCGCTGCCTTGACGCGGCGGCACTTCCTGGCCCGCATTGGTGCGGCGAGCGCGGCGGGCGTGGTTTTGCCGCCTTGGGAGGTCCTGGGCGCGGACAAAACCGACCTGGCGCTTCCCGTCCGTCCACCGCTTCCCGCGCAACCACTGCGCGTCCAGCCGGTGTTAACCTATCAACTGCCGCAGCGGCGCGAGGGGACCAGTTGGCGGGGCTGGGGCGCCATTCAGACCGAAGAGCATGTGGCCGAAGAGAAAAACCGGATTGAGGCGGAACTGGGCCGTGTGCGGCGCCAGTGCGGGGTTGCCATGGAAATCCTGCCGCTGGCAACGGCGCAAAATCCTTCGCAGGCAGAGGCGCTTGGCAAGGGTCCTCACGATGTGATGCTGGTTTATGCCGCCAGCGGGGATGGGCGCATCCTCGAGGCCCTGGTGAAGCCCGAGAAGTGGAACCTGATGTTTCTGCGGCACGAGTCCGGGCCGGTCTATCTCTGGTATGAGATTGTGCATCCCCGTTTTCTGCGAAAGACGGTGGACCAGTATGGACAGCCGGGCGTGGATGTTCAGGACGTGGTCGTGGATCGAACGGAGGAACTGGCTTGGAGGCTGCGGGCGTTGCACGGACTCAAGAACACTCTGGGCAAGCGAATTGTCGCCATCGGCGGCGCCGGGGGATGGGGCGAAGGGGGGCGCAAGGCGCCGGAAATTGCCCGGACCCTGTGGAAGATGGAGTTGGTTGACTGTCCGTACACAGAATTGGAGCCGCGGCTGAAAGCGGCTTATCAGAATGCGGACCTGGTCAAACGGTGTGAGGCGGCGGCACGCCAATATCTTCGCGGCCCGCGCACCTCCCTGCACACCACAACGGACTTTGTCAACAAGGCCTTCGTGCTGAATGAAGTCATGAAGGACCTGATGGCCGAGGCGAAGACAGACGCCATCACGGTTCAACATTGCATGGGCACGATCATGAGGGTGTCGCAAACGACGGCCTGCCTGCCGCTGAGCCTGCTCAACGACGAAGGATACCTGGCGTTTTGCGAGTCCGATTTCGTGGTCATTCCTTCGGGCATCCTGCTTCACTATATTTCCGGCCTGCCGGTGTTCCTGAATGATCCCACCACCCCCCATGACAACGTCGTCACCCTGGCGCATTGCACCGCCCCGCGAAAGATGGATGGGCGGAGAGCGGAACGGGCGCGGATTCTCACGCATTTCGAGTCGGACTACGGCGCGGCGCCGAAGGTGGAGATGAAAATCGGGCAGGTCTGCACCAACCTGGTGCCGGACTTTGACTGTCGGGAGTGGGTGGGTTTTGAAGGCAAAATCGTCGGCAACCCGTTCCTGGATATTTGCCGTTCGCAGATCGAGATGCAGGTTCTGGGCGACAGCGCCGCCCTGCTGCAGCAGATGAAAGGGTTCCACTGGATGATGTCGTACGGCAATTTCCTGCGCGAAACCGGCTATGCGCTGAGCAAACTGGGAGTCCGGTTCCTGGACGTCAGCAAGAGCGGGGCAAAAGCTTAGGCTGCCAGACGATCCCGCCGAGGCTGTTGGAGAGTTCGCTGCGGGAGCTGTTCGTGCGCTCGCGGGGAACGACGGAAAAGCGGCGCGCCTTCCCCGGGAAGAGACAGTCGCGGGAACCGATTTTGCAACCGGTCACCCTGCTGAACGCCGGGCTAGCCGGCTACGCGGTCGAGGCTGGCCTTCAGGTCGCGCTTGCTGCGCAGGCCTCGCATTTGTTCCACCACCTGGCCGTTCTGGAAGAGCAAGAGGGTGGGGATGGCGGAGATGCCAAACTGGCCTGCCAGTTGTTGATTTTGCTCAACATCCACTTTGCCGATTCTCACCCGTCCGGCGTACTCGTCCGCCAATTCATCAAGGATGGGGGAAAGCATTTTGCACGGGCCGCACCATTCCGCCCAAAAATCCACCAGGATGGGTTTGGACGACTGCAGCACCTCCGCTCCGAAGTTATTCTGGGTCAGCGTAATAATGTTTGGCGAACTCATAAATCAAAAGCCTGCGCGCGCTGCGGTTCAGGCCGCAGGCCAGGGTTTCCGCAAGGGCCCTGCCGAGCCCTCAGTGCGGGAGAATCCAGATCAGGTATGCGCTCGAGAACACGGCCGCGAGTCCGACGACTGCCGCCGCGACTGCCAGCGCGGTATCCAAGGTGCTGACGACCGGGGCGGCGGCCACAGGGGCCGGAGCGGCCCGTGGAGCCGGGGCGGCCGGGGTGGCGCGCGACAAGGCCGCTGGAGCGGCGGTGGCGCGAGGGGCGGCAGCGGCGACTGGCGCCGGGGCCGCAGCGGTGCTCAAAGCGGGCGCCGGAGCAGCGGCGGCCGCGGGGCCCCCGGCTGGTCCGCCGGGAGGCAGCGTTGGGAGTTTAATCGTGGGCGCGGCGGATGGTTTGGGCGGAAGATTAATCCGGACGGTTTCTTTCTTGGGCTGAACCTTGCCGGTTTCTTTCTTCGGCGGCACCGCGCCGCTCGGAATATTGGGAATATTCTCTGCCATAAAATTTCGTCTGGAATCAAACTAGGGCCGCGCCGGGACTGCTGTCAAACGGATTCCCAGGAAATTTGCGACCCGCCGCCATGCAGGCATTGGCTTGGGACGCGTCCCCAAGCCTGCCCGGCGAGTGAATCCCGCCAGCGGGCGATCTATCGCGCGAGCCGGTAAAACTTTGCTGCATCGGCGACGGGAGCAACGACGACGTTATTGCTGTCCTGAACCTGGGCCGGAGCGGGATGGTTGGTCCAGCCGCCTGGAAGAGCGGCTGTCTCCTGGAGAGCAAATCCGACCGCTGAGGTCGGCCACCTCAGGTGAGCGGCCGCCCCTGCCAAGACGATGCTGAGCCATGGCGGGTTCGGCATCGCCGCGACCTCCTCTGAGTCGGGTCCGGCGCCGCCCGAGTTCACCGCCGTAACCACGTAGTAGCAGGGTGTGCCCGCAATCAAACCAGCATCGGTGTAGGCCGTCCCGGCGATGATCGGGGTAATGATCTCGTAAGGGCCGCGGCTCAGGTTGGCCCGTTTGACATTGTAACCGGTTGCGCCAGGAACGCTGTTCCAGGTCAAAGCCACCAGCCCGGGTCCGGGCACTGCGATCAGGCCGGTCGGCGGCGACGCCGGGCGGGGCACCAAGTTGGTCACGGTCACCTGCTGGAGGTAATAGCGGCTGTAGTTGGTCGAGTCCGAATCAAATGAGAAATGATACCCCCAGTTCCCGACGAATTCATCATCCACGATGACCCAGCTCAGAGTGTACCACTTGTCGCTCCCAGGAACGGAATTCCATCCGATGCCCTTCCGTCCCGTTGCCGATTCATATTTCAGGTTGAAGCCGGGGTTGTCCGCGGGGGAGATTTTTCGCACGACGGCGCTGATCTTGATGGCCGCGCGCGTGTAGGAGAGAAAATTCGGGTCCACCGTGAAGGCCACGGCCGAGCCCTTGCTGCAGTCCCGCGCCGAAGAGCCAAAGACGCTGACAGCCGTCGAACTGGCGTCCGGGTTGAGTTGGTGCAAACCGGCTTCGATGTTGGGGCCGCCCAGGGTGACCGAGACCGCCGAGGCGCCCGAATAATCGCCGCCCCAGGGAAAGGGCCGAAGGCGGTTGGTCTCGGCTTGCGCCACGAGATGCGACGGCAAACCGATCACCAGGACCGGCGCGTTACTTAAAGAAAAAACCGATGATTGGATGAGGTGGCCGCCAACCGGATCCAGTATATCCACCCGTTGGCCAAAATCCACGTGGTTGGTTGAATTGGGCGGCGCCCAAGCCACCATGATGCTGGTGCTGGCGCCTTGGAAAACGAAGCCGTAATTGCGGTCGTCGAGCAGGAGCCAGCCCCGCCAGTTCGGGTTGGGGCCCAGTTGAGCCACAAGGTTGCTCAGGGCGGTGTAGGCCGGCGTCGGGTGGCCGCCTGAATCGAGCAAGCCCATGGCATAGCCGCCCTCCTGGGCCTCAAACCACTGAATGCAACTCACCCCTTGCGCAATGCCCATGGCGTACACCTTGACCAAGTCCTGCGCCTGGGTCATCGCTGTGACCGGCCCCCCCAACTCCTCACCAATCTCGGTAAACCAGATTGGCACTTTCCATTTGGCCGGGTTCCGGGCGGCGAGCATTTTACGGAGGGTGGGCACGATACTCATGAAGAGCGCCTCCTGGCCCGAACGGAGGGTGCCGAGTACTTCATAGGGATGCACACAAATGTAGTCGAAGTGATCCGCGGCGCCGGCCTGGATCGCCTGTTCCAAATAGAGAATGTCCACGGAGGCAACGCTCAGGCCAATCCGAGCCTCGGGGTCCGCTGCTTTGGCGGCGAGGTAGGCATTGGTCACCACGCGGGCGTAATCCGCGGGCGTTCCCCCGGCGGCAAAGTTCTCCGGTTCATTCCAAACCTCCCAGTAGCGGACCCGCCCGGCCGCATGGTGGACCACATTCGACACATAAGTGAACCAGGCCGGGTAGTTGTTGGTCGGAAAGGTATGCGTGTTGGCATTCACCCATTGTGCATTGTAGAGGAACAGCCCGCTGAGGTTCAGCCGGTTGCTGGCGGCGGTGTTTAGCATCGAATCCATCAGGGACCAGTTCCACGTCCCCGCCGAAGGTTGGATTTGATTCCACTCCGGAAAGACGCGCACCCACCTCACACCCGCCGCGGCCATTTTGGGCATCCAGGAAGCGTAAAGGCCGGACGCTTGCGCCGAGGACCCCACGCCAAAGGGATTGGCATCGTCGCCCGCCGCCCAAACCAGGCGGTGTGCGCAAGCCATCACCACCATGATCCAGCGAGCCCGTCGGCAAAACTCTAGGAGCATTGTTCGAGTCACCTGCCAAAACCTGCCCGAAGAATCGCCCAGGTGTCAATCGGCGGCCGGCGTTGGGTTTTGGGCCTTTGGGTTGGGCTTGATCTGGCGGGAGAAGCCGAGAGCCAAGCCCGTCACAATCGTCAGGCTGCCGAGGAGGTGGCCCCAATGAATCTGTTCTCCCAACCACAGCGCCGCAATGGGAACGCCGAAAATGGCCTGGGAAAAAACGGTGAGGGCCGCCAGGTTCACCGGGCACTCGCGAATCACGACAAACCAGACGCCGTAACCGACGGCCGTGCAAAGGATGGCCAGCCCGGCCAGCAATACCCAGGCGCTGGGCGGCAGCCGCCCCGCCGCCACCGCGGTTTGCGGGCCGTCAATAAGCAGGTTGCCCAGGGTGCCGACCCACAGCGAGATGGCCAGCATCTTCATGACGCTGGCGCGCTGGACGATGGGTTTGCCCAGAACCGAGTAGCCAGCCTCGCAGATGAAAGATGAAATGAAGATGAGGCTCGCCGCCAGGCCGGTCCAACGGAAATCCGGGCGCCAGACCCCGTTGAGCAAGGCCACCCCCACCAGGCCGAGAATGAACCCGCCCAGCCGCCGGGGCCCGATGGGTTCGCGCAGAAATACCGCAGCCGCCACTGAAGTGAGCAGGGGTTCGACCGCCATCAGCACCGAGGAGTTGCCAGCGGTGCCCAGGTGGTTGCCGAGAACCTGGAGGCGCTGGCCGACGACATAGAGCATCAAGCCCATCAGCCCGGTAATCACCAGATGCCGCCCCCGCGGCGCCGCTCCCGGCAGCCAACGCCAGACCAGGGCCAGGCAAAGCCCGGCCAAGCCAAATCGCAGGGTGACAATCCCCGCTGGTGACAAGCCATGCTGGTCCAGCACTTTGTAGGCGGAATAAACTCCCGCCCAGAAAAAATTCATCACCAGCAAAAGAATTAAATAAAACGGCTTCATCAGCGTCTAATGCCCACGGCGCACCACTTCGGTGCCGCACTCGCCCGAGCTCCCGGCGTCCCGCAAATGGCAGGCAAGCGGCCCAAAACAAAGCGGCTGGAGCCCGCCGAGGCAAGCATGGAATGCGCGCCGGCAAGGGCACCATCGGGCTTGCCGGGTCCTGCCGGAGGCTGCTAAAGCGTTTGCACCGGGCGCTCCTGGCGGGTTAGAGTAATCTGGTTTGAAAGAGATTGAATGAAAAGTGTAATCGTGGCCCTGGTGATATTCGGCGTGGGGTTCGGCGGCTATTCGGTCTGGAACTCCTGGCGCAAGAGCCAGGAAAACGCCGCGACTCCCGCGCGCCGCACCACTGCCGTTGTCGAATTGCGGGACATAGATTTTGCGGTGAACGCTGCGGGGGAAATCACTCCCGCCGAGCAGGTGTCGGTCCGGCCCGAAATCAACGGCAAGATCGAGCTGTTGCCAGTGGACATCGGCGACCGCGTCAAGCGGGGGGATTTGCTGTTCAAGCTGGATGACAAGGAACTGCAGCAGCAGCGAGCCTCCAATCTGACGGATATCTCCCGCGCCAAGCTGGAGCTGGAAAAGGCCGAACGGGACCTGGAACGCGCCCGGCGTTTGCTGAGCGAGAAACTGATATCCCAGGAATTGTTCGATGACACCAAGACCCGGTTTGAGCTGGCCAAGGTGGCCTTGGAACGATCCGAGCGCGATCTGGCCATTGTGGAGGAACGGCTGACCAAAACGGAGGTTCGGGCGCCCTTCGACTGCACGGTGCTGACACGCCCGGTTTCCATCGGGCAGGCCGTCAGCGGCTCCGGCGGTTTTAACAGCGGCACCGAGGTGCTGACGATCGCCGACCTGAACGCGATGATTATCAACGCGCATGTCAACCAGGCCGACGTGCCGCGCCTCACCACGGGCCAGGAGGTGGAGGTGTCGGTGGAGGCGGTGGCGGGGCTGAAAGTAACGGGCGTGGTGGAGCGAATCGCTCCACAGGCGACCATCCGGAATAACATCAAGGGTTACTCGGCCCGGATTGTGTTGAAAAATGTGGATGCCCGCGTCCGCCCCGGCATGACGGCCAACATCAAGATTCCGGTGGCCTCCGCGGATAACGTGACGGCCGTACCGTTGGCTGCGGTGTTCACCGAGAAAAACCCCGATACGGGGCTGATGGAGCGGTTTGTGTATGTTCAACGCGGTGCCGGCTTCGAGAAGCGCACGGTGAAAGTGGGCGTGGCCGATTTCTTTTACGCGGAAATCCAGGAAGGTCTGACGGCAGGAGAGGTCGTCGCGCTGGAACTGCCCAAGGAGGAACGCGAAAAGAAAGCGCAGGCGCTGGCCAGTCAGAACTCCCGCGGCGAAGGGCGCGGTCCGGGCATCGCGTCCGGGCGCGGTCCCGAAGGGGCCGCAACCAATCGCGCGCCAGGGGCGCCGACCGGAACGCCGACTGGCGGCGCATCCCCGGTGCAAGCCGGAGGGGGCGGCGGACCGCAACCCAAGGCGGCCGGCACGCGGTAGGATTTCCAAGCTCGTTTAACCGAGGAGTGCCATGCCGCTTGTTGAACTTCGCAACGTGAGCAAAATCTACCGGCTGGGGGATGAGGAGATTCGCGCACTGGACGATGTGTCGCTGGACATCGAGGAGGGGGAGTTCATTTCGATTATTGGTCCGTCGGGCAGCGGCAAGTCCACGCTCATGCACATCCTGGGCTGCCTGGACTCGCCCACCCAGGGCACCATCAAGCTGGATGGGATGATGATTCAAAACGCCAGCTCGCGAGAACTGGCGGCGATACGGAACCGCAAAATCGGGTTTGTGTTTCAGTTCTTCAACCTGCTGCCCAAACTCAACGTGTTGCAGAATGTCGAGCTGCCGATGATCTATAGCGGAATCTCCAGCAAGGAACGGCATCAACGCGCGCTGCGCGCGCTCGAGGCGGTGGACCTGGCCAACCGCGCCCGGCATCGGCCCAGCCAGTTGTCAGGCGGGCAGCAGCAGCGCGCCGCCATTGCGAGGGCTCTGGTCAACGATCCCCGAATCATATTCGCCGACGAGCCGACGGGAAATCTCGATTCTCACACCGGCGACGCCATTCTCCAACTTTTCCGCAAATTAAGCCAGGCCGGCCGGACCATTGTTCTGGTGACTCACGACCCGGAGATTGCCGCGGTGACCCCGCGCCGGATCGAAATTCGGGACGGCAAGATTGCGACGAAGGTGGACCTGACCCTCGCGGGGTTGGATCGCCCGGCGGTTAAAGGAGTCTCCGTAAAATGAAATCCGGCCCGGTCTTGCGCGCCCCCGAAGAGTTGCGGCATTCCTATGCCCAGCTTGGGATTACGCTGCTGGCCGGGATACGCGAGATTTGGGCGCACAAATTCCGCTCGTTGCTGACGATGCTGGGCATCATTCTCGGGGTGTCGAGCCTGGTGGCCATGTCGGCCCTGGTGGCGGGCATGGAAAAGGGGGCCAAGGAATCACTGGTGGCAATTGGCGGCCTGGAGAAAGTTCGGGTCGAACCCCAGGATTTGCCGATTGAACAACGGCACCTGACCGACCAGGCCGTAGGAATTACGATCAACGACGTTTACGCGCTGGATCACAGCGCGCCGCTCATTACCAAGCTCTCGCCGGAAATGCGGCTGCCGGCAACGCTGTCCGCCAATGGCAAGACCTATCGTCCGTGGCTCTGTGTCGGCGTGTGGCCCGTGGCCCTGGAGATGAGCGAGCATGTCATCGCCCATGGCCGGATGATCACCGCACTGGACGACGAGCTGGCGCGCAACGTTTGCGTGATCGGCACCGCCACCCGGGACGAGTTGTGGGGCGCCCCGGAAAAAGTGGGGCGGGAAATCATCCCCCTGGGCGAAACGGTTTATGTCAACGGCGTGCCGTTTACCGTCGTGGGCATGTTTCAGCATTACGAAAGTGAGCAGGAGCGCAAGGCGCGCGAGCTGGAAAAGCTGCAACCCGAACCGACCCCCGGCACGGGGGTGGCGCGTGATCGCGGACACAGCGGACGGCGGCGCGGCAATTTTGTCTTCCGCCTGAAAAACTCCACGGTTTACATGCCCCTGAACACGGCTTGGATGAAATTCCGCTCGGGCATTTCCCTCACTGGATTCGGCTCGAGTTTCCAGCCTGTGGGGGGGGCCGGCGGCGCAACGGGTGATCCCCGCTTGTCCTCCCTGGAACTCAAGGTCCACAGCGTGGACCTGCTGCCGGAGGCGCTGCAGCAAGCGCGCAACGTGCTGATGAGCACGCACAAGGGGATTGAGGATTTCTCGTTCCGGACCCAGGAGGACTGGGCGGAGCAGATTCAGATTTTTGTGAAGAATGCCCGGCTCAGCGGCGGGCTGATCGCGGGCATCAGCCTGCTGGTGGGAGGCATCGGCATCATGAACATCATGCTCGCCAGCATTTCCGAGCGCGTCCGCGAGATCGGCATCCGCAAGTCCGTCGGGGCGGCCACGGCAGACATTTTCGTGCAGATTCTGGTCGAATCGGTGGTCATCGCGATTTTGGGCGGTCTGGCGGGGCTGGCCACCTCGTTTGCATTGGTTCGTCTGATCGGCTCGTTTTCGCCGACGGAGAACGCCCCGATCGTTCAGGTGGGCAGCCTGCTGCTGGCGTTCAGCTTCAGTGTGGCGGTGGGGGTTCTGGCGGGCATCTTCCCCGCCGTCAAAGCCGCCCGGCTCAACCCGATTCAGGCGTTGCGTTATGAATAGGCATTTCCAAGCGCCCGCCCCATGACCCTCTTCAACACCATCGCCGTCGGGCTGAAGGAAATCTGGGCGCACAAATTCCGCTCGCTGCTGACCATGCTGGGCATCATTCTGGGCGTGGCCAGCCTGGTCGGAATGGCCGCCATCATCAAGGGCATGGAGAACGGCATGAAGGAAACCATGATCGCGATGGGCGGGGCGGACAAAGTGCTGCTGGAGCAACAGGACCTGCCGGTCGAACAGGAACACCTCGCTGACCAGGCTCCCGGCAAGACCATGGCTGACGTGGAGTCGCTGCGCCAAAGCGCCCCCCTGCTCCGGCTGGTTTCACCCGAAATGGCCGTCAACAACGTGGTCCTGAGCCGCGGCGACAAGATGAGCATTCCCAGCGAATGTGTCGGCGTCTGGCCGGCGGTGCTGGACATGAATCTGCACACGCTCCAGTACGGACGTTTTTTCACCGACCTGGACGAGGAGCAGGCCAACCCCGTTTGCGTGATTGGAACCGGAATTCGCGATGAGTTGTTCGGCGCCCCCGAGGAGGTCGGGCGGGAAATCATCCCCCTGGGCGAGACCATCTTCATCAATGGTCAGCCCTTTACCGTTGTCGGCATGTTCGAGCGCTACGAAGGCGAACAAGAGCGAAAACTGCGCGAGGCCGCCGCCCGAAATCCCCAGCCGGCCCAGGCCGGTCCAAATCGGATGCGCGGGTTTGGCCGGCGGGGGGGAGGCTGGGCGTTCCAGCGCAAGAACATGACCATTTATATGCCCCTGAACACGGCCTGGATCCGCTTTCGCGCGGCCGGGGACCGGGATGGCATTCCCGACCCGCGGCTCAGCGACATTGATTTGAAGGTGGTGAACCTGGAGGAACTGGAGCCCGCCTTGCAACAGGCGCGCAACGTGCTGATGCTGTCGCATCGCGGGATCGAAGACTTCGGCTTTCGCACGCAGGAGAACCAACTGGACACCATCAATCAACAGATCCGGAACGCGCGGATGAGCGGGGGCATCATCGCGGCGATCAGCCTGCTGGTAGGGGGGATTGGCATTATGAACATCATGCTGGCGAGCATTAACGAGCGGATTCGCGAGATCGGGATTTGCAAAGCGGTTGGCGCGACCGGCCTGGCCATCTTTACCCAGGTGCTGATCGAAAGCATCGTGATCGCGTTGCTGGGCGCCGCCCTCGGCGTGGTGACTTCGTACGGATTTGTGCGGGTGCTGGAGTTGATTACTCCAACGGCCAACGCACCCGTCATTACACCGCAAGCCATGGTGATCGCCGTCGCTTTCAGCGCCGCGGTCGGAATCTTTGCGGGATTGTTTCCGGCCTGGAAGGCCGCGCAGTTACATCCGATTCAAGCCCTGCGCTACGAGTAGGCTGCCAACCGCGCCGGGTTTGGGCCAGCAAGGCGGCGGCTGTGTGCGAGGGGCGAGGGAGGGTTTTTTGCGCGGCGGTGGACTTGCCCGGCGTGGGGTCGGGGTTTAGGCTGAAGCCGATGTATTACCGAAGGTTTGGACGAACAGGGCTTTCGATGCCGGTGATATCCTGTGGCGGAATGCGCTACCAGTATAAGTGGCAGGATACGCCATGGCACGAAATCCCGGCAGACAACCAGGCGAACCTCGAAGCCTGCATCCACCGGGCCCTGGAGCTGGGCATTCACCATATTGAAACCGCGCGCGGTTATGGCACCTCGGAGATGCAACTGGGCCGGATTCTGCCCAAGCTCCCTCGGGACAAAATCATCGTGCAGACCAAGGTGACTCCGAAGGAAACACCGGCCGAGTTTGTTCAAACCTTTGAAACGTCGCTGGGGTATATTGGGCTGGAGCATGTGGATCTCCTGGCGTTGCACGGCATCAACAATCGCCAACTCCTGGAGTGGGCGCTGAAGCCCAACGGCTGCCTGGCAGCCGCCCGGCGGCTGCAGAGGGAAGGGCGCGCGCGATTCCTGGGCTTCTCAACCCATGCCACAACCGATGTCATCCTCGAAGCCGTGGAGACGGGCGAATTTGATTACGTCAACCTCCATTGGTATTTCGTGAACGAGCTGAATTGGCCGGCTGTGGAGGCCGCCCGGCGATTGGACATGGGGGTGTTTATCATCAGTCCAAACGACAAGGGCGGCAAACTTTACGAACCGCCCCGCAAACTGATGGACCTATGCGCGCCGCTCACCCCGATGCAGTTCAACGATCTTTACTGCCTCTCGCGGCCAGAGGTCCACACTTTAAGCTGCGGCGTGAGCCGACCGTCCGACTTTGACGAGCACGTGGCCGGCTTGAGGTACTATGAGCGCCTGGACGACGTGGTGCCCCCGATCGAGCGGCGTCTCCGGGCGGAGATGGAGCGGGTGCTGGGCGCCGACTGGTGCGCGCGTTGGTCTGAGGGACTGCCACAGTATGTGGACGTGCCGGGCGAGGTGAACCTGCTGGAGATTCTGCGCTTGTGGACCTATGCAACGTCACTGGACCTGGTGGGGTGGGCGAAGATGCGCTACAACCTCCTGGGTCAGGCCGACCACTGGTTCCCGGGTGAAAACGCGGCCCATGTCAACGCCCGCAGCCTTCAGCCATGCCTGAGGCAGAGCCCCTTTGCGGACCGAATCCCGGCCATTTTGCAGGAGGCGCACCGCCGCTTTTTTGAAAAGCCGGTTCAGCGGCTGAGTCAAAGCTGACCGGTGTAGGCGGCCACCCACCGCCGGCGGGTTGTGGGTGCGCTGCCTGCCGCAAAGCCCGCTACTTCTTGCCGCCGGCTGAGGCGTCAGGCTTGCTGTCGGACGCCGGCGCAGTGGCGTTCAATTCCTTGAGAACGTCCTGGGTCAGGTCGTGTTCGTTGTTGTTATAAAGGACGACCGGCGTGCGATTGACACTCTCGGCGGCGCTGTCAATCACCAGGGAGTAAGCGGCGGACTTGGCCCGCGCCGTCACGATGGTGCGAATTTCCGTCAGGATGTTCTCCCGCAGGCGCTTGGTCTGCTCCTCAATTGTCACGGCAGCCTGCCGTTGATACTGTTGCATGACTTCTTCCTGGTCCCGCAAGTATTTGAGCTTGTCCTCGGCGGCGCGTTTGCGCTTCTCGCGCTCCTCGGCGCTGACGGCCGGGTCGTTGGCGTCAACCATCAGTTTATCGTATTCTTCCCTGGCCGTTTTGCGGTCCTGGACCATGTTATTGAATTCCTTCTCGATATCCGCCCGGCGCTCTTTAACGATGTTTTGCGCCTGTTTGGTCTTCCAGTAGTTCTCAAAGACCTTGCCCAAATCAATGGTGGCGATGCGACTCTGCCCATAAGCGGAGAGACTTAAAAAACCGGCCAGCAGCATACCGGCCATCATTCTGATCAAGAGATGTTTCATAAACTGTTCAACAGAAAAGCATATTGCGGAGACCGCGCCAATTCAAAAGTGCCAAAGCCCCAAACGCCTGCCAAAAGCGCTGGGCGCAACAATTCATGCCTGTGATAGGACAGGTGGGCGGAGAATTTGTTCAGACTTAGAATTCCCGGGTGTAGCCCACGCCAAACTGGAAGCGTCCGGAGCCGCTGCTGTATTCGTCGTGGTGGATCGGCACCCCATAGTCCAGGCGCAAGGGGCCAATGGGAAGGTTGAGCCGGAGGCCAACACCCCAGTTGTCACTGAAATTACTGGCGCTGAAGTCGTAGGAATCCACGTTGACGGCGCCAATGTCGTAAAAGACCGCGAAACGCAGTCGTTCGATGATGGGGATGCTGTATTCCGCGGTGCCAAACCAATAGGTGTTGCCCCCCACCGGTTCGTCGAAATAGAGCTCGCGGGGGCTGATACTGCGGTACTCGAAGCCGCGGAGACTGTAAAGCCCTCCAAGGTAGAAGCGTTCGTAGAAGGGGACGCTTTCGTCCG
The DNA here is from genome assembly GCA_964631605.1 of uncultured Verrucomicrobiota bacterium. Lineage (GTDB taxonomy): Bacteria > Verrucomicrobiota > Verrucomicrobiia > Limisphaerales > UBA8199 > JARKQH01. The sequence continues at coordinate 111,573 of CAZVYG010000002.1, forward strand.
AGCCATACGCTTCGGCCACGCCCGTGCGGCCGACCAGCTCCAAAACGTGGCCTTTGGCCAGGCCTTTGAAATACCAGGCCGTTTTAAGTTCGAGTTTGTAGAAGTCCTTTTCGCCCCCAAAGGGGCCGCCCACGACCTCCCCGCTCAGCTCCGTGCGCTGCCCTTTGTCGGGCAGTTGAACGCTATTGCGGGTATCGTAGGCCAGCGAAGCGCCCACCCGCGAGAGGAGGCTGTGTCCGCGCTCGGCATAAATCGAGGGTGGGGTGTTGAAGGCGAAGTAGCCGTTCTCGAGCAGGATACCGACGTCCTCGAGGGTATAATTGACGCTGCCGATGAGGAAATCGCTGCCCAGGGCGCGAGTGAGGCTGACGCGGCCGCCGCCGCGAGTCACATCGTAAACGTCGCCCGGGCTTTCATAGCCGAGATCTCGGTAATAGAGGTCCACACCCAAGGCCAGCTTGCGCCCCAGGAACCAAGGCTCGATGAACGAGGCAAGGTAATCCTGCCGTTGGGTGCCGAGTTGCATTCGCAACCGGAGTTTCTGGCCGCCGCCGGTGAACGTCGGGGGATGAAACAGGTCGAAGTTGCCCTGACTGATCTCGGCAAAGCCCACTATCGAGTCCACCGAGCTGAACCCCGCGCCCATGGTGAGGTTGCCGGTGTTTTTCTCGTCCACACCGATGACCAGGTCGCGGCGGTTGGGAACAACCGTAGGTTCGGGGCGCGCGTCCACTTTCTCGAAATACTGCAAGCCTTCGAGCCGCTGGCGGCTCCGTTTGACCCGGACCATGTCGAAGACCTCGCCTGGCGAGACGGCCAGCTCGCGCCGGATGACCCGGTCTTTGGTCTTGGTATTGCCGCGGATTTCGATTTTTTCGATAAAGGCTTGCTGGCCCTCCTGGATGCGGAATTCCAGGTCCATGGTGCCGGTTTCGGTATTGGGGATTCTGACGACGTTCAGATTCCGGCCGGTCCCGACATCAATGTAACCCTTGGAGCCATAGAAATCCTCGACCGCTTCGGAGTCCTGGGCGAGGCCCTTGGGGCTGAATACATCGCCGACATCCATCGGCAGCCCATTGGGGCCGAGCTTGGCTTTGCCCCGCTTCATGGCATGCACGCGCTGAAGCCCATTGGTTATTTCGGCATAGCTGAAAATCTTGTTGCCTTCGAACTTGACCGAGCCGACATGGTATTGGCGGCCTTCCTCGATGATAAAGCGGACCACCAGGGTGCGGGGCGAGAGCTGCTCGGTTTGGACGTCTTTAAGCTCGAAATCAATGTATCCCTTGTTGCGATAGAAGTCGGCGAGCTTTTCGCGGTCGTCCTGTAACTGGTCATCCTTGAGATAACCACTGCCGGTAATCCAGGAAAACATCCAGTGCTTGCGGGTTTTGACGACCTTGCGCAACTGTTTCTCCGGGAAAGCACTGGCGCCCACGAACTGGACCTCGGCGATCTTCAACTTGGGACTCTCGGTGATCTCAAATGTGACGGTTCCCCGCCCGGCCGCCTCGTCAATGCTGACCACGTACTTGACTTCGGTCCGTTGGTAACCGGCTTTCTGGTAAAGCGTTTGGATTTCCTGGGTGTCGGTGAAGAGCTTCCGCTCATCCAGGGGCTCCTCGACTTTTGAGGAGATTTTTTTCAACAGCTTGGCGTCCCGGTATTTCTTATTTCCCTGGAATTTGATTTCGACCAGGCGGGGCTTGCCCTGCACGATATAGGTCAGGGTGACGCCGTTGGTGGAGGTGGTTTCGGAGACCTGGATATTGTAAAACAGGCCGGTGCTGTAAAGGTTGCGCACGTCGTCATCCACGGCGGTGCGAAGGTAAGGATCGCCGGGCTTGACGCGGATGTTGGAGCGAATCAACTCTTCGCTGACCGACTGGGGTCCGACGAATTTAATCTCTATGCCGGCCACCTTGGGCGGAGCCGGCTGCGCCCCCATGGGCAAGCCCGCCATCATCAGCAACCCTGCGCACGCGCAGAACAGGAATCTCATCATGGGATGGGTCAGTTAGGCATATCTTCGTCGCCTACTTTGGCGGCGCTTTCAAACCGTGTAAAGGGTTTCAAGAAGGTCAAATGCACATCGCCGGTCGGCCCATTGCGCTGCTTGGCAATCAAGAGGTTGACAGGCACGGCGTCTTCCTCGGTGGCGGCCGCGGCTTCCTCGTCATCCGCATTGGGCTTGTACAAAAGGCCGACCAGGTCCGCGTCCTGCTCGATGGCGCCGGACTCGCGCAGGTCGGACATGCGCGGTTTCCGGTTCTTTTCGCGCTCGAGTTCGCGGTTCAACTGGCTCAGGACAATCACCGGCACATTCAATTCCTTGGCCAACGCCTTGATGCCGTTGGAGATATCGGCGATTTCCTGTTGCCGGTTTTCCGCACGGCGCGAAGTAGAATGCAGGAGCTGAAGGTAGTCAATGACGAAAAGCTTGATGCCGTACTGCTGGGACATGCGGCGGGCCTTGGCGCGAAGCTGGAGGATGGAGAGGCCGCCCGAATCGTCAATGAACAAGGGAGCGCTCGCCAGGGTGCCGGCCGCGCCGGTCAGCTTGGGAAAATCGCGCTCGGCGAGAAAACCCTCGCGGACGTTGCGCAGGTTGACGCGGGAACGGGAGCAGAGCATCCGCAGCACCAGGGACTCGGAGGTCATTTCCAGGCTGAACACGCCTACGGGGAGTTTCAAGTCCACTGCCACGTGCTCGGCAATGTTCATCGCCAGGGAGGTTTTGCCCATCGAAGGGCGGGCCGCGATGACAATCATTTCGCCCCCGTGCAGTCCGCTGGTCATTTTGTCCAGGTCGGGGAAGCCGGTGGCGATGCCGGTGAGCATGCCCTGACGCTGATGATAATCCTCGATGGTGTTGATGGCCTTCTTGACCAGCTCCTTGATGGTATTAGCGTGGTCCTGCACACGGGATTCGCTGATCCGCAGGACATCCCGCTCGACTTCATCCAGGAGCACATCCACCTCCCCCTCGTGGTCATAAACCCGGCCCACCACCTCGGTGCAAACACGGATCATCTTCCGCAGCAAATGCTTCTCGCGAACGATGTCGAGGTAGTAACTCAGGTTGGCCGCCGATGGCACCTTGTCCGGCAGGGTGGCCAGATAGGTGATGCCGCCGACCTGTTCCAACAATTGCCGGTCCTTTAGCCGCTGCTGGAGGGTGATCAGGTCAATCGCCTCGCGCGCGTCATACATGTCGGCCAGCACGCCGAAAATGGTCTGGTGGCGCAGGTCGTAGAACACCTCGGCCCCCGGCTTGAGCTTTTCGAGGCACTCACCCATGGACTCATTCGGGGCCAGGAGAATGCAGCCAAGCACCCCCTGCTCCGCTTCAGGGGAATGCGGCGGCAACCGGTCAACCCGCCCCCCCTCGGGGGCGGATGGCGGACGGCGGGGACTCCGCTTCAAATCGGAGGCCGGAACGGCGCTGTCGCTAATGGCATCAATCATCTTACTACCAAACGCAATTCGGGTTCGAGTAACAACCCGGAGTTATTGAACCTTAGTCACAGGTTCTTCACAAGCCCGGAAGGAACAGACCCGGGAGCAGAGGGGGGCGCGGCTGCCAGCCAATCCATGGCCAAGATTCCATCATCGCTCTGGGCAGGCGCAGCGGCGCGCGGGTCAAGCGGCCCTACAGGATCGCTTGCGAGTCTCGAGGATGGCGCCCGGCGTTGTCTCGGAGCAGGACTTTCGACTGCAGAGAATGCGAAGCTGCTTGCCTGGTCCCGTTCATGGCGTTAAAAAAGAGTCAGGTCCAGAACAACGAAGGACAATGATATGTCAAGAACCGGCCGCCAATCGGTAAATACCAGCAACGTTCTCTCGGTTATCATGGGAGGGGGCCAGGGTACCCGGCTGTTCCCGCTAACCAAGGAGCGCTCGAAGCCCGCTGTTCCTTTGGCCGGAAAGTACCGGCTGGTGGACGTCCCGATCTCGAATTGCATCAACTCCGGCCTGCGCCGCATTTACCTATTGACCCAATTCAATTCGGCCTCGCTGCACCGACACATTTCCCAGTCCTATAAGTTCGATCATTTCACGGGGGGATTTGTCGAAATTCTGGCGGCGGAGCAGACCTACCAGGACACGTCGTGGTACCAGGGGACGGCAGATGCCGTGCGCAAGAACGTGATCCATTTCCGCAACCACGATTGGGAGCACCTGCTGATTCTGAGCGGAGACCAGTTGTACCGGATGGATTTCCGACACATCATCAATCACCACATCGAAAACAATGCCGACGTCACCATCTCCACGATCCCGGTGCGGCGGCCCGAGGTGCCGGCGCTGGGCATTATGCAAATGGAGGCGGATTGCCGAATCACGCGTTTTGTGGAGAAGCCCAAGGATCCCGCGGTTCAGGACTCGCTGCGGTTGGATCCGTCGTGGTACGAACGGCTGGGCATTCGGGGCGAGGGCGAGTTTTTCCTGGCCTCGATGGGAATCTATGTGTTCAAGCGCGACGTGATTTTCAAGCTGCTGGACAATAACCTCACCGATTTTGGCAAGCACATCATTCCGGACGCCATTCCCCATTACCGCGTGTTTGCGTTCGTCTTTCAGGACTACTGGGAGGACATCGGCACCATTCGCGCGTTTTTCGAGGCCAACCTCGACCTGACCAGCGAACTGCCGCGCTTCAATTTCTTCGACATGAGCGCGCCGATCTTCAGCCGGCCCCGGTTCCTGCCGGGGTCGAAAATCAATGGCGCCAAGATTGATCATGCGGTGATTAGCGACGGTTGCATTCTGAACTACGCGACCATTTCCCAGAGCATCATCGGGCTGCGGTGTATCGTGGGAGCAGGGTCGGTTCTGCACCGCACCATTATGCTGGGCAGCGACTACTACGAGTCGCAGGAGTCCATTCTGGCGCATCAGCAGGCCGGCAAACCGCGGATCGGGGTGGGAGTCAACACCCGCATCGAAAACACGATCGTGGACAAGAACGCCCGCATCGGGGACAACGTGGTCATCTCGCCGACCGGCAAAGCGGAAACAGTGGATCATCCGCTCTACTACATCCGCGACGGCATCGTCATCATTCCCAAGAACGGCATCATCCCCGACGGCACGGTCATCTGAAACTGAAGTCCATGCGCCGGCTCCGAAATGTCGGTTTGTGGTTTGGCGGTGTCTCCGCGCTGGCATCCGTGCTGGCCGCGCTGGGTGGAACCCCGCAAGCGGTGGAACCGCTTTGGCCCGGGCCGGTTCCCGGTGAAGAGGGAGTCACCGGCGTCGAAACCAATGTGACCAAGGCTTCGGATCGCGAGGTGGCAGGACGGCCGGTTGTCCGCCTGGGCAACATCGCGCTGCCCACCGTTTCCATTTACACTCCTCCGCCAGAAAAGGCCACGGGCACGGCGGTGTTGGTATGTCCGGGCGGAGGTTACAATATTTTGGCCTGGGACCTGGAAGGCGAGGAGGTTTGCGACTGGCTTAATTCCCTTGGGGTGACGGCGGCGCTGCTGAAATATCGTGTGCCGAAGCGCCCCGGCCTGGAGAAACACGAACCGCCCTTGCAGGACGCCCAGCGGGCGCTGAGTCTGCTGCGTCACCGCGCCGGAGAGTGGGGCATCGCCGCGGACCGCATCGGCGTGCTGGGTTTTTCAGCCGGCGGCCATCTGGCGGCCACGCTGAGCACCCGGTTCTCGGAACGGAGTTATCCGGCGGTGGACGCCGCCGACGCGGCCGGTTGCCGGCCGGATTTCACGCTGCTGATTTATCCAGCCTACCTGACCGTAAAGGAGAAATCCGATGCGATTGCGCCGGAGCTGATCCTCAATTCGAATGTTCCGCCGACCTTCATGGTCATGGCCCAGGATGATCCGGTGCGGGTCGAAAACGTGATGTATTACGGGCTGGCATTGCGCCGCGCCGGGGTGCCTTGGGAGTTGCACGTGTACGATCGCGGCGGTCACGGCTACGGTCTGCGCCGGACCGACGCACCCGTCACCACCTGGCCCGACCGGGCGGCGGAATGGATGCGCAGCCGCGGATTGTTGGCAAGAGCCGCGGCAGCCGGCAGCGCAGCAAATCTCGCTCAGCAGCGGAAATGGCGGTTTGACTTCGAGGGAGAGCCTGCCGGGGCGCTGCCGGCGGGGTGGTCACAGCAGCACTTTGGAGACGGAAGGGCCCGCTGGGAGGTGCGGGAGACCGCCGAGGGCAAGGTGCTGGCCCAAGTGGAATCCGGCAATCCAAACAAACACTTCAACCTTGCGGTGGTGGACATGATCCAGTGCACCAATGTGAATTTACGAGTGCGCTGGAAAGCTGTGAGCGGCGCCCATGACCAGGGCGGCGGTTTTGTCTGGCGGTATCAGGACGAAAAGAATCATTACATCGTTCGCGCCAATCCGCTGGAGGACAACGTCGTTGCTTACAAGATGGTCCAAGGCATACGCACCGACCTGCCGCTGCGCGGCAAGGGCCGCACCTACGGGGTCAAGGTCGCCCCCATGGGGAAGGACTGGCATACGCTGCGCGTGGAGGCCCGGGGCTCGGTCTTTACCGTATTCCTCGACGACCGGCAGTTGTTCCAAGCCGAGGACGCGACGATTTCCGACGCGGGCAAGATGGGTCTTTGGACCAAAGCCGATGCGGTAACGTTATTCGACGATTTTGAGGTCGAGACAGCCGACGTTCCCTGAGAAGGGAGGCTACGGCGGGGAGAACGGGGCGGTCTGCCGCGAATCGAGGCCGCAGGCGTTGGACGTCGTTCGTGCAGTGAGTCAGGTCTCAGGAAGCGGGCTCCGCGCAGTTCGGACGCCTTCCTTTGCCGCGTAGAGCCGGTTCATGGTGGCGACGTATAGCACACCATTGGCGGCAGTCGCGGTAGCGCTTACAGGACTGCCCAGAGAGAGGGTGTTAAGCAACCGCTTTTCGCGGCTGGCGGCGAAAACGTAGAAATGGCCGCGGCGCGTGCCCAGATAGACCTTCTCATCCGCGACCAGGGGCGAGGCCCACACCTCGCCCTCCAAGGCATGAGTCCAAAGTGCGAGGCCGGTTTCGGCATCCACGCAATGCAGCGTGGGGCCGCAGTCGGCGATGAACACCATGCCGTTCCATAAGGCGGGGGTCGAAAGCACATGCTTCTGGAGGGAATAGGACCAGGCCAACCGATTGGTGGCGGCGGCCTCCGGTGCGTCCGCGCGCACGCATTTCAACCACGCCTCCCTTTTGCCCCACCAAATGTCCCCCCCACCGGCCAGGTAGATGCGGTTGTTATCGAACACAGGCATGCCGTAGAAGTTGCTGGGGCTTTCGCGCCGATTCCCCACGTAGCGGTGCACGTTGGTTTTCGGGCTTTCCGGGTCGAAATCGAATGACCAGAGCTTGGTGAGAACGGCTGGCACGCGGGCTGGATTGGGGTCCAAAGGCTCGAACGCGTAGAGCACCCCGTTGCCCGCGGCGAAGAAAACCAGCGGGCGCCCCTGCACCTCCCCCAACGACGGCGAAGACCACGTGGAGTGGAAAATGTTGGGCGCGATACCTTCCTGTTCCCGTGCCAGCAACCGGCCGGTGTGCTTGTCCAGAACCACCAGGCTGGGCGCGCCGGGTGTTCGGATCTTTCGATGGGTATTATCCACGCCCGTGCCGGTGTTGAGATAAAGGTGGTCGCCCCGCACCAGAATGGAACTGTGCGCGGCGTCATGGGAATAAATCCCGGCACCGTCAGTAAGATCGAAAAGCCACAGGATGTCCGCGTCCAAGGGGCCGCAAGGGGGAATCGCGCCGGACGGCGTCGTGTCTGATTGTGGCAGGGCGTGCGAGGCCTCCTCCACAAAGGGGCCCTGGTTGCCGTCGGCCATTCCTCGCGCATCCAGGCAGACCACCTCACCCCGGTTGTTGACGAGGTAAACCCGGTCGCCTTCCACGGTCGCCGGCGAGCAAATGCCACTGTTGGGCCAGTCCAGGTAAATATCCCCGGTCCGTTTCGGCACGACCAACTGCCAAAGCAGGCGGCCGTCGCGTTCATCCAGGCAGAACAGGACGCCCCGGTCGCCTTGGTGACGGGCGTCCCGCGGATGCCCGTTATTGGTGCCGATGTAAACCCGGCCTCCGGCTACGATTGGTGAACCGTGGGTTTCGGTGCCGAGTTCCACTGACCAGAGCAAATTGGTGCCAGAGGTGGGATCGAAGGTGGCAGGTAAACCGCGCTCGAGGGAGACCTGATTCCGGGACCAGGCCTGGCCCCATTGCGGTTGATCCGCCGCCGGCAAAGAAAGGAGGCTGCCCAGCAATACACCCGCCCACGTCAGGCCAGCCGAGCGCGTTTTTCGATTCATTCACCATCAGTGTACGCCCTTTGACGCGAATGAAAACCGGAAACGTTGTTAGGGCTTGGTGGGCAAAACCACACTCCTCTTGGGTAAGGTTTTGGCGTGAGTCAACGCGTGGGGTCGAGCCGTGCTTGTTTTTGGGGTCAAGGTGTTTTATCTTGGGCGCTGAGAATGCCTGTTTGCTCTGACAACTGCGGAACGATTCTGCACGTCGAGGACGACCCGAACGACGTCCTGCTGATCCAACACGCCTGCCGCCGAATCGCGTGTCATCCGAGGCTGGAGACCGTGCCGGATGGCGAGGAAGCCCTCGCTTATTTCCGGGGCGAGAATCATTTCGGCGACCGCGAGCGCCATCCCCGGCCCCAATTGGTGCTGCTGGATCTGAAAATGCCGCGACTCAACGGCTTTGAAGTGCTCCAGTGGATGCGCAAGCAGGAACGGTTCCGCCGGATTCCGGTGATCGTGCTGACCTCCTCAAACCATGTGAACGATGTGAAGCGCGCCTACGATTCGGGCGCCAACTCCTACCTGGTGAAACCGGTCAATTTCGAGGCGCTGATCGAAATGGTTGGAAGCGCCTGCCATTATTGGCTGACGCTGAATTACTTCGCGGAAAGCTGACCGCGGACCGACGTTCGAACCAATCGCGCTCCAATGGCCTCCCGGGCGCAGGTGACTACGCTTACCACTGCGGTCTCGTGTTCACTGGCCGCCACCTTGGCCGCGGCCAAGACCATCTGCCAGCCGGCCGCTGCCACCAATCCTTCGCCCAATACCCGCTTCGGACTTACCCGCGGCCCCACCCAATCCTGCCAGGCATCCGCCTCCGCTCTTGACAGGCGGGGCGCCCCACCAACACCGTCGCACAACAACTCCCCCGGGCGGCCCGACCCAAGCTGGCGGCGCATCGCATCAGCGGCGTCCCGCTGGCGATGCTCCCCAGTGACGGGGTGAGGGTCGGTGATGGTGGCAAAGGCCGCGCCAAGGCTGTCCTCGGGGTTCAAACTTAGACACACTGCGGCGGCTCCGCCGCTGAACACGGCCGCCCGATCGAAATGCCGAATCGCGTCCGCCTGCACCCAGTTCAACTCTTCCGTGCTCACCACCACGCAGGCTGACACCTTCTCTGCTGCCAGCCATCCGGCCGCCATGGCCACGCCGTGCAGAAAGACGCCCGGGTCGCCCAGCAGCGTGTGAACCAACGGCGGCTGCCCCACCAAGGCGGCCACATGGCTCGCGGGAGCGGAAAATACCGTTTCTGGAAACAGCAAAGGGCTGGCGGTGGCGGGGTCCTCAAGGACTTCGTGCAGGAAACGCGCCGCGTATTGAACCGGGCCAATCTGGAGACAAAAAATCAGCCCAAGCCCGCGTTCACGGACTTCGTTGGAGAGGCCGGCGACCGCTTCCAACGTGGCTGCCGCGGCGTAATGGGTGAGAGGGCTGACTCGGCGCAAACGCGGGTGGGTCAGGAAAGACGGACGCTGTGGTGGCGGGGGGACGGCGCAAACTTTCAAGGACTGACCCCAGCCGGGGCGGTCCGCGGGCTGGGCGGGAATGGGCTGGTCGCGACTGACGGCTTGCAAGAGCGCGGCGACAGTCCAGCCGGCGGGCGAGACGGCCCCAAGGCCGGAAATAAAAAGCCTGGGTTGTGTCAGCTCCATCGTCTGAAAATCAAAGTGGCATTCACACCGCCGAAACCGAACGAGTTGGATAGTGCGATCTGAATCGGACCTTCCCGTGGTTCGCGGACCACAGGGAAATGGCAAAGCGGATCCACCGTTTCCAGGGCGCGTTCGGGAGGGAGAAACTGCTCGCGGAGCGTCATCAGACAGATCACCGCTTCCACCGCTCCGGCGGCGCCGAGCAGGTGACCGACACTGGCTTTGGTGGAGCTGACGGGGAGGGTGGCCGCCCGCGAACCGGCCCAGCGGTTGATGGCAAGGGCTTCCGCCGCATCGTTGAGCGGCGTGCCGGTGCCATGAGCGTTGAGATAGTCCACGTTTTCAGGGGCGACGCCCGCGCTGGCGCAGGCCAGCGTCATGGACCGGAAGGCCGCCTCGCCCTCCGGATGAGGCTGCGTCAGGTGATGGAGGTCAATGGTGGTTCCGTAGCCAATCACCTCGCCCAGGATTGGGGCGCCGCGGCGCCGCGCGGACTCGAGCGTTTCGAGCGCCAGGACGGCAGCGCCTTCACCCAGGGCCAGGCCGTCGCGGCGGGCGTCAAAGGGGCGGCAAGTGGTGGGAGACAGCGACTGGAGCGCATCGAATCCGGCGAACAGCATGGGGCTCAGGGCGTCGTATCCCCCGGTCAGGGCGCGAGACCAGACGCCGGCGCGGAGCAATTCCCAGGCGTGGCCGATGGCGTTGGCGCCAGTGGCGCAGGCGTTGGAGATTACAGTGACGGGTCCTGAGAAGCCCAGTGCCTCAGCCAGGTCGCGGGCCTGCGCTTGGGCCTGGTAATGCAGGGCACGCGTCGGCTGCCCTCGCTGCCGGCGCGGCTGTTGCAGGGCGTGCTGATAATAAACCTCACCCAACGCCATGCCCGCCGCAGTGGTGCCCAGCACAAGGGGGAGTGAGTCCGACGCCTCCCAGCCGCACTGCTGCCAGGCCTCCACCGCGGCCAGCAGCAGCAAATGGTCGGCCCGCGTCTGACGCCTCAGGCGGCGGGAATCCAGGCGGCAAACGGGCAGCGCGGCCGGCAGGTCCACCTCGGCCGCCGTCTTAACCCGCTGTCGGCTGACATCAAAATGGCGCACGGGACGGAACCCGATCCGTCCCTCGCGAAAGCCGTCGGCGTTGGCGCGCCAGCCGCAGCCCAGGGCCGTGACAATTCCCGCCCCCGTCACTACAACCCGGGGAGGGATCTTGGGCCGAGGTGGCTGGGGAAAAAGCATGGCAGCAAATCAGACAGCCGGGCTTGCCGTCGCCCAGGTGAACCCCGTGGGCCAAAGGCGCTGGATCATCGCCACATAACTCCACAAAGGTCCCACCACCCCCCGCTCCCGCAGGCGCCGAACCATGTTCGCAAAGGCCGGCGAGGGATCGCCCACAATCCAGTTGGGAGACCGCTGGGCGAAGGCGGTGAGTTGTTCGGTGATTTCTTCAGCCGTCAGGGCTGGCGAAACATAATACACCGGCTGCAACAGGCTCGTGTCGGGACTGAAGCGGCCTTCTGCAAGAGCCCGCTCAAACAAAGGGGTGCCGGGATAAACCCGCATGCCCACCACCGTCATGAACACGGCGCCTTCGAGCTGCTCCGAACGTTCAAAATTCTGGCGGAGAGTCTGGGCGGTCTCGCCCGGCCCGCCGCAAATCAGGAAGTGGCAGGAATCAATTCCAGCTTCTCGGGCGAGCTGGTGAGCATGGCGGATATCCTCAAAGTGAAGGCCTTTGTGGTAGGCCGCCAGAACGTCGTCCGAAAGACTGTCTGAACCGAACTCCACGTAAGTGAGTCCGGCGCGGGCCATCAGGTTCATGAGGTCGGCGTTCAAGGCCTGCGGGCGCAAGAAACAGGCCCAGGGCAGACGAACGTTGCGTCGCAGGATGGCTTCGCAGGTTTCCTGCACGTGCCGGGGCGAGGAATTAAAGACGGAGTCCACCACAAAGAGACAGCGGGCGCCAAGCCGCGCCGCCTGAGCAAAGTCGTCGGCGATTTCCTCGGGGGGCCGGCGCAGGTGCGCCCGCCCCTCGATCAGTGGATAGGTGCAATAACAGCAACGGAAGGAGCACCCTCGCTGAGTCTGGAGATTAAGGGTGCCGGTGGTTTTCAAATAATAGGAGACCACTTCGGCCGGCAGGTCGTCATCCGTCAGGGGCAGCGCAGGTTTTAACCACCGCGGCGGGTTCAGGCGCACAGCGCCGTTGGCCGAAAAAACCAGGCCGGGGATGGCGCCGCCGTCAGAGCCGGATTCGAGTGCCTCGATCAGGGAAACCAATGGCTCCTCCCCTGCCCCGCAGATGCCGTAATCGGCTCCGGACCAGCGCAACAAGACCTCGGGAAAGATGCTGAATCCACTGCCGCCTAGAACGATTGGACAGCGCGCGATTCGCCGAATCCGGGAGCAGAGGGAGTGTAATTCCTCGAAATAAACCTCCTGTGTGCGCAACAGCACGTTGTCCACATTGCGCAGGGAAATGCCCACCAAGTGAGGTTGGAACTCTGACAGGAGGGCTTCCAGCGGCGGGGAGGCCACCAACGCGTCGTGCCAGCGAACCTGATGTCCCGCCTGGCGCAAGGCTGCGCCTAAATGCGCCAGGCCCAGGGGAAAAACCGGGTCGGGAACCGAGCATCGGTTCGGACTGATCAACAGAACGCGGCTGGGCATGACGCCAACCCGGGGGACCTAACGCTTGAGGTTTTCCGGATTCAGTGGGCGCAGGTCCCGGGGAATGAACTTGCCATCTTTGCGAATGAGCTCGCCGTCGAACCAGATCTCTCCGCCGCCCCAGTCGGGCCGCTGAATGAGCACCATATCCCAATGAACGGCCGAGCGGTTGCCGTTATCGCATTCTTTGTAAGCCTGGCCGGGAGTGAGGTGGAGGGAGCCTGCGATCTTCTCGTCGAAGAGAATGTCGCACATGGGATGGAGGATGTAGGGATTGAAACCGAGGGAAAACTCGCCCGTGTAACGTGCGCCGGGATCGGTATCAAGAATCTCGTTCAAGCGCCGGGAATTATTGCAGGTGGCGTTGACGATCTTGCCCTGTTTGAACTCAAGGCGAACATTTTCGAAGCGTGTGCCCGAGTAAAGAGTCGGCGTATTAAATTGAATCACGCCATTGACCGAGGTGCGGACGGGACAGGAGAAGACCTCGCCGTCCGGGATGTTCCGATCGCCCTTGCACATTTTGGCGCCAATGCCTTTGAGGCTGAACTTCAGGTCGGTACCCGGCCCCTTTACGTGAACCTGGTCGGTCTTTTTCATCCGGCGTTCGAGGGGGACCATGGCTCTGGCCATCTTTTGGTAATTCATGGTGCAGACGTCGAAATAGAGGTTTTCAAACGCCTCGGTGCTCATGCCGGCGCCCTGGGCCATGCTGGGCGTGGGCCAGCGCAAGACGCACCAGCGAGTTTTTCCCACCCGGTAATTCAGAACCGGCCGGGTGACACGCGAATACAGCGCCATTCGGTCGCTGGGCACATCCGCGTTTTCGTTGGCATTGGCACTGCCTCGCACCGCGATGTAGGCCTGCATTTTCTTCATGCGCGCCAATTCGATGTCGCAGACCAGGCCGGCGTGCGTGTTGTTGGTTTCACGGAGCAACTCGCGGTTGACGCGGGTGTGGCGCACTTCGACGATGGGAATCGCTCCCGCCCGCCGTGCCTCGCGCACGAGTTGAATGGTGAACTCGTCGGGAACATCTATCATGTCCAACAGGACGTGGTCACCCCGTTTCAGGCGGGTTGAATAATCCACCAACAATCGGGCCAGCTTTTGATATCGCGGGTCGGTCATAGTCTTGAAGTTCAAAGCTAGTTGAATCCACCGGTTTGTCGAGGCGGTTTCTTCCAGTGGAAAAAGAAAGACCCCGGCCAGCGGATGACCGGGGTCGCGGAGGAACAAGTTGAGCCGCTGGGCTCAGAATTTGTAGGCGATGGCAGCGACCAATTTAACGTCGTTCTTGCGGCGGTCCGGCGCCGGCTGGTTGTCATAGGTGTTCTGGATGTAGGTGCGCTGGCTGAGGCTCTTGGTAATGGCGGTCTCAAGGCCGATTTCGGCGTTAATAATGAAGTTCTCCCAGTCATCCACTTGGGGGAGAAACTCGAGCGTCTGCCAAATTTTTGACCGCTCGTTCAACTTGTGATCGAAGCGCTCGGCGAACCGCAGGGTCATATAGGTCTCCGAGTCGTCGCCTTGTTTCTCAAAGATGACGCCCGGACCGACCTCGCCGCGAAGACTGGTGTTTTCCTTCTTGATAAAGTAGTAACCGGCGCCAGGGCTGATCCCCACGCGATACTCGATGTCCGCGATGGCATCATGCAAGGCATCCACCCGCAGGTAGCCGAAGAGTCGGTCGCTGAACAAGCGGTTGTATTGGCCGTAGCCCCGCAAGGATTCCGCGCTTTTTTCTCCCCGATCCTTGCCGTAGGTGCCGTCGGCTCCCAGGTTGATCTCGTTCTGGTCCCATTTCTTGTTGCTTTGAATCTGGCCGTTGATCTGTAGCGTGCGACTGTTGCCCTCCGTCAAGGTCAGGCCCAGGGCGGCGCTGCTGTCCCAGGTGGACTTCTTCTTTTCCTCGGTCGCCGCCTGTCCGAACGCGGCCAGACCTAGCCCGAGCGCCATCATTCCGATAATGCAGGTTTGGATCTTCATGAGCTTTCTGTTTGTATGGGTATTGCCTTAGTTCGTAGTTTGGTCTTTGATTGCGGTTGTTGACTTTTGCAGCGGGAAAACACTTCGGCCGCGAATCCTTCGGGTGGAAAATTCACTTTTTACCGCCCAGGACATTCGGTAGTCCGCTGCCGGCGAGACCCGCCTGAATTTTTGCCTTCAGGTCATCCACGAGCTTTTGTTGTTCGGGGGTGAGCTTGAGGTTGGCGAGCTGCTGCAGGATTTGGGAGGCATCCTGGAACTTCTTTTCGGAGATCAGGCTGGTGGCCTGGCTGATCAAAGTCTGGGCCTGTGAGGTTGCCTCGGCGGCCGCCGTCTGGGCCGAAGCGGCGACGTTGCTCATCACCTGCTGGACCTCGGCCTTGTGTTCCGCCGCGACCTTGGCCGCTTGATCGAGGGTTTCCTTCGCGGCGGCGCCCAGGTTTTTGGAAACGTCGGCGCCGGAGGACTCCGGTTTCGCGTCCGGCGAAGCGCCGCTGCCTGAATCGGTCTTGCCGCAGGCGGTGATGACACAAGCGACCGCTGCCGCTAGGCACAGGGTGACAACAACTTTCATTTGGGCTTTCATAGTTTTCTCTTATCGCGGGCGCATTTGCGGACCCACTCGCCAGCCGGCAACTGCTGCCGGGCGAATTCAACCGAATGGACCGGGATACACCCGATACGTTGCGGCATATAATCACCCTCCCCGGCACGTCCGCAAGTCCAACTTCGGATCGGGCGTTGCCATCCATCAGTCCTCTCCCCTTCCGGGGGGCGGCAGAACCTGGGTCTGCCTTTGAAAGATTGTGATTGATTCAATTCACATTTGCGCTAGATTCAATCATATTCGATCAGATGCTGACCATGGCTGCAACCGACAACAAGACGCTGGCGCCGCAACGCTGGGATGCCCTTCGCGCGCTGATTCGCGAGCGGGGCGTCATTCGCGTCGAGGATTTGTGTCGGGAGCTGCGTGTGTCCGCGGCCACGGTGCGGCGGGATTTGGATGAACTGGAGCGCCGCGGCGCGATTCGCCGGGTGCATGGGGGCGCGGTCAGCGTGGAGAGCCGGCTGGATGAACCGCTGTTCGCGGACAAGCGGTCGCTGGCGGCGCGGGAAAAGCGGCGGATTGCCGAGGCGGCGGCGGGGATGGTCGGGTCCGGCGACACCATTTACCTCGACGGTGGGAGCACCGTTTTGGAATTGGCGCGCCTGTTGCGGGACCGCACGAACCTAACGGTCGTGACCAATTCGCTGCAAGCGGCGCTGGAGCTTTCGGGGCGGGGCCCGCGCCTGATTCTCATTGGCGGGGAGCTCCGACGTCTGTCGCAAACGCTGGTCGGGCCGCTGACGCGGCTGTTGCTGGGGGAGCTGCACCTGGACAAGGCGTTCATGGGCACGATCGGGTTTGCGCTGGAGGAAGGTCTGACCACAACCGACCCGAGCGAAGCCTTTACCAAGCAACTGGTCATGCGCCAGGCGCGGCAGGTGATTCTGCTGGCCGACAGTTCAAAAGCCGGCAAGGTCTCCTTCGCGCGAGCCGGATCGTGGAGCGAGGTTCACGTGGTCATCACCGACCGGCAGGTGGACGGCGCTTTTGCGCGGGCGCTCGTGAAAAAAGGCCCCAAATTGCTTCGCGCTTGACGGACGAATTTTAAACGCACATGAACAAATCACCCATCTACTTGAGCAATTCGCGGCCCCGTTTGGAGCCGTATGAAATAGACTGCGGCCGGATCCCGGCCTACACCTACAAGGGCAACCTCCAGACCGAGCTGGCGGCGGGGACGATCACCGCGGTGGAAGCGGTGGCGATCCTGGAGGACATGCTGGTCATCCGCGAGCTGGAGGAAATGATCGTCAAGCTCCGCTCCGGCGCCTATGAGCCGATCCGCGACTTCAACTACCGGGGTCCCACCCATGTTTCCGTCGGGCAGGAAGGCACCGCGGCCGGGGCCTGCGCCGCGCTGCGGCTGGCGGACAACATCACCAGCACGCACCGGGGCCACGGGGAAAGCCTGGCCAAGGGGACGGTTGCGATTCGGCAGATGACCGAGGAACAGCTCCGCCGGCGGGTGCCCAACTGCGGCGCCAACACCCGGGAGGAGCTGGTCGAGGCCGCGCTCGAGGAGCACGTTTACCGGACGATTTGCGAGTTGTTTGGCAAGGACGACGGCTATTGCCGGGGTCGTGGCGGTTCGATGCACATTGCGGACTTTACCGTCGGCCACCTGGGAGCCAATGCGATCGTGGGAGGCGGCGTGCCGATCGCGACGGGAGCGGCCCTGGCCAACCGCTATCTGCAGCGCGGCAATGTCGTTTGCTGCTTCGCGGGGGACGGCGCGTATGCCAACGGCGTGGTGCTCGAATCTCTCAACTTCGCCGCCCAGGCGCAGTTTACCAATCATCTCGCGGACGTTCTGAAAGGCGGGTTGCCGATCATTTTCCTGATCTGCAACAATCACTACGGCATGACCCATCGCAGCGATGACGAGGTGATGGGAGTGGACCGGCTGGCGCGACGCGCGGCCGGTTTTGCCAACAACAACATGCATGCCGAGGTGGTCAACGGCATGAACGTCCTGGCGGTCCGCGACGCGGTGAGTCGGGCGGCCAAGCTCTGCCGCGAGGGAAAGGGCCCGGTTCTGCTGGATGTGGATTGTTACCGGTATTGGGGGCATTCGCTGAGCGATCCCCGCAACGAATACCGCACCAAAGAAGAGGAGGCAGCCTGGAAATCCATTGACGCGGTCGAGTCCTACAAGAAGGAACTGCTGGCGGCCCAGGTGCTCGATGCCGCGGGCATCGCCGCGATCGAAAAGCGGGTGGCTGAGCGCAATGCCCGTGCCGCCAAACGCGCGGCCGCGGCGGCTGACCCGGCGGCCGAGGAGGTGTTAACCTTCATGTACACCGACACGAAGTGCGAAACCGTTCCTCCCGAATTTGCGAATCCGCCGCTGGTGGGGCCGCTGCCGGAGATCAAGCGCGTCAACGGGGAAATCACCTACAAGGACGCGCTAAAAGAGGCGTTGGCGCAGGAGATGGCCCGGGACCGCCGCGTGATTTTCTACGGCGAGGACGTGGCGGATTACGGCGGAGCGTTCAAGGTTACCAAGGGGCTGCTCGAGGCGTTTGGACGCAGCCGGGTTTTTAACACGCCCATCAGCGAGGCCTGCATTTGCGGCACGGGCTGCGGGGCGGCCATGAACGGCCTCCGGCCGGTGGTGGAGCTGATGTATTTTGACTTTGCGCTGATGTCGTCGGACCAGATCAGCAACCAGGCGGCGAAGTGGCATTACATGAGCGGGGCCCAAACGGAGGTGCCGCTGGTCATTCGAGCCTCAGCCGGCGCCGGCAAGGGCTATGGCGGGCAGCATTCCCAGACGCTCGAATCCATGTTCTGCCATATTCCCGGCCTGTATGTCGTTTATCCGGCAACTCCTTACGATGCCAAAGGCATGTTAAAGGCCGCCATCCGGGACAACAATCCGGTTTTGTTTGTGGAGTCCCAGGCGCTTTATGGCATGAAAGGCCCTGTGCCGGAGGGCGAGTACCTGGTTCCGCTGGGCGTGGCCGACGTGAAACTCGAGGGCAGTGACATTACCTTGGTGGCATGGGGTCCGGTGGTGCATGACTGTCTGAAGGCCGCGGAAAAGCTAAGAGCCGAGAAAGGAGTCAGCGCCGAGGTGATTGACCTGCGCAGTCTGGTGCCGCTGGATCTGGAAACGGTGCTGCGTTCGGTGCAGAAGACGGGGCGTTGCGTCGTGGCCAGCCAGGCGGTGCACATCGGCAGTTACACCGCCGAAATTGCCTCCACGATTCAAGACGAGGCGTTCGACTACCTCGACGCGCCGGTCAAACGGGTCGGCGCCAAGAACGGCATCGCACCCCAATCCCACATTCTCGAGGCGGCCTTTCTGCCCAACGCGAACGACATCCTGGCCGCCGCCAACGCCATTCTTTAAGGCTTCCCATGGCTACTCCCATCATCATGCCCAAGTTCGGGCAAATGACCGAAGAAAGCGCCATTGTCGAGTGGTGCAAGAAAGAGGGCGACCCGGTGGCCAAGGGCGACATTTTGTTCACCGTCGAGACCGATAAGTCGGTCATGGAAGTCGAGAGTTTCGAGGCGGGCACACTGCTCAAGATTCTGGTGAAGCCTGGAGTCAGCGTGCCGGTCCAAAGCACGGTGGGTTTTTTGGGCCAGCCCGGGGAAGCCATCCCGCAGGTGGCCGCCCCCCCTGCCCCGCCTGCCGTAGCGGATTCCAAGGCTGCGCCGAAGTCTGCCGAGGTTCAGGCTGCGCCGGCAAGGACAGCCTTGCCATCGGCGGCCGCGCCCGCCCCGAGCCCGGTGCAGGGTTCCAAGTTCGAGGTTCAAGGTTCGAGGTTCGCGCCGCCCCCCGCCCCGCCGCTGGCGCCAGGGCGGCTCCGCATCAGCCCCCGCGCCGCCGCGCTGGCTCGAAATGCGGTGATTGATCCCAAACGAATCACCGGCTCGGGCCCCGGCGGACGCATCGTCGAGAAGGATGTTCGCGCCTATCTTCAGGCGAAGGGCTATGACCGGTTGCGGATTTCCCCCGCTGCCAAACAAATTGCATCGGCCAACCAGCTCGACATCCTTGCCATTCAGGGCACCGGTGACGGGGGCCGCATCACGGTGGCGGATGTCGAACGGGCGCTGGCCGAACGGCCCAAGCCGATGAGCCGGATGCGGCAAATCATTGCGCAGCGTCTCACCCAGAGTGTGGTTACCGCCCCCCACTTTTTCGTCACCGTTGAGGTGGACATGACCGAGTTGACAGGTTTTCGGGCGCGTCTGAAGGAGGCCGGGGCCCCTTACACCGTAACTGATTTCATTTCGCAGGCGGTGGTGCTCACGCTCAAGGAGTTTCCCGACCTCAACAGTTCGACCGATGGCCAGAGCGTTCGTTGGAACAGCCGCGTTCACCTTGGTCTGGCCGTGTCGCTCGAACAGGGGCTGGTGGTGCCGGTGATTCGCGACGCCGACCAGTTGACGCTGGCGGAGATCAACGCCCGGTCCAGGGAATTGGCGGAGAAAGCGCGCGCCGGGAAGCTGGGTCCGGACGAGATGACCGGCAGCACCTTCACCATCTCAAACATGGGCATGCTGGACGTGGAGAATTTCACGGCCATCATCAACCCGGGTGAAGCCGCCATTCTGGCCGTCTCCAGCACCGTGCGGAAGCCCGTGGTTCGGGAAGAGAAGATTGTGATTCGCTCGGTGATGAAGATGACACTCTCGTCGGATCACCGGCTGATTGACGGCGCGATGGCTGCGCGGTTTATCAATGCGATCAAACACAAACTTGAGAACCTTGAACTTTGGAAGCTGCTGACGGCCTGAGCAGCGGAGCATGGCGGCGACTCCCCAAACCTTTGTCGGTTTCGGCTTTGGCGCCATCCAGAGCGGTTTGTTTCTGTATGAGGCCTTCCGTTCGGGCAACTTCCAGCGCCTGGTGGTGGCCGAAATCGTGTCGCGGACGGTGGAAGCCGTGCGTCGCGCCGGCGGCGTGTACCGCGTCAATATCGCCACCCGCAGCGGCATCGAGACCGTGGAGGTTCGGGGAGTGGAGATCTTCAATCCAGCGGTGTCTGAAGACGCCCGGAGCCTGGCCGCCGCGCTGGCTGAGGCTTCGGAGATAGCCACCGCGCTGCCCAGTGTTGAGTTCTACGACCGCGGCGAGCCGTCGGTGGCCCGGCTGCTTGCAGGCGCAATCGAGGAAAAACTCCGCCACACGGACCTGCCGTCTTGTGTCATCTACACCGCTGAAAACCATAATCATGCGGCTGAAATCCTCGAGGGTCTCTGCCACCATCACCGGCAGGGCTCAGGCTCACGGGCGGGGTTGGCAGTCCAGGGCTCAAGGCGAGTCCAATTCCTCAATACAGTTATCGGCAAAATGAGTGGGGTGGTCAGCGGCGCGGGCCTTGCCTCGTTGGCACCCGATTTGCCCCAGGCCTTTCTGGTCGAGGAATTCAACCGGATTCTCATTTCGCGCATCACGCTGCCGGATTTCAGGCGCGGAATCACCGTATTTGTCGAAAAGCCGGACTTGGTCCCCTTTGAAGAAGCCAAACTGTACGGCCACAACGCGGTTCACGCGCTGCTGGGATTCCTGGCCAGACGAAAAGGCTATGAGCTGATGTCGGAGGTGGGCAGGGACGCGCAGCTTATGAACCTCGGGCGAGACGCCTTTCTGGAGGAATCGGGGGCGCCGCTGATAGCGCGCCACGGCGGTTTGGACCCGCTGTTTACTCCCGCCGGTTACCGCGCCTACGCGGAGGATTTGCTGGAGCGCATGACCAATCCCCACTTGCGGGATCGTGTTGAACGCGTTATCCGCGACCCGCGGCGCAAACTGGGTTGGGAGGACCGGCTGGTTGGCACCATGCGGCTGGC
This sequence comes from uncultured Verrucomicrobiota bacterium, assembly GCA_964631605.1. Taxonomy (GTDB): domain Bacteria; phylum Verrucomicrobiota; class Verrucomicrobiia; order Limisphaerales; family UBA8199; genus JARKQH01. The sequence continues at coordinate 132,616 of CAZVYG010000002.1, forward strand.
GCTGGACGCGGGCGTGCGGCCCTGGCGTTTCGCGCTCGGGGTGGCCGCCGCGCTGGAGACGATTGCCGGCGGTGAGGACGCCCGCGCGACGCTGGCGGAACTGTGGCCGGGACGGGACGAGCCGCCCGGACGCAAAGCCGAGCTGTGCGACCTGGTGGTTGAGGCGCAACACAAACTAAAGTCGGAATTCAGTTAACTCTCCGCGGCGCGGGCGGGCCTGCTGTTCGCCCGGACGCGGCAACCGCAACAACAAAGCAATTGATATGGAACACTTCGATCTGGTCGTTATTGGCGCCGGGCCCGGCGGCTATCCAGCCGCCATCCGCGGCGCGCAACTCGGGGCCTCGGTTGCCCTGGTGGAAAAGGAGCAACTGGGGGGCACCTGCCTCAATTGGGGCTGTATTCCAACCAAAACACTGATTGCGGCCGCGGACACCTTTGCCCAAATCAAACATGCCGGGGCCTTGGGCATCCGCGTGCAGAATGCGTCGGTGGACTACGCGGCCCTGATTGCTCACAAGAACCAGGTCGTTCGCCAGCTTCAAACCGGGATCAAGCAACTGCTCGCTGGAAATGGGGTCAAACTCTTTACCGGCAGCGCCGCGTTCAAAGACCGCCAAACCCTGTCGCTGGGGGACAGCACTCTGCTGGGGGCCAAAAAAATCATCCTGGCCACGGGTTCGACCTCCGCCCTGCCTGGTTTCCTGCCGCGGCATCCGCGCGTGGTTGAGAGCCGGGCGTTTCTCGCTAGAACCGAATTGCCTGAAACGATGCTGGTTTTGGGAGGCGGATTCATCGGCTGCGAGCTGGCCTGCATGGCGGCCCTGCTGGGCGTGAAGGTGACCCTCGTCGAACTGCTCGCGGACATCCTCCTGCTCCTGGACGCGGACGTTCGCCGCGAGGTCCGAACGGCCATGGAGAAGAACCTTGGAATCCGGATCCTCACGGGCAAAGCCCTTGAGGATATTGAGGCTGACGAGGACGCCGTGCGGGGCCGGTTTGGCGACGAGACGTTGCGGGCCGATCTCCTGCTCAGCGCCGTGGGGCGAAAACCCGTCACGACCGGCCTGGAACTCCGGAACGCCGGACTCGAAACCAACGAGCAGGGCTTCATCCCCGCGGACGCCTGTTGCCGCACCCGCGTTCCCTCGATCTTCGCCATTGGCGATGTCACCGGCAAAACTCAACTGGCTCACTACGCCACCGCCCAGGGCCTTTGCGCCGCCGAAAACGCCGTCGCCGCCAGGCCCAGAAGCCACGAAACCCTCGTCCCCAATGTGATTTTCACCGCGCCCGAAATCGGGACGGTCGGCCTGAGCGAAGAGGAGGCCAGGAAACTTCAGCGTCCGGTCAAGACCGGAAAATTTCGCTTTGCCGCGCTGGGCAAGGCGCTGGCCACCGGCCAAACAGCCGGTTTTGTCAAATGGATTGCTGACGCGACGACGGACCAACTGCTGGGCGCGGCCGCGGTGGGGCCGCACGCGACGGAACTGATTGCGGAGGCGGCCGCGGCGATTCGGGGGGAGTTTACCGCCTGCGAGCTCGGTCGCACGATTCACGCGCATCCGACGTTCAGCGAAGCCTGGATGGAAGCGGCTCACACCCTGCATGGGGAGGCAATCCACGCCCCGCCCAGACGCAAACCCTGATTCCCGGGTGGAGGGCAGGCCGCGCTCCGCCGGGCTTTGATGAAGCGGCGCCGGGGCGGCGCGGCCTAACTTACGGGCACCAGCGAAACCCGTTCGCCTTTGTCACTGCGGGTGACCCCCTGGGCTTTGGGGTCAAGAGTCAGAACGTTATCCACCAGAAAGGCGTAACGATGATGCCCGTGTTTCAGTTCGACGGTGAGCAGCCACGAGCGATCAGGCATTTGCTTCATCGGATGGGACGAAGGGTTCCACTGGTTGAAGTCGCCCACCAGGCTGACGCTTTTGGCCTGGGGCGCATGACAGATGAAATTGATCGCGCGAAGCGGTTTACGGTAATCGGACCACGACATAAAACTTAAGTAGCATACCCCGGGCGGGGCTTTTTGCCAGAGGGATCAGCCCAGGAGGTTCTCGAGGATCATCAGCGCGGTGCGGCGCACGCGATCCGACTGGGTTTCCAGGCTGCGGTATTCCTGGACCCAATTCCCGCGCGCCTGGTGACGGTCGCGCCAGACGTTCTTGAGCACACGCTCCGTGCGCTCAACCTGCTGCATGGCGGAGGTGAGCGACTCTCCGCCTTCGGGCTGGTCGGAGATATCGCCGACGAAGAACCGGCTGATTTTCTTTCTGTGAAACACCGCCTGGAGGAGCAGGACCACGGTCTGTTCGTAGGGATACCAGCGCTGGACCAAGGAACTGCCGAGGAACCGATGCTCGATGGCGAAAAACTCGGAGCGCGGCCGCTCGGTGTACTCGCGGATTTCCCGGCCTTCGGACGGGAACCAGTTGTAAAGCAAGGCAAAGGTGCCGTAGGTGTCAATCAACTGTTTTGAATTGCGATGGTCGGTGGCGATTTCCCCGATGCAGATGTCCTGGTTGAGTTCGAGCACGATTTCGGGCAGGTCGTGCAGGCGGTCAAGGACCTCGCGTCCGACGGCGCTGCCATAGTTGAAATCCCCCGGAATCAGCCAATAGATATCGCCGGGACGGCCCTGTTCGTGGGCCAGGCCCAGGCCCGCGTACCACATTTGACAGGTGTCCACGCACCAGGCATCCAGGACGTCGGAGTTCGGCTCCACCATCTGGGCGCGAAACTTCGCCAAGGCTTTGGCGCAAGCGGGAGCCCGGCAAGTCTTCTTGTCCATGACTGTAATGGGCCGGGCGTACCTGGTCCGATCATTGTTCAGCCGGGCAACCAGATGGTAAAGCGCCTCGAGGTCTGTGAAATCCCGAGGTTGCACAAAGGGGTAGATGACGACCGGATGAATTTTGGCCGAGCGGGCGGCGGACCGGGCCCTCCTCGTACCTGGGGAGGAGATTGGCGGAGAGAGTCGGGCTTTGTTGTTCATAGGACACCAGGGCCACCCACCGCAGGGCCTCTCTGCAGCGTTGGACCGAATCAACGCACCCTAACGCTGCAAAACCTGAACGGCAACCTTTTTAAATGTGGATTTCTCCAGCGACCTGCGGGGCGCCAGAGGCCCACCCGCTTCCTGCCGCCGTCCTCGTTGGCCAGGTTCATGAGGAAAGATTCACGGAATAAATGCCGCCCGACATTGTAAAGGCGGCCCCGCGCCCGGGCGCCGCTTCGAATGCCTGGCGCCAGTCAACCGGGGGTATGAGAGTTAACCACCTCTTCCCCGCAGAGGCCTTCCCCCCCCGGGAGCTTTCTCCGGCTTTCCGATTCGAGAAGACCAACGCAGACAGGCACCCGAGGGAATACAGCCGGCGTGGAGACGTCGTCAATCCACCCGGCAAGCCGTGGCTGGCGCCTGCCGGGGGAAGACGGCCTCTGGCCTCGGTTCAGTGCGCTGGTGGCGTGCGGACGACCCGCCGCGGATGCCGGTTAGGACCGGGGGGCGCGTTCCTCGCGTGGCCGGGCGATGTTAACCGTGAGGTTCCGGCCCTGAAACGGCTGATTATGAAACTGCTCGACCGCCTTGGCAGCCTCCTCGGCGGTGGCGAACTCAACGAAAGCAAAACCTCGCGACCGGCCGGTCACCTTGTCCAGCATCAGGTGAACAGAAGTCACGACTCCGGCCTGGGAGAAATAGTCCTGAAGGTCGTTTTCCATGGTCTGGTAGGACAGGTTGCCCACGAAGAGCCTGTTTGGATTCATACGCTATTCACGTTCGCTCAAGAAAGGCAAGTGGGGAGGACTGCACCGGCAGGATCACTGAATGTCACTCAATAAGTTCACGGACAATCTGTCTTCTGACACCGACACGCGCGTTCATTGAACGAACAAGCCATTCATAGCAAAACCGCCAGGGGCGTCAACAGGGGATTCGCCGGGAAAAACCCTGAGCGGCTGCCGGCAGGCGGCGGGGCTCAGGCTTTTTCCTCGATCAACTCGCGGCGGGCGCCGCTGAGCAATTGCTCGATGAAGCTGGTGGAGTAAACGCCGCGGCGGAAATTCGGGTCTTGAAGGATGGCCTGCTGGAAAGCGATGGTGGTCTTGATGCCGGTGATCATGTACTCGCCGAGGGCACGGCTCATGCGGTCCATGGCTTCGCGCCGGTCTTTGCCAAAGGTGATGAGCTTGCCGATCATGGAATCGTAGGCGGGTGGAATGATGTAGCCGGCGTAGGCGTGAGTGTCCACGCGGACGCCACGTCCGCCGGGCTGATAATACATTTCGACGCGGCCGGGGCTGGGGCGGAAATCGTCGAAGGGATCCTCGGCATTGATCCGGCACTCGATGGCGTGTCCTTTGAACTGGACGTCGCTTTGCGACAGTCGCAGCGGCTCGCCCATGGCCAGTAGGATTTGGTAGCGGACCAGATCCAGGCCGGTGACCTCCTCGGTGACCGGGTGCTCGACCTGAATGCGTTTGTTGACTTCGAGGAAATAAAAGTTGCCCTGGTTGTCCACAATGAACTCGACGGTTCCCGCGTTGGTGTAGTTGGCCTCTTCGGCGATGCGAATCGCCGCCTTGCCCATTTTCTCGCGCAGCTTCTTGTATTTGTTTTCAATCAGCGGCGAAGGGCTTTCCTCGACCACTTTTTGGTTGCGGCGCTGGATTGAGCAATCCCGTTCACCCAGGTGAATGATGTGCCCCTTGTTGTCGGCGAGAATCTGGAATTCGATGTGGTGGGGGTTTTCGATGAATTTTTCGATGTAAACGCCCGAGTTGCCAAAGGCCTTTTCGGCCTCGGAACGGGCGGTATAGTAGCCTTTGACGAGGGAAATATCGTTGTGCGCCACGCGCATCCCGCGGCCGCCTCCCCCCGCCACCGCCTTGATCATGACCGGGTAACCAATTCGCTTGGCCACCGCCAGGGCATCCTGCTCCGTGTCCACAACGCCATCGGATCCCGGCGGGGTCGGGACGCCGGCTTTGCGAGCGAGGGCGCGGCTGACCGCCTTGTCTTCGAGGGCGTTCATGGCCCGCGAGCTGGGGCCGATGAAGCGGATGTTGCAGCTTTCGCAGACGTCGGCGAAATGCGCGTTTTCGGAAAGGAAACCGTAGCCCGGATGAATGGCGTCCACGTCGGCGATTTCGGCGGCGCTGACGATGCGGTCAATGCGGAGGTAGCTCTCGTTGGCAGGGGCTTTGCCGATGCAAATCGCCTCGTCGGCCAACTGGACGTGCATCGAGTTGGCGTCCGCCTCGGAATAGACGGCGACGGTGCGGATATTAAGTTCCTTGCAGGCGCGAATGATGCGCACCGCGATTTCTCCGCGATTGGCGACCAGGATTTTTTCGAACATGACTGATTCGAGCCGGTTGGGTTCTGGAAAGATAATCCAAGGAGAACGATCCGTCGCGGCTCAGGCGGGGCGAATCCGGAAAAGCGGCTGTCCGAACTCGACGGGCTTGGCGTTTTCCACCATTACCTGGGTAATGACCCCTTTGGCCTCGGCTTTGATCTCGTTCATGACTTTCATCGCCTCGATGATGCAAACCACGGTTTCAGGGTTTACCTCCGTGCCAACCTCAACATAGGGAGCCGATTCCGGGGAAGGAGCCCGGTAGAAGGTGCCAATCATCGGAGACTTGATCTCCGTTTCGTTGGTGGCTGGAGGCGGCGGGAGCGATGGCGTCGGAAGCGGAGCCGGAGCCACTGGAGCCACTGGAGCCACCGGATAGGCCACAGCTTGCGGCTGGTCATCGTAGGCTGGCAGGGCTGGCGAACCACCATTGATACCCCGCTTCAGCCTGATTTTGAAGTCTTGCTTCTCCAACTCGAACTCGGAGACCGAGTTCTTCTTCATCAGGTCAATGATGGCTTTGATATCTTTTAGGTCCACGAGATTTTTATCGTTAGAGTGTTTTCCACTATGTCTTTTCGACTTACTTTTTGCTCGAAATAAGCAAAAAAGCAGTGACCGACTTTCGAACACTGCTTTGACCGTTAAATCAGACTGCCGGGGACATTAGGAAAATCCCTGTGAGAGGTCAAGTCCGATATTCTCATGATAAAAAGGGGCTACCTGGGTTTATTGAGGCCTTTCTTGGCTGCTTTAACGTTAATAGCGGCGTCAACCGCCAAAACATAGGAGAAAGGGCCAAATCCTGTGATCTGCCCCACGCAAACAGGAGCAATCAGTGAGCGGTGTCTGAACTCTTCCCGGGCATGAACGTTTGACAGGTGGATCTCAATGACGGGCAGGCCGGCAGCAGCAATTGCGTCTCGAACGGCGAGGCTGGTGTGGGTGTAGGCGGCGGCGTTGAGAACAACCACTTCGAACTCCCCGCGGGCCTTTTGAATCCAAGTGACCAACTCACCTTCAAGGTTGGTCTGGCGGAAATCAACCTCGACACCCAACTCCCGTGCTCGCTGCCGAACCATCGCTTCGATATCGGCTAATGTGGTGCGGCCATAGACCTCGGGCTCGCGCTGTCCGAGCAGATTAAGGTTTGGTCCGTTCAGGAACAGGATTTTCATCGCCAAGCGCAGACTAGTCAGCCCAAGGCTGGTTGTCTATTGGTTTCAGCAAAGCCAGCCGGCGTTGGCGACTGCCCCAGGAGCCAGCCCAGGAGGAGCAAGGCAGGCCAGGCCAAGGCTGGAATATAAAGCCCGAATTCGATCAGGCTCTGGAGGGCCCAGGCGAAAACTCCGAGCCACACGGCAAAGCGCTGTCCAGCAACCGAATCCATCACCAATGGGCCGGGTCCGGCCATCCTTCGCCATGCGACAAGCAAGCTGCCCGCGATAAAAGCCGAATACAACAGAAAGCCCGGCCAACCCGAATCCGACGCTTGTTCGAGATAGTCGTTATGCACCAGCCGGGCCATTTCTGATTCCGGACGCTTAATCTTCTCGTAGGCCAGGGCGAAAGTGCCGGGACCGGTGCCAAGAAAGGGGTGGTCGCAAGCGGTTTTAACCGCCGCACGCCAGTAATCGAATCGAGCCCCAACACTGGTGGCGCCTTTTTCGAAAAAGCCCGCGTATTTCCAGAAGAAGCCTGCCAGCCCGAGCACCAAGACACTTAGAATGAGGGTGGTTCTCAATTGCCGGCTGAGTCGCGATCGTTGAAGGGCAAACAAGCCGAGCACCAGGGCGATGAGCCACCCCCCCTTGGAACCCGACCAATACAAACAAGCCAGGCCTCCAACGGCCACGATCGCCAAGAGTGTCGCTCGGGCGGGCAGCGTCATCCGGCCCTGCCCTCCGAGGCTCCAGATAAACCAGAGCACGGGAGGATAGACGAGCAACAGGGCTCCCGCGAGAGTGTTGGGGTAGAAAAGCGTGGCAAAAATTCGATTGCTGGAGATTTTTTTAAGATACTCCGGAGGCACGTCCTTCAGTTCGGGGTAGAGGTATTGAAAGAAGTATTTTCGGGAGGCTTCAAGCCCGCCAAAGTGTTGTTCCCAGCCGGTTATGACCACCAGCATAATGCCGGCGGTCAAAGCGGCAAGGAACCCGGCACGAAGGGGGCCGTGCGGCGCCAGGCAGAACAGACCCAGGGCATAGCAGGCGAGGCAGGCGATAAAGTGGCGGACGGTTGCTATGGAGAGGACGGGTTCCACCGAATCCATCTCGGCCAGCACTTGCCAGCCGAGCCAGAAAAAAGGCAGCAGGGCAAGCCATCGGGGGGCGGGAAGTTCCCATCGGGCGGCCCGCCAGCCCAGAACCAATAAGACGGCCAGGCTCAAATAGGCCCAGGTAATCGGCCAGGGGAAACCCAGCAAGAGCTCGTAGATGTTGCCGGGCGGAGTGACGTATTTCTCCATGATTGGCGGATTGCCAAATTTCAGGAGACAGAGGCCCAGGAAAAGGCCCAGCAGCACGGAGATCAGGCGAAGGGCGGTGTGTCCCGGCGGGGGCGCGGCCTGTGCCGAATGCGATTTCATTCCGGGCGGCATCAGAGGTGGAGTTTGAGGAGAGTGACTTCGAGGGCCAGGGCTTCCTGGACATTGGTATGCAGCCATCGCTGCAGTTCCTCGATGAGTTCGAGATTATCGGCAGCTTCCCCGGGCTTGAGACGCTGGGCGACCTGGGCGGCGCCAGAGGCTTCAGGCAGCGCGAGGAGGTCTTTGTGGCTGCTGTGAGGGCGGGCCGCCGAGGAGGCGGAATGAGCGAACAGGGCGTGAAGCCACACCTCTCGGAGCCACTGCTGGACCAATGCCAGGGTATCCGCCCGCTGCCGCCGATACTCCGCTTCGATCGCCGCCTTGAGCTCCTCCTCCCATTGGTCCCGGAGAGCCTGATCTGCATCCGGGTACTTCTCCAGCGGCGAACGGCGTTTCAAGTCGGATTCAATTTGCTGCCGCAGTTCCGAGAGGCGCCGGAGCAACAAGTCAAGCAGGCGATAGCGTCCGAACAAAGTTTTGTGGCCTTCAGCGGCAAGGGATGCGAAAGCCCCCAGCCACTCGAGGTCCGCAGGGGCTGGCTGGACAGGCCCGGTTCCGCCAAAGGTAAGACGCAGGCAACGAGAGAGAATGGTTTCGAGCAGCCGCGTAGGGTCCGTGGTCAGAAGGATCAGCACCGATTGGGCGGGAGGCTCTTCGAGTGTCTTGAGAAAGGCGTTGGCGGCCTGCTCGTTCATCCGGTCCGCGGCCACAATGATCCCGACTTTGAACTGGCTTTCGGTGGGTTTGAGGTTGACGAAGTCCAACATCACACGCGACGGACTGTTTTCGCGCGAGACCAGTTGGCCGATTTGGATTTGTCGGGAGCGGGATTCGGGCCGGACCCATAACACATCAGCATGGTTTTCGTGCTCGATTTTTCGGCAGCTCACGCACTGGTCGCAGCAATCCACCGCCACGCCGTTTTCCTTCAGGGGCTGTTGACAGTTCAATACCTTGGCCAGGGTGCGGGCGACGGCCTCGAGGTTGGCAAGGGAATCGCCGGCAAACAAATAGGCGTGACCGAGCCGGCCCCGGCTGAGAGACCGTTGCAGCAACTGAATACTTGGTTCGTTTTTCGGAAAGTCGCTAAACGCCATCGTCGCAATCAATGTAGGATAATACCACAGTGGAACAACCTATTTTCCCACCGCCAACGGTTGGCTGGAGAGCCAACCGTTCCATGCGCTGGACGTAGGGCTCGCCGCTGCCCTGGTGCACGGGAGTCATGTCCTGCACTCAGAAGAATGGCATGCGGCCATCCCTGCCCGTTCTTGGCGAGAGCGCCCGCGCCAAGCCCTCGAAAAACAAGCAAAGGAATTGGGAGCCGTCGCACTCTGCCAACATGCCGCCGAGACCCAAAGGTCTGATGGTCCCGGTACGGGTTGGCAGCGATTAGGTCTGGGCATCGTGGCGGGCCCAAGGCATTATTGCCGGCAACCAATTACAGACTATGCGAACAAAAGCGCGAACGCATCAAGCCGGAGGACCGACCGCGGTTGCAACAGTGACAAGTTTCAAACAGACGAGACGCGGTTTTCTCAAGAGCCTGAGTCTTGGCGCCGGGGCGCTGAGCCTGCCGGCAGTTGCGACCGCGGCCGAGGCAACCATCCAAGGGTTCGAGCGGGCGCCGGAAGACCCGCAGGCCTCGGCAGGGTGGAAGCCGGTGTCCGACCGCAAGCTTCGGGTCGGCATCGTGGGCTATGGAGTCTGCAAGTTCGGCGCGGCTTTTGGTTTTCAGGACCATCCGAATGTCGAGGTGGTGGCGGTAAGCGACTTGATTGAGGACCGGTGCGTCCAACTGGCCAAGGCCTGCCGTTGTTCCAAGACCTACCCTTCGCTGGAGGAGCTGGTCAAAGATGAGCGCATCGAGGCGGTGTTTGTGGCCACCGACGCCCCGAGTCATGCGCGACATTGCATCGAGGTTCTCAAACACGGCAAGCATGTGGCTTCAGCCGTGCCGGCGGTGTTTGGGTCGCTGGAGGAGGCCGAGCAACTGTTTCAAGCCGTCAAGAAGAGCGGCCGAGCCTACATGATGTTCGAAACCTCATGTTTTCATGAGGACCTCCATGCCATGCGGCGGATTTACTCGGCGGGGGGGCTGGGCAAGCTGGTCTATTCCGAAGGTGAATACTATCATTACATGCCCGAGCCGATTCCCTCGTACAAGGATTGGCGGGTCGGCCTTCCGCCGCAATGGTATCCCACGCACTCGAACGCCTACTACGTTGGTGTGACCGGAGGGAGTTTTACGGAAGTCTCATGCATGGGGATGCCGAGTGTGGTTTCGCATCTGCGCCCCGAGAACAACCGCTACCGCAATTCGTTTGGGACCGAAATCGCCCTGTTTCGCACCAGCGAAGGAGGCATGTCGCGCATGGCGGTCAGTTGGGATACACCGGGAGCTTCGGGCGAAATGGGCCGAATCCGGGGTCAGAAAGGCTCGTTTTACGGCAAATACGAGGGGCTGGAGAAGAACCTGCCATCCCTGCGGCGTCCACCGCTGCCGCCGAGCGTAAGCGCGGGAGGGCACGGGGGCTCTCACGGTTACTTGACCGATGAGTTTGTAACCGCAGTGCTGCAAAACCGCCAGCCGATGGTGAATATCGCCTGGGCTCTCAACATGACCGTCGCCGGCATTGTCGCCCACCAGTCGGCGCTCAAGGACGGCGAGTTGCTCAAAATCCCGCAATACCAATTGTAACGAGGTTTCAACAGGCGCAACTGGACCGGCTCTGCGAACGGGGCGCCCTGGAAATGGATAAAGATCAGGCAGCAGTAGTGGCTGGAAGCGCGGCGAGCCCAGGGGAAACGTCTGGCGGCCTGCGCGCGCTGACGCCGCAACAATGGCGCTCGGGGGTCGCGGCGTGGTTGGGCTGGACGTTCGACGGGCTGGACATGCACCTCTACACGCTGGTGGCGGCGCCGTTCGTCATGCAACTGCTGGGCGCCGGTTCAACGACCGACCCGCGCGTGGGACACTACGGCTCCCTCATTCAGGGGGCGTTTCTGCTCGGCTGGGCGCTGGGAGGCGGATTTTTCGGACGGATCGGCGACCGGCTGGGGCGGGCCCGAGCGCTGAGTTTGACCATTCTGACGTATGCGGCGTTTACCGGCCTGTCGTTCTTTGCCCAAGCGTGGTGGCACTTGTTGATTTTCCGTTTTCTGGCCGCCCTGGGGATCGGGGGGGAATGGGCGGTCGGCGCGTCATTGCTATCCGAGACCTGGCCGCGGCGATGGCGGCCGTGGATCGCGGCAGTGCTTCAAACCGGCGTCAATGTGGGGATACTGGGAGCGGGTTTGGCAAACTTTGTTTTGGCCGCCGCGCCGCCCCGTTACCTTTTCCTGGTGGGCGTTCTGCCGGCGCTGCTGGTGTTTTGGATTCGGCGGGCGGTGCCGGAGCCGGCGGAATGGCGCGAGGCCAAGGCGGCGGCGCGGCACAACGAACCACGGGTGCGCGACCTGTTCAAAGGGGAAGTGAAGCGCGTGACGTTTTGGGTGATCGCGGTCTGCGGCGTGTCGCTGACCGCCCACTGGGCCTTTATGTTCTGGCACCAGCAGCACCTGCGCAATCTGCCCGAGGTGTTGGAATGGTCCAGCACGGACAAAAACAAGCTGGCCAGCGCGGCCATGTACCTGGTGATCGGATCGTCCATCCTCGGCAACTTTTTCGCCGCGTGGGTGGCCCGATTCATCGGCTACCGCGCCACAATTGTCTGGATGTTCCTCGCGTATTTTCTGGTAATGTGCGGCGCCTATCATGTGCCCCGGGAACACATGGCGATCCTGTGGTGGCTCCCGTCCATCGGGTTTTTCCAAGGCGCCTTCGCGCTTTTCACGATGTATCTGCCCCCGCTGTTTCCGACGCTGCTGCGCACCACCGGTGCGGGCTTCTGCTACAACATTGGACGGATCATCGCGGCGTTTGGAACCGTCTTTTTCGGCTTGTTCTCCAAGGTCGGCGACCATCGGTCAGCCCTCTTTTATGCGGGGTTTCTCTTCCTGCCCGCCGCGGCAGCCGCCTGTTTCCTTCCCCGCGCGCGCGACTGAGTGCAAGCGTTCGGCAAGGTGCCTATAGCTGAGGGGATACCTAGGCCGGGTAAAGCGGAGGCGTTTATGATTCCTTTTCTTCTTTGGAGCGGTGCCGTCGGCGTTCCAGTCGTGAGCAACGCTCGCCGGATCTTGTCGTGCAGTGGCCATTTTCTGCGAGGTTAGTTTTCTGAGATTTTCTGAGACTATGGCAGGCCTGTTGCATTCTATCAGCATGCCGCTCCTACGGCGCTTGGGCGGGGATTGGGGTGCGGTGCTACAGACAGGTCGCTCCTGACGGAGCTGGGCGAGGGCGGATGGTTGTAGCCCTACAGCCCCACCCTCCTCGGTATTTCGGCGGCACGGCGCCATCCCCGGACCGAAAGCGCCAGAGGCCTGGCGCAGTCCAGGACGCTGGGGCGTTGGCCGGGGGCACGTGAAGGTCGCGAAGCGTCTTGGAGTGCGGCAGTCCCCTGCCGCTGTTTCCCAGCGGCTGGACCCACATTCCCACCTTCGCACCTTCCCACATTCCCACCTTCGCACCTTCCCACTTTCTCACCTTCTCGCCTCACTCTAGTCCCATAGTCCGATAGTCCCATGATCGAATAGTCCCGTTTCGCCTTCCACCCTCCCACCTTCCTACCTTGCCAACAACCCGCTGGTGAGCCAAATTGGCTTTACGAACAACGGTGCGTGGCGCATGACGACGACCAAGGCCTACGATTCCCTCAACCGGCTGACGGAGATTTCGTCGCTGCCCTCCGGGTCAGGTTTGTGCTTTGGGGAGCCCCAGCGGGGCGAAATGTTTGTAGCACCCGGGCCTCCTCACCCCTTGTCTTTTGGTTTTTCGGCGGCGCGGCTCCATCCCCGGGCCGAAGGAGCGCGAGCATTCCTGCCCGCCCGTGCGGAGACCGCCCGCGCCGCGCCGCCGAAAAACTGGGGAATGAATGGTGGGGCCGTTGCATTCTACAAACATGCCGCCCCGCTGGGGCTTGGGGTTGGTTGCAAGCGCCCCTTGGCCAAGAGGTTCCAGTCTGGGATGTGGGGCGGCTTCCAGCGCGACTGGCAGGTGATTTCCGGCAAGAAGTATTGGAGCGACGGCACGC
>CAZVYG010000003.1:0-73978 GCA_964631605.1 uncultured Verrucomicrobiota bacterium
CGTCGGCCTGTGACCCCCGGACGCCGGTTCCCTGATCGAGACGGCCGTTCCGCGAACGGTGTGGTTTTCCCAAGCGCCGGAAAACGACCCCGCATTCCTGCGGCGCGGCGCGGCGCTACTTCAGGGCCGCCCAGACCCGGTGCACATCATCGTGGTCCTCGAGCGCCTGCAGGAATTCCCCCACCTCCACTTTCTGCGCCTCGCTCAGGTCCGGAAACGTCTTGGCGAGATAACCGATTTCGCTGGTGACCACCGTCCATCCGTTTTGCGCCAGCCAGCGCGAAACGGCGTGGACTGCCGTGCGGTCGGTGAGAAAGCGGGCGCCGGCAGCCTCGGGCGGAATATCGTCGTTTTGGTCGTGAGTCAGCGGCTCGACTTCATTGGCGCCGGCTTCGATGGCCGCGGCTTCGCGGTCTGTGTTGGGGTCGGGGTGATGGGCTTCGACGATCCCGGTGGCATCGAAGAGGAATTTATTGCTGCCGCTGGTGCCGAGCTGGCCTTTGCGGAACAGGTTGCGGATTTCCGGGGCGGTTCGGTTGACGTTGTCGGTGTACACCTCGACGATCACGGGCACCTTGTGGGGCGCATAGCCTTCGAAGGTCACATGCTCCATAACCACCTTCTCCTCGCCAATGCCCGCCCCTTTCCGGATGGCCCGCTCGATGACGTCGCGGGCGACGCTTTCCTTGCGAGCCTTTTCGACTGCGGCAAACAGGCGGGCATTGGCGCCGGGATCGGGGCCGCCCATCCGCGCGGCGACCATGATCTCGCGAACGATCTTGCCGGTCATCTGCGCTTTTTTCATCGAAGCGACCGCGCGTTTTGCATGCAACCATTGACGTCCCATGGAAGAAGGATAGCAGGCGGCCTTTCGAATGGCAACGCGCGGCTGGGTGTGGCTTCTCATAAACAACCGGAGTATGCGAAGGAAGCACACGAGATTGCCCGAAGAAGGCTGGCCCTTGCCGCACTCCGTTTGACCGACACCTTGAAGCGGGTCTGGTAATCCCCGCGTCCATGAGCAGTCCGCCGGTCCCGCCCAGCCTGGACCGCGTGGCTGCAGTGAGGCCGCCGGCTTTCCCGCCGAACTCAATCACGAAAGACCAGGCCTTGCGGGTTCGAGCGGGAAGCCGAGGACGAACGAAGCCTTGGGCGAGCGGTCCGCGAGGTCAAATGCCACCAAAACGCCGATGGCGGCGGGCGTATTCCTCGAGAGCGGCGTAGAATTGCGGCTTGCGAAAGTCCGGCCAGAGGGTCGGGGTGACCACCAGCTCGGCGTAGGAAATCTGCCAGAGCAGAAAATTGCTCACGCGCATCTCGCCGCTGGTGCGAATGAGCAGGTCCGGATCCGGAAAGTTGCGGGTGTAAAGGTGCTGGGCGAAGACCTGCTCGGTGATGTCGTCCGGATCGAGTTTGCCGGCCTTGATTTCCGCGGCGAGGCGGCGCGCCGCCTCGACAATTTCGGTGCGGCCTCCGTAGCTCAGCGCCATGATCAACGTCAGGCCGTTGTTGTGCGACAGAGTGGCCATCGCCTTTTTCAGGTGTTCCTGAACCGCATCGGGCAGCCGGTAAATCTGTCCGATCACCTCGAGCCGCACATTGTTTTTGTTCAGCTCGGAGGTTTCGGTTTTCAGGTAATGAACCAGGTACTTCATCAGGGCGTCCACCTCTTCCTTGGGGCGATTCCAGTTTTCGACCGAAAACGCGTAAAGGGTGAGGTATTTGATGCCCAGTTCGCCGGCGGCCCGGATGATGGCGCGCGCGGACTCGGCGCCGGCCCGGTGTCCTTCAATCCGCGGGAGATGGCGCTGGCGCGCCCAGCGGCCGTTGCCGTCCATGATCACCGCCACGTGCCGTGGCAACGACGCTTTCGCTTCGGCGGAAAGGTGAGCCGCCTGCGCCTGCATAGGCCTAGACGAAGATCGTTTGCTCGCGGCCGGGGCCGACGGATGCGATGGCGAGACTGGCCCCGGTGAGTTCGGCCAGCGCCTTGAGATAGGCCCGGGCTTTGGGAGGGAGGTCCCGCCACTTGCGCGCGCGATGGGTGGGAGTGCGCCAGCCCGGGAACTCAGCGTAGATCGGCTCGCATTGGGAGAGCAGTTCGATGTCGCTGGGCACGTAATCATAGCGGGTGCGGCCGCACCGGTAACCAATGCACACCTTGAGGGTTTCCATCGTGTCCAGGCCATCAATGTTGGTAATCGCCAGGTCGTCTATGCCGTTGACCATGGCCGCGTGGCGTGTGGCCACCGCGTCGAACCAGCCGCAGCGCCGCGGCCGGCCGGTCGTCGCGCCAAATTCCCGGCCCATGGCGTGCAGCATGTCGGCAATTTCCGCGTTCTCGGTCGGCAGCGGCCCTTCGCCGACGCGGGTGGTGTAGGCTTTCATCACGCCGACCACGCGGTCCATGCGGTGCGGCGGGATGCCCGAGCCGGTGCAGGCGCCCCCGGCGGTGGTATTGGACGAGGTGACAAAAGGATACGTGCCATGGTCAATGTCGAGGAAGGTTCCCTGCGCGCCCTCGAACAGGATATTGTCGCCGCGCCGCAGGGCCTCGTGCAGCAGCACGACGGTGTTGGTCACAAACGGCGCCAGGTAATCTCCCGCCTTGCGATAGGTCTCATGAACCTCTTTGAACGAAAGGGGCTTTGCCCCGAAGGCTTTCAGCACTTCGTTGTTTTCCCTGATCCGCACCGCCAACTGTTCCCGGAATCGTTCCGGTTTGATCAGGTCCAGCACCCGCAGACCCGTCCGGGCGGCTTTGTCCCCGTAGGCGGGCCCGATGCCGCGTTTGGTGGTGCCGATCTTTTGCTTCCCTTTGCGGGTCTCGCGCTGCGCATCCAGCTCCCGGTGGTAAGGGAACACGACATGGGCCGTTTCGCTCAGAAACAGGTTTTTGTGAATCCGCACGCCGAGTTTGCGCAAGCCTTCGATCTCGGTCATCAGGCTCACCGGGTCCACCACCACGCCGTTGCCAATGACGCAGACCTTGCCCTTGCGCAAAATGCCGGAGGGCACCAGATGCAGCACGTACTTCTGTCCCTTCAGATGGACGGTATGCCCGGCGTTGTTGCCGCCCTGGGTGCGGACCACCACGTCCGCCTGTTCGGTGAGGACGTCAATGATCTTGCCTTTGCCTTCGTCACCCCATTGCGCGCCGACTAGTATTGTGTTGGCCATAATTCAAGAAAAATCCCCGAACGCCAATTCGGGGGCAAAGCACGATTGCTCTTTGCGTGCAGAAACTAAGAGAGGGCGCTTCACCCTGTCAATCTCCCATTTGCGCAGCGTGCGCGCGGCTCAGGCCCCGGCCGCGCGCTCCCGCGCCAATTGCTCCCGCGCGCGCAACAGGTTCTTCTCGAGCCGCGGGCGCAGGGCGGGAACCATTTCCTGCAACTGCTGATAAAGCTGAACCGCGCTTGCCCAGTCCTGCAGGGTCTCGGCTAGCGCCGCCGCGTCCAACCCCGCCTTCCGGGTCCAGAACTCATCGGGCGTTTCCCCCTCGCGCACCACCTTGCGATAGAAAACATCAAGGTAATGATCCAGGGCCTGCTTTCTCAAGGCCAACTGCTCCGCCGGTGTTCGCGCCAGCCCCGCCTGCTTTTCCAGCACCACCGCCAGCCCCACCGTCGCAATGCTGCGCGCGGTGACGTCTGCGTTGGTCGCCGCGATCACCTGCAGAAAATTGGTCCGCGACAGTTCATAATCCTGGGACGTGAGTGCGCGCTGCAGGTAACAACTCGCAATCTTGCCCAGGGCCAACACCGCCAAACGGTTGGTGGGGTGGCGGCTCACGATTCCGTTAAAGGCGCCGATGGCCTGGTCGTAATCCGCCACTTTATTGGTCGAATCCCGGCTGATCCAGTAGTCTCCGTAGCAAAACAGCGCCTGCACGCGGAGGTCGAGGTAGGGACAGTTGGTGTCGTTATACAACTGTGTGAAATAGTCGTCCGCATCCTCCCACCCCAGCCGCGCCATGGCCGCCCGGCCGGCCAACAACTGGGCCTCGTAGGTCAGCCGCGACGGCGGCCAGTTGGTGCTTTTGTACAGCAATTGATAGTTCTTCTCGGCCTGGAAGGGGTCGCCGTTGCGAAAGTAGTAATCCCCCACCCAACGCTGCGCCAGCGGCGCGAGCTCGTGCGTGGGATATTGCGCGACGAAATTCGTGAATCCGCTCAAGGCATTGGTCTCCTGCCCGGCCTGCCAGCACGCCCACGCCCGGTCATACTCGGCCCGCGGCCGGGCGGCATGATTCGTAAACTGCCCCAGCCATTGGTCATACGTGGCAATGACTTCGTTCCATTTCCCCTCCCGCTCGTAGGTGCGCGCCACCCCCAAACGCAGCTCCGGCAGCAGCGGCGCGTTCGGCGCCCGTTGCAGAAAGTCCTCAAACAATTGCCGCGCCGCCGCCGGATTGCCCTTCCGCCCCAGCTCGCTCCCCACCAGCAACAACGCCCGCTCCGCGTGAAAACCCTCCGGAAAACTCCCCAGAATGTTGGTGAGCGCGCGCGCCGCCGCGGTGACATCGCCCGCCGCCAGGGCCACCCGCACTTCCTGGTAAAGCGCCGGCTCGAGCATGTGGGTCCGCACCTCCTCCAGGCCGCCAAATTTTTCCCGAATCGCGCGGTAGTTGGCCAGGGCGTTGGTGTAGTCCTGCTCCTGGAAACAAACGTCCCCCAGCTTGAAATGGGCCACCGCCAGGTCCACCGACGGCGACGGCAGGTTGGTCGTCGCCGCCTGGAAGGCCGCCCGGCTCTCGGGCCAACGATTTTCGGTCCACCAACACCAGCCCAAATTGAGCTGCGCCTTTCCCAGCAAGGGGCTCTGAGGGAATTTCGAGACAAATTCCGTAAATGCCGCCTGGGCCGACGCCATGAGGTTGGTCGCCAGGGCGGCGTTGCTGGCGCCCCCCGCCCCGCCGGCCGCCGCCTTCTCCGCCAGCGCGACATACTGCCGCAACCGCAATTCGCCCACCGTCAGCAGCGCCAGGTCCGCGGCGGGCGCCGCCGGATGCTGCGCATAAAACCGTTCCAGGGTTGCCGTGGCTTGAGCCAGGTCTTTTTCTCCCAGCGCCAGCGCGCCGATCTTCAACAGCGCCTGGCGCTGACGCTCGGCCGGCACGCCGTCGAGTAAATTGTTCTGGTAAACGGCGATCGCCTCGCCGGCCCGGCCCAGCCGCTCCAACACCCCGCCCCGAAACGCCGCGCTGTCCGCCAGCAATTGCGCCTGCCCCGCGCTTGTGGCCAGCACCAGCAGATTGCTGCTGCAGGCCAGGGCCTCTTCCGGCCGGTTCTCCGCCAACTGAATCCGGCAGAGCACGTGCTGCCGCTGCCAGTCCAGCCGCGGATGCAGCGTCTTCCCCGCCAGCGGCTGTAAGGCTGCTTCGGCGGCCCGATACTGGCCCTGGGCCAGATACGCCTCGCTTAGCAAGAGCAGCCCCCGCACCACGAGCCCATTGGTCGGATTCGAGCGCCCGGTGATCTGGACCACGCTGTTGCTGTCCTGCAACAGTGCAACCACTTGCGGCCACTGGGCCAGTTTCGACCGCGCCGCCGCTTCGGCCACCGCCGCCTCCAACCGCCGCGTGGAATTCGTCTGCTCCCGCACCAGCCGCGCGAAATAGTCGGCCGCCTGCGCATACTGCTCCTGCCGGTTGTGGGCCTCCCCCAGCCAGAACAGATACTGGTCCGTCCAGGTTCCCGCCCCGCCCAATCGCGCGCTCAGCAGCTCGACCGCCCCCGCGTAATTTCGAAGTTGCACCCGCGCCTGCGCCTGCAGCAGCGCCACCTCCGGCACTCGCGCCGAGTTGGGAAACTGTTGAATAAACGCCCCGCACTCCTTTTCGGCCCGCTCAAAAAAACCGCCCTGAAAAGCCTGCGCCGCCGCGATGAAGGCCCGTTCCTCGGGGCTCGGCGGTTCCGCCGCTTCCAGGCGGAGAACGGCTCCCGCCACGAGTGTCAGGGCTAGAATCCAACGCCAAACCATCAACATTGCGCTTTGAGATTACCCGAGCTGCCGACCCGCCTCAATCATTCAATTGTCCGGCGCGAAGCCCCCGAATGCGCCTCGCCTGGGTTTTCTCACTCGAACCTCACGACCCGCTTCCACCAACTTGAAGGGGTTTCATACCGCCGCGTCGCCATTTCGCGGAACTCGGTGAGTAGTTTCTGCCGGGCCGCCGCTGCAAAACCAATATCCGTCCCAATCCCCACGAAGAACCAAAGATAAAACATAAACTGCCACCCCGGCTCCGGCCCCCCCACCCTGGTATTCGAAAGCGCGACCAGCAACAGTACCACGGCGATAATCACCCAGGGAAAGACCAGAATCCGGCTCACAGTGGTGCTGGCCGCCCGGTTCCAATTCGGAGCCGAGACGCCCTGCCACATGCCGACCCAATACAACGCCACCAGGTCCGCCACCAGCATCACCGGCAGGCCAAACCAAAAAGCAGCCCAGGCCGCACGGTCCCCCCCGTTCATCTCCGACCGCCCGGCGACATAAAACAGTCCCATCAACAAAATCGTGAATGCGGTCGGCCCCAGGAACTGCCGCTGCAGCGCAAGCCGCTGCCCGGTCAAAATCTCGCGCACGCTTATCGGCGTCGAAAGCAATAACTCGAGCGTCCCCTGCTGGCGCTCCTCCGCCAACTGCCGGCCGGCTTCCGACGCCATCCACCCTTTCAGCAACAAATTCAAGACGATCCCCGTCGTGACATAAATTCCCTCGTTGAGCCAGTCCCGCCCGAATTTCGCAAGCCCCCACACCCAACCGCAAGCCAGCAGGCCCAAAACCGCCCAGACATAGGCGGGTTTCAACCGCGCGCGCGAGGCCAGCCAGAAAAAGGGATTCACTTCCAGGAAGCGCGACCTGAACGTGCGCCGCTCCGTGGTGTTCCCATAAGTCCATTCATGCGACCACGAGTGTCTGTGCCGGCTTGTGCCGTTCACCGGCCGGTCCTGCCACGCCCGCGGCACCACCAGGCTGGCCACGACCAGCCCCAGCCAGGCCAGCCCGTGAATGATGCCCAGCGACCACCAGAACTCGCCCGGCTTGAACCGAAACGCATCGAACGCCAGCACGTAGCTGTACCCCGGGCTGGGCAGATAAAGCCATTCGGCCAGCCGCGGCCATTTCTGCGCATACGCCAGCCAGGCGGCGCACGCCGGCAAAAGCCCCGTCACAAGGATCAAGACCAGGAAGGTCCATCCCGCCGCCCGCCGCGCATCGCGGCTCAGGCTCGACACCGCGATCCCAACCGATAACGAAAAGAACAGGGTGTTCATCGCCACCAGGGCCATCCGCCAGTACTGGCCAACCGTTACCCCTCCCATCATCAAGGGGATCGCCAGCATCGGCAAAACCGCCAGGACGGCGTAGAAGACGTTCACCGAGTTTGCCACCAGCTTGCCCAGCACCACGTCGTAACCCTTGAGGTCCGTCAGAAACAGCAGCCCGAGCGTTCCTTCCCGCTTCTCCTGGCTCAGACAGTCAGAGGTCGCCCGGACCCCGCTGAGCAGGCAGTAAAGAACAGCCGCACCGGTCGTCACACTGAACAGCACCATCGCCAGTTCCCGCGGCGCCTCCCGCTGCATCATGAGAAAAAACCAGGCCCCGAGGAGAAGAATCAGACCCGCCGCGCCCGTCCGGATCCAATACGTGGCCGGGCGCCGCGATGCGATGCGCAGCTCGCGCGCAACAATCGGCAGAAAGGTCATGCGATGGAAATACTAACCCGTGGGCGCCTGGTTTGCCAGCGCAGGAGCAATCCATCTTCTCGCTCCCTCAGGGAACAAGCGGATTGGGCAGACCGCCCCGCAGAGGGCCAGGTGTGTCTTAGGATTCATGGTTTTTTAGTGGCGCGGCAGGAGTCCAATGGCGGAGTTTTTGTACGCTCCCGGCTGCGGACAGCAGTGCCTGCCCAAGAGCCTTCGCGGGATGGCGGTTCTCGCCCGCTGTCCCCCGCGCGAGCTCCTGCACCAGAAGGCAGCGGGCCGCCCGAATCAAGCCCAGGTAGATTAGTGTCGGCAGGCATTGCATCAGCATGGAGACAAGCAGGTGCGTCCCCCATGCGCGCACGAGCCAGAAAACCAAAGGCATCAGCAGAAGGCTCAGCAGGTAGGGAACTCCCTTCACAAACCCGACCGTCCATCCAAGCGCGGCGACCTGTGTTCTGCCTTTGAGTCCGAACCACAGGCCCACCCAGAGCAGCGCCCAGACTCCCAGCACCATGTTAACCAAGCTCAGGAAGCTGCCAGCCAGTTGATAATACTTCCAACTTGCCACCGGAAAGGGGCTGATTGCCGTCAACGTGATGAGGCCGGCCAGGTGCGGCAGGCCCAGGAGAATCAAGGGCCCGGCAATCAGCCCGCGCAACGCGCGCCGTTGGCCAAAGAGAACGTGCTCCGCGCCCAGCGGGGTCGTCAGGAGCAATTCCAAAACGCCCGTGCGACGCGACTCGATAAAAAAGCGGCTTGCTGCCCAGGCGATCAGACAACCGGAAACGAGCCCCAGCACCATGGTCGGAAGGCTGGTGTACCACAGGGCGGACCGCGGAGTGAGTCCGCCGCTTAGCAGGAGAAAGGCGCCCGGATGCAAAACCCCCAACAAGGCCGCGCACCACAACGCCGCCTGGATGCCGCGCTGACGTCTAACCAGCCATGGAATAACACTCTCGCGTTCGAGCGGTTCAGGACGGCGCCGCGGGTCAACCGCGGCCAGAACGGGTTCGCCTGGGCTCTCCGCCTCACCCGTCAGACTGCCGGAATCAAAACCGGTTCGCCTCAGCGCCCGGCCCGCCTGAATCAGCAGCCCCCAACCCAGCAAATGCTGCGCGAGCAATGCTCCCCAGTAGAAGGCAGGAGAAGCCCGGTAAGCAATGTCACCGGCCTTGTGGAGGGCGAACAAAAGGCTAGGCACTGCGAAAACCCAGGCCCCGGTGACCGCATAAAGCAAGAACGGCCCGGCCTGAACCAGCACCAGGAGCCAGACGGCGCGGCGAATCGCCTTTCCCGGGTCGCCGGCACTGGCGGCGGCGAACAAGCCAACCGCCAAGGCCAGGAACAGCCCGTTTAGCAGAGCCAGCGCCGAACGCCAGGCTTCGCCACCGGTAACGCCGCCGGCCAGCAAGGCGATCATGAAAACCGGCAGGAGGGACAAAAGCGCAAGAACGCTGGTCAGACCGCCGGAACCAAACTTACCCAGCAGCAAGTCCAGAGTCCGCACCCGCGTCAGCAACAACAGGCCCAGCGTCCCTTCACGCCGTTCGGCGCTCAAACCCGCCGCTGCCGCCAGGCAAGCGCCGACACACACGGCAAGCCCAATTGCAATCATCCCGAAAAAAACCGGCTGGCCCGTCGTCGCCGGCCCGCGCATGGGTACGGGCATCAGCAATGGCGTCACGCCGACCAGCACACTCGCAAACCCGATTGCCCATCGAACCCAGCGAGTTGCCGGTTGGCGCGCCCGCCCGCGCAATTCCCGCGCGATGATGGGCCAGACGGTCATACGCTTATCATACAGCAGAACCCACAGCCGCAGGCTGCCCCAGCCCGAGACCGTCCGCAAATTCTTTCCCGTTGCCGCTTGAAAGCAACACCCGGGCACCGGAGCGCGAAACAGGCGGGCGTTTCGAGGGTGGAAAGGAATGACCGGCCTCCAACGCCCACCCCCTTAAAGAAATCATAAAAATGGCCGCAGCATTCCTTTCGGGTAATCAAAAAAGCTTGGCAGAGGTTGGGGCTTTGGCTTTGCTGCGGCCATGATTCAGGATCAACGTGTGCTCTTGGCGGCATTTCGGCTGGCAATTTGGCTCGCCTTGCCCGCCGCCCTTCTGGCCCGCCCGGCGTTTGGCTCGTCCAACCCCGCCCTCCCGCCCCTCAAGGCGAAGTGGATTTGGCGCCAGGGACAGGATGTCCATGCCTACAACCAGACCGTGATCGCCCGCAAGCAGTTCAAACTCGAGGAAATCCAGAACGCGACGCTGCGGATTACGGCCGACAGCTTCTACCGCCTGTCCATTAACGGCCGCTGGGTCAATGACGGGCCGGCTCGCTGCTGGCCCGAACACTACCAGTATGATGTCATTGATGCCACACCTTACCTGCGGCCGGGCGCCAATGTGATCGAGGTCGTGGCGCGCTATTACGGCGTGGGGGATTTTCATCGCATCCCCAAACAGGCGGGACTGCTGGCGCAATTGGACGTTACCGATGCCCAAGGCCGCGTCAAAAGCATACTGACCGATCAATCCTGGGAAGTGGCGGACGCTCCGGCCTGGCTGCGCGAAACCCCCAAGGTCAGTATTCAGATGGAGCCGGCCGAGCTCTACAACGCGCAACTACCGCCCTCCCGCTTTTCCCGCGCCGCCGTGCTGTTTGAAACGCAGGCCGGCCCCTGGAAAAATCTTCATCCCCGGGATGTTGCGCTCATGAGTCTTCAACCGCGGCCGTTCCGGTCCTTTCTCGGCGCAAAGGTTGTACGGGCCGACGGGTGGGACTTCTGCCTGCCAGCCGTGCGACTGTCCAACCCCGGTGTGATCGAGGCCAACCACACCGCCAGCGCCGCCTGCGGCATGGCTGCGCTGGTGGAGAATGCCGCGCCGGTAACGTTGGTGCTCCGCACGGCCGGCATGCGGGTGTCTGTGGATGGGATGCAGGCCCGGGATAACCGCTTCAACCTCGGGCCGGGCCGGCACGTGGTGGTTGCCTTCTCGCAAAACCTGTTTGGCCACGACAAGGAAAAAGCCCTGCGTTTTGTTGAACCCGCCGGTTACAAGTTGGTCAACCCGCTTCAGCCGGGCCATGAAAACCCCTTCGTGCTGTTGCCCTTGCCCGAATTTGCCATCGCCACCAACGACCTGCTGTGGATTCAATTCACGCAGGACAACCCCGAACTCCGCAAGCTAATCGAAGGATTCCGGAAAACTTCCAGCGACCTCCTCGCCGCGGGAACGAACCTCGCCGCCTTCCACTCGGCTGTGGGCTCCCGCGCCCGCGTGCTGGCCTCGCGCGACATGTTCGTCACAGACACAGCCTGGCAGTTCACGGATCGTCAGGTCATCGAGGACGCCTCGAGCCTGGTGCGCAACCCCGCCGGCCTGATTCACGACAACCCCGAGGTCACCACCGTCCTTCCTTCCGACCGGGGGGACGTCGAGCTGCTTTACGACCTCGGTGAACAGGACGTGGGTTACTACGACTTCGAGCTGGTCGCCGACGCCGGCGTGGCCGTGGACATTTTCGGCATTGAGTACATCTCCCCCGATGGCCGGCTGCAGCACACGGGGGGCAACCGCAACGGCATGCGCTACATTACCCGCGCCGGCGCCAACCGCTTCACGTCGCTGAAGCGCCGCTCCGGCCGTTACCTGTTCCTTACCTTGCGCCATCAGCAGACACCCGTTCACATCCGTAAGTTCCAACTCGTCTCCTCAACGTACCCCGTCAACCAGGCGGGCAGTTTTGCCTGCAGCGACGCGCGGCTGGAAAGGATCTGGGACATCTCGACACGCACGTTGAAACTTTGCATGGAGGATACCTACACCGATTGCCCGCTGTATGAGCAGACCCATTGGGTGGGCGATGCGCGCAATGAATCGCTGCTGGCCTACGGCGCCTTTGGCGCCTATGACCTCGCCAGCCGCTGCATTCGGATCACCGCCCAGTCCCTCGAACGCTTCCCCATTACCGGCTGTCAGACACCCTCCGGCTGGGACACGCTGCTTCCCGCCTGGAGTTTCCTCTGGGGTATCTCCACCTGGGATTACTACTTCGAGACCGGCGACCGCGACTTCCTGGCCGCGATTTATCCGGAGGTCATCCGGAACCTCAAGGGGGCGGAGTCGTTTACGAATGAACAGGGGCTTTTCAGCGGTCCCTTCTGGAACATGTTCGACTGGAGCGGCAGTGACCAGGGACGAAGGACGGTTGTCCACAACAGCATGTTCATTGTAGGGGCGATTGACGCGGCCTTGAAGGAGACGGCCGTTCTCAACAAGCCTGCGGACGCAGCCTGGCTCCGCCAATACCGCGAGCGCCTCGTCAAAGGCATCAACGCGCTTTGGGACCCCGGCCGGAACGCCTACCCGGACAGTGTTCACGACGACGGCAAGCCGAGCCCGTCTGTTTCGCAACACACCAGTTTCCTTGGCTTGCTTTACGATATTGTGCCCGACGCATGGCGCGAGGCGGCCCGGCAGAATCTGCTTCATCCGCCGGAGAAAATGGTCCGGCTCGGCTCGCCTTTTGCCGCGCTCTACCTCTACGAAGCGTACGAAAAACTGGGGATGGAGGATGAGATCGTCAAGGCCATCTACCAGAACTACCTGCCCATGCTCGAAGCCGGCGCCACCACGGTCTGGGAAAGTTTTCCCACGGGCACAACCGGCGGCGGACGCTGGCCCACCCGCAGCCATTGTCATGCCTGGTCCTCGGCCCCAACCCGCTTTTTGAACCGGGTGGTCCTGGGAGTCAAGCCGACCGCGCCAGGGGCCCAAACCATCGAGATCAGCCCCCGCCTGTCCGGCCTGGCTTGGGCTCGCGGCACCACGCTCACCAAACCAGGGCCCGTCGAGGTTTCCTGGAAGCTTGAGGACCACACCCTGAGGGTGGATTACACGGTCCCGGCCGGTGTGAGCGCCCGCTTTGTCCGCAACCCGAGTCACGACGGGCTGGAGGTTTTTGTCAACGGACAAAAGCTGCCGTGAGCCATTGCCGCGAATGCGGGCAACTGGACACCTGCTCCGGGTTTTGGAATACTCCCGCCCCGTGAAACAATCAATCGTCACGTTGGATATGGAGGGAGTTCTGACTCCCGAAATCTGGATTGCCGTTGCTGAAAAGACGGGCATTCCCGAGCTGCGGCGCACCACGCGTGACGAGCCGGACTATGACAAGCTCATGCGCGGCCGGCTGGCCATTCTCGATCGCCACGCTTTAAAGCTCTCCGACATTCAGGAAGTTATCGGCACCCTGGACCCCCTGCCCGGAGCGAAAGGTTTTCTCGACGAGCTGCGCTCCCTCGCGCAGGTCATCATCCTGTCGGATACCTTCGAGCAATTTGCCACACCCCTGCTTCGCAAGCTCGCCTGGCCGACCCTCCTGTGCCATCGCCTGATCGTCGAAAACGATCGCATCACCGGCTATCAACTGCGAGTCCCCGAACAGAAGCAAAAGGCTGTCGCCGCGCTGAAACTGCTGAATTACCATGTTATTTCCGCCGGCGACTCGTTTAACGACACGGCCATGTTGGGCGAGGCGGATGTCGGATTCCTCTTCCGGGCGCCGCAAAACGTCAAAGAGCGCTTTCCACAATTCCAAGCGGTGGACGAATATCCGGAGTTACTACGTCTCATCCGGGGAGCCATGGGCTGAGCCGACGGCAGCACCCCCCTGACCTCCGCGAGGCTAAATCTCGGGCTTGAGTTCCCGCAGCATCAGGTCCCGGACCGCCTGCTCGGCGTTCTTTCCCTCGTAAAGAATCGCGTACACTTCGTCAATAACGGGCGTTTGCACCTGGTGCTGCCGGGCCAGCCGATGGGCGGACCGGGCGGTGGGGTACCCTTCGGCAACCGCCGCCATGCCGGCCGCGATCTCCGGCGGTCGTTCGCCCCGCCCCACACGCTCGCCAAAGCCGCGATTTCGGCTATGACGTGAAAAGCAGGTCACCATGAGGTCGCCCAGCCCGCTCAGACCCGTGAAGGTTTCGGGGCGCGCGCCGCAGGCAACGCCCAATCGCCGCATCTCGACAATGGCGCGCGTGACGAGGGCCGCCTTGGAATTGTCTCCAAAGCCCAATCCGTCACTGATGCCCGCCGCAATGGCAATGACATTCTTCAGGGCGCCGCCCAGTTCGACTCCCAGCACGTCGGCGCTGGTGTAAACGCGAAAACTCGGGCGGCTGAACAGGGCCTGAACCGCTTCCGCCGCTCCGGCGTGCCGGCTGCCGGCCACAATTGCGGTGGGAATGTCGCGCGCGACTTCGACCGCAAAGGTTGGACCCGACAGCGCCACCGAAGTCGCCTGCGGCGCGGTCTGCGCCAAAATGCCGCTCATGGTCAGGCCGGTGTCATATTCAATGCCCTTGGTCACCGTGACCACCAGCCCGCGGCAGCCGCTCAGGCCGCGCGTCACCTCGCGAAAAACCTGCGAAGGCACCGCCACCACGACACACTCCGCCCCGCCGACAGCCCGCTCAAAGTCGCTCTCCAGGCGCAAACTCGGCGGCAGGTCTATGCCCGGTAAAAACCGCTCGTTCCGCCGCGTGTGACGGATCTCCTCCAGCCATGCCGGCACATGGCCCCACAGGGTAACTTCGCTGCCGCCCAGAGCCAGGAGCCGCGCCAGCGCCGTCCCCCACGCACCCGCGCCTATTATTGCGATCTTCATTTCATCTCTTTTGAACATCTGCCGCCTCCGGCCTGGGTTTGCCGAGCCGGTTTTCGGTGCCGTTGAGCAACCTGCGAATGTTTGCCTTGTGTTTGTAAACGGCCAAGGCCCCCAGCACCGCGGTGACCACAATTAAATTCAGGCTGCCCGCCGTCGCCCACACGGCGAACGGCAGCGTCAACGCGGCGCTGATGGACGCAAGCGACACATATCGCGTCGCCAGCAGCACGCCGGCAAAAACGCCAAGCAAGATCAAAAATGCCCCGGGCACCAAGGCCGCCAATACCCCGGCTGACGTGGCAATGCCCTTGCCGCCCTTGAAACGCAGCCAGCAAGTGTAATTATGCCCGAGCACCGCGCAAAAGCCCGCCACCAGGCCGGCCCACTCCGCCGTCAGCGCGCTGGCCGAAGGGTCCCAGCCGCGCCAAAGCAAGCGAGCCGCAACCACCGGCACCACCCCCTTGACGGCGTCCACCAGCAGAACGAATACCCCGGCCGCAACGCCGAGAGCGCGAAAGACATTGGTGGCTCCAATGTTGCCGCTCCCCACGCTGCGGATATCCACCCCCCGTCCCTTCGCGACCAGGTAGCCCGTCGGGACCGATCCCAGCAAATAACCGCCCAGCGCGGCGGCAAGGTAGCCGACGATCAGCACGGCGCTTATGTAGCTTCTTCCCTCCCGGTTTGCAAAGCCCAAACTGCCCCACCTTGCCTGTTGTCAGCAGGGCACCTGCGGTGCCACAATACTCCGCCATGACGAGCAACCAAGACTCCGCTTCCGCCCGCCGGCTTAAGGTGTCGGTTTTCGGCACCGGCTCGCTGGGCAAGGAACACGCCCGCATCTACGCCGAACTGGCCCAGGCGGGCGCTGTGGATTTTGTCGGTGTCTATGACGTCGTGCCTGAAACGGCCCGGAGATTGGCTGAAAAGTACGGCGTGCGCGCTTTTGCCTCGGCGGCGGAGGCGGCGGCGGCCAGCCAAGCCGTCAGCATCGTCACCCCCACCACCACCCATTTTGAACTCGCGCGGCAATTGCTGGACCAGGGCAAGCATGTCCTGGTTGAGAAGCCCATGACCAACGACGCGGCGCAGGCCGGCGAGTTGGTGGAAACCGCCCGTCAAAAAGGGTGTGTCCTCCAGGTCGGCCACGTGGAACGCTTCAACCCGGTGTTCGCCTATCTCCAAACTGTGGCCAGCGAACCTCGCTTCATCGAGACCCACCGTCTGTCCCCCTACCCCGCGCGCAGCACCGACGTGGGCGTCGTGCTGGACCTGATGATCCACGACCTGGACGTTGTCCTGGCCTTTGTCAACTCCGCCGTGGTCAGTCTGGACGCCGTGGGCATCGCCGTTCTCAGTCGCTCCGAGGACATCGCCAACGCCCGGCTCCGCTTCGCCAACGGCTGCGTTGCCAACCTCACCGTCAGCCGCATCAGTCCCGAGCGCATGCGCAAAATCCGGGTCTTCAGCGGCGGCCCCACCGCCAGCTATATCTCCCTGGACTACCGCGCCCAGGAAGGCTTCATCTACCGCATCGCCAAAGATGGGGAAGAGAAAAGTTCCCTGCTCAAGAAACTGCTGCACGCAAAGGATTCGGTCATCGTGAGCGAGTTCGCCGGGAAACGAATCGTTCGCGAGCCTGTCCCCATTGCCAAGGAGGAACCCTTAAAACTGGAGCTGACCCACTTCGTCGAGTGTGTTCGCGCGCACCGCGTCCCCCTGGTCAGCGGCGAGTCGGCCAAGCGGGCGCTGGACCTGGCGCTCGAGATTTCCCAGCGGATTGCCCGCGAAGCCCCGCAACTCTAAGTCATGAGGCCGCCGGTTTTCATGCTCATTGCCGGTGAAGCCAGCGGCGACCTGCTGGCCGCGGAACTGGTGGCCGCACTGCGCGATGAGTTGGCTGCCCTTCCCGCTTCGACCAGCGATTTGCAGCCGCTGTGGACACCTCTGGAACCCCGGTTTTTCGGAGCGGGCGGTCCCCGCATGCAAAGCGCCGGCGTCGAGATCGCTTTCGACATGACGGCGCACTCGGTCATCGGCCTGGCCGAGGCCTTGAAAGGCTACCTGAAGTTCAAACGCATTTTTACGACCCTTCATCAGATGGCGCTTGAACGCCTGCCCGATACCATCATTTGCGTGGACTTCGGTGGTTTCAACCGCCGATTTGCCGCCGCCATCCGGCGCCACCTTCGCGCGCGCCGCGGCCATTTCCGCAATTGGAATCCAAAGCTGGTTCAATACGTTTCGCCGCAAGTCTGGGCCTCGCGCGAAAACCGCGTGTTCCAAATCGCACGCGATTACGATTTGCTCCTGAGCATCTTCCCGTTCGAGAAAGAGTGGTATGCGCGCCGGGTCCCTCGGTTCCGGGTCGAGTTTGTCGGCCACCCCATCGTTGACCGTTACGCAACCTTGCCGCGGCCGCCGCGGGCCGCGTCCGTCTTGGACCCGGCCAACCCCCTGCTCCTGCTCCTGCCGGGCAGCCGCGAATCCGAACTGCGCCGTCATCTGCCGCCCATGCTCGGCGCCCTGGCCCTGCTGCGAACGCGCATACCGCACCTGCGGGCGCGCCTGGTTCTGCCGCAGGAGAGCCTCCTGCAACGGGCTGGAATAGACTCTTTGCCGCCGGGGTTGGACACCCGCGTCGGGGGACTACCCGAGTCCCTGGCCGAGGCCGATCTGGCGATTGCCTCGACCGGAACTGTCACCTTGGAATGCGCCTGGTTTGGCGTGCCGACTGTGGCCATGTACAAAGCCTCGTGGAGCACTTACCACATCGGCAAACGCATCATCAAAGTAAACTACCTCGCCATGCCCAACATCCTCGCCGGCGAATCCTTGTTCCCCGAGTTCATCCAGGATGCTGCTTCTGCTGAAAACCTCGCCGCCGCCGCCCACGACCTGCTGACCAACCTGACCCGCCGAGAGCAAATCCAGACTCGCCTGAGGGAAATCATCCAGTCCTTGGGGTCTCCCGGCGCCAGCCGCCGGGCGGCGCGCGCCATTCTGGACCTTGGCACAGCTCGATCTTAACTGGCCCGCCTCCCGGCGTGACCGCCGGCACCCCGCCACAACCAAGGACCTGCTCGATTGCCTCCGCCGCCGCTTGCGCGGTTCAAGACTTGCATCCGCCGCGGGAGTTGTTGACTCTGGGGTTCCCGAAATATGCCGAAGAAAGCGTTGATTACTGGAATAACCGGACAAGACGGCTCCTACCTGGCCGAACTGCTCCTGTCCAAAGGTTACGAGGTTCATGGAATCATCCGCCGCGCCAGCACGTTCAACACGGGCCGCCTCGACCCCATTTATGACGACCCCCATTCGGGTAAAAGCCGTTTATTCCTTCATTACGGCGACCTGAGCGATGCCAGCGCCCTGGCCCGCCTCCTGGGCCGGATTGAGCCCCAGGAAATTTACAACCTCGCCGCCCAGAGCCATGTGCGCGTGAGCTTCGACAGCCCGGAATACACCTCCGACATCACCGGCACGGGAACCGTTCGCCTCTTGGAAGCCATTCGCGAAAGCGGCATCCGCCCGCGATTCTACCAAGCCTCGTCCAGCGAAATGTATGGAATGGTGCGCGAGGTGCCGCAGAGCGAAAAAACTCCGTTTTATCCACGCAGTCCCTACGGTTGCGCCAAAGTCTTCTCCTACTGGATCACGGTGAATTACCGGGAATCCTACAACATGCATTGCAGCAACGGCATCCTCTTTAACCATGAGTCTCCCCGTCGCGGTGAAACGTTCGTCACTCGAAAAATCACCCGTGCCGTCGCCCATATCCAAGCCGGGCTCCAGCAAAAGCTCTACCTCGGCAACCTGGACGCCAAACGCGACTGGGGCTACGCCAAGGAATACGTGGAAGCCATGTGGCTCATGCTCCAGCAGGACAAACCCGACGACTACGTCATCGCCACCAATGAAACCCACTCCGTAAGGGAATTCCTCGAGGTGGCCTTCAGCCACGTGGGACTCGACTGGAGTCAATACGTCGAAATTGACCCCCGCTATTACCGCCCTGCAGAAGTGGATTTGCTGATCGGCGACTACACCAAGGCCAAACGCCAGCTCGGGTGGGAACCCAAAACCAAGTTCGTGGATTTGGTCAAGCTCATGGTGGATGCCGACATTGAACTGCTCCGTCGGCATCGTCAGGGACAAATCCGCGTCAGCAGTTGACAGCCGCCTCGCCTCGCCCGACCGGGTTTTGCATCCGCCAAACCAAGCCGGACTCTGTGTCTTCCGAGCTGTGCCAACTGTCCAGATTTTGGACAGCACGCGGCGTCTTGTGATGGATCAAACCCATTTTGTTTCCCAACAACAGCCACGCACCCGGCTCCCATTGCGCCGTTCGAGGTCCGTCAACCCCCCAATGTCGCCGCAGCCTCGCATTCAATTCCAATTGTTGTTGTTTCGCCTTCAAGCGCCGTTGCAGGCGCAGTTCCCGAATTTGGAGCCGGAACAGGTAGCCCACCACAGCCAGTGAAAGCGCCACCATCCACCCCATCAGGCCTGCCAGCGCAAGAGAATGAAACGAATTTGGCATACGCCGCCCCAAGGCAGCATCCTCCGTTCCAAACTTGCGGTCCTTCAGCCTATTGCGTCGAAACTGGCCCCAGCGCCGATCGCGGAATCGTGATCGAATCCCCAGGCTTGAGTCGGCTAAAATTCACATTCGGGTTCGCCGCCTGGATTGCACTCACCGGCACCCCATGAATCAGCGCAATCACGGGCAGCGTGTCGCCTTGCCGCAAGGTGTAAATCCGGCGAGGCGGCGCAGTGACCTGGGGCGGCTCGGGCGGCAATTCCTGCCCCGTAGCCACAGTGGTGGCTTTGAGCTGATCCAGGGCGAGCTGGTTGATTTCGATCTGTTTTTGCGTCGCGGTCAGGTTGGTATTGGCCTGGATGCTGGCCAGTTGCTCGGCCGCCGCAAGGTTCACCAGGTAAATCTTTCTCGCACTCTGCGGGTCCCCAGCCTCGCGCGCCGCCGCCACTGCTTCGCGATAAAGCGGATCCTGCAGCAGCCGATACTCCTCATAGCGCTTGGGCCCCAACGCCAGCCGAATAGCGTTCTCGCGCTGTTCCTCGAGCGCCTTGCGCGCGCTCACCGTGTTCGGGTCCGTCCCCGGCCCGAGCAGCTCGATCCGTTGATCCAAACTGTCAGTGGCCCGGAACACCGCCCGAAACTCGTCGGCGCTCGCATTAAAGAACTGAAGCTGGCCAAACACCGCCCGCCAATTGCTGGCGTTCTGTGAATACCTCAGCAGAAACTCCTCGAGCTGTTGCGGAGCCAGGACCCGGCTCAATTCCTCCCGGGTCTGCTGACGGAGCCGCGCCAGCTCAACCGGGTCCAGCGCCAGCCCCGCCTGCTGCTGCGCCTCGAGGTAGGCCCGCAAGCGGTCTTCCGAGCGCGCGCTGATCTCTTGAATCGCCTCCTTGGTTTCCGCCGGCAAATAACCCAGGACGGGGCCATCCAGCGCAATGCCCTGCCGGCTTGGCCGGGCCAGGTTGGTCAGGTCCCGGGATTCCCAGTTCGGCCCCAGTAGTCGGGTCAGCAACGCCCGCCGCTCCTCATCCAGATCCCGTGCCTTTTGGAGTGCTGCCGCCAGCACCTCCGCGTCCGGCTCGCTTCGCCACCATTGCTGGTCCGCCGTTACCACCTCGGTCGCCAGCCGCTTCGAGTAAAGCGCGTTGACGTCCGCGATAATGATGTCCCGAATGGTTTGCTCCGGACATCCAATATCGCGCAGGTTGGCGATATACACCGCATAATCCGGCGACTCCACCTCCCGCCACGAAAAAAACTGCCTTCGCACCACGACATTGGTCCGCACCGCACCCGTCGCAGTCTGGCCCGCCGGCGCCTCGCCTACAGCGGGCGCGGCACTTCCCGGCCGCTCCGAACGAAGCACCCACGCGGCGATCAATGCGAGATTGAGGCCGAGCGACACCAGTGCCACCATGCGCCAGCGCATAACGCTTATGTACCCGTTCAGCAGGCCCACGGCAAATTGAAAAACGCCCCCGTCCAAAAGTTGCGCGGATTTTAGTCTTGGCCTTCAGCCACCCTTCCAGCTTAATTGCCCGCCAATGAAACAAAAAGCTTATGCGCGGGCCGGCGTGGACATTGACCTCGGCAACAAGGTCAAGGCCTCCCTCCCCCGCCTTCTCGCCGCAACCCACCGACCCGAGGTCCTCGGCAAAGTCGGCGGCTTCGGCGGCTTGTTCGCCCTCGATGTTCGCAAATATCGCCAACCGGTTCTTGTCTCCAGTGTGGACGGCGTCGGCACCAAGCTCAAAATCGCCTTCGCCCTCAACCGCCACGACACCATCGGCCAGGACCTCGTCAACCATTGTGTCAATGACATCGCCGTCCTTGGTGCTGAACCTCTCTTCTTCCTGGATTACCTCGGCACCGGCAAACTCGAACCCCGAGTCTTTACCCAGATCATCGCCGGGTTCGCCAAAGCCTGCGCCCAAAACCGTTGCGCCCTCATCGGCGGTGAGACCGCCCAAATGCCCGGCTTCTACCAACCGGGCGAGTATGACGTCAGCGGCACCATCGTCGGCGTTGTGGAAAAACGCCGCATGCTGGATGGCAAAACCATCCGTCCCGGCGACCTTATCCTTGGCATGGCCTCGAGCGGACTCCACACCAACGGCTACTCCCTCGCCCGAAAAATCCTCTTCGAGCAACTCAAGCTCAAGCCCACCAGCCGGCTTTCCGGCCTCAAAGGCACCATCGGCGAAGAACTGCTCAAGGTCCATGTCAGCTACGGACCCGCCATCCTCAAGCTCCTCAAACGCCTCAACCCGGACTCGCCCCGCCAAGGACGCTCTGAACCGGCCGTCAAAGGCCTTGCTCACATCACCGGCGGTGGGTTCATTGACAACATCCCCCGCATCCTCCCCGGCAATTGCGACGCGGTCATTCGCAAAGGCGCTTGGGAGGTGCCCCCCATCTTCACCCTTCTGCGGGAACGCGGTCGAGTGGCCGAGACCGAGCTATACCAGGTTTTCAACATGGGAATCGGCATGATCGCCGTCGTCTCGCCCGAGGCCGCCGCGAAGGCCCGGCGCCTTCTGGAGACGGAAGGCCATCGCTGCTGGCAGATTGGCCAGATCGTCAGCGGCCGCGGCCGCACCGTCATCCAATAAATCCGGCCCGCCCCCCTCTCACCGCGCGTCATAGACGCGAACGTAATCCACCTCGAAATAGTCCGGCAGCGTTGCCTCCGCGATCTTGCCTGCCCACGTGCCGATTTCTTCGGTCAACTTGATAAACAGCGGTGCGCGGCAGACGCCGCCCGCCGAACTCCGCCACACCTCCCTGCCATCCACGTAAAACACGTATTCCGCCTCCGTCCACAACAGGCCGAAGGTATGCCACCCCTCCATCACCTCCGGCATCTGAAACTTGTGCCCCGCCGACTTGTGTTCCTTCCCATATCCATCCCAGTGTAGATTCACCGTGAGCCGACCGTCACGCCACGGCACTTCGATGATGTCAATCTCCGTTCCATCCCGTCCTTCATCGCCCACCTTCCCGACCCCGTCGCCCATCAGCCAAAACGCCGGCCAGTGCCCCGCCTGCCGGGGCATCTTGCACCGCGCCACGTAGTAACCAAAGGCCCGTTCGAATTTGCCTTTGGTGTTCACCGCCCCACACGTGTAACGGTCGCCATCCTTGCGCGTGCGCAACACCAGTTGTCCCTTCCCGTTCAGGTAAGCGTCTTCCTTGACCCAATAGCCGTCGCGCCGCTTCCAATCCCCCAACCGATTCCATTTTGCCGCATCCAGAACCTCGCCCTCGAACTCATCCTGCCACACCATCGTCCACCGCTTCCCTGCTGGAGCCTCGGGCAATGCCTCGGCATCTGCCGCCCGAACCGGAACGGCCCCATTCATCATGGCCCACAGGCCAACACTCAGGAATGCCCGCGCGAAGCACTGGCCGGCAATCCTGCGGTTATTCATCCTCTGCTGACTGGCCACTGGTTTAAACATGCCCAAGCATCCCCGTGCCCTGTCCAAAAAGTCAATCCCAGCGTTCGCATTTCCGTCCCTCGACCGCTTCTCCGGAGGTCCAAGTCCCGGCCCAAGACCGATCCTTTGTCCTCCCTTCGGATTCTGTCATTTCCCTTTCATCACTTCCGTTTTGCTTTTTGCCCGGAACTGCCCCAAACTCGCCGCATGGCGACCACGCCCCTCGCAGCTATCGTGGCCGTGTTCCTGTTTTCGGCGGCCAGCTTTTTCTTCGCCCTGGCCGAGACTGCGCTTTTCTCCCTGGCCAACTGGCAGATTCAGCAGCTTGCCCAGCGCCACCCCGGCCCCGGACGCATCCTCGCCCGCCTGCTGGCCGAACCCCATGACCTCCTGGCCACCATCGCCCTGGGCAACACTTTCGCCACCGCCGCCATGCTGGCCACGGCCCTCCCCCTGGCCCTGGACGGCCCCTGGCCTCTCGGCCCGACCGTCGCCGCTCTCGGTCTTCTGATCCTCATCGGATCCGAAGTCTTTCCCAAAACCATGGCCGTCCGCCACCCCGAAACCTGGGCCCTCCGCCTCGCCCACCCGATCCGCGTCCTCGAACGGCTTTTCGCACCCCTCCGCTGGGTTGCCCAGCGCCTCAACGCTGGCATCCTCAAGCTCGCCATCCCCCCAACCGTTCAGCGCCACTTCACTCTCACCGAAGCCGATTACCAGGAACTGCTCGACCTTGCCTACCAGCAAGGCGCCCTGGCTCAGTCTGAAAAAGAGATCATCCTCCAAATCCTCAGCCTCGACCGCCGCACCGCCAAGGAAGTCATGAAACCACGCACCCAAATGGCCGCCATCTCCGACGACTCGACTCTCGAGGAGATGATCGAGGCCGCCCGCCGGTTCCGTCACCGACGGCTGCCGATTTACGACCAAACCCCCGATACCATCGTCGGCGTCCTCAACACCCGCGCGCTGCTGCTTGACCCGGCCATTGACCTCGCCGATGCCATCGAGTTCCCCTCCTTTGTGCCTGAATCCATGAACCTGCTGCAGCTCCTCAAAAGCCTCCAGCGCCAACAACGGGGCCTGGCCATCGTCCTTGACGAGTTTGGCGGCACGGCCGGCATTGTCACGCTGGACGACATCCTCGAGGAGATCCTCGGCCCCATCCGCCGCGAGCACCATCCCCAAGGCCTGCTCCTGGAGCGCCTGGCCCCCGGACGCTGGCGTGTCAGCGGCACCTTGCGCATTGACGACTTCCGCCGCGAATGCCCCGCGCTGGACGACGTGCCCGAAATCGAAACCATGGGTGGCCTGCTGGTTCACTTGCTCGAAGCTGTGCCCGCCCCCGGGGAATCGGCCACCTACCGCAACCTCCGCCTCACCGCCCAAGTCACCGACGAGCGCACTGTCCGCGAACTCCTGGTCGAAATCATTAAATGACGACTCGCCTTTAGTGCCTGCCATGGCTTTTCTGTTCCTTGCCTGCCTGGTCCTGTCCTTCCTCCTCTCGGGAATGGAGGCCGGTGTCTTTGCGCTGAGCCGCCTGCGCATTCACCAGCAAGCCCGCGCCGGACGCCCCTCCGCCCGCGTCCTGCTGGGTTTTCTCGAACAGCCTGAGCGCTTTCTCTGGACCATCCTGGTCGGCAACACCCTCGCCAACCTCATTATTCTCGGCGGCCTCGTGATGCTCCTCCATGCCTGGCTGGAGGGGCGCCGGGCGTGGTTCGCAGCCATTTACGTCCTGGCGGTTTTCCTCTTCTACGCGCTGTTCGACCTCCTGCCCAAGATGCTCTTCCGCACATTCCCCAATCGCCTCTGCATTTACCTCGCCCGCCCCTTCCGCCTCCTGTATCTCCTCCTCCGTCCCCCGGTGGCGCTCGTCGAGTGGGTGTCCGGCCTTCTTCTGCGTTGGCGGGGCGGCAAAGTTTTTACCGGTCACCTCTTCGGCAACCGGGAGGAACTCCGCCTGGTCATGCAAGAGTCCGCCCAAGCTCTGTCCTCGGAGGAACGCTCCATGATCAACCGCGTCCTGGACTTCCAATCCCTGACCGTTCGCAGCATCATGATCCCCAAGGACCGCGTCGTCACCGTCCGGTCCGAAACGCCAGTCGCGGACGTTCTCAAGCTTGCCGCCGAGCGCAAACTCAGCCGGCTGCCGCTGGTGGAACTGCGCGACGGACAACCGCGTATTCGGGGGCTGATCAACATCAGCCCTCTGCTTTACTCGAGCGGCCTGGATCCCGCCGCTCCCGCCGGAAAGTTCGTCCAACCGGCCATTTACTTCGAAGAGGACCTCCGCTTGGAACTGGCGCTCCGCCGCTTCCAGCGCAGCGGGCAGCGCCTGGCCATCGTCCTCAGCCGCGACCGCCGTGAAATCGGCATCCTCAGCCTCCAGGACATTCTCAAAGTCCTCTTTGAAGGAGTGAGCCTCTGATATGGACTGGGACGCCATTATCTCCATCGGCTTGCGCATCCTCGCCGTCATTGCGCTGGTCCTCCTCAACGGCTTTTTCGTCGCCTCCGAATTTGCACTTGTTAAAATCCGCGACACGCAGCTCAGCCCGCTCATCCGCAAAGGACACCGCCGGGCTCGTGTCGCCGACTACATTCTCCAGCATCTGGACGCTTTCCTGAGCGCCGCCCAACTGGGCATCACCCTCGCCAGCCTCGGCCTGGGGTGGATTGGCGAACCTGTGTTCGCCACCCTGCTCGAACCCGTGTTTGGCTGGCTGAGCATCGAGTCCCCCGAAATGCGCCACTTCCTGGCCTTCGCCATCGGCTTTTCCGCCATCACCTTTCTTCACATCAGCGCGGGCGAACAAGCACCCAAGCTTTTGGCCATCCAACGCCCGCTTCCCACCACCCTTTGGATTGCATACCCTCTGCTCTGGTTCTACCGCCTTTCCTATCCCTTCGTCCTTGGCCTCAACTGGACCTCCCAATGGCTCCTCCGCCAGGCCGGCTTGGAAGCCACCAGCGAAGCCCAACGCGGCCATTCCGAGGACGAACTCCGGCTCCTGCTCGCCGCCGCCCGCGCCAAAGAGCCCGCCGCCGCCCTGTCCCGCGAAATCCTCCTTAACGCCCTCGACCTGCGCCGCCGCATCGCCCGCGAGGTGATGCGCCCCCGCCAGGAAATCGTGGCCCTCGACACCGAAGCCTCGATTGCCCAGTGCCTGGACCTCGCCGAAAAAACCCGCTACTCCCGTTTCCCCCTTTGTGAGAACGGCGATCTGGATCGCATGCTCGGCGTCATCCACATCAAAGACCTCTACTCCATGCGTCTCAAAGCCCTCCGGGGCGCCGACCTGGCACCGGTCGCCAGAAAACTCATTTACGTGCCCGAAACCGCGCGCCTTGAAAGCCTGCTGAAGTCTTTCCTCGACAAGAAACTCCATGTCGCCATCGTCGTGGACGAATACGGCGGCACTGTCGGCATGGTCACCCTGGAAAACATCCTCGAAGAGCTCGTCGGGCAAATCCAGGACGAGTTCGACCAGGAAAAGCCCCTCTTGATCCGCACCAGTGAAAACACTTGGGAGCTTGCCGGCAGCGCCCCGCTGCACGAACTGCAGGAAATCATCGGCGAACCGCTCCAGGAAGAAGGCGTCTCCACCGTCAGTGGCTGGATCACCCAACGCCTCGGCACCTTCCCCAAAGTCGGCGAACGCCTCTCGCTGGGACTCTTCGACCTCGAGGTCCTCGAAACCGACGCCACGCGCGTCGCCCGCCTCAAAATCTCCCGCCAATCCCCTCCGACATGAGCCTCCGGTTCAAGGTTCAGGTCGGGCCAAGCCCGACCACAATTCTCACCACAATTCCAAACCATAACAAAACCGGCAGAAAGCCCGGCTCGGACACCACCGGTTTCTTGCTTATTAGGAAGGGAGTGGTGATAACCATCACCACCAGCGAAGTCATCATCCAACCGATAAAATTCATCAGCGGCGAATCAAACCAACTCCCCTGCCCTGGCTGCGCCGCCCAGTTCCAAAACCCGTGAACCCGTGTGGCAAACGGCTCCAAACCTAAATCCACCACCAGCATCAGCACGACCGTAAGCCCAATCAACCACCAACCATAGAGCCGGTTTTCCCGCCACGGGCGCAGCAACATCTCTCCGGTTCCCCGACTCGCCAGAAAAACCACGATCCAAAGCAGGGGCAGCGCCAGGGGAAACCCCGCAGGCAGGCACGGCCCCATGCGCTCGGCAAAGACAATCTTTCCGAACGGCAATCCCGTCGCCGAGGTGATGAGATACAGGAGCGCGACCGGTGCTGCGACAAGAACCAAGGCGGCGAAAACGCTTTGAACCGGCAGTCTGCGCACCGCATCCGCAACCAGAGCGCAGGCTGCCAGCAACAAAAGCAAACCCTCCACCCACGACGCCCCAGCC
This sequence comes from uncultured Verrucomicrobiota bacterium, assembly GCA_964631605.1. GTDB lineage: Bacteria > Verrucomicrobiota > Verrucomicrobiia > Limisphaerales > UBA8199 > JARKQH01. Next base: position 26,764 of record CAZVYG010000003.1, read on the forward strand.
AGGGGTGGCGCCGGAACCCGATCCCCCGCGGCCAGCAGTGCCCACAGCAACGCAAAGAGCCCCGCACAGCCCCAAGCCACCAACGTGGCAGGGACACAACGCCCACGCTGCAACGGGCTCAGTGACTTGGGCCGGGAGCCGTCCATCACCTCCAGTCTAGAGCCAGCGGAACCAAGGTTAAACTGGTTTTTTTGAAGGCGTAAAACGCCTTGGCGGGTGGCCCTGAACCTGCTTTGCTTGCCGCCAACGGTAAGGCGTGCACCTATGACACTTGAACAGGCAACAGACCTGATCCAGAACTGCGCCGAGCAAATGAATGCCCGGTATGGAAAAGTGGTATTCGACGAATGGGCCGTGGTGGCGTTGGCTGCCAACAAAGGCCATTTGCTGGCCTACATCGGCCCCCGCAAGAACGGGTTCCATCAAAATTTCAACGCCGACATCGGCACGCTCCGCGCCGGCTTGCTCGACCCCCGCTATCACGTGGGCGACTTCGAGTTCGCCCGCCACGGAATCGGCACCGGTTTTGAATCCTTCCTGGTGCTGGGCAAAGGCCTCTTTCTGATCTGCAACAACACTGTCCAATCCATGGACGTTATTGCCAAAAATCCGCACTGGCTGGATGCGCAGATCCCCTTCGTGGAACTCAGTGAAAGGTTCCGGGCCGACCCCCTGACCGTGGCTTAATCGCCGGTTCTCAAGTGCGCTTCCGGAAACGGCGCCCGAAACTCCCGAGCGTGAGTCCCAACGTCAGGAGCGACAAGGCGCCTGGTTCCGGCACGGCGAGGAAATTGGCCCCGATCCAGATGGCCCCTTCTCCGCCCGAAACCGCCGCCGGGAAGACAAAGCCGTTGGGCCCCTCGGCGTAACCGCCCAGTTGGATGCGGGTCGAGGAGGTGAGCGAACCGCCGATCAGCGGATCATAAAAACTCAGGAACAGGCGGCCGCTGGGTGAGAAAATGCCCACGTGATAGGTTTCCAGCGGAACCAACCAAAGCGGCTCAATCGGCGAATAGAAACTGCGATTGACTAATTGCCCCGCCGCACTGACGCTGTTCGAGCGAAGCAGCGTGCCGTCGCTGCCCCACACCCCCACACTGACGGGTCCCTGGTCCACAATGACGTTGGTGAACGCGCCCAGGTGGGTGATGATTACGCCACCCAGCGGTTTGAAGGTCCAGCCGGCGGTTCCGTCGTAGGACCCGCTGACAGGCGTGGTATAGCTGGAGATGGCCTCCTCGGTGGTGCCTTGCGCCAGGGCAGCGCACGCCATCGTAATGACAATGAACGGGATCAGTGTTTTCTTCATAACGTTATGCATGCAACTTTCCTTCGACCTGTGCGGAGTCTTAGAGCCTGCCAATTCCGAACACAAGGAAAAAAACAGGGATCAATCGCGTTGTTTGTAATGAACGGCTGGAACCTCGCGCAGCCGTTGCGCGGCCTGTTCCGGGGTGAGGTCCCGCTGCGCCTCCGCCAGCATTTCGTAGCCGACCATGAATTTCTTGACGGTTGCAGACCGCAACAGCGGCGGGTAGAAGTGCGCGTGCAGTTGCCAATGGCTCGATTCGTTCCGGCCATGCGGCGCACCATGCCAGCCCATCGAATACGGGAACGAAACCTCGAACAGGTTGTCATACCGAACAAGAACTTCCCGCAGAATCTCGGCAAGACTGCTGCGCTCGGATTCGGACAGCTCGGTCAGTTGGGTGACCGGCCGCAGGGGCATGAGCAATATTTCGAAAGGCCAAACCGCCCAAAACGGGACCACCGCCACCCAGTCCTCGCTGGCGGCGACCACCCGCTGCCGGGACTCGAGTTCGCGGAGCGCGTAGTCCACGAGCAGTCGGGTTCCCTGGCTCTGGAAATAATCCCGCTGCTGCCGGTCCTCGGCGGCAGCTTCATTGGGCAGAAAATCTCCGGCCCAAATCTGGCCGTGCGGATGGGGATTCGAGCAGCCCATGATGGCGCCCTTGTTTTCAAATACCTGCACCCAAGTATAACGCCGCCCCAAGTCGGCCACCTGGTCCGCCCACAGGTCCACCACCTTCGCGATGTCCACCGGCGCCATTTCCGCCAGCGTCAGGTCGTGCCGGGGAGAAAAGCAAAGCACACGGCACTCACCGCGGGCGGGCTGGACCCGCAGGAGCGCGTCGTTGGAACTCTGCGCGGGTGGTGTGTCGGGCAACAGGGCGGAGAAATCGTTCACGAACCAGAAAGTCGAGGCATAGGCGGGGTTGACCGCCTCGCCGGCTCGCTGGTTGCCCGGGCAAAGGTAACACCTCGGATCATAAGCCGGACGGGTATCCGGGGGGGTCTTTTCCACCTGGCCCTGCCACGGCCGCTTGGTGCGGTGCGGCGAAACCAAAACCCATTCTCCCCGCAAGGGGTTGAACCGGCGATGCGGATGCTCATCAAAACTGAAATTCATGGCGGCGCATCTTAGCCCAAAGGTGCAGAGTCGCAATCCAGATGCGCACGGCCCCTGACCCGCGGGAGTTCAGAGTTCGAAACCGCTTGAAATCGGAAACTGGAAAACACGACAGACGTCTTCCATGGACGACAGACAGCACAGCACGGACGAAAGACAGTATCGGAGGCGTTCCGGGGAAGCGGGTGTGCGGGTATTTAACGAGGTTTTTCCCCAACCTCCAACCAGCAGGCTGGCGCGGAGTGTGCCAGCAAAGTGTGCCAAGAAACGATAAAGTGTGCCATATTGACATGATTGGCATGGCCATACCAAGGCGTCTCGGAGGGTCTATTAAAATGTAATATGTTCACTACAAAACGGTTACGATCTAAACGAAAATGGGTGGCACCCACGTTGCTTGGACAGAGGCAGGATTTTTGAAGTCCGGAGCAACTATTATGGCAAAAGTAATTGGAATTGATTTGGGCACAACCAACTCGTGCATGGCTGTAATGGAAGGCGGCGAGCCGGTGGTGCTGGAGAATTCAGAAGGGCGGCGTGTGACGCCGTCCGTAGTAGCTTTTACCAAGACAGGCGAGCGTTTGGTGGGGGACGCGGCGAAGCGGCAGGCGGTGACCAATTCGCGCAACACGATTTATTCCATCAAGCGGTTCATGGGGCGGAAGTATTCGGAGGTCGAGGAGGAGCGCAAGCGGGTGCCCTACAAGGTTGTGGCGGGGCCCAACGGGGACGCTTACGTGGAGGTGGAGGTGGACGGCAAGCCGAAGCAATTCAGTCCGGCGGAAATCTCGGCGATGATTCTGGCCAAATTGAAGGCCGATGCCGAGATGCGGCTGGGGGAGAAAATCACGCAGGCGGTGATCACCGTTCCGGCGTATTTCAACGACTCGCAGCGGCAAGCGACCAAAGACGCGGGGCGGATTGCCGGTTTGGAAGTGCTCCGCATCATCAACGAGCCGACCGCGGCGTCGCTGGCCTACGGTCTGGACAAGAAAAAGGACGAGCAAATCGCCGTCTATGACCTGGGTGGCGGCACCTTCGACATTTCCGTCCTCGAGATCGGGGACGGGGTGTTCGAGGTCAAGGCGACCAACGGGGACACGCACCTGGGGGGTGACGACTGGGACAACCGGATCATGGACTGGATCCTCGAGGAGTTCAAGAAGGAGCACGGCATGGATTTGCGGAAGCAGCCGGACGCGCTCCAGCGCATCAAGGAGGAGGCGGAGAAGGCCAAAATCGCCCTGTCCAGCTCGCAAGTTTACGAGATCAATCTGCCTTTCATCACGGCGGACGCCAGCGGTCCCAAGCACATCAGTATGAAGCTGACGCGGGCCAAGATGGAGCAATTGTGCGACGACCTTTTCGAGCGGACCATCGGACCGGTGAAGAACTGCCTGCGGGACGCGGGGATCACGCCGGACAAGATTGACGAGCTGGTGCTGGTGGGGGGCATGACACGGATGCCCAAGGTGGTGGAGACCGCGCGGTCGCTGGTGAACAAGACGCCGCACCAGGGGGTGAATCCGGACGAAGTGGTGGCGGTGGGCGCGGCGATTCAGGCCGGCGTGCTCAAGGGCGAGGTCAAGGACGTGTTGTTGCTGGACGTGACGCCCCTGTCGTTGGGCATCGAAACCCTGGGCGGGGTCTTCACGAAACTCATCGAACGCAACACCACGATTCCCACGCGGAAATCGGAGATTTTCTCGACCGCCTCGGACAACCAGCCCGGGGTGGAGATTCACGTGCTGCAGGGCGAACGCGAGCTGGCGCGGGACAACAAGACCATCGGGAAGTTCCACCTTACGGACATTCCGCCCGCTCCGCGCGGAGTGCCGCAAATCGAGGTGACCTTTGACATTGACGCCAATGGCATTTTGCACGTCAGCGCCAAGGACCTCGGCACGGGCAAGGAACAGAAGATCACCATCACCGCCTCCAGCGGGCTGACCAAGGAAGAGATCGAAAAGATGCGCAAGGACGCCGAAGCGCACGCCGAGGAAGACAAGAAGCGGCGCGAGGAGATCGAATTGCGCAACGAGGCGGACAACGCCGTTTACCGCTCCGAGAAGATGCTCAAGGAAAGCGGGGACAAATTGTCCAGCGCCGACAAAAGCAAAATCGAGGACGCGATCAAGGAAGTCCGCGCGGCGCTCAAGGGGCAGGACTCGGCAGCGATCCGGTCCGCCAGCGAGAAGCTCAATGAGGCGTGGCAGGCCGTCTCGGCCGAACTTTACAAGGCCGCTGGAGAAAAAGCCCGGGCCGGCAAGGGAGCGGGCGAAGGCCCCAAAGGGGGCCCCAGCCCGGGCGGTGAAAAGACCGAGGAAGGCCCCATTATTGACGCCGAGGTCGTGGATGACAAAACCAAATAGGCCCGGACCGGCGTCCGGCCCGGAAGGATTTCCCGCAGCGAGTGCGGCGGGATTTTGATTCAACGCACAATCAAACAACTGAAATAGGAACATCAAACTATGGCACTAAACATCAAACCCCTCGGCGATCGCGTTCTGGTGGAACCGGTCGAGGAGAAGGAAGTCAAGAAAGGCGGAATCATCATCCCCGACACCGCCAAAGAAAAACCCATGGAGAGCATCGTCGTCGCGCTCGGCACGGGCAAGACGGACGACAACGGCAAGAAAATCCCCTTTGAAGTGAAGAAGGGGGATCGCGTGCTGGTCAGCAAATATGGCGGCACGGAGATCAAACTGGACGGCAAGGAGTACAAGATCCTGAGTTCGGACGACATCCTGGCCGTGCTGGAATAACCCAACGTATCATCGCATCAACCCAAGAAAGATCAAAGACTAAGACTTATGGCTGCAAAACAACTCCTTTTTGACGAGACGGCTCGTCAGGCCCTGCTCAAGGGCGTTTCCAAACTCGCCAAGGCCGTCACGGCCACTCTGGGACCCAAGGGTCGCAACGTGGTTCTGGACAAGAAATTCGGCTCGCCGACGGTGACCAAGGACGGCGTCACGGTCGCCAAGGAAATCGAGCTGGAGGATCCTTATGAAAACATGGGCGCCCAGATGGTGCGCGAAGTGGCCAGCAAGACCAGCGACGCCGCGGGCGACGGCACCACCACCGCCACGGTGCTGGCCGAGTCAATCTACCGCGAGGGCCTCAAATATGTGACCTCCGGCGCCAACCCGATTGGCATCCAGCGCGGCATCGCCAAGGCGGTTGCCGCGGCGGTCGAGCACCTTGACAAGATCGCCAAGAAGGTCAAGGACAAGGAAGAGATCAAGCAGGTGGCGACGGTATCAGCCAACTGGGACACCACCATTGGCGAGATTATCGCCGATGCCATGGACAAGGTTGGCAAGGACGGCACCATCACCGTCGAGGAAGCCAAGTCCATCGAGACCACGCTGGAGGTCGTCGAGGGCATGCAGTTCGACAAAGGCTACCTGTCGCCTTACTTTGTCACCAATGCCGAGGCGATGGAATGCCGGCTGGAAGACTGCTACGTGCTGATTTACGAGAAGAAGATCAGCAGCCTCAAGGACCTGCTGCCGATTCTGGAGAAGGTCGCGAAAGTGGGCAAGCCGTTGCTCATCATCGCGGAGGAAGTCGAGGGCGAAGCCCTGGCCACTCTGGTGGTGAACAAGCTGCGCGGCACCCTGAATGTCGCCGCGGTCAAAGCCCCGGGCTTTGGCGATCGCCGGAAGGCCATGTGCGAAGACATTGCCATCCTCACGGGCGGCAAGTTCATCAGCGAAGACCTGGGCATCAAGCTTGAAAATCTCACGCTGGAAGACCTGGGCCGTGCCAAGAGCGTGGTGGTGGACAAAGAGAACACCACCATTGTCGAGGGCGCGGGCAAGAGCTCGGAAATTCAGGGCCGCGTCAACCAGATTCGCCGTCAGATCGAGGAAACCACCTCCGATTACGACCGTGAGAAGCTGCAGGAGCGGCTGGCCAAGCTGGCCGGCGGTGTGGCGGTAATCAATGTCGGCGCCGCCACCGAGACCGAGATGAAGGAGAAGAAGGCTCGTGTCGAGGACGCGCTGCATGCCACCCGCGCGGCGGTGGAAGAGGGCATTGTGCCGGGCGGTGGCGTCGCGTTGCTGCGTTGCCTCAGCGCCATCGAGGCGGTCAAGACCGACAGCGATGACGAGCGGATTGGCGTGGATATCGTCAAGCGCGCCATCGAGGCGCCGACCCGCGCCCTGGCTGACAACGCCGGTGTGGAAGGCTCCGTGGTCGTGCAGGAGATCAAGAAGCGCAAGGGCAACGAGGGCTACAACGTCAGCACCGGTGTCTATGAAGACCTGGTGAAAGCCGGCGTGGTGGATCCCAAGAAGGTCACGCGGGCGGCGTTGCAGAACGCCAGCTCGATTGCCGGCCTGTTGCTCACCACCGAGTGCCTCGTCACCGAGATTCCGGAGAAGGAAAAACCGGCTCCGGCGGGCGGCGGCCACGGCGGCATGGGCGGCATGGACTACTAAGCCGTTGGGGGGAAAACGGCAGGAGGAACTGAGACCTCAAGCGAGGCTGGCGCACGACCAGCCTCGCTTTTTTTTGGATTTGAGAGTCGGGAAAAGGGCGCGGCTCAAGCGGGGGCGGCGGCGTGAATGACCGCGGCGATGACCTGGTCCACCGTAATGGCGCGCATGCAGCGGAAGTCAATCGGGCAGACGCGCCGGAAACAGGGGGAGCAGGGCACCGGGGCACGGAGCAGTTGATGGCGCGGATCTCCCGGCAGACCGGGGGCGGTTAACTCGGGAGAGGTGCTGCCGAAAGGCACCACCACGCGGGTGCCCACGGCGGCGGCGGCATGCATGGGGCCGGTGTCGTTGGTGAGCACCACCCGGCAGAGTTTTAGCAAGCTCAGCAAATCGCGCAGCGAAGTCTGGCCGGCGAGGTTGAACGGCTGCAATTCGTCAGGGTCGGGCGATAAAGCGCGTCGAATCCCCTCGGCCACGCGGGTGGCGAGGCGCGCGTCTCCCGCGCCCCCAAGAATCAGCCAATGGCAGTGCATGCGCCGCTGGATGGCTACTGCCGCCTCGACAAACCGGTCGGGGGGCCAGCGTTTGGCGGGACCGTATTCGGCGCCGGGGTTCAGGCCCAGGATGGGAACGTCGAGCGAAAGCTCAAAACGCTGGGCCACCGCCGTCATTTCGGCTGAAGTGACCACCAGGGCCGGCGCCAGCGGGGCGGGATTGGCCCCCAGGGCCGCGGCCAGATGGAGGTAATCATGCATTTGGTGCGCCGCCAAGGTCAGGTCCGCACTAGCCGGTTCCGCCGGGGTTGAACAGGCGGCCAGGCGCCGGATTTCGCGGCTCGACCGCTTGGGCATGCGCTGGTGGCCGGGGCGGTTGCTCAACCGCCGGGTGAGCAGCCAGTTGCGCCAGGGCCGACGGTAACCGATTCGTTCCGGGATGTGTGCCAGCCACAGCTCGAGGGCGGACCGCGGCGAGTTGGGGAGGACCAACCCGACGTCGAAATTGCCGGATTTAAGCCGGCGCGAAATCGTCCAGGAACCTTCGCCTGGTTGGAATGAGATGACTTCGCTGAGAGCCGGGTGGTGGTGCCAGAGGTCAGCGAGCTTGGCGGGGGTAAGCAGGGCGATGTGGGCCTGGGGAAATCGCTCGCGGAGCCGCAGCAACGCCGGTGTGGTCATGACGGCATCTCCCAGCCAGTTGACACCCCGGATCAGAAGGCGGCGAGGCTCTGGAATGGTCGAGGGATGCGGCGATGCCATATAAGGCGGGACGCTTTTAGCAGGCTTCTGGCAAGCTGCCTTGTCGCGTTGTGGGCGATTCCGCGCCCCGCTGGCCGGTCGGGGTTGCGGGGCCGAGTTTCCAACGGTTATGAACCCAGAACCAGTTGGCGGGGTCCCGACGCACGGCGGCTTCGAAGGCCTGATTTACGTCTCGCATGATGTCGGCCAGGGGTCTGGGGGTACCTTCGAGGGTCGTGGGGATTTCGGGCCCGGCCTCGATGCGCCATTGGGCCAGGCCGACGCGGTAACAGATGGCGGTGTAAAGCCTGCATTGGTAGCGGAGAGCGAACAAGGCGGGGGCGGGCGAGGTCGAGCAGTCGTGGCCGAGGAACGGCAGGCGCAACCCGTGGGGCCCGCCGTGCTGGTCAGCCAGCAACCCGAGCATGACTCCCGGCTGGTTCATGAAGGCTTTCAGTGCCGCCGCTTCGAAGCGCCGCTCAAAAAACCGGCAGCCGGAGCGCTCGCGCAGGGACTTCAAAAGCCGGTCCAGTCCTGGCTGACGCAGGCCGCGGTAGGTTGTGGCTCCCTTGAATATCGGGACGAACTGAGTAATCCGGGTGTAGAGCTCGAAGTTGCCGAAATGACCAATGGCGCCCACCACCCCGCGGGGAGGGGAGTGCTCCAAGTCCTGCAAGACGTTGAACGGGTCGTGCAATTCGAGGTGAGGGCGAAGTTCCTCGAGACTCATGCCGGCGGTTTTGGCGGCACAGGCGAAATTCTCGCCGATGCGCCGGAAGTTTTCCCGGGCAAGCTGCCTGATCTGCCGCGGTGAAAGCTCGTGCCCGAAACACCGCGAGAGGTTGCGCAACGCCACACGGCGATGACGCGCGTCCAGTCCGTAGGCGAGGCTGCCGCCCAGGCGGCCCAGGCGCGCCACCCAGCGAAGCGGCAACGATTGAACGAGCCCGACCAACACGCGGGCGATGAGGTAAAGGAGCGCGTCCATGGCTTACCGGAAGCAGATTTTGCGCACGCAGTCCTGAAAGTCGTTGGCGCCGGTGACAATTTTGATCTCGACCCGCATGAAGTAAATCGGCAGGTCCCGGCGGTCGAGCTTGGGAAAGCGCACGGCATCCTTCTGGGTGGTGATGATGGCTTCGGCCTGGCGTTTCTTGCTGCGGTTGATGGCATTGAGCACTTCCTGCTGGGTAAAGCGGTGATGGTCGGCAAACCGCTTCGAATACACCAGTTCGGCGCCGAGCTGGACCAGGCTTTTTTCGAAGCTCTCGGGTTGGGCGATGCCGCTCAGCGAGGCCACCCGCCGACCGCGCAGCAACTCCAGGCCTTGGCGCTGGCCGGTGAAAACATCCTCGAGGTAAAGGGGGTGGTGAACGCACTCGATGATCCCGGCCTCGGGATTCAACTCGGCGATGCGGCGGCGCAATTCACCGGTGTTGCCGTCGCTCTTGGTAATAAAGATCACGGAGGCCCGTTTTAGATGCGACGGCGGCTCACGGAGGGTGCCGCGGGGCAGAAGCCGTTCGTTGCCGAAGGGCTGCTGGCGGTCAATCAGCACGATGTCCTGCCGGCGGCCGCGGAGTTTCCAGTACTGGAACCCGTCATCCAGCAGCAGCGTGTCACAGCCGTATTTCTCGATGGCGTAACGGCCGCTCTTCACACGGTCTTTGTCCACCAGGACCACGACATCCTTGAGGTTGGACGCCAGCATGTAGGGTTCGTCGCCGGCCATTTCCGAATCCAGCAGCAGGGATTTGCCGTCGGAGACGACGCGGGGAGGAGTGGTATCGTCCCGCAGGAGCAGTTTGTTGAAAAGCCATTGGTGGAAGGGTGGCGGCTTGGAGCGGTAGCCCCGCGACAGAATGGCCACATTACGCCCCTGGTCCCGCAACTCGCGCGCAAACTTCTCCACGACAGGCGTTTTGCCTGTGCCGCCAACGGTGAGGTTGCCGATGGCAATCACCTGAACGCCAAGAGTTGAATCGCGCAGGATGCGAAAATTATAGAGGAATCGGCGCAGCTTGATGGCCACCTCGAACACCTTCGAGCAGCCAAAGAGAATGCCACGAACGAGCGTCGCGCGAGTTCCGCGCCGCTCTTCGAGGATCACCTCCAGCAGGAAGGTCTCCAGATTTTCGGTCCATGCCCGCAACCGGTCACGCATCTGAACCCAGTTTGCCAGCCGATTGATTCCAGGGCAAGCAAGCTGCTCTGGTGGCGGGCAACCGCGCGCGCTTGTCCACGGATTAGACAAGCAGGCTTGCGATTGACATTCCAAGGATTTTCTGAATAATAGGCGTTAGAAGCCGAACCATGAGCACGGCCAATCATTTTCGTTTTGCCGCTTTATCGGAGATGCAGGAAGGAATCACCTATGAACCATACCCTTGAAGCCAAGTCTTTGTTCGCCGCTGCCGCGTTGATGGCGGGAGCAGTGAGCGCCCTCTCAAGCAGCCTGACAGTGATCCCCACCCTGGACGGGGACACCTCGAACGATGCCCGGGCCATCACGCCCGATGGGAGGTATGTGGTTGGGCTGTCCGGCTCGCGAGGATTTCTTTATCCTGTGGGCGGCGCCAGCGCGATCAACGTTCTCAGTAGCGACAATGCCCAGGCGACGATTGCAAGCGGGGTGGGGTACCGGACGTCCGGCGGCGCCACGGAACTGATCATCGCGGGGTTGTCCAGCGGCTACGTAACCGAGTGGATGACGAGCGATGGCGGGGCGAGTTTTGGTCCGAAGCGCCGGAATACGGCTTTTACTTCGAATGTGATGCCTGCGGCCAATGCGTTGGGGTCCACGCTGGGCCTGGACACGTATTACGTGACGAGCTGGATCAACGGGAATGGCCAATCGGTTTACCTTGGCCAGGGCTCCGGCCCTTGGGTCGCGACGGTGACTTATTCGAGCAAGGGGATTACCTCGACTGACAGTTCCAGAATGAACAGCGTCTCGGCGAGCGGCCGCGCCGTTGGGTGGCGGGTCAACGGCGGCATTCGGAAGAATTACATGCTCACTTGGAACGGGACCGCCACCCCGGCGGCTGCTTATTTCAACGGCCTGGATGGCACCCAGGCGGGCCAGGCGTTTGCGGTCTCCGCCGACGGCAACACGGTTTTTGGTCAATCACCCGTTGTTGGCAATGCGAACAATTTTGGATACAAAATCGTGAATCCGGGCGCCTCGCAGATCATCAACCCGCTCCCAATCTTTGGTGATGAAACAGGGTCAACCAGCCTGCAGGTGCCGTACGGCTGCACTGCGGATGGCCGTTTTGCGGTGGGGATGGACTATCGCGGCACCGAGCGGGCGGTGCTCTGGGACACGAGCAATACGGACCCGAGTTTGTGGACGATCACCGACCTGACCGACCTGGCTTCCACGGAGGGTATTCTGGACGGATTCAGCCGTCTGACTCGCGCTTACAGCGTGGGGCAGGAGGCGGATGGGGACCTGGTGATTGCGGGTGTCGGCAGTTGGTCGCCGGACGGAGGCGTGACGCCCTTCACCGCGCGCGCCTTTGTCATGACCGTTATGATCCCTGAACCGAGCACCCTCGCGTTGCTGGCGCTGGGTCTGGCCGGTTTGGTTGCGGCTCGCCGGCGCCCGTAGTTCTGTTCAAGAGCATCCATTCCGCAAGGCCGGCGGACGCAGGCATGCCTCGTCCGCCAAAGGCAGCATTGCCAATCACAGAGCTCGCTGCATTTGCAATCAAGAGGCACATGGCTGAGAGGCGGACGTTTGCCGGACCGCCCTTCTGCGGTGCAGGCAAGGCCATACGCTCGGGTTACCTCACACGAAATACCCGATCGCTGACAGGATGGGTGTTGAGAATCGGGGGGAGGTTGGTGAAACACTGCGATGAAGAGCGCCAAACGGCCACGAATTGCGCGCAGGTTGAGTTGAGGCACAAGACCGTTGGTTCGGTCATTTCTAAGGAAGATCTTCGATCCGAATCGCGGCGCCCTCCCAGTACCACGCGCCGTTGGTCTGGGTGAGGATTCGATGAGCACTGCCGGGAGCGGGCATCTCATTGACCTTCGGCAGCCAGCGGGCGTGGTCACGAACGACCCGGGCGAGTTCCGGCTCATGCACCCGATTGGTCCATTCGTGTGGATCGGTGGCCAGATCGTACAATTCCTGCGAGCCGTCGGCGTAGCGGATGTAACGCCAGCGCTCGGAACGAACGGCGTGGTTGTTGAGGTTGTGGGTGGTGATGGCCGGATGCGAGCGTTTCGCGAGCGGGTTTCTTAACTGCGGCCTGAGGCTGCGGCCCTGCAGTCCTGCAACCTTGGGCAGCCGGCACAAGTCGGCCAGCGTGGGATACAAGTCGAGCAGCTCGACGGGTTGCGTGCAGGCCGCTCCGCCCTTCACACCCGGGCCGGCGAAGATCAACGGCACTCGTGTGGAGCGCTCCCAAAGGCTGCACTTGCCAGTAATATCTTTCTCCCCAAGATGCCAGCCGTTGTCGGACCAGAAAACGATAATCGTGCTGTCAGTCAGACCGCGGGCACTCAAGGCGTCCAGCAATCGGCCCACCTGCGCGTCCATGAAGGCGGTGCTGGCGAGATAGGCGCGGACCAGCAAGCGCCACTGATCGTGGACTTGCAGCCAGGATAGACGCGGCTCCGGCAGCTTCCAATGGAGATACCAGGCAAAGTCGGGCACGTCAGCGCGGTCATCCTTGAGCCAGGGCGGGAGAGTGATCTGCGCCTGCGGCGGCAAGGGGTCGAACCACCGCTGCGACACGAAGCAAGGCACGTGCGGCAGGCGGAACCCGACGCAGAGGAAGAACGGCTTGTCTGCGGGGCGCGTGTCGAGCTGCGCGATGGCGGCTGTAGCGACCTTGAAGTCTGCCTGGTCTTCGTCTCTTTCGGGAAATGCGCCCCAGTCCATCCAAGGGTTGGGGTCGGGGGTCTTGACCAGCTTCTGCGGGGGCAGCAGCGGCAGGGGGGCGATGCCCCAAACATCGAATTCATTGGTGCGCCACCGCGGCGGCACGGTGCCGTCGTGGTGAACCTTGCCGTAAGTGGCGGTGAAATAGCCGTGCCCGCGAAAGTATTGGGGCAGCGTCACGGCGTGGCGCGTCAGCGGAACATCGCGCAGGCTGGGGGCAAGCCCATAGATGCCGGTGGTGCTGGGGCGCAGGCCGGTAAGGACGCTGGCACGGGAGGGATTGCAAAGCGGCGACTGAACATGGGCGTTAGCAAAGAGCGTGCCGCGCGCTGCCAGGCGATCCAAGTGAGGTGTTCGCGCCTCGGGATGCCCGCCCAGGCAGCCGATCCAATCATTGAGATCGTCAACGATGATGAATAAAACGTTGGGGCGTGCGGAACTGCCGCGGTCCACCGCCTGACTTGAAACTGCGGTTGCGAACACGGCGAGGCTTGCTGCCAAGAGCCATCGCGAAGTCAAGCGCCCTGGGCGTTGAGAAAGAGCCCAGCGCCGGTCCGTGGGGGATTGAGCAACCCGTTTTTCAGTTTGGCCGGCGCTTGGGCTCCTCATATCCGACGTGCCAGTAGAGCTGCCAGAGCCGTTCAAGCCGGACGGCTTCGGCGTGGCCATCCATGAAGCCCATGATCGTTGCGCCGGGGATGGTCGCCGCGGTGTCGATCCGGAAGGGTGGCGGCGTGGGCGAATTGCCGTGCCGCGCCAGCAAGATGCGCCCCATGCCGCCCGCGCCTTGGGCCATGCCGTTGGCCAGGTCGGGCACGGGCCGCTGAATCGCCTCGGGCCAGGCGTCAGGCCAGTTGGCATCCATAAAGGTCGGAGTCTTGGCGGGTTGCACCACCGCGCTCTCGGTGCGGAAAGCTTTGCGGGGATCGGACGCCAATCCCAGGTAGGACTCCCAGCCGCCGGCATACAACCAGCCGTTGATGGCATAACTGCCATAGTGATTCGTGTTGCCCGATTGAGCGCCCCAATACCAAGTCTCATTCCAAGACCCTGCGCCTTTGGCGGTCTGTACGCGTGAGACAGGACAGATGCGCAGCTTGTCTGCCTTGCCCATGTCATTGTAGAGAACCTCAAGCCAAACCTTCGCCACTCCGGGGTAGGGAAAAAGCCGCTGCTGGTCGGTGACGTATAGCATTTGGGCCAGGGTCAGTTGTTTAACATTGTTGAGGCAACTGATGTCCTGAGCCTTGCGTTTCGCCTTGCTCAAAGCCGGCAATAACATGGCCGCCAAGATGGCGATGATGGCGATGACCACCAAGAGTTCGATGAGCGTGAAACCAACCAGTAATGGCTGCCGGACGTGTTGAAGTTTGAGGCCGGTTATCTTCATTCGGTCTGGTATCAAATTGCTGCAGGCTTTCATACGAGCGGGTCCAACTTCAGCAAAAAGGGGCGCGGGTCGAAAGAGACGGATCGCGCCCCCCATGGAAGCACCCAGTGTCTTAACTATGGCTTGGCCAGACGGTAGTAACGGCTGGCGTTGAGGAGTTGATAAACCACCTGCTCGCCGCCCTCGATTACGGGGGTGACGACGAGGTTGCTGTAGCCCGCAGCCACGTTGGGCGACGACTGCAAGGTCCAACCCGTCAGATTGGCCGGCCAGGCGATTCGAGCCTGGTTGCCGACCACGCTGATGCTGAGGATGGCCGGGGGCGCGACAAGCTGGTTGGCAAAGGCCCAAAGGTGGTAGGAAGCGAATCCCACATTGCGAACTTCGACTACCTCCGACGGGCCAGTAGCGGTGTAGTCGTAGGAGACGATGATGCCGTTACCCTGGCCGGGAGCGTTTTCATCCACGGTCAGCATCTGACCACCGCCGGACCACGTGGAGACGCGCCGCCCGTCGTTTGGCCCGAAGCCGGCGCCGAAGAGGCGTAACTGATACGTGGCGCCGGGTGTCAGACCTTCGATCGTCAGACGCGCATTGCCGTAAACAAAGGCGCCGCCGAGCTTGTAACTTTCACCTGTCAGGTTGTTTTGCGTGTTCGGGATTTGCACATTACCGGCCGTGTAGGAGAAGCGGCCCGGCACGGCGGGATTCACCCCCGCGATGCCGGTGAACAAAACGCCGTTAAGCGTGACGTTGACGGCTTCGCCCAGATTGTAGGCGTGCGTGTAAGTGTTGGTGCTGTCAATCCCGGAATCAGCATCCCCGGTCCACAAGGCGCTGCTCCAACGCGGCGGGGTGACTTCCCGCGCCTGGAAGTTGTCCACGAGCAGGCCGCTGGCGCTGAACGTGGAGTTGGAGATCGCCAGCGAGGCGGTGGTGGTCGCGGCAGTAAACACCAAACTGACGGGCTTGTATCCCAACGGGCTGGCGCCGACCGGATCCACCAAGGCACTCAGAACCAAGGTATTGTCCAGCAACACGCCCAAGGTTGCGTTGGCCTGCGCGCCCTGCTGGGCGTTGGCCAGGAACGACACCTGATAGACCCGTCCCGGGATGAGGTTCGTGAGGGTGGTGCCGATGATTCCGTCGAAGGCGCTGAAAAGGCCGAGGCTTTGCAAGAAGGCCACGTTACGGCCGTGCCCCGACGTGCTGTTGTTGGCCAGCACGCCCCCCATGCTCAGGTTCGGGCTGATGCCGTTGGAGGTCGTCAGACTGTCGGTCCAGCCCGGGATCGGGCCGTAGCCAGGGAAGCCGGGAACCGGCGGCTCCTCAAAACTGCCATTAAAGATGTGTTCGGGCAGCCCGGCCACTGCCACTGTAACGGGCTTGCCACCGAGGGGGACGGCCACCGACGGATCCCGCAGGGTGAACATGGCTGAGCCAGCGCTCTTGCCAAGGATGGCCACGCTCTTTGTCGTCGGCCCGCCAGCGGCAAAACTCAGTGTCAGCAGACCGCCTGCCTCCCCGGCCAGACTGGCCACGGCAGGCTGGCTGTTGGAGATCACGACGCTGACAGCACTCGTGGCGACGAGCGACGGCGGTACTGTAACCGTGAGCGACTGGTTGCTGCGCCCGACGACCGTGGCGAGGTTCGGCGGAAAAGCGAATATGCTGGGCTGCGCCGTCACTGTGAAGTTGTCGAAGGTGTGAGTCGTGGCCCCGGGATTCTGCGCGTAGCCGCTGAGGACGATGAAATTGTTTACGAAGCCGTTGGTCTTTACGAGGGTGTAAACCAACCCCGAGCTATTCGTGGACAGCGGCAGCGGTATGCCATTGACAAAGCCGCGGACCAGGGCCGGCGTGCCATCGAATGCCGAAGCCTCCACCTCCAAGCGCACGCGGTAAGGCGGCGCGGGCAGCGTAAAGGGGTGGTTTTGGAGCAGGTATTGACCTTGGTTCTGGATGACACTGATTTGGTTGTTGCCCCGAAACAGCAAGCCCAAGCCGCTCACGGTGGCATCCGGGAAGACGTGGGGATAGGGCGAGCCGATGGCGACCGCCGCCCAGTCGCTTGCGCCCAAGCCGGCGGAGGGTTGGACGTCGAACTCGACTGCGAAGGTGGGGCTTTCCAGGAACTCCCTCGCCGGGGTGGCGGATGCGAAGTTCGGGCTGGGCGAAAAGGGCTCGAAAGTCAACGTGCCTGGGTAGGTGAAATCGCCTACGCGGCTCAGGTAGTCAAATTGCCCATATTGGGCGCGGGTGGCGAGTTCGGCATAGCCCAGCGGGGCAAGCAGGCCGCTTTGGCGTCCCAAAGCGATGCGGTGGTTGATGTCTTCATTATAGTCAAACTCAGGTACATTAAAATTGTCGAAGAAGTTCGTCTGTTCGGACACGGTGGCCGGTCCCACGGTGACAGTGAAATAGGCGGAGGTGCTGTTGCCAGCGGTGTCCGTCGCGGTGGCAGTCACGACTGTGAGGCCGGGGGGAAAGAGCGGGCCGGCGGGCGTGAGGTTCACGGGTGTTCCGCCGTCGCGGTCATCCGTCGCTGTGACATGCGCCAAGCTGACGGGCGTCCCGGAGGGACTGACCGCCCCAACCGCGATGTTCGTGGCATTGACAATCACCGGGGGGGTGACATCAAGCACGGTGACGGAAGCGACCTGGCTGGTGGCCGCGCCAAAGCTGTTGGTCACCACCAAATCCCACGTGCCTTGGTCGGCATACGCGGCGCTGGAGATCAGATAGGGATTGGTCGTCGCACCAGCCACAGGCAGGCCGCCTCTGCGCCACTGGAAGCTTAACGGGGGCGATCCATCCACCCCGGCGGCGAGCGTCAGTGGCTGACCTTTGAGGACCGTGACATTCGTGGGCTGGCTGGTTATGGACGGCGGGGTGTTGCCCAGAACGGTCAACGTCGCCACGGTGCTGGTCACCGAACCGAAGGCGTTGCTCACGATGACAAAATGCGGACCGCCGTTGCTGAAGGCGACCGGATTGTAGGTCAGGGTGGCCGAGGTCGCTCCCGCCACCGGCGCGTTGCTCTGATACCACTGATAGGCCAACGGTCCTCTACCCCAGGCAGCAACGGACAAGGTCGCGGAGGTATCCACGATGTTGGTGGCGGACGCCGGTTCGGCGGCGATGACAGGTGGAAGTTCGTTCCAGGCAGCCACACCGGTTGGGATGGTCGGGTTGTTAGTGCTTAGCACGAGCACCGTGCCCATGGCGATGTTGGTCAACCCGCCCACGCCCGGGAGATGGCTGGCGTATTCCCAAAGCTTTCCGCCCACCGTCACCGAGCCGGCGCCGGCTTGGTGCACGGAGCGCAACTGCTGGAATTGCCCGGCGTCGTACTGCAGGGCGACAGCCTGGCCGACCTGATACAGGCTGAGCACCTCGACGTCGGACAGCAGTTCGTCCCAGATGGCCACGTCGTCGAGCTGGCCACTGAAATACTGCTGCACGGTGGGGAGGGTGACCGGATCATTCGCGCTCTTGCCCACAGCGAGCGCACTGCCACTGCCAGTCAGGGTGTTGATGGCAGGTGAGGACGCGCCCGGCGCGTAAACAAACTGCCCATTCACGAAAAACCGTCCGCCGTTCATGCCGGCTCCCCGGCTGGCGGACCAGGAGAAGGTTACCAACGTCCACACGTTGCTGTTGACGCCAGGGGAGGCGTAAGTGGGTGCGGTGCGTCCGCCGTTGACGCCGATTTCCAACCGGCCCACCCCCTGCGGGTTGGCGCTGGCGTCCAGATCGAAGTCCATCTTGCTGCCGTTGGGCGAGCCAGCGCTCGAGCCAAAGCCCATCAGACTGCGCTGGCCCTGGCTGGCGATAATTTCGTTCTTGGTCCAGATACTCACGGTCCGGTTGGTGTTACCACCAATGGGCGAAGGACCATGACTGAAGTAGCCGCTGAAGCCGTCGAGCGAGATGGCCCCCCCGCCCAGGGCGGCGTCGGGAGTGAAGGACGCCCCGCCCACGGCGGTACCGTCAAAACCGGGGCCGCCGGTGCCGCGGTTGGTGGCGGTCTCGTTGTCGTAAGGAACATGCACCAGCAGAGCGGCGGGCGCGGCGAAGGCGCCCACAAGCAAGCCCATGATGCAACCCAGCCAAAGTTGCGGGGCACCTGGGCGACAGGTTCGGGGAAAAGCGAATCGAGTTTTCATATTACAGGCCATTCATTGTCACCTGGATTCAGCCAGGGTGCAGTATTCTTTTACCCGCAAAAGTAGTCGTACCATGGGTGTGCGCCAACCTCCCAAAGTGGGTAGTTCCTGCAACCGGTCAGTCCGCATCTCACCGCCCTTCCAGGGGTGGGAGACCTATCGCTCCGCCCGCACTTTGAGCACGGCTTCGGTACGGGAGTGGACGTGCAACTTCTGGTAAATGTGTTTGAGGTGCCAGCGGACCGCGGCAAGAGTCACCTTGAGGCGGTCCGCGATCTCCTTGTTTGAGAGGCCGTGGACGACCAGCTCCAGCACTTCACGCTCGCGGTCCGTGAGTTGTTCCAATGCGGCGCTGGCGGCGGCCTGGTCGCGGAAGTAACCAATGACCTTGCGCGCGATTTCGCCGCTCATCGCGCCGCCGCCCTGCGCCACCTCGCGCATGGCATTCAAGACCTCCTCCGGCTCGGAGCGTTTCAGCAGGTATCCCGAGGCGCCCGCCCGCAAGGCGCGGAAGATGCGGTCCGGGTCCTCATAGACCGTGACCATGATGGCCTGAATATTGGGCAGCAGCTCCTTCAGTCTGGCCACACACTCGACGCCCGACATGTTGGGCAGTTGGATGTCCATGAGCACGAGATCGGGCGACTTGGCCGGAAGCACACGGAGGGCTTCCTCCGCTGTCGAGCAGGTGCAGATACAGCGAAAGTCGGGCGAGAGATTGACGATGGTCTCCAGCCCCTCGCGGGTGGTCTTGTTGTCCTCGACGATGGCGACGCGGGTCATGCGCCAGTCTCTCCGAACGGCAGTTGAAAATCAATTCTCGTGCCGTCGCCGGGTCGGCTCACGATGGCGCACCGCCCGCCGAGTTTTTCCATTCGGGTTTTCATGCTGGCCAACCCATCGCTGCCGGGCAGCGCCTGGCCCACCTCAAACCCCCGGCCATTGTCAGCCACCACAATGTTCAAGAGGTGGTCAGTCGCCGCCATTTCGATCCGGACTTCCGTGGCGGCGGAATGGCGGACGGCATTGTTCAGCGCTTCCTTGAAGGCGAGGAAGACGCTGTGCCGCACGCGGGAATCGAGCGATAAGGAGGGAAACGACTCCGCCACGTCCAATCGGCAGGCGATTCCCGCGAGGTTCAAGAAGCGCTGGGCAAAGAGCGAATAATAGCTTGCGAGCGAGCCCACCGAGTCGTATTTGGGATTCACGGCCCAGACGATTTCGTCCAGTGTTGAAACCACGGAACGGACGACTTGCGGCAGTTGTTTCAGATACCGCTCGCGCTGTTCGGACGGCAGCGTGGGGTTGGCGGCGAGCGAGCCCAACATGCCGACTTCGGTGAGCTCGGCGCCGAGTTCATCATGCAAGTCCTGTGCGACCCGGGTGCGCTCCTCCTCGATCTCCCGGCGGCGCTCGGCGCGCTGGCGTTCCTGGATTTCCAGTTCCAGCGCCCGGGTGCGCTGGGCCACTTGCCGATGCAGGACGGCCACCCAACCGAAGGCCCCCAGCGCGGCCAAGGCAAGCGCGGCGGCTACATAGAGCACCTTCCTCAGTGTCCACCACGGCGGCGCGGCCAGCAGGGTGATGTCCGCTGGTGAGCGCAATTCGACCCGGAAGCCGCGCGCCTGCCAGTGCTCGCCCGCGTGCCAAGCACCGGGGTCAATCCGGCAAATCCCCACTACCGCCAAGCGACTGCCGATGGGCAAAGCGGCAAAGACCTCCCGCGGACTGCGCTGCCGCTGGTACGCGTGGAAAATGATCTGCCCGTCCTCAAGAATCAAATACCGATCCGGTCCCACCAGCGCCTGGTCGAGCACCCGCCCGCTGACCCGAATCAACAGGCAGTCGTGTTGCCCTTTGAGCACTTCCTTCGCGGTGAGAGTTTTCGGGCGGATTGAAGGCTGTCCCGGCAGCCTGCGGAAGACCGCATCCTGCAAGACCGGGGTATAGACTCCCTGGCCGACGTAACCGGCGGCCTCCACCTGGTCGCCGGGTTGGAATAGCTCTTCCGAGCGTGTTCGCACCTCCACTCCTTGGTCACCTTCCTGGAGATAGGCCTTTTGTCCCGGCTCAAAGTAGGTCACCTCGCCTGCGATCTTGATGCGGGAACTGACGGGTTCATGCGGTGAGAATTGCAGCAGGCTGCCTATCGGCCGTGCCGGGCTGCTGAAGGGATCGGCCCGCGCCGGCTGGTCCACAATGAGGTAGTCAGGACGAGGCACCATCAAACGCACGGAGAACAACTGCCGCTTGCGATTGAACTGGGTTGAAACCACGCCCCGCACCCGCACCGTGCAATCAATCAAGCTCTGAGGTTGGCTGACGGGGAGTTCTTTGCAATACACCGCCACGCGGCCCCCGCTGGTGACCACCTCCAGTTGGTAATGCTGCGCCGCCGTCCGGAATTGGATGGAGCGTACGCTCCCCGAGATCTCCACGAACTGGCTGTCCTCCCGGCCGGTGGCAAGTCGCTCGTAGCTGACCGGCTTGGCTGTCGGCAGCGGGGCCTTGCCGATCATGGTGACCCGCTCAGGGACAACAATCGGAGCATATTCGCCCGGGCTGGTCACGCCCACCACTTCGATCAAGTCACCAGGCACGAGATTCGTCGGCGTCGCGGTCCCGTGCAGATAGATGCCTGCGGACTCATCCTGGACGAAGCGTGAAGAAATAACGGGGTCAAAAAACGTCACCACCCCCCGCAAGCGAACCCGATGCTTTTGAAGCGCTTGCTCGACCGTCAACTCCCGCACGGCCGCTGCCGTGCTCAATTCCTCTCCCGCAGACAGGAAAGGAAATACAGCCAGGCAGAGGACTGCAGGCCAGACGGCAAGCCTCCGCCGCCCACGGGAAGGTGGACTCGCACGGATCGTGAAGGATGTAGCAGGCATACTTCAGCCAATTCAGGCCGCACCATGAATCATGGACCCTCCGGCATGCGTAATCAATAGGCACATGGTGGACAAGCGAACGCTCGACGACCGCCAAGGCTTGAAACTTGGACTGGCTTTGGGGTGGCTTTTGGCCTAGGGTATGCCCTCCCCCGCCCGGGGTTCTGGCGGAGCTACGCAGACGAATTCCACCAGCCCCCGGGGAGGTGTGAAAACTCGACTTATGACCAGTGCCGAAATAAGACAATCATTCTTGGATTTCTTCAAATCGAAGCAGCACACGATTGTGCCGTCTTCGAGCCTGTTGCCCGATTCGCCGAACCTGTTGTTTACCAATGCGGGGATGAACCAGTTCGTGCCGATCTTTCTGGGCCAACGCCCGGCTGACGTGTCGAAATGGGCCGGGGCCGTGCCCGGTTTGGACACGCGCGCGGCGGACACGCAGAAATGCATTCGGGCCGGCGGCAAGCACAACGACCTGGAGGACGTCGGGCTGGACACCTATCACCACACGTTTTTTGAAATGCTCGGCAACTGGTCCTTCGGCGACTATTTCAAAAAGGAGGCCATTGACTGGGCCTGGGAGCTGATTACTGAAGTCTGGAGATTCCCGCGGAACCGTCTTTACGCCACGGTCTATTCCCCGGACCAGGCCAAGGGCGACCCAAGTGAGTTTGATCAGGAAGCCCATGATCTTTGGGCGGCGAAGTTCCGCGCGGCAGGGCTGGACCCGCGCGTCCACATTGTCCCTGGGGGCAAGAAGGACAATTTTTGGATGATGGGTGACACGGGACCCTGCGGTCCCTGCAGCGAGATTCATGTGGACCTGACGCCACAAGGCGACACCAAAGGGCGGTTGGTGAATCAGGGCACGGCGGAGTGCATCGAGATTTGGAACCTGGTGTTCATTCAGTTCAACGCCAACCCGGATGGGAGCTTTTCACCGCTGCCGGCGCGGCATGTGGACACGGGCATGGGTTTCGAGCGCGTGACGGGCATCATTCAGAATACGCGGAACTTCACCGATTTCAGCCGGGTGATCTCGAACTACGAGACGGACATTTTTCGTCCGTTGTTCGACCGCATTGAGCAATTGAGCGGCAGGCGTTACGGCTCGACTTTGCCGGCGGCCGGCAGCCCCGGGAAGACGGAGCAGGAGCGCGTGGATGTGGCATTCCGGGTGATTGCCGATCACATTCGCACGCTGAGCTTTGCGATTGCCGATGGCATCCAGCCGGGCAACACCGACCGGAATTACGTGTTGCGGCGCATCCTGCGGCGCGCCGTGCGATATGGGCGGTCGCTGGGTCTGCACGAGCCGTTCTTTTACAAACTGGTGCCCGTGCTGGCCGACACCATGGGCCATGTGTTCCCGGAAATCCGCGCCCGACGGGAGCAGGTCGAGGAGACCATCCAACGCGAGGAAGAGGCCTTCAATCGCACGCTGGACCGCGGCATCGAGCTGTTCCAGGAGGAGGTTGAGACCCTTCGCGGCAGTCAGCTCGGAGGGGAATTCGCCTTCAAGCTTTATGATACTTACGGTTTTCCGCTCGATCTGACTGAGCTGATGGCCCGGGAGCGCGGGCTGACGGTCGAAGTGGCGGAGTTCAATCGGCTGATGGATGAGCAAAAGGCCCGAGCCCGCGCGGCGCAAAAGAAGGAAGTGATCGAGCTGTCCCAGATCGAAACGGCCATTCCCACCGCGTTTCTGGGGTATGACCGGCTCGAGACCAACGCCAAGGTTGTGGACGTGGTGCGCGTCAAACAGAGGACGGCGGTGATCCTCGAGTCCTCCCCGTTCTACGCGGAGATGGGCGGACAGGTGGGCGACACGGGCGAATTGCGCGTCGGCGGCCGGCTTTGGCGGGTGGCCGACACCCAGAAGGCGGGCAATACGTGGCTCCATTTCCTGGAGTCCAGCGCTGGGGAGCCGAACGCGCCGGCGGTCGGCAGCGAAGTCACGCTGGCGGTGGACCGCCCGCGTCGCGAGGCGATCCAGAGGCATCACACCGTCACGCACCTGTTGCACTGGGCGCTGCATGAGGTGGTCAGCCGTGACGCGGTGCAAAAAGGGTCCTATGTCGGCCCGGACAAGCTCACGTTCGATTTCAGCAGCGCGCCACTGACGCCGCAGCAGGTGCTGGACGTCGAGCGGCTGGTCAATGAGCGCATTCTGGAGAACGCGCCGGTGAGCTGGACCGAGGTGAAGTACAACCACATCAAGGACCGCAGGGACATCATGCAGTTTTTTGGCGAGAAATACGGGGATTGGGTCCGGGTCGTCCAGATCGGCGGCGAACCCACCTCGTTGAATGGCTACTCAATGGAGCTGTGTGGCGGCACGCACACGCGCGCAACCGGCGAGATTGGGCTGTTCCGCATCGCCGCCGAGTCCGCGATAGCGGCCGGGATTCGCCGCATCGAGGCCGTTTCGGGCCTGGAAGCCTACCGGCGAGCCAACGAGGAATTGCGCCTGCTGCGAACGCTGGCCGACAAGGTGAACTCGCCCGTGGGCGAGCTGGAGAAAAAGATCGAGTCGCTCCTGGTCCATCAGAAGGAGATGGAGAAGCAACTCAAAGCAATGCAACAAAAGCAGGCGGCGGACGCTGCCCGGAGCCTCGCGGCCAAAGCCCGGATGATGGGCAACACCCGGGTGCTGATCGAGAATCTCGGGGCCGCGGATGGTGATTTTCTGCAGGCGGTGGCGGACGGTCTCAAGGGGTCGTTCGAGGGGGTGGTGGTGCTGGGAGGAACGGCCAATGGCGCGGTGGCGCTGGTGGCGACGGTGTCGCCGTCGCTCACGAAGCAATACCAGGCCGGCAAGATTATCCAAGCCATCGCTCCGATTGTGGGCGGCAAGGGCGGGGGCCGTCCCGACAACGCTCGCGGCGGCGGCAAAGAGATCAGCAAGCTTGACGAAGCCCTGGCCAAGGCGCTTTCCTTGGTTAAGTCACAGCCATAACTGAATAAACCTATGAACGCTTCGGAATCCCGGCCATCCCCTCTCACCACCCGTCGTCAATTCCTTCGGACTTCCGGCGCCGCTCTGGCCGGAACGGCTTTAGCGGCGGGGGTCGTCCGCCCCGGCTACGCCGCGGAGGACAACACCCTGCGGATTGCGTTGGTGGGCTGTGGCGGGCGGGGCACCGGGGCCGCCGCGCAAGCGCTTTCGACGAAGGGTCCTACGCGGCTCTGGGCGATGGCCGACGTGTTCGCCGACCGCGTTGCGAACAGTCTGGCCAGCGTCGCCAAGGGCCGCGAGGGCCAGATTGAAGTTCCGCCCGAGCGCCAATTCGTCGGCTTGGACGGGTATCGCAAAGCGATGGATGCGCTCCGCCCCGGGGATGTGGTTTTGCTGGCCACGCCGCCGGCGTTTCGGCCGTTGCATTTCGAGTATGCGGTCGAAAAGGGGCTGAATGTCTTCATGGAAAAATCCTTCGCGGTGGACGCTCCGGGCATCCGACGAGTGCTTAAGACCGGGGAAGCCGCCCGTCAAAAGAACCTGAAAGTGGCCGGCGGTCTGATGAGCCGCCATTCTCCGCAGCTTGAGGCTGCCATTCAGCAGGTCCAGGACGGCGTGATTGGCGAACTGATTACCTGTTACGCGTATCGCATGCACGGGCCGGTGGGCTTGCGTCCGAAACCGGCGGGCCTGACGGAGCTGGCGCATCAAATCGCCAACTACAGTTGTTTTACGTGGCTGAACGGCAGTTTCCTGGTGGATTGGCTGATCCACAACATTGACGTTTGTTGCTGGGCCAAGAACGCGTGGCCGGTGTCGGTCCAGGGCATGGGCGGACGACAGGTTCGGCAGGAACCGGACCAGCTTTTCGATCATTACGCGGCCGAATATCACTTCGAGGACGGGACGCGGATGATTGCCCAGGGGCGGCACATTGCCAGGTGTTGGGACTTTTTTGGGGATGTCCTGCACGGGACAAAAGGCATGGGAATCCTGGGCGAGGGCCAGCCCAAGCCGCGGTTGTTCAAGGGCCACAGGCCGCTGTCGGAAAACCTCATCTGGAGTTACAAGGGCCCGGAGGCGGACCCGTATCAGCGGGAACACGATTTGTTTTTTGCGGCCATCCGCAACGACGAGCCCTACAACGAGACCGAACGCTGTGCCAAAGCCTGTTTCACGGCCATCATGGGCCGGATGGCCTGCGAGTCCGGGGTCATGGTGACGTGGCAGGAGGCATTCGCATCCCAGCTCGAGCTGGCGCCGGGACTGGAGCGATTGACGCTGGACTCTCCGCCGCCGCCTTCCGCCGCGCCGGACAACCTTGGCAAATACCCGGTGGCCATGCCGGGGCAGACGGTGGCGCTCTGAACCGCAGAGCCGCTCGAGCAGTTGAGTTACCGGCGGATGAGGGCGATTTCGCCCCAGTAGGCCGCTTCGTAGGCCCAGCCGGTGGGCTGGTTGACGAGTTCGAGTTTGACTTTCTTGCCGGCGAAGGCGCTGAGATCAACCTCCTCGGTTAACCAACCGCCGGTGGCGGTTTTGGGGCCGACGGTTTTGCGGAGGAGTTGCTCGCCGTTGGCGCGCACCACCAGGTCAAAATCTCCATTCGGGTCGTGACCGATCACGATACGCAGGATGTGCTTCCCGCCGGGGGCAAGCGTCAACTGGCGGGAAAGTTTGCAGCCGGTCTGCGGGTCCGCCGGATGAGTGACCAGAACCCGTTTGCGTCCCCCGAACTCCGGGCGCAGGCCCGGGTCCATTTCCGCGCCGCAATCCTCGATCTTCCACCCCGGCGCAAAGGCCGCGACGGCGGCCGGCATTTGGTCTGGGAGGTTGGATTTGGTGATTTTCGCCATTTCCTCAGGAGTGTAGCGGCTGTTGGCGATGGGCCCCGGGGCCGAACTCAGTTGAAGCGGGCTGGGCCGCACCGGAGTGACCGGAATGACGAATACCTCCTCGCCCGCGGCGTCCCGCTCGATGGCGCCGCCGGCGGCGACGACAATCTGGCGGGCGAGTTTCTCGCACACATCCAGCAGCCTGGGAAAATTATAGGCGGTATGGCTGAAGACACGCTGCTCGTCGAGTTCGCGGGAAAACTCCGGGGGCAGTTTTGAGAAACCGATGGTTGTGAAGAGGACGCCGGCGGCGCTCGAGGGGTTGCAGTCCGAATCCTGGCCGCAACGGCAGGAGATGATCATGGTTTGGAGGAGGTCGCCTTTCCCGTAAAGCAGGCCCATCAGGACGTAGGCGCCGTTGATTTTGCAATCAATCCCGCCGTTGGAAGCTTTCTGGTATTGCGGGTTTTCCCGATACTTGGCCTGGGCGAGCCGCCAGGTCTGTTCCCAATCGTCCGGGTGGGCGCGGTGCCAGGCGAGCATGTCGCGAACCATCTCGGCGTATTGGCTGGCTGCGGGAATGGCGGCGAGGGCGGTTTCGATGATTCTTACGGGATTGGTTTCGAAGAAGGCGACGGCATACATTGCGCCGACGAACTGGCCGGCATACATGCCGTCTCCATAGTTCATGAGGCGCCCGAACTTTTCGCCCATGTCCACCGCGTTTTGGGGGAGGCCGGGGGCGATCAGCCCGGAGAAATCCGCCTCGATCTGGTAGTCAATGTCGTTGGGACACTTGTTGAATTGCGGATGGCTGGAGTCGGGGGGGGCGATGCCTTTGCGAAGGTTGATGCGGCCTGCGTTATTGGCGCACCAGAGGGGGTAACCGCTGTTGGCGAAATCAATGCCGGCCTGCCGGATCGAGACATTCAAGCCATGCTCCTCCAACGTCCGCAGAAACGTCATCTCGACATAAAGGTCATCCTGGCCGAAGGCGTCGTTGATCATCTTCGGCTGCCACTTCGGGACCGCGTCGGCGGGGATGATTTTGTCCTTCCACTTGAACTCCGTGGGACCGCCGAGGGCGACGCCGGCGATTTGGCCGATCCAACCGGCTTTCATCCGGTCGCGGTATTCCTTGATGGGCAACCGCAGCGTTTCGGCGGCGGGCGCGGTCAGGATCGAGAACGCGAGGGTGGCGATCAGAGGCAGCGAGCGAGCGTGCATGGGGAGTCAATCCGTTGGCGGGATGGGGCGAAACAGAACGCCCGGCCGCTGCCGCAACCGGTCGGCGAGGCGCAAGAGGCGTTCCGGCCCAGAATCCATTTACTGGACAGATTGGCCTGATCCCCAGCGCAGATCAAGGCTCGAGGCGTGCGTTCGCCTGATCAGGTCGCGGGCTTGCGCTGGGCGACGGTCCAGTCAAAGATCAGTTTCACGTCGTCGCCGGTCTTGATCATGCCGAGCGCCAGCGCCGGAGCGGGAGGCTCGATTTTGAAATCGGTCATCTTCACACTCACCGACCCGGTAATGCGCAGCCGATTCTCACCCAGCGGCGTGATGTTCACCGGCATCGAAATCGCGTTGGTCACCCCTGCCACCGCCAACTCGCCTTTGGCGTCGAAGACGTACGGCGCGTCCTTGGATTTGGCCGGTTCCTTGAGCGTCAGCTCGGTCAGACGATAGAAAATGCGCGGAAACTCCTGCGCCTTGAGTTTCTCATACATGATGTCGTCCATCTTGGTGCTGTAGGGCTTGCCGTCCTTTTCGACGCTGGCCATCGAGCGGACCGGGATGAAGGCTTCGACCTTGGCCTGAACTTTGCCGGGGGTGGCGGGCTGGCCGGGTTCGACCGGGAAGCCGGGGCCCACTTCCATGTAGCCGCCGATCAGTTTGCCCTCGACCTGCCAGTCGTGGATGTTCGAGGTGCCTTCGATGCGCACCTTGAGCGTGCCCGGCTTGGAATCAAAGCGGAGGGTTGAGCCAGCGGAGGTTGTGGCATCCGGGGTGGCGTTTGGGAGCGCTGCGTTGGTTGCGGGCGGCGCATCAGGCGTGAGAGGTTCCTGGCCGGGCTTGCCACAGCCCATCAGCGAGATCAGCGCCAAGGCGGTTCCGATGCGGAAAAGTCTTCCGGGCTTTTTCATAAGCAATGTCTGGTTTGTGCGGTCTGTGGGATTAGACGGGCCGTGTGAGGAGGTCATTCGCCGGAAACTCCTCCCCAAAAAGGGGTAGAGGTTCACAGGCCTGTAAACAAAACGGCCAGATCCGAGTATTCAGACCTGGCCGGCAGTTTTTGGGGAGCCGTTAAAACCGTCGGTTAATTGGCGGCTTTGCGCTGGGCGACGGTCCAGTCAAAGATCAGTTTCACGTCGTCGCCGGTCTTGATCATGCCGAGCGCCAGCGCCGGAGCGGGAGGCTCGATTTTGAAATCGGTCATCTTCACACTCACCGACCCGGTAATGCGCAGCCGATTCTCACCCAGCGGCGTGATGTTCACCGGCATCGAAATCGCGTTGGTCACCCCTGCCACCGCCAACTCGCCTTTGGCGTCGAAGACGTACGGCGCGTCCTTGGATTTGGCCGGTTCCTTGAGCGTCAGCTCGGTCAGACGATAGAAAATGCGCGGAAACTCCTGCGCCTTGAGTTTCTCATACATGATGTCGTCCATCTTGGTGCTGTAGGGCTTGCCGTCCTTTTCGACGCTGGCCATCGAGCGGACCGGGATGAAGGCTTCGACCTTGGCCTGAACTTTGCCGGGGGTGGCGGGCTGGCCGGGTTCGACCGGGAAGCCGGGGCCCACTTCCATGTAGCCGCCGATCAGTTTGCCCTCGACCTGCCAGTCGTGGATGTTCGAGGTGCCTTCGATGCGCACCTTGAGCGCGCCCGGCTTGGAATCAAAGCGGGTGGTTTGCGCGGCGGCGGTCAGGGTGCTCCCAGCGAGGAGAACCACCAGCAGGTTGCCTGTGATCAGTTTACTCAATTTCATGTTCATTTTTCCGTATCAGTTTTGGCGTAAGTTGGACGATTTATGGTTCAAGTCAATTCATACAGTTCCGAGGGGATTTCCACGCGCCCGCGTTTCATGACTGCCTCACGGGCTTTGATGACCAGCATGGTGGCCACGTAGCCTTCGAGGAAGCTGGCGCCGCGCTGGCGGGGCACCTGGCGGAGGTGATCCCGGAGGGCGTCCGCGTCGTCTGAGCCGAAGCTGCTGATGAAATCGTCGGCGGCGGCTGAGAGATCGCTGGCACTGCGCAGAAAATTGGCCAGCGAATAGGAAAGCGGGGTGTTGGTATAAGGGACTTCGGCCTGGGGCTGTTCGGAGGGAGGCTTCTTCGAGGCGTCCGCCACGAGCATGATGCCGGTTTCCTTGTAAAAGGTTTCTTTTCTGGCATAGACTTCCCAGCCCAGGAGGGGGGAATCCACTTCCTTGAACATCCAGGCCTTGCTCTCGCGCATCATCACGGCGGCATCGCTGCCGTAGAGGATTTCGTAGTCGGCATCAAACGAGTTGGCCAGTGTGGCGTCGTAAATCAGGTTCAATCCGCCCGGGAACTCGAAGATCACTTGCTCGGTGTCGGGCGTGTCGCGTCCGTCCTTCCAGAAGGCGATGGTGCCATAGCCGGTCACAGCGATCGGGCGGGCATTGAGGAACCAGGTGGCCTGATCAATGGGATGAACGCCCAACTCGCCCGTCAGGCCGAGGGACAGCGCCCGGTCCAGCCGCCAGTTCACCGCCTTCTCGCGCTCGGGATTGGGGGAGGTGGCCCGCCAGCTCTGCTTCTTGTGCCATTGCGCGCGGGCCATGACCGGCTGGCCGATGGCGCCGGAGCGAATGAAAGGCAGGAGGAAATGGCGCTGGGGATCGGCGCGCATTTGCAAGCCGGCCTGGAAGGCCAGGTGGGGCGCGGCTTTGGCTGCGGCGGCGATGGCGCGGGCATCTTCGAGGGTATGAGCCAGGGGGGCTTCGCAATAAACGTGTTTGCCCGCTTTCAGGGCTGCCAGCACGATGTCTTTGTGCTGGTGTGTGGCGGTGGCCACGATGACGGCCTTGATGTCCTTGTTCTCGAGGATTTTGGTGTAATCGTCCACCGCCATGGCCCCGGGCGCGGCGGCGGCGCCGCGTTTCAGGAAGGCGGGATAATTGTCGCAGACGGCCGCGATTTCGGTGGTATCCAGTCGCGCCAGCGTGTTAAGAATCTCGCGGCCCCAGGGCCCCAGGCCGATCAGGCCCACCTTGGTCCTGGGGGCGCCCGGCTTGGCGTCACCGCCGGGAGCGGGTGCATTCTGGGCCACCAGGGGCACGCCGCCCAGCATGGCCATGACCGTTGCCATGGAACCGCTCTTGAGAAAATCGCGGCGGTTAAAATCAACCGATTCGTTCAAGCTCTCGTTCATATTGCTCAATTAATCCTGCTCGCCCCGCCGGCGCGAGGCATTAAAAATCTTATTCTGGCCCAAGCTCGATTTTGGGGCAAGCCCAGTTGCGGCCCGTTATTCGACGGGGCTTTTCCCCGGCTTCCACGCCTCCAAACCGAGGGCCCATTTAATCCCGCCCATGATGTGTTGTTGATAGGCGCGCGCGACCTCTTTTGAATTCATACGCTTGAAACCCTCCGGCGTGTTCGGGTCCCAAATGTCTTCGCGGTGTCCGAGCGAGGTGTAGAAGACGCGGCCTTTGCCGTAATCCCGGCACCAGGAGATCGGGTAGTTGCCCGGGGTCTTGTCGTTGGGATGCTTGTCCAGGGTGAGGAGGTTGTGGACTTTGGCGGGGTCGAAATTCTTGAAGAGGTAGATTTCGTCGAAGAGTTTCCACTCGCTGCCGAGATGCCGGCAGGCGGGGCATTCCTGGTCCTGATTGAGCGCGTTGACTTCGACCTGCGCGCCGTGGGACCTGAATTCGCCGCCGATCATTTCGATGTAGGGGGCGTAGTTGTGGAAGGTGTCGGTGGCCGAGTGCATGCCGACGAATCCCTTGCCGGAGCGGATCCACTCGAGGAACGCTTCCTTGTCCGGAATCGGCAGGTCGCCGGTGGTGTTGGCGAAGATGATGGCGTCGTAATTTTTCAGGGCGGCGGGGCTCATTTTCTCGGCCAGCACGGCCGCGATGGCCGCATTGACTTTGTCCTTGCTCGGCTTGCCGTCCGGGCCGCGGAACTGCGGATCATTGGGTTCCACCCGGGCGTATTCGACGGTGAACAGGTTGCTTTCCTGGGCCAACTCGCCGAGGACCTTTTCGGCGGTGGGGATGGAACTGTGGCGGAAGCCGGTGGTGGTGGTGACCACGAGGACTTTTTTGGGGGCCGCCAGCGCGGGGGTGAGCTGGGCGCCGAAAGCCAGGATGGCCGCGAGGGCTGCAGCCGTAGTGGAACCGAAAGTCATAATTCTCATAAGCCTATATCGTTATTAATTGCCTGTTCGCCTGATGATTCAGACTCAATCTGGCGGGATGGAATTCATTTTTGCCGTGGCCGTCAAGGATAGTCTCACGGAAAGAGAGGTGGCAATTCGAGCTCAAGTATTTGGCAGGCAGTGGCTTTCATGCCCCGCCGTTGTCGGCGCGTCGGCAAGGGTGGCTTGCCGGGTGCAAAGGCTCGCCGAGAAGCGACCCTTGCCGGGAGCGGCGGGCAGAACTACTTGCCTTTAAGGGCCGCCAGTCCGTAGTCGCGGTTGAGTTTGGCAATAAAGCTGAGGCTGATTTCCTTGGGACAGACCGCCTCGCAGGAGCCGGTGACGGTGCACGCGCCAAAGCCTTCCTCGTCCATCTGGCGCACCATGGCCAGGGCGCGGCGATCCTTTTCGGGATGGCCCTGGGGCAGGAGGTTGAGGTGGGAGACTTTGGCGGCGACGAACAACATGGCCGAAGCGTTCTTGCAGGCGGCGACGCAGGCGCCGCAGCCGATGCAGGCCGCGGCATCCATCGAGCGGTCCGCCGCTTCCTTCGAGACGGGGATCGCGTTGCCGTCGGGCGCCCCGCCGGTGTTGACGGAGACGAAGCCGCCGGCCTGGATGATGCGGTCGAAGGCGCTCCGGTTGACGACCAAGTCCTTGAGGAGGGGGAAGGCCTTGGCGCGCCAGGGTTCGATAGTGATGGTCTGGCCATCCTTGAAGTGGCGCATGTGCAACTGGCAGGTGGCCGTTCCCTTGTGCCCGCCGTGCGGCACGCCGTTGATGACCAGCGAGCACATGCCGCAGATGCCCTCGCGGCAGTCGGAGTCAAAGGCAATGGGGTCCCGGCCTTGCTCGATGAGGCCCTCGTTGACGACATCCAGCATTTCGAGGAAGGACATGTCTTCGAGGACGTTTTTTGCCTCGTAGGTTTCGAAGTGGCCGGGAGTTTGCCCGTTTTTCTGGCGCCAAACTTTGAGAGTCAGGTTCATGAGTGGAAATTACTTGTAGCTGCGGGTGCTCATGTGGACTTCCTCGTACACCAGGGGTTCCTTGTGGAGGACGGGGGCCTGGCCGGGTCCTTTGTATTCCCAGGCGGCGACGTAGGCGAAATGCTCGTCGTCACGCTGGGCTTCATGGTCGGGGGTCTGGAATTCCTCGCGGAAATGGCCGCCGCAACTTTCGCGGCGGTGGAGCGCGTCGAGGCACAGAAGCTCGGCGAATTCCATGTAATCCGCAACGCGGTTGGCATATTCGAGCGCCTGGTTGATGCCGGCGGTGTCGCCGGTCACGGTCAGGTTTTTCCAGAATTCCTCGCGCAATTCCGGGATGCGGGCCAGGGCCTGTTTCAGGCCCGCCTCGTTGCGGGCCATGCCGCACTTTTCCCAGAGCAGCTTGCCCAGCTCGCGGTGGAGGGAGAGGGCGGTGCGTTTGCCGCGAATGGAAAGGAGGCGGTTGAGCTGGGCTTCGACCTGGGCCTGGGCCTGTTTGAATTCGGGCTGGCCGGTGGAAGGCTTGGGTTGTTTGGACGTCACAAAGTAGTGGCCGAGGGTGTAGGGGATGATGAAGTAACCATCGGCCAGGCCCTGCATCAGGGCGCTGGCCCCGAGCCGGTTGGCGCCGTGGTCTGAAAAGTTCGCCTCGCCCAGGACGAAGAGGCCGGGGATGGTGCTCATCAGGTTGTAATCCACCCACGTGCCGCCCATGGTGTAATGGACCGCCGGGTAGATGCGCATGGGCACCTCGTAGGCGTTTTCGCCGGTGATTTTTTCATACATGTCGAACAGGTTGCCATACCGTTCGCGGATGACGTTTACGCCGAGGCGTTTGATGGCATCGGCGAAGTCGAGGTAAACGCCCATGCCGCCGGGCCCGACGCCGCGGCCTTCGTCACAGACTTCCTTGGCGGCGCGGGAGGAAATGTCGCGGGGGGCCAGGTTGCCGAAGCTCGGGTATTTGCGCTCGAGATAGTAGTCGCGGTCGGATTCCGGAATCGAGCCGGGCGGTTTGCCGCAGTCCTCCCTGCGCTTGGGGACCCAGACGCGTCCGTCATTGCGAAGGGATTCGGACATGAGGGTCAGTTTGGACTGATGCTCGCCGCTGACGGGGATGCAGGTGGGATGGATTTGGGTGTAGCAAGGGTTGGCCAGGAAGGCGCCGCGTTTGTAGGCGCGCCAGATTGCGGTGGCGTTGGATCCCTTGGCATTGGTCGAGAGGAAGAACACGTTGCCGTAGCCGCCGGTGGCCAGGACCACGGCGTCGCCGGCATGGGCGCTGATCTGGCCGGTGACCAGGTCGCGGGCAATGAGGCCCTTGGCGTGGCCGTTGATCACGACCAGGTCGAGCATTTCCGTGCGGGGGAACATTTGGACGCCGCCCAGGCTGATTTGCCGGCAGAGGGCCTGATAGGCGCCCAGCAGGAGTTGCTGGCCGGTTTGACCGCGGGCATAGAAGGTGCGGGACACCTGGGCGCCGCCGAAGGATCGGTTGGCGAGCAGCCCGCCGTATTCGCGGGCGAAGGGGACGCCCTGCGCGACGCACTGGTCAATAATGTTGCCGCTGACCTGGGCCAGCCGATAGACATTGGCTTCGCGCGCGCGGAAATCTCCCCCCTTGATCGTGTCGTAAAACAGCCGGTAAATGCTGTCGCCGTCGTTCTGATAATTCTTGGCGGCGTTGATGCCGCCCTGGGCGGCGATGCTGTGGGCGCGGCGGGGGGTGTCCTGGAAACAGAAACACTTGACCTTGTAGCCCAGCTCGGCGAGCGAGGCCGCGGCGGAGGCGCCGGCCAGGCCGCTGCCGACCACCAACACCTCGAATTTGCGTTTGTTGGCCGGGTTGACCAGCTTCAGATCAAAGCGGTGTTTGTCCCACTTCTGCGACAGCGGGCCGGAAGGAATTTGCGAATCGAGTGCCATAGTGCGTCAAAGGTCTTTGCCGTAACCGAGCAGGATCGCCACGGGTATGGAAATATAGCCCAGAAAAATCACCACGGCCAGGACACGCGCCAGCCGGTCCAACGCCGGGCGATAGGCGTCGTTTTTCCAACCCAGCGATTGGAACAGGCTGCTGGCGCCGTGGCTCAAGTGCAGGCACAACAGCCCGACGCCCAGGGCGTAGAAGGCCGAAACCCACACGTTGCGAAATCCCACAATCATCATCTTATACACGTCGTGGCGATGCTCGCCGTTGGGCAGAGCCTCTTTGAAAGCCTCAAAATCCTGTCCGGTGAGGTTCACCGCCTGGGCGCGGACGGTGTAGTGGAGCAGGTGGAAGATGATGAAGGCCAGGACGATCAGCCCGCTCATGAGCATCGTGCGCGAGGCATAGGTCGAGCCGAGGGGTTTATATTCGGCGTACGCCACCGGCCGGGCGGCTTTGTTATCGAGGGAAAGTTTTACCGCCGAGCCGATGTGCAACACCACCACCGCCAGCAAGCCCAGGCGCACCGCCCAGAGCAATTCCCCGCTGGCATGCAGCAACTGGCCGTAGCGATTGATGGCTTCGCGCCCGGCGAAGATTTGCAGATTCCCCACCATGTGGCCGATGACAAACAGGAGCAGCAGGGCCCCGGTCACCGCCATGAGGTATTTCATGCCCACCGATGAACCTAGAATACGTCTAAAGATATTCATGAGATACAATACTCAGCGGCCGCCGCCGGCCCGGCGGCGGCACCTTATGCAGGAAACGTCCGGCACAATGCAAGAACTTAAACTGATAGCGTCCAGAAGCAAGCGGCGAATTTCGGAAAACCTTCCCCCCTCCACGCCCGGAGGATTCACCGGCTCACGCGAGCGGTGGAACGAGCGCCAAAGGGGGTATGGCGCTCCCCTGCCCTACCGCGCGCCGAGCAGCCGCAGGAGGTCTGTTTCGCTGATGATCGGGACGCCCAGTTTTTGAGCTTTTTCGAGCTTGGACCCCGCTTCGTCGCCGGCGACGACGTAATCGGTTTTCCTGCTGACGCTGGCGCTGACTCTGCCGCCGGCGGCTTCGATTCTGGCGGTGGCTTCCTCGCGGGTGAGGTTGGGCAGGGTGCCGGTCAGAACAAAGGTTTTCCCGGCGAGGGGACCGGCGGGGGAGGCGGGACGGAACAGTTCGGACTTGAAGTTGACGCCCGCTTTGCGGAGGCGCTCGATGAGGTTGCGGTTGCGGGGATCGCCGGCCCATTGGACGATGCTGTTGGCGATCACTTCGCCGACATCCTCGCAATGCGTGAGCTGATCCACACTCGCCCCCAGGAGGTCATCGAGCGTGGCAAAGGAGCGGCCGAGGGCCTTGGCGACACCGGCGCCGACGTGAAGAATGCCCAGGCCGTAAATGACCCGCCAGAGGTCCCGTTGTTTGCTGGCCTCGACGCCTTCGAGGAAGTTTCGGGCCGATTTTTCACCCATGCGTTCGAGGCTGGCGACCTCGGGGAGCTTGAGGGAATACAGGTCGGCTACATCGCGAACCAGGCCGGCGCCAACCAATTGCCGCACGAGGACCTCCCCGCCCCCTTCGATGTCCATGGCGCCGCGGGAGCACCAATGTTCGATGCGGGCGCGGACCCGGGCCGGGCAGTCCGGGTTGAGACAACGCCAGACGACGCCCTCTTCGTCCTCGCCGAGGCCCGAGGAACGCGCGACCTTCGAGCCGCACTCGGGGCAGGTCTGGGGGAAACGAAACTTTTTCTCGGTCCCGTCCCGCTGTTCGCGGACCACGTCCACCACGGCGGGGATGACTTCGCCGGCTTTTTCAATCCTGACCCTGTCGCCGACGCGGATGTCTTTGAGTTGGATATAGTCCTCGTTGTGAAGGGTTGCGCGGCTGATGGTGCTGCCGGCCAGGAACACCGGTTCGAGTTCGGCCACCGGGGTGAGGGCGCCGGTGCGGCCGACCTGGACGGTGATGGCCTTGAGACGGGTGACGGCCTGTTCGGGGGCGTACTTGTAGGCGATGGCCCAACGCGGGGCTTTGGCGGTGAAGCCGGCGCGGGCGCGTTGGGCATGGGAATCCAGTTTGATGACCGCGCCGTCGGTTTCGTAGGGAAAGCCGCGCCGGACTTTGTCCAATTCCTCAATGGCGGCAATCAACTCGTCGGCGGTCCGGCAGCGCCAGAAGCGTTCGGGGATTTTGAACCCGAGCTGCTTGAGCCAGGCCAGCGCCTGGGAGTGGGAGGGCGGCGGAACGGCTCCTTCGACTTTGCCCAGGCCGTAGAGCACGATGTCCAGCGGCCGCTTGGCGACGATGCGGGGATCGAGCTGCTTGAGCGAGCCGGCGGCGGCGTTGCGGGGATTGGCAAAGGGCTCCTCGCCGGCGGCTTCGCGCTGGGCATTGAGTTTTTCGAATCCGGTTTTGGTCAGGTACACCTCGCCGCGGACCTCGAGCAGGTCCGGGAGAGGCGACCCGCTTAGTCGCATGGGGATGCTCCGGATCGTCTTCAGGTTCGCGGTGATGTCATCCCCCGTGGTTCCATCCCCGCGGGTGGCCCCGCAGACGAAGAGGCCCTTTTCATAGCGCAGATTGATGGCCACGCCGTCAATTTTGGGTTCGACGACCCATTCGAGTTTCTCGCCCGGCAGCAGGCGCTGCACCCGCGCGACAAACTCCCGGACTTCGCCCTGCGAATAGGTGTTGTCGAGGCTGAACATGGGTTCGAGGTGGCGGACGGGGCGGAACTCCTTGAGCGGCTGGCCGCCGACCCGTTGGGTGGGGGAATCCGGGGTGATGAGCGCCGGGAAACGGGCTTCCAGCTCGACCAATTGACGGTAAAGCCGGTCGTATTCCTGGTCGCTGATCGTGGGCTGTGCCAGCACGTAATAGGCATGGTCGTGCCGGCGAATCTCATCCGCCAGCCGCGCATGAAGAGCCTGAGCCTCGCTGAACGTCATGCCCAATTCTTTCGGTCCTTGCATGAAATTGCACGTCGAAAAAACCCCGGCTCACGCGTCAGGGCGCGGGCCGGGGGAACACGGAGGAACTCATGGCAACAAAGCCAGCAAATCGCGGTGGATGCCCTGCCACGGCTGGTTGAGATTGAGGGTGCGGATGCGGATTTTGTGGCCCTTGTGGGTGTAGTCGGCCGTCAAGGGTGTGTCCACCGTCGGATACAGCAGCATCATCTCGCAGGTGTCGGCCCACTCCCCCTCGAGGTTGTCCATGTAGGCGTTGATTTGATACAGATGCTCTGAGCGGAGCTTCTCGGCTTCAAAGTGGTGCTGTGTGGCTTTGGGCGTAAACTTGCAGTCGATGATGATCTTGCGACTATCGGAGGTCAGGCTGATGTCGGTCTGCATCTTGGGCAGCAGCCCTGCCGCCAACTGATCGGCGGCGATCCAGCGCCAGTAGATGTCCTCGCGTTTGACCCGGAAGTCGGTGTGGACGCGGTAGAATGCGCGGACGAACTGCTCGAACAGACTCGCCATTTGCTCCTCTTCCTGGACGAAGTCCATGAACTTGCTGGTGCCGGGCTTCTCGGTCACGAGGAGGTTGCGGTAGATCAGTTCGCAGACCTTGAGGAGGAAATCGTAGAACTGGTTGTTCCGGTGGAGCTGCACCTGGCCAAACACGCGACTGGTCAGTTCGATGTCCTGGATGTCGGAGAACAAGCGGCAGAGCTGGGTGAGGCCCTCGGAGCATTCCGCCGCCAGCCCCTGGGTGCGGATCAGCCGCCGCATCGTCGCCTTTAAGATGCGGTTGTGCAGGACATTGTAGCTCAGTTCGTCGTAATCGCAGGGCAGCCTGCCGGTCGCCGTGGCGTTCCGGGTGATGGCTTCCTGGAAGCAGATCCGCCCCCGCAAACGGCCCGTCCACTCGTGCTGCGCCACGCAGCCCCGGTCAAACCCGCGCTTGAGCAGGTGATTGGTGCCGTTGATGAGCACCCTGGCGAACAGGTCGGCTAACGTCATCGTGTCGGTGGCTTCCACCGCGACCACGTCCTTTTCCGCCAGTTTGTCCCAGGCGTAGCACAGCAGGTAGTAGATGTTTTGGATCGGGATGTTCACGACCGGACTCAGACCAACAGCGCCGACCGCTGCTCTTTGACCTTCTGCTGATTGTCGAACCAGTATTCCTGGATGAGCGGGACGATTTCCGACTCGATCACGCGGCGATACCAGTCCTCGTCCGGCTTTATGCCATTCCGGGGACAGAAGTAGCTGTGGCCGATCTGGTATCCGGGGCCGAGGTTCTTGGTGTCCGCCGCGATGACCTCGTTCAAGGCGTTCATGCGGGCGACGATCCTCTTCACCAACTCTGGTTTCGCCCCGGCATCGGCGAGGAACGCCCGGAATGCCTCGCTCGCAAACTCAGGCCGGAGGGTGATGAACCGGAATCGCCGCCGCAGGGCGTAGTCCACCATCGCCAGGGAACGGTCGGCGGTGTTCATCATGCCGATCAGGTGCAGGTTCTCCGGAATGTAGAATTTCTCGTCGGGGTCCTGGGAGTACGCCAGCGGGATGGCGTGCTCTTTCCCACGCTTGTCCGGCTCGATCAACATCATCAGCTCTCCGAAGATTTTGCTGAGGTTGCCGCGATTGATCTCGTCTATGATGAAGACGTAGGGCTTCCCCTGCGCCTCGTCGCGCTGCGCTCGCCGACAGAACTGGTGGAAAATGCCATACTTGAGGTCGAAATGGCCCTGGGGCTTCGGGCGGAAGCCCTGGATGAAGTCCTCGTAGGAATAGGACTGGTGGAACTGAATGACCTCGATCCGCTGCGGATCATCGGACCCGATCAGGGCGTAGGCGAGCCGCCTGGCGACGTAGGTCTTCCCGACGCCGGGGGCACCCTGGAGGACGACGTTCTTCTTTTCCCTCAACGCCGCCAACATCTCGTCGAACTGCGCCTCCGCCAGGAACAGCCCCTTCATCGCCTTCGGCTTGTCGTAGGGTTCGATGCTGGTCGGCACCGCGACATTCGTCTCGTCAATCAGGCTGCGGATGATTTCGTATTCCTGCTCCGTCAGCTTGAACAGGCTGCCCTGGTTGTTGATGAGCGGCTCGCTGTTCGCCAGGTCGGGATTGGCCTGCAACGTCTCGTAGGCGACGGGCTTTGCC
The DNA here is from genome assembly GCA_964631605.1 of uncultured Verrucomicrobiota bacterium. Taxonomy (GTDB): domain Bacteria; phylum Verrucomicrobiota; class Verrucomicrobiia; order Limisphaerales; family UBA8199; genus JARKQH01. The sequence continues at coordinate 66,452 of CAZVYG010000003.1, forward strand.
AACTGCTCAATCTTCTCGAACTCGATCTCCTCGCCATTCTCGGTCTGGTGCAGGCCCTTGCTGATTCTGCAAACCGCAACCACTTCCTTGTGTGGGCTCGTCACGTAGCCGATGACCAAGTCGCCCGGCTTTGCCTCCTGGAAGTATCGGTATTTCTGGCGCTTGTTGCCCTTCTGATTGTGCGACGTGTAGGTCTGCTTCGCGCCAACCGGCGTCTCCTCGAGATTCCAAATCTTTGGATTCGCGTTGAGCCACCAATATTGGATACTGTGAGGTGGTGCTACCGGCGGTGGTTCTGGTTCTGGGACAAGCCCAGAGCGCAGCAATCGGTTCCGTTCGGATTCATCAAAGGCCATCCGCAGCAATTCGGGACGATGTTTGTCTTTCCAAGTGGATGCCTTCCATTTTTTGAAGTGTGAGGCTGCTTGATCAAGGCTTTCGCGAAAAGCCCGCCTTTCGGCCCCTCCAATGTCCTGCATTTGAGCAAGGCTTGCATAGGCCAACGTGAATGCTTTCCCTCCAATCTTTGCTGAGAACTCGCTGTCTGTCGAGTACTCCACTGTTTCAGGAACGTTATCCTTCCGGCAAAGGAACTCAACCCGGCGCTCCCCGAAGTTCGGTCCAAAGAATGTGAGAATCGCCCAATTGCCAAAATTAAGTCGCAATTTCGAAACGCTCCCTTTTGGGATGCTCAGCACAACTCGGGGATCGGTGGTGCCGTCCTGGACACCAAGCCGATGAAGAGTCCAGCGCAACAAACAGAATGCAGTCTCAGCTTCAGCGGGGGAAGTGAAGATGGCATCAAAGGGGCTTCCGAGGTGGGCTTGATCTCCCGCGGGCTTGGGATCACGAGCAGCGAACAGATGGGCGTCGTGCGAAATCCGGGGGTAGTCGCTGCCGAGCCGTTTCGTCATTTCGCTGAGCCACTGCCGGTAGCTCTGGTAATCCTGCGGCTCGGTCGTGACGCCCTTGGAGTTGGCATAGGCCGTGGTCTTGTGGTCGGCGGAAAGGAACTTCTCGGGATTGATCCAAAACAGACCAATGGTCAGGCTCGCCATGCCAACCTGCGGAAGCTTCAGACATAAATCGAAAACCTCCGCGCCCACCTGCTCGAGGCTTCCGTGGGCCGCCAGGGAGGCGATTTGCCAAAGGCGCTCCACATGATCTTTCTGCCGATCTTTCGCCCAAGGCATGAGCCAAGAACGCATGTTATTCAGGGTGGGGATGCCGGTGAAATCGTCTGGCACTCCGGATTTCAGACCCCACCGCGCCTTGAGGAAACCCCAGTTTTTGCGGCGGTTTTCATCGGTGACACCTCGGTTAAAGGAGGCCAGGAAGGTAAAAGGGTCAATCTCAGCGAGGGGGATGGTCCGGCCGTCCGGGCCTTGGTCCTCAAGGCTGATGACTGTGAGGCCCTGCTGCTTCATCTCGCGCAGGATCGTCAACAACTCGTTCTGGTTTTGGCGATGCTCCAGGATTCGGTGAATCGCCTCTCGGTGTATGGGTATCCAAGTGAACATAAATTCCTGAAAAATGGCGCAGAAATGGTGCAGAAATGGTCAAGTTTTCATGGGGGCCAAAGGGAGAAAGCCAGGGATGAGGGATGAAACTTGAAACCTGAAAGGGGCACAGGTCATTACGAAGCTCAGATTTGAATTAAAGCGAGGTTCTGGGCGGGGGCGGTGTTGGGCTGTATGTGGAGTGTTCATCTCACTCGGTATAGTTGGACAAACGGCGTCCCGGGTCGGACAAATGCAGTCCAAGTTTGAGGTTTTTTGCGAAAGGATGGGGGCTTGGGGAAAGCAAAAATGGAGGGATGAGGGATGAAACTTGAAAGGAATGAAGCCAGAGGGGGGAAGGGACCATCGGACCATCGGACCATCGGACCATCCGACCATCGGACCATAGGACCATCGGACCATAGGACCATGGGACCATGGGACCATGGGACCATCCGACCATCGGACCGTGCGGCGCGAGTGGCCGGCGGCCGGGCGGGATTGGTTGCCTGGCGATAGTCTGTTGTCATTCCTTTGCCCTGGGTCGGGCGGTTTTCAGAGGAAGGGCGGGCTGGCGGGCTCGCAACCATTCCGTGAACTGGCCCAACTGTTCCGGGCATTTATGCAGGCGGACGGGGTGAGGTCAATTCTTTTTGAAATGCCTGGGGAGGTGGGGCTGCCGAGCTGGTGCTGGTTTATGTCTGGCCCCGTTGGGGCGCGGAATTGAGGGTGAGGTGCCGATGGGGTGTGGCGCCCTTACAGGGCTGAGGACTGCGGGGGGCCGGTAACCCCGGGCGGCGCCCCTCCACAGTCGGGGCTTGCCCGGGGCTGCTGTGTCTGGCCCCGTTGGGGCTCGGAATTGAGGGCGCACCCGTCAACGGTCGGGGCCTGCCCGGGGCTGGTATGTCTCCGTTGAGGCTCGGAGTGGAGGGCGGCGCTTTTTGGATTCGCAAACAGGGGAGGAGTGGTTATCTTTCGGTTACGATTTGATGTGTTTTCCGATGTTTAGCTGGCGGGAGGCGTTCAACCCGAAGATGGGCGGAGCGGAACGGGTGAGCCAGGCCTATGGGGCGGCGCCCAGGCGGCTGCGGATGGGGCGAGTTGACGGCCAATGGGCGGGTTTTGGCGGAAGTCAGTTTACCTCACTTGCAAGTTGGACGCTGGCTTCATTTCATGGACTTGCTTGTTGAATTTGTCACCAAAACCTTGAGTCAAATGAAGATGATTATGCCATTTGCCGCCGTGCTTGCGGCGCTGATCTTTTCCATTCCCAGTCCAGCGGCCACCGTTGATTCGAATCGTTTCAATGTCCTGTTCATCGCGGTGGACGATTTGCGGACGAAACTGGGGTGTTACGGGGTGGATTACGTTCAGAGTCCGCATATTGACCGATTGGCCGCCCAAGGGGTGGTGTTCGACCGTCATTACGTCCAGGTGCCGACGTGCGGGGCGTCGCGTTATGCGATGCTGACGGGACGAAGTCCGGCCAGGACGGGGGTCGTCAGGGCCAACGAAGCCCTCTACCACAGCCCGGCGGCGCTGGCGCCGGAACAATTGGCCGGGGCGCAATCGTTGCCGGAGCTGTTCCGTCGGGGCGGCTATCGGACGGTGTGCATCGGGAAAATCTCCCACACACCCGACGGCCGTGTGTTCGCCTACAACGGCCAGGGCGATGGGCGGCCGGAGTTGCCGCACGCCTGGGATGAGCTGGCGACGCCCTTTGGCCCGTGGGGTCGGGGTTGGGGCGCGTTCTTCGCCTACGCCGGCGGGCGGCATCGCGAGGATGGCGAAGGACATCGGGCGCTGATGGAGTTTGTTGCGGAGCATGATGAAGACCTGCCGGATGGCTTGCTGGCGGCGCGGGCCATTGAGGCGTTGCGCTCGTTTCAGCAGGCCGGGAATCGTTTCTTTCTTGGGCTGGGGTTTTTCAAACCCCATCTGCCGTTCGTCGCGACCAAAGCGGATTGGGAGGCCATGGAAAAGGTCGTCGTGCCGCCCGCGCCCCATCCTGAAAAACCCGCTTCAGACTATTGGCACGGTAGCGGGGAATTTTACGGTTACAACCTGCCCTTTCAAAAGACCAACCCGCTGGCCGCGGCGGATCAGTTGCAGGCCAGGCGCGCTTACCTCGCGTGCGTGCGCTACACGGATCGGCAGGTGGGCAAGGTGCTTGATGCGCTGGACAAATTGGGGTTGGCCGAGTCCACCATCGTGGTCCTGTGGGGCGATAACGGCTGGCACCTGGGCGATTCGCAAATCTGGGGGAAACACACCCCGTTCGAACGCGCCGTGCGTACGCCGCTGATCATCCGGGCGCCCGGCGTTGGGCGGGCCGGTGCGCGGTGTGACGCGCTGGTGGAAGGTCTCGATCTTTACCCCACCCTGGTGGATTTGTGCCGGCCTGGTTTTGCCCGCACACAACATCCGCTGGACGGGTTGAGTTTGCGCGGCTTGCTGGATGGTTCTGGTCCGCCGGTTCGGGAGGCAGCGATCAGTTATTGGGGAAAGGCGGTTACCGTTCGAACGGCGACGCATCGCTTGATTGCGAGCCGGGCCGGCAAGGGCTGGTCCCAGGTCGAGTTGTATGATTTGCAGGGCGCCCCCGACCCGGTGGAGAACCTCGCGGCCAGGAAGCCGGATTTGGTCAAGCGCCTGCTCGAGTATCTGCCGGCAATCCCAGCCGCGCAGCGCTGAGTCTTTGTGATTCTTATTCGCCGCGGGGCCGTCCCGGCTGAGGGCTATGAAATGTCCGGACTAACGAACGGGCTGCAAACGGCGAGGTTTTTGTCCACAACCACTCGCTCAAATCTTCGGATGCGCCCGAACGCCAGGGAGCAGGGATAACGACGTTGCTCGGGGATGGGTGTTGCGGTAAGATGGTGGCATAAGAACACTGCGGCACATTCATTGGCAGGACGGTGAAATGTGGTTGGGATATTGGGAGGACTACCCCGACGACATGACGCAGGGCGAAACAGTGCAAGAGCTGGAGGAAAACCTGCGGGACATCTACCAGGAGTTGACCAGTGGCAATATCCCCAGTGCTCGTCGCGTGGCCGAGCTGCGGGTGTCATGAAGCGGGTGGACCTGGTCCGCGGATGGGAACGCAACGGGTGCGTGTTGATTCGCCACGGTGGCGACCGTCGGCTTTCCCAACATCGGTCTGCAGGGTTTCGCCCCGAAACTGGCCAGGGGCGAAATTTCCGGCCTTTCCGGCGCGCACGATGATGCGCGATATTTCCAGATCAGTGTTCCGGTTCAGCCGGGCAATTCGGGCGGCGCCGTGGTGGACATTCGTGGCAACGTGGTGGGGATGGTGGCGGCGAAACTCAGCGCGAGGGCGGCGGTTGCCAGCTCCGGGTCGTTGCCGGAGAATGTGAATTACGCGGTGAAGAGCAGTTTTGTGCTCGGCTTCCTCGAGTCCGTCCCCGAGGTCTCCGCCCGGCTGAAGGAACCGAACGTGAAAGAGAGCAGATTTGAGGAGGTCGTGAAAGCAGCCGAGCAGGCTGCCGTGCTGGCTTATTGAGGGGGCTGTTGTGTCTGGCCCCGTTGGGGCTCGGAATTGAGGGCGAGGTGCCGATGGGGTGTGGCGCCCTTACAGGGCTGAGGACCGCGGGGGCCTGTAACCCCGGGCGGCGCCCCTCCACAGTCGGGGCTTGCCCGGGGCTGTTGTGTCTAGCCCCGTTGGGGCTCGGAATTGAGGACGCACCCTTCGGCGGCCGGGACTTGCCCGGGGCTGGTATGTCTGGCCGCGTTGGGGCTTGGAGTGGAGGGCGGCGCTTTTTGGATTCGCAAACAGGGGCGGGGCGGTTACCTTTCGGGGGACGATTTCATGCGTTTTCTGATGCTTAACTGGCGGGACCCGCTTAATCCGAAGTCGGGCGGAGCGGAACGGGTGAGCCAGGCCTATTGGGCGGCGCTCAAGCGGCGCGGTCATGAGGTTTGGTGGTTTGCGAATGCTTACCCGGGTTGCCGGGCCGCAGACGAGGTCGAGGGGATTCGGATTGTGCGCGGGGGGGGGCCTGGCGTTTCGATTGTTCGGGCGTGGCAATGGTATCGGAGGCAACCGCGGTTTGATCTGGTGGTTGACCAGCACCATGGTTTGCCGTGGTTGGCGCCGTGGTGGTGCGGGACGCATTGCGTGGCCTACATTCACGAGGTGCTGGGGCCGATCTGGAAGGCTTTCTATTCGTGGCCGGTGAGCACGTTCGGCCAGTGGCAGGAGCGCTGGATTCAGCAGTGGTATCGGAAGGTTCCTTTTTGGACACCGTCGGAGTCCACGCGGCGGGCTTTGAACCAGCGGGGGATTGCGGATGTGACGGTTATTCCCAATGGAGTGGACACCGCGCCGTTGCCGGAGCTGGAGCTCAAACCTTTGAACCGTCCGCTGCGGCTGACGACGGTTTGCCGGCTGGCGCCGAACAAGCGGGTGGATCATGCCATTCACGTGGTGCGGCATTTGAAGGCAGCGGGCCTGGAGGCGCGCCTGACGGTGATGGGCACGGGCGAAAAGGCGGAGGAACTGAGGCGTCTGGCTGGGGCGCTCGGGGTGGCGGACCGGGTCGTTTTCGCGGGACAGGTGAGCGAGCAGCAGAAGAACGAGGGGCTGCGCCAGGCTCACCTGCTGCTGCATACTTCGATTCGCGAGGGATGGGGCCTGAATGTGATCGAAGCCAATGCGATGGGGACGCCGGCGGTGGTTTACCCGGTGCATGGGCTGGTGGATTCCACGGTGCACGGCGAGACCGGCATTGTGACGGAAAGCGAGAGCCCCGAGGCGATGGCGGCCGCCATCGGGCGGCTTTATGGCCAGCCGGCGGAGTATGAGCGCCTGCGGCGCAACGCCTGGGAGCGGTCGAGGAGTTTTCAGTGGGAGCGGGTGTTGCCCGCGGCGTGCGCGTGGCTGGAGCAAAAGGCGATGGGGCGCTGAGGGGCGGGGGCGCGGCGGGGGGCCTGGAAGTCGCCCTCAGCCAAGCCTGGGCACGGGGCGGGATTGGAGTTCGGGCGGGATTGACGACCAGCGAGACCGCGTGGCCGATTTGACCGCGGTATGAATTTGGAATGAGAGCGATTATGATGACCATCACGAAACGACGAAGTTGGCCGGCAGCGCAAGGGCTGGCCGGAGTGCTGGCGTGGCTGAGCCTTTGGGGCGCGGGCGCCGCCGCCATCGAGTCCAATCTCGAGAAGACTTTTCAGGTCGGGGACCATCCGCGCTTCGAGCTGGATTCCGATCGTGGGTCGGTCGAAATCCGGGTGGGAGACGCCGCAGAGATTCAAGTCAAGGTCGAGCGGGCCGTGACTGATGGGACGGCCGCGCAGGCCCGGGAAATCTTCGCGGCGCACAAGGTCACTTTTGACCAGGACGGGCCCAGGGTTTCCGTGCGCAGCCGGCTGACGCGGGAGGAGCTTTTGCGGGGCCGGCGCCGGCCGCAGTTACGAGTGCGGTTCGTGGTCACGGTGCCGCCCGAATGCGAGCTGGATATCAAGACCGCTGCGGGGAGCATCCAAGGCGGCAACCATGCGGGAGAGGTTCACGCCCGCACCGCCGGCGGCAACATCGAGTTTGGCGAGATTCGCGGCGGTTTTGAGGCAGTGACCGCAGCGGGGAGCATCCAGTGCGCGGGAGCGACGGGCCCGGTCAGCGCCAGGACCTCGGCGGGCCATCTGCGGATGGGACGTTTGGAGGCCGACGCCAGTTTGGAGACCTCGGCCGGTTCGATCAGCATCAAGCGGGTTGGAGGAAAACTGCGCGCCCGGACGTCTGGAGGAAACATTGAAGCCGGCGAGTTGCTGGGCCCCGCCACGATCGAGACCTCGGCGGGGTCCATCACCGTGGGGACGGCCCATGCGAAGTTGGAAGCCAGGACTTCAGGCGGCGGCCTTAACCTGGAGGACCTGCGCGCTGCCGTGGTTGCCAGCACCTCGGCGGGGTCCATCAAGGCGACGTTCACGGCCCAGCCGGAGGGCGACTGCCGCCTGACAACGTCGGGCGGCAACCTCGAGGTGCGGCTCGACCCGGAGCTGG
>CAZVYG010000003.1:73988-138559 GCA_964631605.1 uncultured Verrucomicrobiota bacterium
TTTCGAGCTGAACGCCACCGCCAATGCGGGCCGGGTGAGAACAGAATTGCCTGTGGCAGCCACGGTGGTTGGGGAACACCGTGCGGAGCAGCTTCAGGGCAGGATCAATGGCGGCGGCCCGGCGCTGGTGTTGAAGACATCGGCCGGGAGCATTCATCTGCGCAAGCGGTGAACCCCCTGCCAAGACCGCTGGCCCGTTAAACCGCTCTGCCCCCTGTTCCGTTGGCAGAGAGTCACTTGTGGTGCTCGGAACCTCCATGGACCGCACCGGCGCCTCCCAGCGAGGATCGTTTGCCGATGCAGCAGGGTCCCGATTCCGAAGGCGGAAACTTCAGCCTTGACATCACGTGCCAATCGTGTAAGCTGGTGACAAATCTCAATAATCAGACAGCCACATTTGACCCGCTAACATTTAACAACTCATTCCCTATGAATACCTTAAACAGATTCGGCATCCCCAACCCAGTGAGCGGAATGGCGGCCGCCGCTCTGCTGGCCGCGTTTGCCCTGCCGGCTTCCGCACTGCAGCTTTCCCTGGGCATCCGCGAAACCGCAGCCGGGGGCGGCGCCGAAGTTCCCATTGGCGGCAATGCCGGGGCTTCGGGCGGGATCGAATGGGTGGACTTGAATTCGAAAACGGTTTTGTTCGATGGGTTGTGGCATGCCTACACCTGGAATCTGAGCACGGCCACCTTCACGGCATTCGCGGGCGCTACCGCCAACAACGTGCTCAACGGCAACTACGGCTCGATTGAAAGCCTACGCTTTCGCAATAACACCGGCGTCAGCGGCCCGTTCACGGTCTGGATTGATTATGTGGTCAACACCGTGAGTTCCGGTCCCGTGGTCATTCAGAGTTTTGAGGGATTCGCCGATGGCACGGAAGTCATCTTCCAGGAACCCAGCTTCTCGGGCTCCACGTCGGGCAGTATCGCGCCGGGAAGCAGCGCGGGCGTGGACAACTCACTCGCATTCGACGGCACGGCATCGTACAAGGTGAATTGGTCCTTCGTGGACAATACCGACCGCTGGCTGCGGCTCACCACGTTCAATGCGGCCAATACCCCGAATCCCCTCATACGCTTTGACCAGAACAGCGAGGTTACGGTGTATATGATGGCCGTCGTTCCGGAACCGACCAGCGCGGTCATGTTGCTCCTGGGCGGGGCGATGTTGCTGATCGCCCGGCGACGCCGGTCTTGACCGCTAGCTCGGCGGGACCTTTCGATTGTCTCGAGCGACAGCATCCCGGCGGATGTCTGGGGCGCGGTTCAAGGTTTGTTCCCTCTACGGCGCCGTGAGCGCCTTGCCGTTATCGGCAGGGCCGAGGTTGAGGAGGAACGGAGCGGCGGTTTTGGCCCAGGCTTCCGGCGAGGGGTAATTGGCGGCGGCCTTGCCGAAGCAGCTTTGCAACATGCGGGTGTTGATGATGCCGGGATTGAGGGCGACGGCCGCCATGCCCGAGGGCAACTCCTGGGCGAAAGCCTGGGTCAGGCCTTCGATGGCCCATTTGCTGGCGCAATAGGGCGCGACCTCGGCTTCCGCCGAGCGCCCCCAGCCGGAGCTGAAATTGACAATGACGCCTTGCCTGCGTTTGACCATTTCGGGCACGACATAGCGAATGACATTGGCCACGCCTTTGACGTTGACATCCATGACTTCGTCAAACTCCCGCGCGGTGACCTCCCACAGGCGGGCGTTTTTGTTGATGACCGCCGCGTTGTTGAGCAGCAGGTCGGGCGGGCCGTGAGAGGTCAGCAAGAGGCTGGCCCAGGATTTGACCTCCGCGTCGGAAGAGACATCAATCATGTAGAAATCGTGCGGGGGGCCGAATTGCCGCCGCAACTGGTCAATTCTGGCCTTGGTCCTTCCGCAGCCGAGGACGGTGTGGCCGAGGCGGACAAATTCCGCCGCCAGCGCCCAGCCCAACCCATAGGTGGCCCCGGTTATCAATATCGTTTTTCCGGCCATAATCGTGTGAGAAGCGCGCATTTTCCACAGAGCCGGGCGGAATAGCAACGGTTTTCGCCGTGGTTTTTTTACGCGCCGGGGTTCGGCAACTTTTCAGCCCGGGCGGGAAGAGGGGCGGCGAGGACGCGGCTTGGGAAGGATCAGCGGGGGGCGGTATTGGTGCGGCGGGTGACCTGGGGAGGCGGGAGATTGGTTGGGGTCACGGCGGGGGGAATCCCCTGGGTGTGGATTTCCCGGACTGCGGCTGGAACCGGCCGGAGAGCGTTGGCGCGCACATCCAACAGGTCCAGTTGCTGGATGGCCTGGTTGGCTGCCCGTTGCAGGGCGCCGCTCGGGCGGCGGCGGGCGAAGCCGCCGCCACGGTGGCCTTGCTTGAGATAAGTGTCCAGGACAACGCAATACTCATCCACCAAGGCGGCCAGATCGGGGGCGACGCGCACCCGCAAATGGAGCAGTTCGCGAAACTTGGCTTCGAGGGCGGGGGCCTGGCGCGGCGGCTCCCAATCGCGGATCACGGCCTGGAGCGTGACGTCGGCATTGAGCGGAACCGCGTTGGAGGTGGAATGGACCTGGACCGGAATGCGCAACGCCTCGAGCAGTTTTTCCCAACTGTCCTGGATGTGCCAGGTGTCGGTCAGGTCCCGGCCGGTGAAGTGCACCACGTAAAGCGACCACCACTTCTCGACGTCGAGGGGCCGTTGAAAGTGGTTCTGGTAGGCCTCGAGAAACGCGAACTGCCAGTTGTGGTATCGCGGCAGAAGCTCGAGCATCCGGCGCATGGCGCCCCGCTGGTCGGGGAGCCCGAGCAAAGCGGTGACGAACAACTGGGCGCTGGAGCGGTAGCGCTCGGCTTCCGGGCCCTCGGTGCCGTCAGGCCCGGGCCAGCTCAGCTCCTCGAAGGTGAGCGGCGAACTCCGGGTCAAGTGTTGATGGACCGCCTCGAGCGGATTGGAGAGGCGGGCCTGGACCATGGTGGGCGTGAAGCGCATGCCGCCCGGGTGCTCCTTCGGCGGCGGGAGGAAAATGGCAAGCTCGCTGGACCTCAGCAATTGTTCGGCCAGGCCATCCACCAGCCAGCGGGGCAATTCCACCGTCCGCTCCGCCGCGCCGCGGTTGGCATACTCGAGCAAAAGCACCTGGACCATGGCCCGCAGGTAGCGGGCCTTCTCGACCAGGTGAGGCATCTCGACCCGATACTGCCAGCCGTCCCGGAATCGTTCCGCCAAAACGACGATGGGGTTGTCGGGGCCCCGACCAGCCTGCACCACCATCGAGATTTTCCCCTGCCAGGGTCCGCGAATTTCGAGGTGACGCCACAATTCCTGTTTCAAACGCTCGCAGGAAACCGGCACGAGGGTCGGCTCGAGCCGGATATAGGCCGGGTTGGTTTCGAGGTTCGACCTCCACTGCGCCGGTCCGGTCGCCGGGAGTGTCTGCACGACAAACTGTCCGGAATGGCTGCGCGCGGTGGTGGGCGGTTCCGGGAGGGCTGCCGTTGCGGCGCGGTCCCAGAGCAACAAAAACAGAACCAGGCCGCCGACTCGAGATCGGGAGAGGAGGGACATCCAGAAGCAAGGGCGGCGGCCGGGCCGGGTGAGAATGGATGGTCCCGGGTTCATGCTTACCCGGCGCCCCTGGCGCTGGAGGCCGCCGCGGGTTTGCCGGCGGCGGGTGTGGAGGAAGAGTTGCCAGCGCCGGAGCCGTTCCCCGAACCGGATTTGGAATCGCTGCCGCCCGAGGCGGTGTCCTTGCGCGCCGCCTGTTTGTAGCTCTCGCTGCGATAATCGGTGATGTAAAAGCCGCTGCCTTTGAAGAGCAGCCCCGCGCCGCCACTGATGGCGCGGCGGACCTTGCCTTTGCCCCAGCGCTTCATGGCGCAGGCTTCCTTCGGACATACCTTCAGCGGCGAGTCCGATATTGATTGAAATTGTTCAAACTCATGACCGCACTTCTCGCAAATGTATTCGTATGTCGGCATAGCCAGCCTTCCTTAATAGTCGGGGCGAGGGGAACGGTCAAGTTCGGTCCGAGCGCGTTCGGGCTAGTCGGCGGCCTTGAGCAACCGGACGGGGCCCAGCAGGCCGGAGGGCAGCAGCGGGTCACCGGCTTTGTATGGGCGATACGTGGTCCGCGCGAACTTGAGCTCGGGCAAGGCGGCGTCGCCAATCATCCGGTTCGGCCAGAGGTTCGCAACTTCGATCTCGAGCGTGTTGGAACCGGGTTTGAGGGCGCGGCTGATGTCCACCCGCCACGGGGCGGTCCAGACCACGCCGCAGTCGGCGCCGTTGACCCGCACGCGGGCCATGACGCGCACCTGGCCAAGGTCCAATAGAATGGCCTGGCTCGCAGCGGCCACCGGCTCCGCCGGGAGATGGAAGGTGGTCCGATAGGCGGCGATGCCCGAGTAATACTTGATGCCGGGCTCGGGCCGCTGGGTCCAGTCCTGCAAGGTCTCGAATCGGACTGAGGCTGGCGCGCCCAGGGAGGCATCGAAGGAGACGTCCCAGGCCCCGGTCAGAGTCTGAAGCTCGGTGCACTCGGAGAAGTTCCTGGCGCCGGCGCCGGGGGAAGCAACTGCCGCGGACCTCCGGGTCGGGAATACCACGAAATAGCTTTCGAAGGGTTCAAAATGTAAAGGAATTTCGGTATCCCCTGCCCCGCGCCGGTACTGCGGCAGGGACCGGACCTGGCCGGTCATTGGGTTCCAAAGTTCCGGGGCGCCCGTCCCGACGCGAAATGCGGCGGTGGTTTGGAGGGGCTGATCGGTGCGGTTCGCGACGAAATAGATCTCCCGATCCGCCGTGCGACGATGGGTGTAGCGCACCGGCTCGGGACAGACGAAGTCCTCGCTCACGCCGAGGTCACGCAGGGCGGCGGCGGCGAGGTCGTAATGGGGGTAAAGAGGCGCTGGCGGCGGTTGCGGGTTCAAGCGCCCAGCGGATAGCTCCTCGCCCCAGATGATGCGGCCCTTGCCGTATGGGCGGACGCTTTGGCCGGAGGGAGGAACCAGGCCGCCCCACAAGGCTTTGGCCCGCCGGGCCACTTCCCGATCACAGGTGGGATAATTCACGAGGCTGGGGGATTTGCGCGGCGGATTGCCCATGACGACGGCGCCGGCTTTGACGAGCGCCTCGAGTTTGCGGAGCAGCTCGGGCGTCATGGTTTCACAGTTCGGCAAGACCAGCAGTTGGTAGGTGGCGCCGCCGGGGAAAACAATTCGGCCGGACCGCACCCGGGCCCGCTCGAGCAGCGCCTGAGCGGAGCAACCGTCGAAATTGAGGCCGCGGCGGTCGGGCAGCCGGCCGGAGCCTGTGAAAGCCGAAGGCGGCGGTTGGAACACATTCGGCGCTCCTTCGGGCATGAGGTACAGCAGGTCGGCCACCGTGCGGCCCTGGCGCAAGAGGTGCTGGCAGCGGCTGATATAGCGGTGGTATTCGGCGGCCATGGGCCACCACGTTTGGCCGCGGTCCCAGTGCACGCCGTAGGGTCCCATCACCATTCCGGGCCGGTCTTCGTCGGGCTTATGAGCGAAGGTGTGGTAGGCAAAGCGGTTGATACCGGTGGCAAAGGCCCAATCCCCCTGGTTTTTGAGCGCGCCCGGAAAGAGCTTCCACGCCTCTTCCGGCCCCGCGGTAAAGGCCTCGGCGGCCACGATCGGCAGGCCGAGCACATGCGCAATCGAGGCGGCCGTGTGGCAACTGTACGCGGTGTCAAAGCCCATGCTCCAGAACTCGCACATGGGCACATCGGCGACCGCGCCTAGGTCGAAGTCGTTTGCCGGGTTCATATCATAAGGCTCGATGGAAAGGCCGAACCCGTGTTTGCGGCCAAGCCGCTTGAGGTGTTGGGCATGATTCTCGACAACCAATTCCTGGCCGGTCAGGCGCAGGTCCCAGAGAAACCGTTCGCTTTGTTCGCGGCTGCCGACCACCTGCCCGGCATAGACGGGGTAAAACGGTTGCGGGTCGTAGCCGCGCCGTTTGCGGAACTCGTCGCGCAGGCGGGGCGTCCAGTTCTGCGCCCCCATTTCCCAACTGTCAATGTGCAGCATGGTCCAGCCCCGGCCGCGCGGTCGGGGTCCGACTTTGCCAAGCAATTTTCCGACGTACTCCTGGAAATGCGCGTCCAATGCCGCCGCATCAAACTTGTCGCACTCGAACCCAATCCCGGGCTCCGGCGCGGGGCGAGTCGAGGCGCCATTATTCCGGCTTACAAAGCGAAGCACGGTCCACTTGCCCTGGGGAATCTCCCAATCGAGCGTGCCGTCCGGTTTCAAGCGGTCGGTGAGGTCGGTTACTTTTTCGAGCGGGACGGCGGAGCCTGGCGGGTCGGCGGGGAATTCAGCCGGGGCTTCGAGACGCGGTTTGACATTGGGCTGGGAGGAGAAAGGCGCCCGATAGACCAGGGACTTCTCCTCGAGGTCCGGGAGACTGGCCGGATTGGAGGGGGTGGGGAACGCCAGGACTGCCACGTCCCGATAAAACCCTTCCCATTGCGAGCGCATTTGCGCGGGCACGTCGCCAAAAAAGGGCCGGTGCGGCGGCGGCACGGGGAGAGTGCCATGAAACCTGCCGGGGCCTTCCACTTCGACCTTGGCCGCCACGAGGTGCTGCATGGATTGTTCGGGCTTCACCCAGGGTCCCCCGCTGCCCGTCCACCCCGGCCCGGACCCGAGCGTAATCTCGATGCCCAGCCGCTCGGCCTCGCGCACCGCGTGGACGAACAGGTCCTGCCACTCTTCGCTCAGGAAATTCACCGGGCCGCGGGGCACGCCCACATTGACTTCGAGAAAGACAAGGTGGCCGATACCGGCGGCCTTCATGGATTCCAGATCCCGCGTCATGCCCGTGCGCGAGAGATTGCCATCCATGAAATACCAATACACGCCCGGGCGCGCGGAATCGGGCGGGTCGTGGAACCCGGCTGCGAGATTATCGGCGCGGCCGAAGGCCAGGCCGGGGCCGAGCAAGCCCAAGCCGATCCACAAAAAGCAGGCGAGGAAACGAGGTCTCATTTAAATCAAGGAGTTTTCTGATTGAGAATGGGGGACAACTGGGAGGCCATGGTTTGGCCACCCTCACCGGACCACGAAGGCGGCCGTGCCGGTTGCCTTTTTCTCAAAGGGTCCGGGCCGCGGCTGGGACTTGCTACGGTGTTTACCGAAGTAGTCCCTGTCAACCTTCAGAGGCGAGTCGTCGGGGTCCACGTAGGGAAGGCCCGGGACGCGCGCCTTGCCCAAGAGTGCCGTGGTCACGAGCCGCGTCCGGGCCTGCCGCAAGGATTGGCCCAAGTCCAGGTAAAGCAGCCATTGTCCTTGTCGCTCGACGAGCCGTGGGGCGGGATTGTGGTCCGCGAGCACCAGCGCGTCCGCCTCCCGCGCATAGGGCCGGGCGCCGCAATAATACACGTTGCCGCCGGTGAAAAGCGGGACCGGACGAAAATCGTACATCCACAGGCCAAAGCCGCCGGCGGACTGCGGGTCCTTGTCCGGGACGATTTGTGGGGCGTTGGCGGACGGGCCGGGACCCACAAAGATGTTGTTGTAGAACCGGTTGTCGCCGCCGTCGGTCTTCACGAGGCCGGCGACAGTGGTTGAATGCGCCGGATGATAGGGGGTCTCCCGATTGGGCTCGGGTCGGCTGATGATTTTGCCGGCAAACAGGTTGTGGGCGTAGGCGCCACCTTCCGACATGTCCAGCAGACTGGTCCCGGAAAGGAACAGATTGTTGTCCACGAGGTAGGGTCCGTGATTGACTTCCATGAACAGGTCCTCCGACGGCCAGTTGTCATGCAGCAGGTTTTGCGTCACGCGCGTTCCCTGGGCCATCCAGTCCAGCCAGATGCCCCGGCAAGTGCGGTAGATATGATTTCCCCGGATGGTTGAGTCAATGGCGGCGTGGAACTTGATCCCCGCCATCTCCGCGCCCCGGAACAAGCGGCGGACTTGGACGTCGTGAATGACGTTGCCGGTAACAGTGCTGAAGGCCGCGCCCAGGCTGCCGACAATGCCCGCCTGCTCGCAGTGGGAGATGGTGTTGTTGCGGACAAGATGGTGGCCGATGTTGTCCCGGGTCCAGGGAATGCGGTAGGCGTGGGCGCGTTCGATGGTTTTGACATAGCCTTCGGCGGTGTCGGCGGAGGTGTTGTCCCACTGGTCGCCGTGTTTGCCCAGCGCGATACCCGAACACACGGAATGGCTGATGATATTGTTTTCGATGATCCAGCCCTTGCTCCAATGCGTGCCGATCAGCCCGATCTGCTCGGCGGTGGGCGGCGCCCAGGGGGTGGCGGCGTGGCGCATGATGAAACCGCGCACGGTGATAAAGTTGCGGCCCGGCTGGTCGGGATAGAACACGGTCTGGCGCACATTGATTTCGACGAGCTGCTCGTTGGGATTCACGCGCTCGAACTGGGCCCAAATGGTTGTATTGGTTTCATCCACGCGGGCATACCACAATTGCGGGTTGATCTTGCGGTCCGCCGGGGGTGGGGTCTTTTGGCTCTTGAATACCAGGCACACGGTCCTGGTTCCGGCGACCGGCTTGATCGGGGCCTGGAAGGATGCCCAGGTTTGCCAGTCGCGGGTGCTTTTGACGGGGCAGGCGCCCAGCAACTCGCCTTCGGGCGTGTCGAGCCGGATTTCGATGATTCCGCCCGAGGAAGCTGAAGCGGCGCGAATCTCGAGCTGGCTGGCGCCAGTCCCGAAGTTCACGTTTTCATATCGCACCCAGTCGCCATGCTCAATCCAGCCGATGCACTCACCGCCCTCGGAGCAGGGAGCGGTCTGAACGCCTTGCTGAGCCGCAAAAGCGGCGGCGGGAATTCGCGCCCCTTCGGCCGGGGTCGCCACCGGCCGGAACCAGGCGAGGTTCAACAGGTAATCGTCGTCCACTCCGTTGAGCCATGGCGGTTTCGATCCCGCCGGCATCAAGACCTCCTCGAGCCGGGCGGCCTCGGTCAGCCATTCGCCATTGAGGTACACAGCACCCGTGTGGTGCTCGCGCCCCCGCGGACTGAACCAGTCGCCGCGAATGAGGTCACGGTAGGGATTGAAATGGCCGAAGAAGGAATTCGGCAGGGTCACCTTCCAAACCCCTTCCTGCACCTTTTCCCAACCGCGGATGATTTCCGAGCCCTTGATTTCCACGGTCGCGCCGCGGGCGGCCTGGTAAGTGATGCGTTTCCGGTCGGAGGTGCCGCCGCGGGGCGGATTGACCCGCTCGCGATACACTCCTTCCTGCACCGTGATGACATCGCCCGGCTGGGCGAGGTCCGCCGCCCGTTGAATGGTGCGGAGCGGGGCCTTGCGCGTGCCGGGATTGGTGTCACTGCCATGCACCGAGACGTGCCACTCGGCCGCCGGGGCCGGCGCCAGCAGAAGGAGTGTTGGGAGGAGAATAGAAGCGAGCGCAGATTTCATAGTGCTTTTGTCTTTGCAGCGGGAAGAGCAAAGCACAAGAGGCGGGCGCTGGTAAAGTCTTCCTTTCAGGAGCCGGCCGCGCCCGTCGCGATGGCTCGCATCACGGATGGGTGCGCCGCCGCTGCCGAAGATTCTTTTCGATCAACCGGCAGCGCTGTTCCACGCAGATCCGCGACCGCATGCCGTCCTCGGGCGTATTCCGGACGTAGTCCAGCAGTCGTTCCACGGTGCTGGTGGCCACGTGTGTGCGCGTGTCCGAAGAGGCGTAATAGATGAAGACCTCGCCGTTTGAACGGGCGACCCAGCCGTTGGCGAACAGCACATTGGAGACATCCCCCACGCGTTCCTCGCCCTCCGGCGCCATGAAATAGCCGCCGGGCTCTTTGAGCAGTTTCCAGGGCTGGCGCAAATCGCACAGAAACAGATAAAGGACGTAGCGCATGCCGGCGGCGGTGTTGCGGACGCCGTGCGCCAGGTGCAGCCACCCGGCGGGGGTCTTGATGGGGGCGGGGCCCAGTCCGTTCTTGCCTTCCTTGATCGTGTGGTAGAAGCGCGGATCAATAATGGTCTCGCTGGTGATCACCGCGTTCGTGATGTCCGGGCACAACCCCCAGCCGATCCCATCGCCCGAGCCGGTGGCGGCGAAGTCGCTCATCGGCCGCGTGTAGAACGCATATTGGCCGTTGACGAATTCGGGGTGCAGGACGCAGTTGCGCTGGTGGAGGGCGGAGGTCTTCAGGTCTGGCAGCCGTTGCCAGTTCACCAGGTCCTTCGTTCGCGCGATACCGCAGCGGGCGATGGCGGCGGACAGGTCGCCCGGCCTGGAGTCGTCATGACGCTCGGCGCAGAACAGCCCGTAGATCCAGCCGTCTTCGTGCCGCACCAGTCGAAAGTCATAAAGATTCGTTTCGGCTGCATCCAGCTCGGGCATGCGCACCGGGTAATCCCAGAAACGGAAGCCGTCCACGCCTGTTTTGCTTTCCGCGATGGCAAAAAAGGATTTTCGGTCCCATCCCTCGACGCGGGCTCCCAGAAGGATGTTCCCGTTCCACTCGATTGCCCCCGCATTGAACACGGAGTTATTCCCCAAGCGGGTCATCAGGTGGGGGTTGCTGGCGGGGTCAAAATCGTAACGCCACTCCAGCGGCGTATGTTCCGCGGTCAACACCGGGTATTGGTAACGGTCGAAGATGCCGTTGCCGTGTGGCTGGGGCCGATTCCGTCGCTGGATGAGGCGACGGTGTTGGAGCTGCATTTGCCTGAGCTTTTGGTTGAAGGCTTTTGTTGTCATGAGAGTGGTTCAAGCGATGGCGGGGTTTCGGAGACGGCGCATCGTCTCCAGACAGGCCCGCGCGGAGTGATAGGGGCATTTCCACTCGCTGACCTTGGGGAGCTTTGGATCGGGATGGCGGTCGGGAGTGACGCGCCAGAACCAGTCCCCGTGGGTCCGGTCCACGATGTAACGCTCGATGAAATCCCAAACGCGGCGAGCGGCCTCGAGGAACTGGGGCTCGCGGCTGATTTGCCAGGCATTCACGAAGCCGACCACGGCTTCTGCTTGCGGCCACCATTCCGTGGCGGCGTCCACGATCCGGCCCGCCTTGCCCTCGTAAGCCAGCCCGCCGTCGGCCGCCAGGCCTTCCTGGAGGACAGCCCGGGCCATGGGGAGGGCGGTCTTGCCGACTTCGTCCAGGAGGATTGGATCGCCGAGGGCTTCCGCCGCTTCACACAGCAACCAGCTTCCTTCGATGTCGTGGCCGAAGGTGTAGTTGTCGGAGAGCGCTTTCCAGTCCGCGGCGAAATAGTGGTGAAAGTGCCAGGTGCAGCGGTCGAGAATGCGCTCGCGGAAAATCCGGATGAGCTCGCGGAGCCGTGCCGCCAACCGCGGGTTGGGCCACGCGCGATACAGCGTGGTAAAGGCCTCAAGCACGTGCAGCGTGGTGTTCATGGATTTCCCGGCACCCAGTTCGGCTCCACCGACCTGCACTGCGGCGGGGGAATGGGACCAGTCGCGCGGCCGCGCTTCAAAGTAGCCGCCATGCTTCGGATCATGGGTGTGCCGCTCGAGCAATTCGAACAGCTCAACGGCGCGGGCCAGGGCTGAGGGGGAATGAAAGGCCAGATGATATTCCGCCAGCGCGTAAATGTAAAAAGCCTGCCCATAAACCTGCTTCGAGTCGTCCACAACGCGGCCGGCGTCGTCGAGCTGCCAAAAAGCGCCGCCGTGCCCGGCATCCCAGAACCGCTCCATCACCCACTGGCGGGCGCGTTCGGCCAGGTCGTGAAAACGGAACTCCGGCCGGGCGCGATAGGCGGCGGCGAATGTCCAGAGCAGGCGGGTGTTCAGGATCAGGCCCTTGGGTTTGGCGCGATCCGGTTTCAGATCGTTTGTGAGCCAGGCCATCCACCCGCCCTGCTCTGCATCCAGCGCCGGGCCGGACCAAAAGGGCAGAATGTGCCCGAACAAATGCTCCTCGGCTCGCCGGGCCAGGTCGGCAGCGGCGGAGGCCGCGGGGGGGGGAGGATCAGCGTTCATCGCTCGTCGGCCTGCCGCTGAATTTCGACGCGCGAAATCTGCGCTTCGCCGGTGAACTCAATCCGAACGAAACGGTCGGTGGCTTCGGGGGATTTCAGTTCGTAAATGGCCCGGCGCCAGTAACCGTAGTCGCCCGCGCCGAAGGGAAAGTCCTTCCGCTCCGCCGCCGCCGGACGAAACGCGGCGCCATCGGCCGAGAGGCTGAGTTCGAGGTCCGCCAGCGCTTTGGGAAAAAAGACGAAAACCCTCGCCCCAACGATGGGCGACGCCACCCGATACACCAAGGCACTGCCGGCGGTCCCCGCCGCCCGATGCGCGTCCTCCATGGCGGAGCGGCAATCGCGCGATTTGATCTCCAAGTCGCCCGCCCGCGAATGGGCTTTTGCAAAGTCGCCCAGTTCGTCGACCAGCGTGACGGTCCTGACCCGCACGGGCCCCACGACATTCGACGGTTCGGAGAGGCCCGATTGGTTCTTCGCCCGCACGCGATAGAACCACCGACCGCAGGGCGCGGTCTCGTCGCTGAAGAAAAGCTGGTACTGGGTGAAGCTCTCGTCCACATTGTCCGCAATCGCCGTCCACGGTCCATTTTTCCGCGAGGCCCGCTCGATCCCGTAGCACTGGGCGCCGACCGACCCCTGCCAGGCGAGCAGGACGGGTTCGGTGATGGGCAGCAGGCGGGGCGGTATGGGGATGGGAATCGGGGGCGGCGTGAGGCCCCGAATGGCAAAGGCCTGTTCGCGCACCAGTCGCATAAAGGGGATTTCGTCGTAATCGTCAGCGATCGGCGACCCGGGCCAATGGAAAGCCTTGTACTTGTTGCCGCCCGCCGGCTCGCTGTGCCAATAAAAACCGCCGTCCCGGCTGCGGAAACGCAGGCTCCAGGCCAGCGCGCCCGCCGTCTGTGTTTCGACCACCGCCTGAATGGCATCGGCCATCTCGCGCGTGGAGACAAAACCAAATTCGCCCACAATATAGGGCTTGCGGCCCCGGGCGCGCGCGGCGTTGTCCCGGATGAGCTGCGCGAAACTTTTTTGGCCGCCGGGATAATGATGCGTTGTGACGATGTCCACCTCGGGCATGGTCAGGGACTCCTCCCGCAGGACCGTCGCATGGAAGCCTTCCATCACGGGATGGTTGGGGTCCAGCGACTTGATGAAACCCGCGATTTGCCGGGTGAAGGAGGGCGGACATTCCAGCTCGTTCCCCGTCTCCCAGCAGAGAATCGCTTTGTCATCGGCATAACGCACGCCGGTCAGCGTGTTGGTGCGTGTTAAAACAAACCGGAGGGTCTGCTTGAAATCCTCGAGGAGCTGTGGGTCCGTCCAGAAATCGTTCTTTGTTTTGCCGCGGAAACCGGCGTATTCGGCCCGTCCACCCCACCAATGCCAGTTGTCCACGAAGGGAATGATCAGCCGCACGCCCTGCTCATTGGCGACCTGTAAAACGAGGTCAAGGGCGTGGAAAGCCTCCTCGTTGAACCGGCCCGGGCCCAGCACGTGGCGGGGAATGCCGGGCGGGTCCTGAGGCCGTTGAACGGAGAGCACGTAGGTGCGGACCACCTGGCCGCCCATTTGCCGGACGGTGGCCAGGGCGTCCGTCACCTCGAAGCGGTCCGGCAGCCGCCAGCCGGTGGCTGTGGCATCCGCAAACGGCACGTGATCCTCGACCAAATGGAGGTTGGGAATGTTCCAGGAGAGGAAGCGGTAGGGCCGGCCATTCTCCATCAACTGGTCGCCTTGGACGCGGACGAAATCGCGGAA
This sequence comes from uncultured Verrucomicrobiota bacterium, assembly GCA_964631605.1. Taxonomy (GTDB): domain Bacteria; phylum Verrucomicrobiota; class Verrucomicrobiia; order Limisphaerales; family UBA8199; genus JARKQH01. The sequence continues at coordinate 87,679 of CAZVYG010000003.1, forward strand.
CTGCGATTCGGCCCCGAGGGAGCTCGCCAGGGCGAGCACCGCGACGGTGAGGATGGATCGTTTCATCGGCAATCTCTCCGAGGTGGATCAGGCGTTTTCCAACTTGTCATACCAATTGCGTTTGAGAAAGGCGGTCGTCAGCAGCAAAAGCACCACGGCCACCGCGAGGGGGAACCCCTGTTTCATCACAATGTAAAGCGGCACAATGGTCAGGCAAAGCTGCCACACGATTCCGACCGTGACGTTGACCATGTCGCGCTTGAAATTGCGGTTGCGCGTGAAGGCGGGGTCCTCCGCCACCACCCGGTCATGGATCGGCTGCCAGAATCCCCAGGGGCGCGTGGTGCGGTAGAAGTTCATGAGCACCTTCTCTTCGGTTGGCGGTGTTGCCAGCGTGCCGATGATGCAGCCGGCCAGCGAGATCAGTAACATGAGGGGGAAATAATAGAGGGGCAGCACCTTGGGCCAGATCATGGGGAAGACGAGCGAGGCGATAATACCGGCCAGCATGCCCCAGAAATAGCCGTGGCCGTTGAACCGCCACCAGTGCCATTTCAACACATTGGCGGCGATATAGCCGCCATAGAGGGCGGAGACAATCCATTGGATGACCGTGTTGATGGTGCTGACGTAAAGCCCCACCAGGCTGCTGAGCACGACCACCAGAACACAAATGAGGTAACTGGCGTAAATGAGCCGCCGGCCGCTGGCGCGCGGGTTGATATAGCGCAGATAGACATCATTGATGAGGTAGGCCGGCGCGGCGTTGACGGTCGAGGCGAACGTGCCCATGAAGGCGGCAAACAAGCCGGCCAGCAGCAGCCCCATCAACCCCGCCGGCACAAATTGCTTGATCGCCAGCGGGAGCACTTTTTCAAAATCAATGTTGCCGCCCATGGCCAGGAAGTCCTCGCGGAAAAACACGATCATCAGCACCGTGAATCCGCCAATCATCAGATAGCGGGGCGCGAGCAGCACCACGGACACAAACCCGCTCAACTTGGCCGCTTCGGCCGGCGTGCGCGCCGAGAGAATCTTCTGCATGTCATAGTTGGGCGCCGGTCCGGCCATGGCGGCGAAGATACCTTTGAAGAGCATCATCATGAAAAAAAGTCCAAAGAGCGAGAAGCCGTCCGCGGCGATTTTGTCATTCACGGCCGGGAGATAGTTGCTCCAGTCCAATCCGAGCTCCCATCCGAAGAACGGATTGAGCCAGCCTGCGGGCACCAGGCTCGCCAGCGTGGCGGCATCCACGCGGCTCATGGCAATGGCGGCGATTACCACCGAAGCGGTCACCATGATGAAGAACTGCACCACATCGGCCCACACGATGCTGAACATTCCGCCCAGGACCACGTAGAAGGTGGCAATGGCGGTGAAGACAATCGCGTAAAAATGCGGCACTTGCGCGGGCGTAAGGCTGAAGGGGATAAAGGGCGACACCACGTTCCAAGGGATGAAAATCTCGATGAACTTTCCGATGCCGATAAAGCCGTAGCTCAGGAAGCCCACCACCCCAATCACCGCGAAAATCACCACGATCATGTGCGAGAGCTTTCCGCCGGCGCCATCCCCGAACCGGAACCGAATCCAGGCGGCGCCGGTCAGGACATTCGAGCGGCGGAGCCATCCGGAGAGATAGATCATGAGGAAAATCTGGTTGAACACCGGCCAGAGCCAGGGGATCCAGACGCTTTTGAGGCCGTACACGTAGGCCAGCGTCACCATCCACATGGTGCCCGAGATGTCCCACATGCCCGAGGCATTCGACAGGCCAAGCATGTACCAGGGCAGCGTTTTGCCGCCGAGGAAGTAGGAATCCATGTCTTTGGCAGCGCGCTTGCGCATCACCAGGCCGATCACGACGGTGATGAGCAGATAGACTCCAATAATCGCAAGGTCGAGCGTGTGGATCATAAGGTATCAGGCCACGTCAGGCCGTTGTTGTTCCTCACGGCAGCGCCACCCGAAGGCGAACGAACCGACCCGATGAACCGCTGACGCTGACTGCCAACGCATGCGTCACCGTTTCGGTTCCGTCCCCGTTGTCGGCAACCGTCTCGGTCGTATAAGCCGGACCACATCCCCAGGGGCCGTTGACCGGGTCTTCCGCCACCTCGACGCAATAGGTCAGGTCGGCGGGCGGGGGATGAGCGCGCGGAAACCTTAATGTGAAATGGTCGTCAACAATCTCAAAGACCAACGGCGAGGGGTTGGCATTGGTCGGGTTGGTGTGGAAGGCGTACTCGAAGATGTTCTTCAAACCATCCTCGTCCCAGTCGGCGGCGTTGGCTCCGCGGCCGTCATCGTCCGGGCTGCCGAAGCAGGTCAACCGCCATTGTTGCAGGGGGGTGAGGCGACCATCCCAAAGAGTCAGCGAGACAGGGAAGTTAAAAAGGGAATGGAGGGGGTCGCTCGTGCGCACCACAAGCGAGGCCGAATAGACGCCTGTGGGAAGATTTCCGGGCGCGAAGGCCAGCGGTATCGCGCGGGTCGCGCCGGGCGGCACGCGCCCCGCCGGTTCTCCAAACTGGAGCCACGGGGCGGGCGTGAGACGGACGGCCAAACCGGCGCGCAGGTAACCGCCGGAGTTGTAAGTGACCTGCAGACCGGCCGCGCCGGCCGCGTCCTGCACTCCCACGGTACAACTGTTGGTGCGCCCCAAGGCCTTGTAGTAACAGAGGATTTCGCCCGTTGCGCGAAGCACCACCTGCGCGGCCACAGTCAGCGTCGAACTTTTGAAGCGCACCGCGTCGTATTGCACGGTGAACTCGCCGGCCAACGCATCCCTGGCCACCCATATTTTTCCCCCGGCGCTGAGGTCAAGGTCATCCCAAAACAAGGCGACGAGGTTGGTGGGCGCGGCGCTGTTGGGCACAGGGGCATTCGCGCCGCGGTCGCCCGTAAACGGGCTGAACGTGATGAAGCCATTGGGCGACACGTAAACTTGCGTGTAGAGGCCCGGGGTTTGCGCGCCGCTGAAGAAGGGGAACTCGAAGCCGATGTCGAACGGGCCGGCGATGCCCTCATCGCCCGCACTTTTCGGCGCCGCCAGCGCGGTGAAACCCGCCAATGGAATCTCCGTTCCATAAGCGGAAACGTCACGCCATACGTATGGGGGCCCGCCGGCCTGCAGGGAATTCAAGGCGGTCCAGGCGACCGCATTGAGGCCAGTGACCGTGAGTGCATAGTGCAGCGGCAACCCGCCGTTGTTGGTCAGGCCAAGCGCGGTCCAGGACGCCGGCGTGTTGGTGACCAGGGTTTGTGTCAACTCCGGCGCGTCCAGCGTGGCCTGGGCCGGCGGACCGACATAGAACGCGGCGGAGCGTGCAATCGCCGGTGTGGGAAGATTCACCGCAGCGCCGTTGGTCGGAATCGAAATCGTGAAGTTCGAAATCACGCCGCCATTAAAGCAGTCCCACCAAGCCCCGGCGTGGCTGCCCGCCCGCAGGCCCTTTACCTCCACGGTGCCGCTGAGGGCGGCGGTCGCATTGGTGAGGTAAAGGTTTGTGCGATGCCACACCCAGCCGGCCTGGAAGTTGGTGTTGCCCACCGCATACGCCCCCAGAATGGGAACGTAGGGGTTCAGCGTCAGGTCGCCGAGGACCAGCCAATCCTGCGCGCTGTTTGTCAGCACAATCGCATGCGCGCCGGGCGGCACTGAGAGGGTGAAAGTGACATTGGTGGGGCCGCCGTTCGTCGCAAAAAACGACACATTTGTCTTGAGCGCGCCATCCAGGAGAATGCGCAGATTCGAGTTGCCCCACGTCGAGGTCTCCAGGACTTGCACTGAGAAGGTGCCGGTTTGCGCGTAGTCCACCAGGAACGTGTAGCCTTTGGTCATCCCCATGTCTGCGTGGTGCCAGACGCCGTGAAGATACGGGGTGGCGGAACCGATGCCCTCGGGCGCGCCCTCGCCTACTACAAAGACGTCCTGGGTGACCGGCTGCCACCCCCCGCCCGGGGCGAACGCCAGGGCGCTGCCGGGAACGCCCGTGACGCGGGGGACGGACTTGGACAGGTTCGTCTGCTCTGCCAGGCCGGAAAGGGCAACGTAATCGCGCGCCGATTTGAACAGCGCGTAGGCATTCTCGGGGTCAATGTGGTTGTCCCACCACCAGGGACAGGAGGCGCCCGACCGGGTGGACATGAGGCTGGCCCAGAGCGGCGCCTGGACCCAGACCCGCGGAGGGCTGACAATGCTGCCGGATTCCCCGTCGAAGCAGGGTTTGGCGGGCCAGTGAGCGGGGGGAGCGGTGCCGTCGCGCGAGGAGGTGATCATGTCGCTGGCGTAATTGTGGTGCTGATAGTAGTCCATCGCGCCCCAGTAATCCCGGCTGAGGTCCGAGCTGGTGGTGATCAAGTGGCCGTAGGGGTCCTGCGCACGAATAAACGCGGCCATTTCGTCGTGCCAGGCCGCGATGGCGGCCCACTGGTTCGCGTTTGCGGCGTCGGTGTACTGCACCTCGTTCCAAAGTTCCCAGGCCAGGATGGCGGGCGAGTATCCCCAGCGGGCGATGGCGTAGCGGAGCTTGCGCTGGGTCAGGGCCCTGGCCGTCGCGTTGGTGAAAAACTGGGCGGCATTGGTCAGAAAACCGCCATTGGCCGCGTTGTAAGGATTCTCGTTCCAGTTCGGGTTGACGGTCGTCGAATACTGACCGTGATGTTGAAAGACCACTTGCACAGCCAGCCCCGCTTTCTCGGCCTCCTCGACAATCAAATCCCACCGCCGCGCGACGGTCAGGCTCAACTTGCCGTAAGTGTTGTCCACCTTGGGCCAGTCGAGGTTGAGACTTTCGTAGAAATGCGTCATCCACACCCGGGCCCAATTCTCCCGCGCCGCCCCCATGCGTTGAAAGATGCGGGGAAAATCGTTGGAGACACTGGGGTTCCAACCGACGTTGTGGCCGATGGGGAAGTAGCGGCGGCCATCGTCCGTCATGAAGCGTTTCGGGTTTGCAGGGTCAACCCGGATGAAGCCCGAGCCGGTTGGGGGGCCGGAAACGAACCAATTGCTGACGGTGAGTCCTGAATGGGCCGCCGGTGATCCGTTCAAAGTAATGCCGGCAATCTCGTAGGAGCCAGGACTCCTGGGCGTGTGTCTCACGCGCCATGTGGTTCCGCCGTCAAAAAAGGCCGGCAGCGCGACGGTCGAACTGTCGGGCTGGCGGATTTGGACCTTTACATCGGCGGCAGTGTGGTCGAAGGGGTCCGCGACCGGCGCCGAGAGGTTGAAAGCCGCTTCGAGGCGCGGATAAGACTGGGCGCCCGCGCTTGCGGCAGCCAGCAGCGCCAGCAGTGCCACCAAGCCAATGGCGCGCCGGAGTCCAGCCGGGCGGGGGCGGTGTGCCGCCGCGCTTCCGGCCGCTGGCGCATGCGTGCTCGGCTGGCCGCCACAACGGCAGTTTGCCGCGGCAGCAAAGGGGTTCAATAGCGGTGGCAACATGGCCGGCATCCTAGCGAGGACGGCCGCCAACAACAACCCATCAATGTGCGGAATAGCAATCACATGCCCGCCTGAGCTTCTCGAAAAACTCCTCCGCCACCATGTAACCCACGCAACCGGCCGCGCCGCACCGGCACGGATGCTCGCGGTAATCCACAAGGTCGAACCCATAGTTGAAGGTGATCTCCTCGCCGGCGGCAATTTCCCGCCGCGCCACAATCCAGATTTGGCCGTCGCGCAGCTCCGCCCCGCAATTAGGCTCGCAACTGTGATTGAGAAAACGGGCCGGGTTCCAATCCACTCCCCCGTCGAGATCCCATTTGTCGTCGAGGCTGAAGACGAAGGGATTGCCCGCCTCGCAACGCCGCAGCGATTCCTGCTTGTCAATCCGCTCGCCCACATACTCGATGACGGGCGTGCCCGCCGGGATCGTCTCCCGGGCAAAGCCGCCGATCCCGTGAATTGCCGATTTTCCGAAGCGGACCCATTTCGTCTCGGCGATAGTACCCTCACTGAATGCCATGTCAGACTCGCTCATTGCAGCCGAATTTTTTGCCATTAAATCTTCACCCCGGCAAATCCATAAGCCTTGAGAAACTCTTCCGTCGGCGCGCGAATTTCAACGTGGCGCCGGGTGAACGGGTCAACGTAGGCCAGCCTGATGGCGCGCAAGCCCATGCCGGACTGGCTGCCGCCCTTCCTGGCAGAGTTGCCGGGCGGTTTTCCGGCGGCGACCGGCTGCTCCCGGCCATAGAGGGTTTCGCCCACGATCGGCAGTCGGGCCTGCGCCAGGTGCACGCGTATCTGATGGGTCCGGCCGGTGAGCGGCCGGGCCTCGAGCAGCGTTCTGTTCCCGGCCTGGTGCAAGACTCGAAACTGGGTTTCCGCCGCCTTGCCATGGCGCGGGTCCACCCGCATGCGGCCGCGCTGATCCGCATCGGGTCCCAATGGCAGCCGGCAGACCCACTCGGGCGCAGGGGGCGTACCTTCGACCACCGCCAGGTAAACCTTCTGCATCCGCCGCGACTCGAACAGCGCACCCAGGCTTCTCACACTGCCCGGGCTCTTGCCGAACAAGAGCACACCGGTGGTTTCGGCGTCCAGGCGATGGATGTAATGCAGGTAGCGCAAATTACGAGAGCGGGCCCAGAAATCCCGGGCGGCAATCGAGGAAACCAGCGCGGCTTGCAGGTTGCGGGCCGTCCGCTGCCAGTTGAACGGCACCAACATCCAACCCGCCGGTTTGTCAATCGCCAGCGCCGCCCGATCCTCATACAGAATCGGGATGGTCTCCCCGTCGGGCAGTTCAATCACGTCCGGCTTGCTCACGGTTTCACCCCCCCTTTCCCAGGCAGAACAATCCCGCCCGGATTTGTAAACACCTGGAACTGCCCGGCGCGCAAACCACTGCGGAGCGCCTGGTATCGCTCCGAGTCGCCCCCCTCCCCCGTGACATCGCGAATGAGGATGGCCTCCACCTGGTGGCGGTGTCGCGCAGCCATCCCGGCGTAGATCTCCGGATCCTGTTCACCGGAGTCGCCCACCAGAATGAAGCGGTGCTGCGGAAAGCGTTGCATCAGCCTCTCGAGGACCTCCTCTTTGTGGGGTTTGGGAGTTGTTAGGACATCCAGCGCCGAGGCGTCGGTCCACCGCAACCGCCGGAGATAGAAACCTCCGGGCGGGAAACCGGAGCGGCGGCGGAAATCGGACAACGGTAAAAACAATTGCCAGGGGCTGCCCGAGAGGTAGCAGAACCGCGCCTGCCGCTCGTCCGCCCAGCGACGATATAAATCCGCCATGCCAGCCACCGGTTCCATTGGCTCAAGAAAGGTCCGCCGCAGCAGGGTTTTGTGATCGGCCACCCCGGTGACTTTTATCGTGTCGTCAATGTCCGAAACCACCAGCAGGCCGGATTCCGGGACCAGTACCAGCTCGCCCTCGAAGACGCGCGCGTCCCCCTTGGGCAAGACGGCTGAAAACCGCAGTGTCGTCGGCGTCGAGGCCGCCCGAACCACCGCATCCTGCACCTCGAGAATCCGCTCGAACGCTCCGTCTTCGCCACATTTTCCCAAATTAAAGGTTTTCGAGCCAATGCTTATCACGACCCGCCGGCCGCCTTCATGGTCAACCATAAATCCGCGGGCGCGGGTGGTCAGGGTTCGCGCCTCGGCTTCCTCGAGGTCCACCCCCTTCAATTCGAGGGCGCGCCGCAACAGACCAAGCCCCAGCCGCCGCGATTCCGGTTCGTACACGCAGCCGCGAACCTCCAACTGCCACGCCTTGGCGCCCGGAGCGCGCCAGCCCAGGCCGGGAAAAAACACGATTTCTTCATCCCGTTTGACGTTGCTGGCCGCCGCCGGGGCCTCCCATGCCACGGCCAAGGACAACAGGCAAAGGATCACGAGGCTCCTGGAAGGGTTCGTCGCCCTGCGACAAAGCCGTTTCGCAGGGGGTCGCGGACCACCTCTCTTCCCCGACGAACTCATGCCTCTGCGGCCTGGGTCAGCCGGGAAACAACCTGCGCGCAAATCGCGTTGGCCGCTTTGGGTCGGCCCAAGGCCTTTGCCGCACGTCCCATCTCCGCCAGCTTCCTGGAGCCGAGTAGCTGCTCGACGCGAAACGGCAGATCTTCAACCCGGTTCACCTTCGCGCCCGCGCCTTGCTCGAGCAGAAAATCACTGTTGGCCGCTTCCTGGCCCGGAATCGGGTTGACGATGAATAACGGTTTGCCCATCGCCAGCGCCTCGGAGGTTGTCAGGCCACCGGGCTTGGACAGGATCAAGTCCGCCGCCGCCATGAGTTCGGGCATGGTGGTTACAAACCCGAGCACGTGCGTCGGGTGCTTGCGGTCGCGCGCCGCCAGGTCGCGGCGCAACTCCTCGTTTCTCCCCGCCACGACGACCATCTGAAACGGTTTGGCCACTTTGTCCAACTCGGCCACGCACTCCGCCACCGGCCCCGTGCCGAAGCCGCCACTCAAGACCAACACCACCGGCAAATCGTCCCGCAGCCCGAAGTTTTTCCGGACTTTGGCGGGGTCAATTCGAACGGAGAACCTTGGTGAAATCGGGATGCCGGTAGGCACGACGATCGCGGGGTCCGCCCCGCGAGCGATCAACCGGGCTCGGGTCTGCTCGGCGGCGACGCAATAAAGGTCCACGCAATCGTCCATCCACAGCGCATGGGCCTCGAAATCCGTGACCACGCTCACGACGAAAGGCTTGAGCGGTTGGCCGTCCGGGACGACCGCCCCTTTTCGGCCGCGCGAGCCTCTCGAGCTTGCGGCTGCTTTGGCTCGCAGTTTGCCCAGGGCTTCCAGCGGCAGATAATGCGTGCACAACACGACGTCCGGATCGAACCCGGCCAGGTGGCGGCTGAACTTGGTCCGCGAAGCGCTGGGGAGAGCGCGTTTCCAGCGGCTGAGCTTTCGCGCCAGGTCGGGGCGGTCGGTCTGCTTGAACAACATGCCCCAAAGTTCCGGCGCGTGGTCCGCCACCTGCAAGTATCCCTGGGAATAGACCTTGCGATGCAGCGGCGAGAAAAACCGGCCCAGATCAAGCCGCTCGACCACGTCGTCCGGGCGGGTCTGGCGCCACGCTTCCTCCAACGCCGCCGCCGCCGCCAGGTGCCCGCCACCCGCCGTTACCGTTGCAATTAAAACGCGCATGCGAAAATCCTGGATCTCTGCTCTGCCTATACCCCAGTCCTACGGCAGCCACTGGGCCCGGTAAAAGCGGCGCGCGGCCGTGGTCGGCAGGACCAACTGAAGCGAGGGGGCGGTCAGGGTGTTGGTTTGGAATGGGGTCCAGCCCGCGAGGTCGTCTGAACTGTAAATCACGTAGCGATGGCCGGCGGCGCCGTCGAGCCACAATACGAAAGTGTTGGTGCCGGTCGGCGGATCGGCCCGGAGGCTGGGCGGCGGCGGGGGGGCGCCGGCCGGCAGCACGTAGAGCGTAATGCTTTGAGCCGGGACCGTGTTGCTGAAGGTCCGGCCTGTGAAGCTCAGGTCCGGCAGCCGGGTAATGACGTTGGCCGCCGTCAACTGCCAAACCTGGGCGGCGCCGGCGGGGAGAAAATTAGTCAGGGTGACTGTAGCGGCAGCGCTGGAGGTCAGTTGTTTGTTGATGACCATCAGGGTGAGCGCGGCATCCGCCGTGCGCTGAGCCGCAAAGACGGCGACCTGGTCCGGGTTGGGACCGGAGGCGAAAATGCTGGTTTCGCCGAAGCCGGAGTTGTTGCCGTCATAGTTCCGGTAGAGTTTCATCGCCTTGAAAGTGGGGGTGGAGGAAGCCGGGGTGGTCCAGCGCGTGGCCAGGTCGAGGCCCTCCCGACCGAAGATGCCCAGAATATCGGCCTGGGCGGTGGCGCCGTTGATATGGTTTTCCGCGCCCCAGTTGTATTCGGTAATGCCGATCAGGGTGCCGGGGTAATAGGTGTCCACCCACTGCCGCATGCGCGGGATCAGCTTGATGATTTTGTTGATCCAGCTCTGGTCCACGTAGTTGGTGTCCCACAGCGCGCGAGTCGAGCGGTTGCGCTGGAGCTGGACGGTCGTCGAGACGTCGTTGCCGGACTCGCCGTTGCCCTGGGGATAAATATGGAGGGTGAACACATCCAGCAGGCGTTGGCCGGTGCTGGCGGCCTGCTGCCGGGCCTGATCCAAAAACCACGGCATATAATCCCACCCGCCATTGGTGCTGCGGTCGGGGAAGTGGGCGGGGTTGTAATCCCCGGTGCGGTCCATGTATTGGAGGTCAAAGCCGCTATAGAGATAGCCATTCCAGCCCCATTCCTCGGGCGCGGCGACCAGCGCGTTGGGGTCCACGGCCTTGACCTTGCCGGCATAGTCAAAGAATTTGTCGCGAATTTCCCGCATGGTGGTGCCGGTCGGATGCACGTCGCGGTGAGTGGAATGCCAGAGGGTGTGCTCGTTATCCATGATGTAATACCGGACACCGCCGTTGGTGGAGGCTTTCCAACGGTTGGTGAGGGAACGGACCCAGGCTTGTTGGAAATCGGAATTGGTGGGGAAATTGGCGTCATTGGGATCGTTCCAAGTGATGGGGGTGTTGTTGGTGACGCTGATGCCGTTGCCGGCGTCGGGCATCCATTGCCAGTCATTGCCGGTCTGGGGGCCGTATTTGGCAATGGAATAGCTGGCGAGTTTGCTTCGGCCGGGGCCGAGTTTGGCCATCCAGCCGATCATGGGAATGGTGAGGAGGGGTTCGGCGCCGGCGCCTTTGGTATTGCGGATGAAGGTGTCGGCTTCGGCGCCGGGGGTGGAGCTGGAGTAGCCGATGCTTTGGAAATACCAATCATTGGCCCGGTTGTCCGCATTAAGATGCCAGTTATAGCGCGTGGTCGAGTTGCCGCCCCAACGGTTGAGGGGCGCGTTCAGCTCCTTGAGTTGATTCGAGCTGCCAAAGCAGGTGCCGTAGATCAGCGGGCTGATCGGACGCCGGTTGCGCTGGGCGTCCACGGTGATGGTGACCGGCGACGTGCCGGTAACGGTCACGTTCACCGGCGCGGAATCCGCCACACTACCGGCGTCATAAACGACCCGGGCGCTGAGGGTGTAAATGCCGGAGCTGACGTTGGTCCACGTATAGGCGTAGGGCGCGCTGGCGTCCTCACCCAGGACCGAGGCGCCGTTGAGAAACTGCACCTTGGTAATGCTGTGGCCGTTGGCCGTCACGCTGGCGGCCAGGGCGATGCTGGCGGGGGCGGCATAACTCGAGCCGTCGGCGGGCGCGGTCAAGGTGATGGTCGGGGGCGTTACGCCGCTGGCCACGAGGACAATATCATCAAGATAAAACGTGGGCTGGGGGCCGCCGGTGTAGTCCTGAATCCAGAATCCATTCACGTCCGTCCGGTTGGCTATTCCCAGGGCCGCCAGCGAGACGGTGATGGGCTGCCAGGTATTGGCCGTCAGTGGCGGAAGCACGACGTCCGGCCCTGCGTTGGTCGAGTAGTGGCCCTGGACTTTGAGGCGCTGTCCTCCGCTGGCGCCGCCGTGAATCCAAAAGGTGAGGTTTGTGTACGGGCTCGAGTTGAAATCGGCGTGGGCGATGTAGATGGCGTGCCAGGCGCCGGCGATGGTAACGGCAATGGATTTCGAGCCCGAATGGACCGGACTGGTGTTATTGTAATTGATGGTGGTCCACCCGTAATCCATCCAACCATTCTGCAGCGAATCGGCATAGATTGTTTGGTCCGTCGCGGCATTCAGGTCGCAAAGGCTGCCAGTCAGCAAGGCAGCGGCCAGCAAACCGCATTTGGAGCGGGCCCGAGACAAAAAGGATGTTCGCATGATGATACTCTTGGCAGAAATGGCGCCCGGACGCGAGTCAGTAAAAGAGATGACACACGCCGGCCAGTTCCCCGACCTAATCCACCAGTTCGCGCTCGATTTGTTCCAGCGTTTTGCCCTTGGTTTCGGGGAGTTTGAATTTAATGAACAGAAAGCCGGCGACGCAAATGGCCGCGTAGAGCCAGAAGGTGCCCGCGGAGCCGAGGGTGGCATTGAGGATGGGGAAGGTGTAGGTGAGCAGGAAGCAGGCAGTCCAAAGAGCGGTGACCGCCACGGCCATCGCGGCGCCGCGAATGCGGTTGGGAAAAATCTCGGAGATGATCACCCAGGTGACGGGAGCCAGGGACATCGCGTAGCAGCCGATGGCCGAGAGCACGAGCAGCAGCATGGGCAGACCGGTGACGGTGCGGTGGTAGCAGAAGCCCAGCACGAGGTAGATCAGCGCCAGCCCGGCCGAGCCCAGCAGCATGAGCGGGCGCCGCCCCCCGCGGTCCACGGTGCCGAGCGCGACGAAGGTGAAGGCCAGGTTCACCGACCCGGTCCAGGCGATGTTTTTGAGCACGGTCGAGATATCGTAACCGGCGGCGCGGAAGATTTCCTCGGCATAATTGAAGATGACGTTGATGCCGCACCACTGCTGGAAGACGGCCAAAACGACGCCCAGCAAGAGCACCTTGCGCATCCTGGGTTCGAGCAGGTCGGCGAAGCGAACGCGCTGGATTTCTTCGGCGGTGAGCGTGGATTGAATTTCGGTCAGCGCCTCGGCGGCATAGCGCTCGCCGCCGATTCTGGCAAGCACGCCGCGCGCCTTGTCGGTCTTGCCATACTTGGCGAGCCAGCGCGGGCTTTCCGGCGCCAGGATCATGCCGGCAAGGAAGAGGAGCGCGGGGGCGGCCGTCAGCCCGAACATCCAGCGCCAACCCTGCTGCCCGAACCAGGAATCGCGAATGAACTCATCGGTGGCCCCCTGCGGCAAATCGCGCACCAGGAACCAGTTGAGCGACTGGGCGAGCAGAATGCCAACGACAATGGTGAGCTGGTTGACCGCCACCAGCTTGCCCCGGATGCCCGCCGGCGCAATCTCCGCGATGTACATGGGGGAAAGGTTCGAGGCCAGGCCAATGGCCACTCCTCCGAACATGCGCCAGGCGACAAAGACGCTGAAGTGGTTGGCCAGGGCGTTGCCCAGCGAGGTTATCGCGAAGAGGAACGCCGCCACCAGCAGCAGCCGTTTTCGACCGAAACGGTCGCTCAACGCCCCGGCCACCAGCGCCCCGACCAGGCAGCCGATGAGGGCGCAACTGTTGGCCCAGCCGATCTGGGCCTCGGTTGTCAACTGAAAATAACGCTGAAAGAACGGCTTGGCGCCGCCAATGACGACCCAGTCCCAGCCGAACAGCAGGCCGCCCAGCGCGGCGACCAGCGAGATGGCCCAGATGTAAGCCGTGTTGAGACGCGCGGTGTTGTCCAGAGCCGCCGAGGGAGGGGGGGCTGTAATCATGGGTTATTCGGAGCGAGCGAAGACCTTGGGGTTCAGCATGGGGCGGCGCTCAGCGGTATTGGCGGACGACTTCAAACATGGCCAGGACGTTCTCGATGGGAGTGTTCGCCTGCACATTGTGAATCGTGCAAAAAACGTAGCCGCCGCCCTTGGCGAAAATTTCGATGCGTTCGCGCACCTCGTCGCGCACCTGGTCCGGCGTCCCAAAGGGCAGCGTCTTCTGCGTGTCCACGCCCCCGCCCCAGAACACCAGGCGGTCGCCGTAGCGTTGCTTGAGCGCGCGGGGGTCCATGCCCCGGGCGGAACATTGCACCGGATTGAGAATGTCGAACTCGGCTTCGACGACGGCGTCCAGGAGCGGGGCAATGCCGCCGCAGCAGTGCATCAAGGTTTTCCACTTTGTATGCCGGTGAATCCAGCCGTTGATGCGTTTCTGGTAGGGCAGATACAGCTCGCGGTATTTGGCCGGGCTGCAGAACGGGCCGGCCTGAGTGCCAAAATCCGTGCCGTTGGTCTGGATCACGGCGATACGATCCCCCACCGCCGCGTGCAACCGCTCGAGGTTGGCCAAAGCCACCTCGGTTTGACGCTCGAACACGGCGTGGATATACGCCGGCCGCGAGACGGTGCTGATGTACCATTCCTCGATGTCGCGGATGCCCTTGGGACGTTTCAGAAAGGTGGCGGGCACCAGGGCGATGTCGCCAAAGGTCAAACCGCCAAAGGTGCAGAACAGCGCCTTGTCGGTCGTCCGCTCGAGTTCCGCGGCCAGCCGGCGGTAATGCTCGAGCTCGGCCTCGGGCACGGGCTGGAATTCCTCGGTGTTGTCGGCCGGGTTGAGCCGGTCTTCAACCAGCGGCTCCTGGCGGATGATGGCGTCGAAAAAGTGGCCGCCGGCCGGCATGCGACCGCTGGGAGGGACGGAGCGGTCGTTCCCGGGCCATTGCAACAAATCGCCGTTGGGTTCGTACTGCGTGTTGAACGCGCCCGGGACCAGGACCGGCGTTCCGTCGGCCAGGACCCACTCCTTAAAGTCCGTTTGCGGGAAACCGAACATGGTGCCCGTGCCGCCCACGTTGACGGTGTCAATTCCCAGCGCCTCACGCAGGTCCGGGGCGATCTCGCCCAGCATCTGGTAAACCTCGACCACCTTGACGGGCGTGCCGGGGCGGTCCAGTCCAAGGGCCTGACGCAGCTTGTACACGATGCTCACGTGCATCCCGGTCTGAAAACCGCCGCCAAAATCCACCGGCAATTTGTCCGGTTCCTGGTGCGCGCAGGCGCGGAGAATCCGCTGGCGGGAGGTCAAGGCGCCCGGCGCGGTTGGTGGCGGGTTGGAGAGTCTCAGGGGATTTGCAGGGGTCGTCATGATCTTCAAGGCTGTGCGCTGGATGGGAGGCGAGTGAGCCGGAACCGCACGATCCTCTCGAGCGCAGTCATGGATTTGGGCTGTTATCCAAGGCGGCGGGCGTCCCGGAAACGTCGAGCCGCGATAGATGAAGAGTCTTGTTCACGCCGGCGGCAGTATAGTTAAAGCCGGTCAGGCATCAAGCTCCGCGCTCCGGGCGAGAGACCTGCCCTCCACCTTGCCCCCGTCGGCCCGCGCTTGCTTTTCTCTGGCCTTGTTGGACAAGTGCCGCTATTTTCCCGACCGGTTGCCCAGCTCGGCCCCGCCCGGTTCACGGGCGGCGCCGCAGCGGCACCCGCTTATGCAAGAACGATGGCTGTCGGTCGAGGAAATTGCGGCCCACCTGGACGTCAACCGGGACACGATATACAAATGGCTGACGCGCAAGAAAATGCCTGCGCACAAGGTTGGGCGGCTTTGGAAGTTTCTGGCGTCCGAGATTGACCAGTGGGTCAAAGGCGGCCAGGCCGCCCAAGTGAAGCCCGGCCCGAAGAAGCCATAGACAATTCCATGCCCCGCCTTTCCCTCGCCAAGCTCGAACGGCACCTCTACGCCGCCGCCGACCGCCTGCGGCAGGAGGGCCTCGATGCCGCCGTCGCCGAAAAACGCCAGCAGCTCGTCCGCTTCCTCGAAGGCTTGTGGGACAAGTATCGGGTGACGCTGGAGGAATTGCGCAGTGACCGAGCTCAAGTTGAGACGCAGCTTGAGACCTTCTTGATCAAATTGGGCTATCGATGAGGGACACCGAAACCATTGCACTCGCTGAACTCGCCGAGGTGAATCCGAAAGTGGATTTGCGGCAGATGAGCGGCGACACGGCTGTTTCATTCATCCCGATGTCGGATGTGACCGAGAGCGGACGATGGGTAAACCGACAAGAACACTGTTTGGACGACGTGCGGTTTGGTTACACACCGTTCTCTGAAGGCGATGTGCTTTTCGCGAAAATCACGCCCTGCATGGAGAACGGCAAAGGAGCGCACGCCGTTGGTTTGAAAAACGGAGTGGGCTTTGGCAGCACCGAGTTTCACGTCCTTCGCGCTCGGGGAGACAACTCGGCACGCTACCTTTTCCACTGGTTGCAGGCTCGACAGACACGCACGCGCGCTGTCGCCTACATGGGCGGGTCTGCCGGTCAGCAGCGCGTGCAATCCGACTTCTTTACGAATTTCCGAGTCCCCAAGTTGAGAGCAGACGAGCAAGCCCGCATCGCGCGGGTGCTGGACACGGTGGATGAGTTGATTGCGAAGACGGAGGCGGTAATTGCGAAGCTGCGGCAGGTGCGGGCCGGCCTGCTCCACGACCTCCTCACCCGCGGCCTCGACGAACACGGCCAACTCCGCCCCCCTCCCTCCCAAGCCCCCTACCTCTACCAACCCTCCCCCCTCGGGCTCATACCAAAGGAGTGGGAGGTCGTTTATGTATCCGAGCTGGGCAAGATCGTTACCGGGGCGACACCCCCATCATCAGCCTCGGGCATTTGGGGTCATCAGCTTCCTTTTGTAACACCAGTCGAGCTCAGTGACGATGGCACTATCTTACCTCCGGAACGCTATCTCTCCAAAGCTGGATGCCTGTATGTTCTCGAACTGCCGGCTGGGTCAGTTCTCGTGGTATGCATTGGTTCGACGTTGGGAAAAATCGGCGTAGCACCGTGGAGTTGCGGCACCAACCAACAGATCAACGCCGTAGTTTGTTCGAGCGAACACGAACCCGCGTTTGTTGCCTCTATGGTTTCGCGGCATATCCGTCAGCTTCATCGCTGGGCTGGCCTTCAAGCTGTTCCGATCGTTAACAAATCGCAGTTCGGGCGTATGCTGATTCCCGTTTCAGCGAGTGGCGAACAGAAGAGGATTGTCCGTGTGCTCTCCGAACTCGACCGGAAGGTTTCCATCGAAGTGGACTTGAATGCAAAACTCCACCACCTGAAATCCGGCCTGATGACCGACCTGCTCACCGGCCGCGTCCGCGTGCCGGAGATATGGAGCGTTCCATCATGAACCCCCAGTTCCAGATCACGCACCGGGTGACGGCGGGTTTGACGCGCATTGAACGGGCGCGGGGTTTTCTGGATGCCGCGAAGTTGTCGGAGGACTGGCTGGCCACGATGCGGTCGCGGGCGCTGTTGCTGGAGGCGCATCACACGACGCATATCGAAGGCACGCACCTGACGCTGGAACAGTCGGAGCGGTTGCTGGCCGGCCAGCTCGTGCCCGAGGCCGATCCGGAGGATGTGCGGGAACTGCTCAACTACCGGGAAGCGTTCGAGTTCGTGAGCGGGTATCTCGGCGACGGCGGCCCGGTGACGGAGGGGTTGATCCGGGAGATTCACCGGCGGCTGGTGGCGGGGGTGCGGGGCGGGGCGGGCGCGCCGGGTGAATATCGGCGGGTGCAGAATTACGTGGTGAACTCCGCCACGCGCCAGGTCATCTACACGCCGCCGCCGCCGGGCGATGTGCCGCCGCTCATGGCGGAGTTCGTGCGGTGGCTCAATGCGCCGGGCGAAACGCACCCGGTGCTGGTGGCCGGCATCGCCCAGTTTCAACTGGTCCACATTCATCCCTTCGTGGACGGCAACGGGCGGACGTCCCGCCTGCTCTCGACACTGTGTCTCTATCGGGCTGGCTACGACTTCAAGCGACTGTTTTCGATCAGCGAATACTACGACCGCGACCGGGCGGCGTTCTACGCGGCGATTCAAGGCGTGCGCGACCGGGATATGGACCTGACTGGCTGGCTGGATTTCTTCGTGGAAGGCCTGGCCACACAGATGGACGAGGTGAAGGAACGGGGGGAGCGGGTCATCCGGGCCGACGTGGTGGCGCGGAAACATGGCCTGAACGAGCGCCAATCGGCCGCCCTCCGGTTTCTGCTCGAGCATGGGAAGATGACGATCCGGGAGTTCGAGGCGTTGTGCCCCAAGGCCAATCGCCGGACGCTGCAGCGTGATCTGAAAGTGCTGCTGGACAAAGGGCTGTTGCGAGACGCGGGGACGTCGCCAACCGACCCGAATCGGGTCTATTCCCGTGGACCGCTGATGGAAACTTGAGAGCTATGACAAGCTATGACACCGAGCTGTGACACGACCGAAGAAACATGCGACACGACTTGCGACAAACTCGAGTCATCGGCTGCTGTGCCAAGCTATGACACCGAGCTGTGACGCACCAAGCCAGCGGCTGGACTGACACTTGACCGATACTTGACCCACATGAGCAAAATCCAATGGGAAGGAAAGCATACTTGAGTTGTTGTGCGCCGTTGCATTTTTAGAACAGCATTGTTCATTGTGTAAATTTAGTTGCACGACTGAATTTAGCGTGATCCCTGTTTGGAGCTAAATATGACGAGCGCCCCATTTGCCAATCCATTCCGGCCCGGAGCCGGGCATCCGCCGCCTTACCTGGCTGGGCGGGAAGAAGAGAAGCGGGAGTTCTCCCAACTTCTGGAACAGCAGCCGATTCTGACGAACCTGGTGTTGACGGGCTTGCGCGGGGTTGGGAAGACGGTGCTGCTCGAGACGTTCAAGCCGATCGCGATCAGCAGGAGCTGGCTGTGGCGGGCGCTGATTTGTCTGAGTCGGCCAGTGTGAGCGAGGAGAGCATTGCTTTGCGGATACTGGCGGATCTTTCGCCGCTGGTGGCGAATGTGGTGGCGGCAGAGACGGAACAACGGCGTATCGGCTTTGCCGCCACACTGGAAAAGCGCCCGCTGCGGCTTGATTTCGAGTTGCTGAAACGCGTTTACGACCAGACGCCTGGATTGGTTTCGGACAAACTCAAGTCGGCGCTGGAGCTGGTCTGGTCCAGCCTGCGGCACACCCAGGTGCGAGGCGTGGTGCTGGCCTATGACGAGGCGCAGAATCTAGGCGACCAGGCGAACCGGCATCAGTATCCGCTCTCGCTGTTGCTGGACGTGTTTCAGTCCATCCAAAAGCGCCAGTTGCCGTTTCTGCTGGTTTTTACCGGGCTGCCGACGCTGTTTCCGAAGTTGGTGGAGGCACGGACCTTCGCCGAGCGCATGTTTCACGTGACGATGTTGAGCCGCTTGAACGAGGCGGAGAGCCGGGACGCGATACTCAAGCCCATCCTGCAGCAAGGCTGTCCGGTGCGTTTCTCCGGGCCTGCGGTGACGGAGATCATCCGTCATTCCGGAGGTTACCCGTATTTCATTCAATTTCTCTGCCGTGAAATGTTCGACTCCTATTTGCAACAAAAGGCGAGCGGCAGAGTGGATCCCGTGGTAACGGTCAACCAGACGGTGCGCAAGCTGGATTCGGACTTCTTCGCCGGAAGGTGGAACCGGGTGACGGACCGGCAAAGGGAGTTGCTGGCGGTGGTGGCGGCACTGCCCCACTGCGACGAGGAATTCACGGTGCAGGAGATTGTGGAACAATCCAAGAAGCTGACCAAGCCGTTCAGCGCCAGCCATGTGAACCAGATTCTCGGCAAGCTGACCGAGAACGGACTGGTGTATAAGAACCGGCACGGGCGCTATTCGTTTGCGGTTCCGCTGCTCGGAGATTTCATTCGTCGGCAGGAGGCGAAGTCTTGAACCCCATGAGCAAAATCCAATGGGAATCCGACGTGGTCGAGCGCCCGTTTTGCGAACAGCTCCGGGCGATGGGCTGGCAGTGGATCGGGGGCGACACGAGAAGGCGTCTTGCCCGATGTTTGACCGACCCTTGACGCAGATAAAGCGACAAGCTGTATCGGCCTGAAACGTGCGGTTTTTCTTATGTCGCGGTTTTTCTTATTGCCACGGTGCGGCGGCTTCGGTAGCGTCGGGGCGATTCGTTTCGTCCATCGCCTGGTTTGAGCACGGGACTTCACAATGCAGGTTTGCGACGAAGCCTGCGTCACAACCGCGGGCTGGGGGCACGGCTTTGGGTCCGGCCGCGGGAGGCAAATTCACCTGTCTTATTACAACATTACGTTAATCCTTACTTATGAGCACCCTTCTGTATTTGCAACTGAGCGCGCTGATGTTCATGGAATACGCCGTTTGGGGCGCGTGGATGCCCGTCCTGGCGGCCCGTTTGCTCGGCCCCTTGCAGATGAGTGGCAAGCAGACCGGCTGGATTTACGCCACCCTGCCCCTGGCGAGCATGATCACGCCGCTGCTGGCCGGACAGTTGGCGGACAAGTATGTGGACACCCGGTGGATTTTGGCGGCGTGCCACGCCCTTGGGGTGTTGCTGCTGTTTGTGGCGTCGCGCACCAGCAAGTTCAAGCCGCTGTTTCTGGTCATGCTGGGATATTCCGCGCTGTATGCGGCCACGATCCCGCTGGTGAATTCGCTGATGTTCAGTCACCTGACGGACGCGGGCAAGCAGTCGCCGGGGATTTTCATTTGGGCGCCGGTGGCGTGGGCCTTGGTCGGCTACGCGCTGACGGGCTGGCGCAACCTTCGCAAAGGCGAGGGCGATGGCAGCGACTGTCTCAAGTTCGCGGCGGTCCTGTCGTTGGTCATGGCCATCGTTTGCATTCTGCAGCCCGCCACGCCGCCGAAAGGGAGTGAGGGCGTGCCCATGCTCAAGGCGCTTTCGATGCTCTCGAACCCGAGCTTTGCCGTGTTCATTCTCGTCTCCCTGGTGGTCGCGGGCATGATGCAGTTCTACTTTTTGGGAACCGCGCAGTTCCTGCAGGACATGGGGGTCTCGGCGAAAAACGTGCCGGCCATCATGGGTATCGCGCAGGCGGCGCAGGCCCTGGCGACGCTGTTTCTGCTGGGGTTGTTTTTCAGCAAGCTCGGCCCCAAATGGACGCTGACCATCGGCTCCCTCTCATGGCTGCTGCTGTATGTCGCTTATACGGTCCGGGCGCCCAAAGGGGTGCTGGTGGCCTCGCAGGTGTTCCACGGTCTGGCTTACGTGATGTTCATGATTGCGGGACAAATGTACGTGAACGCGGTGGCCCCGCCCGAGATTGTCGGGTCGGCGCAAGCGTTAATCATTTTGGTCACCACCGGCATCGGGCTGTTCCTCGGGACGCAGGTGGCGGGGATTGTCATGGACCGCTCCTCCGTCGGGGGGAAATTCAATTGGAGCAAGGTTTTCCTGGTGCCGTTGATCGCCACGGCGGCGGGCGTGCTGGCGCTCCTGGTGGCGTTTTGAGGCGGCTTTGGCCGGCGGGGTTGCCATTCCGAGGCGCGGGTCCGGCCGTTCCGCCGGTTTGACTGAACCGCGACGGCAAGCGTCCGTTCCCACCGGCTGACGAGGCGTTATGGACCGACTGATCCGTTTGAGGCTCTTCACGATGATGGTCCTCCAGAGCTTCATCTGGGGGACGTGGATGCCGCTGGTCTATGGTTACCTGCCCAGCCTGGGATTCACGCCGCTGCAGCAGTCGTGGGTGCTGAACGCCTTCCCCATTGCGGCGATTGCGGGCATGTTCTTCAGCAACCAGTTTGCCGACCGGAATTTCGCCGCCGAGAAATTCCTGGCGTTCAGTCACCTGGTCGGCGGGCTGGCGATAGCCGGCCTGGCGTTCACCCGGTCGTTTTGGCCGTTCTTCGGCCTGATGATGCTGCACTGTCTGCTGTATGTGCCGACGATGTCCATCTGCAACTCGATCGCGTTTGCCCACATCAAGGATGCTCAGAAGGAATTCGGGCTGGTGCGGATGGGGGGCACGGTCGGGTGGATCATGGCGGCCTGGCCGTTCACCTTCATTCTCGTGGACTGGGGAAAAGTCCGGGCCGAAAACCCGGGCGGCCTTGTGGATTGGCTGGGGACGGTGCTGAGCAGCGGGTTGAGCGGGGCGGCGCTGCAAGAGGCCACCCGCTGGACCTACATTGTCGCGGCCATCGCTTCGATGGTCATGGCTGCCTACAGCCTGACCCTGCCGCACACGCCGCCGAAGCAAGCCGGGGAGGCGGGGGAAAAGCTTGCCTGGCTGGAGGCCATCAAGCTGCTCCGGCATCGGTTTCTGCTGGTGCTCTGGCTCATCACGCTGGTGGATTCATTCGTGCTTTACTGCTACTTCAACTGGACGGGTTCGTTTTTGGGGACGCCCCCCTCTGCGGGCGGCCCCGGGATACCGGGAAACTGGATCATGCCGGTCATGAGCATCGGGCAGGTCATGGAAATCCTGACGATGCTTGTGCTGGGGGTGACGCTGAAGCGGCTGGGTTGGCGCGCGACCATGCTGATTGGCATCCTGGGCCACACCTTGCGTTTCGTCGTGTATGCATTCTTTCCGCAGCACAAGGAACTCATCATCCTGGTCCAGCTTGTGCACGGCATCTGCTATGCGTTTTTCTTTGCGACCGTTTACATCTTCGTGGATGCCTACTTCCCGAAAGATACGCGCGCCAGCGCCCAGGGACTGTTCAACATGATGATCTTTGGTTTCGGATACATCGCGGCGAATTTCATCTGTCCCTGGCTGAAGCAATCGTTGTACACGCAGGGAGAGATTACCGATTACAAATCGCTGTTCCTGGTGCCCGCGGTGATCTCGGTTGTCGCGGCGGTGGCGCTCGTCCTGTTTTTTCATCCGCCGAAACCTGTGGCAGCCGGGTCCGGCGCTGCGCCGGAAGGCTGAGCCGCCTGCGCGTCAACACGGGATCTTCGTGACCTGGCCGCCGGAGGGGAGTGCCGCGAGCAACTCGGCCACGTTCCGGCGCTGGCCTGGCAGCAAGAGGTCCGGCGCGATTTCCGCCAGCGGCGAAAGGACAAACCGCCGGAGGTGCGCCCTGGGGTGGGGGAGGGTTAGCGCGGGAGTGTTGCGTTGTTCGGTGCCGAAGGCGATTAGATCGAGGTCGAGCGGCCGGGGTTCGTTCAGCACTTGCCTGGGCCGTCGCCCGAACGCCTTCTCCAACCCCTGCAGTTTCGCGAGCAGCGATTCGGGCGTTTCGCCCGGCAGCGGAGTCAGCGCAACCACGGCATTGACGAAAGGCGGCGAGCCGGGGGGACAGTCCACCGGCGAGGTTTGCCACAGGGAGGAAACGCGCAGCGGGCCTGCGGACAGCGTGGTGAGGCGCTGGACGGCCTCGAGCACGCTGCGGCGCGCGTCACCCTGGTTGGACCCCAGGGCAATGATGGCCAGGCCGGTGGTCATGGGGAGCCTTTGCTCCGGCGGGGTTATTTCAACCCCAGCACATCCTGCATGTCGTAGAGTCCGGGTTTCTGGCGGACGACCCATTGGGCCGCGCGCAAGGCGCCGTTGGCAAAGGTCTCGCGCGAGGAGGCTTTGTGGGTGAGTTCGACGCGCTCGCCCGTGGCGGCGAAGATGACGGTATGGTCGCCCACCACGTCGCCGCCGCGGACCGAGTGGATGCCGATCTCGGCCGGGGTGCGCTCGCCCACAATGCCGAGGCGTCCGTGCCGCGCGACGCGGTCGTATTGCTGCTGGCGAACGGAGGCGAGGATTTCGGCGAGGGTGCGCGCCGTGCCGCTGGGCGCGTCGCGTTTCAGGCGGTGGTGCATTTCGACGATTTCAAGATCGAAGGCCGGCCCGAGGATTTCGGCGGCTTTGCGGGTGAGCCAGAACAGGGTGTTGACACCGGTGGAAAAGTTCGACGCGAGCACCAGGGGGATGCTGGCGCTGAAGCGGGTGATTTGCGAGCGGTCTTCGCTGGAATGGCCGGTGGTGCCGATGACCATGGCTTTGCGGTGCTCGGCGCAAAGGGCGGCCAAGGCGGGCGTGGCCGTATGGGTGCTGAAATCAATGACGACATCCGCCTTGTCAATGACCGCGCGGATGTCATCCCCCTGGTCCACCTGGGCGGCGACCTGCACTTCCGGGTGATGGGCGGCACAGGCAAGCAAGGCGCGGCCCATGCGCCCCTTGAAACCGTTGATAAGGACTCGAGTCATGGGAGTTTTCTGATGAATCGTACGAGGGGGCGAAGCAATGGCTTAGCGGAGCACGCCGCAAGCCTTGAGAGTGGCCTGGAGGATTTGGCGGTTTTTGGGATTCATGGGGACCAGGGGCAGCCGATATTCCTCCTGAATCAGGCCCATCATGGCCAGCGCCGCCTTCACGGGCACCGGGTTGGTTTCGATAAACAAATCCTTGAACAAGGGATAATATCTGTGGTGCAGCTTCAGGGCTGCGCGCGGGTTGCCCGCCGCAAAGGCCGACACCATTTGGGACACCTGGCGTGGGATGACGTTTGAGGCGACGCTGATGACCCCCTGGGCGCCCACGGCCATGAAGGGAAGCGTCAGCGAGTCGTCGCCGCTGAGAATCTCGAACTTGGGTCCCAAGGCGGCTCGGAGCTGACTCACGCGGTCCGCGTTGCCGCCGGCTTCCTTGATGCCGATGATATTGGGGCACTCCCGGGCGAGGCGTTTGACGGTATCCACGCCGATTTCGATGCCGCACCGGCCGGGGATGCTGTAGAGGACGATGGGCAGGCGGGTCTTGCGGGCCACCTCGCGGAAATGCTGGAAAAGTCCTTCCTGGGTCGGCTTGTTATAGTAGGGCGCAACCTGCAGAGAGCCATCCGCGCCAGCCTTTTCGGCGCGTTCGGTCAGATAGACCGCCTCGCTGGTGGAGTTGCCGCCGGTGCCGGCCAGCACCTTGATCTTTTTGGCGGCGAACTTGACCGCCAGCGCGATGATGTGGATGTGCTCTTCGTAATCCACCGTGGGCGACTCGCCCGTGGTGCCGACGGGCACAATGCCGTCCACGCCGGCTTTGACCTGGGCTTTGACCAGCCGCTCGAGGGCGGCCTCATCCAGTTGACCGTTTTTGAACGGTGTAACAATCGCAGTATAGGTTCCAGTAAACATGACGATTCCTTTCCCGAATCGGCGGCCAACGGTAGCGGAAACCAGCGGCTTGGCCAGTCAAAAAACCGGTTCTGAGCGGGGGCGTTGATCCTTCCGATAGGAAAGTCCATCCGTGCGGAGTGACGAGCAGTCGAGCGGGACGAGCCGGCCGCGGGAGGAAGCGAGGGCGTCAGGCGCCGGCGGGGGCGGCAGTTCCGGCTGCCGGCTCGGCTTGCGCTGGAGGGATTTCCAGCGGGGTCTCGCGCTCGAATTTGACGTAGAGAACAGGCAGCAAAACCAAGGTTAGAAAAGTGGAACTGAGGATGCCGCCGATGACCACCGTCGCAAGAGGGCGCTGGACCTCCGCGCCCGGGCCGGTCGCCACCGCCATGGGCAGGAAGCCCAGGCTCGCCACGAAAGCCGTCATGAGCACCGGCCGCAGGCGGGTCATCGCCCCTTGAAAGACGGCTTGGGCGATCGCGGCGCCTTTTTCACGGAGTTCGTTGAAGTAGCTGATCATGACAACGCCATTGAGGACGGCGACGCCGCTCAACGCGATAAAGCCGACGGCGGCGGTGATGCTGAAAGGCATGCCGCGCGCCCAGAGCGCCAGGACGCCGCCGGTTGCGGCCAGGGGAATGCCGGTGTAAATGAGGAAGGCCTGCCGCATGCTGCCGAAGGCGAGGAAGATCATCAGAAAGATGAGGACCAGGGCCGCCGGCACCACAATGAGAAGCCGCAGGCGCGCTTCCTGAAGGTTTTTGAACTGGCCGCCGAACTCGAAGGCGTACCCTTCGGGGAGGACCACCTCCTGCCGGATGCGGGCTTCGGCGTCGCGCACAAAGCCTTCGACATCCCGGCCGCTCAAGTTGATCATCAGCGCGACGCGCCGCTGGCCTTCTTCACGCACGATGGGGTCCACGCTGGGAACGGTTCGGAACTCCGCCACTTTCTCGAGCGGTATCAGTCCATATTCGCCGACACGCACGGGGAGGTTCCGGATTTCCTCGAGGCGATGCCGCAGTTCACCTGACAGGCGCACCACAATTTCGTAGCGGCGGTTGCCTTCGAAGACCATGCCGACGGTGGCGCCGGCCAGGGCGGTGGACACGGCGCGATTGAGGTCAGCGGCATGGAGATTGTAGCGGCGGAGCGCCTCGCGATTGGGATGGATTTCCAGGACAGGAGCGCGGCCCTGGGCTTCGAACTCGACTTCGCCGGCGCCGGGCAGCTTTTCCAGGATGGCCTTGATTTGCGCGGCGAGCTTCTCCATCACGTCGTAATCGGTGCCGGTGATTTTGAGGGAGAGGTCCGAGCGCACGCCCTCGAGCAGTTCATTGAAGCGCATCTCGATGGGTTGGGCGAAAAGGAAGGACTGGTCGGGCAGTTCCTTTTGCACCTCGGCTTCGATCAGGGCGGCCAGTTCGGCCTTGGTGATCCTCCGGCCATTGACCTTGCGCCATTGCTCGCGGGGCTTGTAGAAGATGTAGAGATCATTCTGGCTGGGCGGCATGGGGTCGGTGGCGACCTCGCTGGTGCCCAGGCGGCAGAAGACGCGTTCGACCTCGGGGATGCGGAGGAGCAGTTTTTCGGTGGCGATTTCCATGGCGAGGGAGGCCTCGAGGTTCATGCTATTGGTGCGATAGACCATGACCGTGTGGGACCCTTCATCCAGTTTGGGAACAAACTCGGCGCCCAGGCGCAGAAAGGCCAGGACGGAGAGGGTGACCCAGATGACGGTGCTCACCGCAATCAGCCACGGTTTGTCCAGGACCAGGCGCAGCGAGGGCTGATACAGACGCTTGATGGCGCGGACCAGGGAGTTGTCGCCCTCGCGAATGAATCCGGTCAGCAGGTAGGAGCAAAGCACGGGCATGAGGGTCAGCGCCAGCACCAGAGCCCCGCCCAGCGCCAGCATTACGGTGATCGCCATCGGATGAAACATTTTGCCCTCGATGCCGGTGAGGGCCAGGATCGGGACATAGACAATGGTGATGATCAGGACACCGAAGAACATCGGGTTGGCGACCTGTTTGCTGGCGGCCGCAACGGTGTGCATGCGCTCGGCGACGGTCAGGGTTCGGCCGAGGTGCTTTTGCCGCTCCCCCAATTGCCGGACAATATTTTCGACCATAACCACCGCGCCATCAATGATGAGGCCAAAATCAATGGCGCCCAGGCTCATGAGGTTGCCGGAGATGCCCAGGCGGACCATGCCGGTGAGCGCCCAGAGGAAGGAGAGCGGAATGGCGGAGGCGACAATGAGGGCGGCGCGCCAGTTGCCCAACATGGTCAGCAGCACCACGAGGACGAGGATCGCGCCCTCAAACAAATTCTTTTTCACAGTCGCCACCGTGCGGTCCACGAGGTCGGCCCGATCGTATTGGGTGCGGATTTCAATGCCGGGCGGCAGGCGATTGCGCACTTCGCGAATCCGCTCGCCGAAGCGGTGGGCCACAATGCGGCTGTTTTGTCCCGCCAGCATCATGGCGGTGCCGAGGATGGTTTCCTCGCCGTTCTCGGTGGCGGCGCCGGTGCGAAAGCGCGAGCCAATGGCGACGTCCGCGACATCGCCGACCAGGAGAGGTTTCAGTCCGCCTATGAATTTGAGGGGCAGTCCGGCGATTTCCTCGGTGGTGGAGACGCGTCCCACCGTCCGCACCGTGAGTTGTTCGGCCCCCTGGTTGATAATCCCGCCCCCCGCATTTTCGACGTTCTGAGCCACCGCCGCGGCCAGGTCGGTGAAGGTCAGGCCGGCTTTTTCGAGGTCACGGGGCCGCGGCTGAATGACGATTTGCTTTTCATAGCCGCCGTTGGCGTTGATTTCGGCAATCCCCGGCGTGGTGCGGAGCATCGGTTTGACGGTGAACTCATGAATTTCCCGGAGCTCCCGGAGTTGGTCTGGGAGGGTGGCCGGGCGATGGGGCGCATCCACGCGGTAAGCCAGAGTATAATAGTAGATTTCGCCCAGACCGGTGCTGATGGGCGCCAGTTCCGGGGTCAGGCCCGGAGGAAGGCGGTCGGCGACGGTTTGCAGACGCTCGGCCACCAACTGCCGGGCGCGGTAGATGTCGGTGCGGTCCTGGAAGATGAGGGTGACCTGGCTCAGGCCGAACTTGGTCAGGGAGCGCATTTCCTGAACGCCCTGGATGCCGGCCAGCTCCATCTCCAGCGGGATGGTGACGGACTTTTCGGTTTCCTCGGGCGCCAGCGCGGGCACTTCGGTGTTGACCTGGACTTGGGGGCTGGTGATATCGGGAACGGCGTCAATGGGGAGGTTAAAGGCGGACCAGGCGCCGATGAAGAGAGACACGCCGGCGACGATGAGGAGGAAGACGCGCTGGCGGAGGGAAGCTTCGATCAGGCGGTGAAGCATGGTTAGTGGGATGGTGAGACAGCGGGAAGATCGGTCTGGCCTACCAATCGTTCGAGGTCCAGGCGGCACTCCGCGGCTTCGTTCTGGCTGGCCAGCAGTGTCTCGAGCGCGTCCAGGTAACTGCTTTGCATCTCCAGATAGGTCGCCAGGGGCACTGCTCCGAGGCGGTAATGGCGGTCAGCGGCCTCGGCGGCCTCGTGGAAGCGTTCGAGGGAGCCCGGGCGCCAGCGGCTGATTTCGTCAAGTTTGGCCTGGCAGGCGAGGTAGCGGTCGGTGATTTGTCGCTCGAGCTGGCGGGCGACAGCGCGCAGGGAAGCCTCGGCCTGCAGGAAGCGGGCCTGCTCAACTTCGGCGGTGGCTTTGGCGGTGCCCCAGATCGGCAGGGGCATGCTGATACCCACTCCGGCAATGCGCTCCTCATCCGAGGCCTTCTCCGAGGAATAGAAGGGCGCCAGGGTTATTTCCGGGTAACGATCCTTGCGCGCCAATTCCACCTTGAAGCCCTGCTGTTCGAGTTCAGCCTGGCGCATGCGCAATTCGAAGTTGTTGGTGTAGGCGGTTTCGAGCAGTTGGGCCAGGGGAGGAAGGTTTGTCGGTGTCTGAATGCTGCCCTGAATTCGGAACGGGGTTGCGGCGGGAACACCGCGGAGCTGGTTGAGTTCCAACAAGGCTGCCTGGCACTCGCGTTCGGCCTGGCTCACACGGCGGTTCAGGGTGAGGGTGGCTGCTTCAAGAATTCGCACTTCGAGCAGGGCGGCCGGCCCCGCGGGGTCACGCTGGACCAGCGCCTCGGTGACGGCCCGATAACGGTCCGTGACCTCGCGCGCAGCGTCGGCCTTTTGTTGAGCGGCCAGCGCCGCGTGGGCCAGGACCCGCACCCGGCCCGCCAGGGCCGCGCGAAACTGAGCGAGCCCCAACTCGGCGAGGCCGACCTCTTGGTTGGCGATGGCCTTGCGGAGGGCGATGCGACCGGGGAATTCAATGGTTTGAGACACCGAGACCGACCACGCCGGGCCATCGCCCAACACGCCGCCGCCTCCGCGCTCCCACGCTCGTTTGCTGCCGAGTTCCGCCGTGATCTCGGGGTTTTTCCATTTGGCGGCCGCCTTGCGGCCGGCTTTAGCGGCCGCGATTTCGGCATGATAGAACGCCAGCTCCGGGTTTTTCTGAAGCACCTCGGTCACCAGGGTGTGGATGGAAACCGGGTTGGCGGTTGGCTCCGCGCTCGACGCCGACGGGGTTGAGCCGGCGAAGGCGAGACTCGCGCAGAGAGCCGCCAGACCCCAGGCGCGGCCGGATGGTCCAAGGGGAGTTTTCATGATGGGACAGAATTCGAGTGGGCCGGCTTGGTTTTCCGCCTGTCTTGAAGGCCGCAACCTTGGGGTGCGGCCTCACCGGGCCGGCGCCGCCCATTCGACGGCGTTGCGGAGAATCTGGCGCACTTCAGGCCGATGGTAGTCGTCGTAGGTTTCGTGGCCGGGTGTGAAATAAAACACCCTGCCTTTGCCGACCGTCCAGCACAGGCCCATGCGGCCGGGTTCCCTGGTTCCATCCGGCTTGGTGTAGATGCCGTCCAACGGCACGGCCTCGGGGGTGGGGACGGCGAAGGGCTCGCCGTATCTTTCGATTTTGGGCAGTTTGAAATTCTTGACGCCCCGGCAGATGGGGTGGGTGGGATCGGCGACGATGATTTCGACGGAGGTTCCGTCGGCCTTGTATTCGCGCCAACTGCAGGCGGTGCCCATCAGGCGCTTATAGGGTTTGGCGAAATGAGACGAATGCGTGGAAATAAAGCCCATGCGTCCGTCTTTGACGCGGGCTTCAATCCTGGACACCAGCGCATCGTTAACTTCGCCATGTTTCTTGTGGCCCCACCAGATCAGCACGTCGGTCTGGTTGAGGAGATCGTCCGGGAGCCCCTGGTCCGGGTCCTTGAGGCTTGCGAGGACCACTTTCCAGCCTTGCGCCTCGAGGGGTTTGAGCCCGTCGGCGATGGCGGAATTGATGTCCCTGGGATAAACCTCCCTGGATCCCGCATCCACATTGGCCGTACCCTCCGACCATACGACGACGGTGCGGGTCGTGGCGGCGGAAAGGGACCAAGCCAGCAGCAGCGAGGCGACAGAGAGGGCGGGCAGGCGCCAGCGTCCGAGAGAGACCAGATTTGCTACTCCTTTAAGGGACAAAGAGGGTGTAAGTTTCATGAGCTAATACTCTGCAGGCACGGTTCGAGGGGCAAGCGTTTTCCCGCGGGTCCGCCTCTGCGAGCTTCCGAAGCGGATGGTTAAGAGGCGGAAGCTGCGGGGTTCAAGATACCGATGTGGGAGCGAATGGCGGCGATGAGGGCGTCGGGATCGGTTTGATCCAGCCGGCGCAGGACGCATTCCCAGCGGAAGGCGAAGCTGCCGTTGGGGTCATAGACGGCATGCTTGAACAAGGTGTCAAACGCCCGGCGTCGTTTGCGGTAATCCTCCTGGATGTGAACAAACTTATCCCGGAGGGCGGCCAGGTAGAGGGTGGCGAAGTCGCGCGGATGCGGGATCTGACGCTCGCGGCTGTTGACGGGCCGCGCGTAGCTGGCGGCCGCGGCTTCGAGCGGCTGGCGGTATTCGGCAAACGCGCCGGTGTGGTCCGCGACCAGCAACTGGGAAGGGAGTCCGTCGTCGCTCTCGATGAGCACTTCGTCGCCGTCGTCGAAGGGGGTGCGGGCGTTTGCCCCCAGGGACCGTCCGACGATCAGGCTGGAGGCGGCGGCCGCGCCCAGCAATTCGGCCAGTCGCTCCGCGTAGCCGGGTTTGGCGTACTTTTCCCAGGGCAGTTTGTCTGTGGCCAGGCCGGGGATGTACTCGCGGTCGAAGTAAGTGGTGCGGATGGTGCAGCCGTGGTAGCGAGTGTTTTTGCCGCGGTAGATTTCGCTCAGGCGGCGGACCTGGACGCGGCGGACGAGGTTCATGCCGAGTTGGCGGCAGCCGAGGCGGCGGTCCAGGCAATAATCGGTGTATTCGTCGCTCTCCTGGATGGCCTGGAGCAGGTCCTTGGTTTCGTCCAAGTGCTCCCAGACGCCCCACTTCTGGAAACGGAGGAAGCGGCGGATGGGCTCGGGCTGGCTGCTGGAGCCGAATTCGACGAGGTACACGCCCCGCCGCCCCTCCTGCTGGGGGCGCACCAGGGACAACGACTCCGGCACGCAGCCGACGTTGATGTAATGAATATCGCCGTAGTCGCGGATGAGGTTGAGGATGATGCCTTTGGCGCGCGGATCGCAGAGGTGCTGCAGGTCGGCATCCTCCGGGTGCGCGGCGGCTTCCTCGAAGATGGAGTCGAAGAGGAATTCGCCCGCCTCGAAGCGGCCACCGGGCAGCCACTCGACCCGCATAAAAAACTCGGGGCTGAGGCTGGCCAGGAGTTGCTCGGCCTGGGCCTCGTTGCCTTCCAGGAAGAGCGTGGAAAGGATGCGGTCGCACCAGGCCTGGTTGTGGCAATCATCCTTGCGATAGGCCTCGTGGACGGCGGCGCTGAACTGGTTCTTGAGACGCTGGTAGGCCTCTCGCAATTGATCGGGCGTGAGTTGGTCGTAGATGACGCCGCCGAATTCGCGGGCGCCGAACCGGCGCAAGTCGGCGGCGAAAAAGTCCAGCTCGGGCCGGCCGGCGCGATTGCGGCGCAAAGCGTATTCGGCGATCTCCTGGAGATGCGCCGCCAATTCCGGCGCGGGCAGGGCGCCGAGAGCTTCGAATTCCTGGAAGGTGAGCCAGCGGGTACCGGTCAGGCGATTGTAATAGTAAATGGGACGGCCGTTGATGCGCACCTTGGAACTCATCACCAGTCGCTGCTTGGCTTCCTGCGTTTTGGGAACGCCGCTCAGGCGCCAGCATTCGCCCCGGTGCTTGATGGCCTCGCGCACCCTTCGGTCGGCCACTTGCAGGAACTTGATTTGGCGTTTGGAGACCAGGCCCTGGAGCCACTCATCGGCGGCAAACGCCAGGTCCATCCGCTCGGGGTCAGGGCGGATCAGCACCTGGTCCGTCTCGAAAATCAGGTCCACCGACGCCAGGGCCAGTTCCTCCTCCTCGGCGGGGGAAAGCGGTGGGCGCCCCTCGTTTTGGCGTGCGGCGTTGAGCTGGTCAATAAACGCCATGCGCTGGAGGGCGTGGACGCCGGGCAATTGGGTGCACAGCACCCCGTGGTCCGGGAAGAGCGTGCCGATGCGGACCTTGGGTGTCCCTTGCGCGTCGGTTTCAAACGGGCGCGGACCTATCAATTTCAGAGTCATAACAAACGCAACCGTCTGCGATTCAAGCGCGCCGGGGCGGTGTGCCGGCCGTGGCTACGGGCGCGGAGCGCGTGCCGGTTCGGCGGCACGCGCCAACCCACAGCGCATTACATGTGAGCGATGATGTTGTCGCCGAATGCCGAGCACTTGATTTCGGTGGCCCCCTCCATGAGGCGGGCGAAATCGTAGGTGACGCGGCGGGAGGCAATTGCCCCCTGGAGACCGCGAATCACGAGGTCAGCGGCCTCGTTCCAGCCGAGGTAACGGAGCATCATTTCACCACTGAGCACCACGCTGCCGGGATTGACTCTGTCCTGGTTGGCATACTTGGGCGCGGTGCCATGGGTGGCTTCGAAGATGGCATGGCCGGAAAGGTAGTTGATATTGCC
Organism: uncultured Verrucomicrobiota bacterium; assembly: GCA_964631605.1. Lineage (GTDB taxonomy): Bacteria > Verrucomicrobiota > Verrucomicrobiia > Limisphaerales > UBA8199 > JARKQH01. The sequence continues at coordinate 120,103 of CAZVYG010000003.1, forward strand.
GCCGGGCGCGATGCCGATGCCGCCGACCTGGGCCGCCAGGGCGTCGCTGAGGTAATCCCCGTTCAGGTTGAGCGTGGCAATGACGTCGAAATCCTCGGGGCGGGTGAGCACCTGCTGCAGCGTAATGTCGGCGATGGCGTCCTTGACCACGATCCCCTCGGGCAGTTGGCACCAGGGCCCGCCGTCCAGCTCGCGGGCGCCGAACTCGCGTTTGGCAAGCTCGTAGCCCCAATCCCGGAAAGCGCCTTCGGTGAACTTCATGATATTGCCCTTGTGGACGAGGGTCAGGCTGCGGCGATGGTGGCGGACGGCGTAGGCCAGGGCCGCGCGCACCAAACGCTCGGTGCCGGGGCGGCTGACGGGTTTGATTCCCACGCCGACCTGGTCGGGCGCGTCGGCGCCGAACCGGATTTTGCGGTAGGCGGCCGGCAATTCGCGTTGGATGAAGTCGAGAATTTTGCGCGCTTCAGGGCTGCCCGCCTGGTAATCAATGCCGGCATAGATGTCCTCGGTGTTCTCGCGGAAGATCACCATGTTCACCTTCTCCGGGTGTTTGACGGGGGAGGGCACGCCTTGAAAGTACTGCACGGGGCGGAGGCAGACGTAAAGGTCGAGCAGTTGGCGCAGCGCCACGTTCAGGGAGCGAATGCCGCCGCCGACGGGGGTGGTTAACGGCCCCTTGATACCGACCAGATACTCCTTGAAGGCTTCGATGGTGTCGTCCGGCAGCCAGTTGTCGAACTTGTTTTTGGCGGCCTCGCCGGCGAAGACCTCGAACCAGACGATTTGGCGTTGTCCGCCGTAAGCTTTGCGCACGGCGGCATCGAACACGCGCTGGCTGGCGGCCCAAATGTCCGGGCCGGTGCCATCGCCACGGATGAAGGGGATGATGGGATTAGGGGGAACCTGAAGGGCGCCGTTGAGGATGGAGATTCGGCCGCCCGCGGGCGGAGTGATGTCTTTATAAGCCATGATCAATACTCTATTAACGTTGGTTGTGGAGGTTCGGGGCCTGGATGGGCGAAATCAAGCAAAACCGCCGGCGCGAAGCGGCACCTGGCAAACTCGCGGACTTTCCACGCCTGGCCGCCAACTGGCAGGGTGCGACGAAACGCTGGCTCAGGCAGCCACGAAATCATTGCGCTGCGCCACGGTCTTGGCGGCGCCGAACTCGGCTTTGACCCGGGCGACGGCGGCCTCGGCGGTGACCCCGTATTTGTTGCGGAGGTCTTCGACGCTGGTGGCGTGTTCGATGAACTGGTCCGGCCAGCCGATTTGGATGACCGGCGTGGTGATGCGCTTTTCATTGAACAGTTCGAGCACCGCGCTGCCGAATCCGCCCATGAGCACGTGATCTTCGAACGTGACGACGACCTCGGCGGCGCGGCCGAAGAACTCGAAGACGCCGGCGTCGAGGGGTTTGACAAAGCGCGGATTAATCAGGGCGACGTCGTAGCCTTCCGCGAGGAGTTGGTCGGCGGCCTGGCGGCCGAGGGCCATCATGTTGCCCAGGGGGAACAAGGCCACCTTGTGTCCGCCGTGGTTGGCAAAGCTGCGCAGGATTTCGGCCTTGCCGATTTCGATCAGGCGGGGCTGGTCCTTGATGGGAACGCCGACGGCCGGGCCGCGCGGATACCGGATGAATGTCGGATGCGGTTCGTGAGTTCCGGTAAACATCATGTCCACCAGTTCATCCTCGTCCTTGGGAGCCATCAGGATGCAGTTGGGGACGTGGCGGAGGTAGGCGATGTCGAACAACCCATGATGAGTCGGGCCGTCCTGGGCGGAAAGCCCGGCGCGGTCCATGCAGAACATCACCGGCAAATCCTGCAGCGCGGCGTCATGGACCACACAGTCATAGGCCCGCTGGAGGAAGGTGGAGTAGATGGCGCAGACGGGGTGGAAGCCCATGGTGGCCAGGCCGCACGCAAAGAGCACCGCGTGTTCCTCGGCGATGCCGACATCGTAATAGCGGTCGGGCATGGCGGTTTCGAGGAACTTGAGGCTGGTGCCGCTGGGCATGGCGGCGGTGATGCCGACCAGGGTGGAATCCTTCTGGCACAGCCGCACCATCGCCTTGCCGAAAACGTCCTGCCAGTTGGGCGGGGTGCCGGCCTTCACCGGGGGCGTGGCGCCGGTGGCCACGTCGTAGGGACCCAGGCCGTGGAACTTCTCCGGGTTTTGCTGGGCGGCCTGGAAGCCTTTGCCTTTCTTGGTGAGAATGTGAATGACGATCGGGTGGTCGCAGGTTTTGGCGAATTCGAGCGTTTGAATCAATAGCGGCAGGTCGTGGCCGTCAATCGGCCCGAGGTAGCGGAGGCCCATTTCCTCGAAAATCAGGCTGCTGCCATAGCCGCCCCTGCCCTCGGCGCCCTGGGTGACATTCGGGGTGAGGCCGACTTCGGCCAGCGCGCCTTTGAAACCTTCCTCGGCTTTGTGCGCGAGTTTGAGGGCCACTTCGCCCTTGGGCAGCCGGCGCAGAAACCGCTCGAAGTCGCGCGCGAGCTTGTTGTATGAGGGGTGGGTGATGAGCTTGTTCAGATAGGCGGAGATCGCCCCGACATTCTTGGCGATGCTCCACTCATTGTCGTTGAGGATGCCAATGAACCGGTTGGTGGTATGCGCGATGTTGTTCAGCGCCTCGAACGAAATGCCATTGGTCAGGGCGGCGTCCCCGAAGATGGCCACCACGTGCTCGTCCCCGCCCCGGCGGTCGCGTCCGGCGCAAATGCCCAGCGCGGCGGACAGCGCGGTGCCGGCGTGCGCCGCGCCGTAACAATCGTGTTCACTCTCGGAGCGCAACGCGAAACCGCTGATGCCGCCGGTGGTGCGCAGAGTGTGGAAACGGTTCTTCCGCCCCGTGAGAATCTTATGAACGTACGCCTGGTGGCTGACGTCCCACACAAACTTGTCCTTGGGAGTGTTAAAGACGTAATGCAACGCCAGGGTTAGTTCCACCACCCCGAGATTGGGCCCCAAGTGGCCGCCGTTTCGGGACAGAACGGTGATGAGTTCCTGGCGGATTTCCTCCGCCAGAATCTGCAATTGGTTCACGGTCAGCTTCTTGACGTGAACCGGACTATCCACCATCTCAAGATATTGGCTCATGGGATACTTAGGTTGCTTCGGGCGGTTCCACCGCCAGGGGCTGGAGCTTCAGCTCGCCGGTGGCATCACGTTCCAAGGTCTGGATTCGAGTCTCCGCCTGGGCCAGCTTTTCCTGGCAGACCCGGGCCAGTTTCATGCCTTCCTCGTACCGGGCGATGAGCGTCTCGAGAGGCAAATCCTGCGATTCCATCGCTTCGACGATGGTCTCGAGTTTCTTCAAGGCTTCTTCGAATGGCAAATTCCCCGCCTTGGCGGGAGAATTTTGCCCCGCGTTTTTGGGTGCGTTAGGCACAAGTCGAAAACTATGAGAAAATGTCGGACGCGTCCAGCGCGGAGTCAAGGGGGCGGAATCAAGGGTGCTGCAGACGGTGCGGGGGGGTGCCCCGGGTCGGGTGTGAACTGGATAATGATAAAAAAAATGGAGAAAGGGGTTGACAAATTGGATTACAACTGTAATCTAGGCATGATTACAGTTGTAATCCGTAACGCCAAAACATGAAACGAGCGCCGAAAATATCCGAAACTGAGTGGCGGATTATGAAAGTCATCTGGGCTCAGGCCCCCTGTGCGGCTGAGGACATCATCCGGGTCCTCAGCCGTGGCGGGGCGGATTGGCATCCCAAAACCATCAAGACTTTCCTGAACCGCCTGGTGAGCAAGAAGGTGCTGGGCTATTCCAAGGTCGGCCGGGCGTACCTTTATCGTCCCCTCTTTACCGAGCAGGAATGTGTGGATGCCGCCAGCGAGAGCTTTCTGGATCGAGTGTTCGGCGGATCACTCAAACCGATGCTGGCGCATTTTGTCGAGCGCAGGAAGTTGTCCACGAAGGAAATCGCCGAGTTGAAAAGAATCCTGGAGGAGGGGGGGCAATGAGCATCGAGGTACCGCTGTTTTCGGCGCCGGCGCTGGTGGGCTGGCTTTGGAAGGCGACGTGGCAGGCGTCCATTATCATCGGGGTGGTGTTGGCATTGCAGTGGGCGCTTCGCAAGCGGCTGGCACCGTGCTGGCGGCATGCGCTTTGGCTGGTGGTGGTGATCCGCCTGATGCTGCCCTGGTCGCCCGGGAGCGAAGTGAGTCTGTTCAACCTCTTCGCGGCCCTGAGCGAGGGACCGGCATTGGCGTCTGCGGAGGAGGCTGCGGCTGCGGGGGAAGGGGCCACCAGCGGGGAGGAGGAGGGGGAGGCGGGGCGGGTTCAACCGTTGGCTGCTTCGGCGTGGCAGTCAGCGGCCCGAGGGGTCCTCTGGGGCTGGTTGGGGGGCGTGATCACGCTGGGCGGGTACCTGGTTTTCTCGAACTGGCGGCTGGCGTGCCATGTTCGGCGCCAGCGTCCGGTCACCGACACGCGCGTGTTGGAGGTGCTGGAGGACTGCAAGCAGGAGATGGGTGTCAGCATTCCGTTGACGCTGGTCGAGACGCCGGCCGCGGGGAGCCCGGCGCTGCTGGGCTTTGTGCGGCCGCGTTTGCTGCTGCCCATCGGTGTGCTGCAGAATTTCTCTTTATCTGAATTGCGGTTTCTTTTTCTACACGAGCTGGGGCATCTCCGGCGGGGAGACATCGCATGGAACTGGCTGGCGACCCTTCCCCTGCTGGTGCACTGGTTTAATCCCCTGGTGTGGTACGCCTGCCACCGAATGCGCGTGGATGGCGAACTGGCTTGCGACGCTTTGGCGCTTTCGCGCATGCCGGGCGGCGAGACCCAATCGTATGGGAGGACGCTGATCAAATTGCTGGAATGCTTTGCCCGCCCGGCGGTGGGGCCGGGACTGGCGGGAATACTCGAAAACCAAAATCAAATGAAAGAGAGGATTAACATGATTGCCAAATACAAAACAACCCGGAGCTGGCCCCTGCTAGGGGCGGCGCTGCTCGGCATTCTGGCGGTGGTCACCCTGACGGATGCCCAAACGCCCTCCGCGGCGGGCCGGGGCGGGGCCTCGCCCGGGGACAGCCAGGGGCCGCCGCGGATTATCGCCACTTCGCCGGCGGTTGGAGCCACCGACGTTGATCCGGCGTTGAGTGAAATCAGTGTGACCTTTGACCGGGACATGGCGGGTGGGTTCTCGTGGACGGGAGGGGGTCCGGAATACCCCCCAATTCCGGAGGGCAAGAAGCCCCAATGGAAGGACAAACGAACGTGCGCGCTGCCGGTCAAGCTTGAGCGGGGACGTTTTTATCGGGTGGGCATCAACTCGACGAGCTATCAAAACTTCAAGAGCGCCGCCGGCGTGCCCGCGCAGCCCGCGGCGATTTACTTCACCACGCAGGGCGCCAGCGATGAGCTAAAAGCCAGGGCATCCAAGCCCCAGATCGTGACCATCACCCCCAGGAACAACGCGCAGGATGTGGATCCCGGCCTGACTGAAATCCGGGTCACCTTCAACGTGCCGATGGGCGGCGGGTTCTCCTGGACGGGCGGTGGGCCGGATTTTCCAAAAATCCCCGAGGGTAAGAAGCCTTATTGGTCCGAGGACCGCAAAACCTGCGCGCTGCCGGTCAAGCTTGAGGCGGGGCACACGTACCGGCTCGGGCTGAACAGTCCCTCGCACAAGAATTTCCAAAGCGCCGGCGGGGTTCCTCTTGATCCGGTGAGTTACAGTTTCACCACACGGAAGTAGCGCCCCTTGCACCCCGTGGCGGCAATGGCACCCGGTGCGCCACGCGCCGGGGCTGGGCGGGGCAAAGCGCAGTTCCCGGGACATCCTTTCAAGCCGCAGCGAGTGGTTTAAGCCGGGCTGCCAATTTCGATGGATTGCTCGAGGTCCGGCAGCAGCGCCTGGATGCCGTGCCGCTGCTGGATCAGATCGGCCAGTGTTTGGCGCGGAACAGCTTCACCGTGGGTGAGGATGAGGCGGGGCTTGCGTTTTGCGAGCGGGGCGAACCAGTTCAGCAAATCTTTCTGGCCGGCGTGGGCGCTGAAACCGCCCAGCGTGTGCACCTTCGCCCGAACCGCGATCTTCTCTCCGAAGAGCTTCACCTGGTCCACGCCTTCAATCAGCAGGCGCCCCAGCGACCCGCTGGCCTGATAGCCGACGATGACCACATGGGTGTGGGGCTTCCAAAGATGCTGCTTGAAATGATGCAGGATTCGGCCGCCGGTGCACATGCCGGCCCCGGCCATGATCAGGCAAGGGCCCTGGAGATCATTGATCCTTTTTGAGTCCTCGGCTGTAACCGAAGCTTGGAGCGTGGTCAGGTCCTGCGCAAGGGAGCCCTCGCGGGCAAATCTGGTCATGTCCTCGTCCCAGAGCTCCTGGTGATGGCGGTAAATGTTCCAGGCCTCGATGGCCATGGGGCTGTCCAGGAACACGGGGAAGGGCTTGATTTTTCCTTCGCGGAACGCCCAGGCCAGCAGCAGCGTCAGGACCTGCGCCCGGCCCACCGCAAAAGTCGGCACCAGGATTTTGCCTCCCTCGGCCAGGGCGGTTCTGACGATTTCCAGGAATTCTTCGACCGTCTCGCCAAAGGGGCGGTGGTCGTGGTCGCCGTACGTGGACTCGAGCACAACCACCTCGCCGTCATCGAAGGGTTCGTAATCCTTGAGGATGGGCGCGCCGCGCGGGCCGAGGTCGCCCGAGAACACCAGCTTGTGCTCACGGCCATCCTCGCGGACGCGCAACTGGATGCTGGCTGAACCCAGCATGTGGCCGGCTTCGACAAACGTGGCCTTGACGCCGGGGGCCACCTCCACCGGTTCGTGATAGGGAACGGGATGGAAGAACTGGAGGGTGCGTTCGACTTGTCCGGCGGTGTAGAGCGGCTCGAGCGGCGGTTCGCCGGCGCGTTGGCGTTTGCGGTTGAGGCGTTCGGTATCCTGGGCCTGAATTTTGGCCGAGTCGCGCAGGATCAGGCCGGTCATCTCGATGGTGGCGGGGGTGGCGTAAATGCGACCGGCAAATCCCGCCCGGGCCAGGAGGGGCAGGCGCCCCGTGTGGTCCAGGTGTCCATGGGTTACCAAAGCCGCGTGCAATTGGCGGCAAAGGCCGGTGTCCGGCGCGCGGTTGAGGGCGTCAGCCTTTTTGCCGCCCTGGAACAGGCCGCAATCCACCAACACCTTGGCCTGACTCGTTTCCAGAATATACGCGGAGCCGGTGACTTCGCCGCCCGCCGCCCCGTGCGGAGTGATTTTCATCTTTGTTGTGGAGCCAAGATTAAGGGGCTGGGTTCGGGCGGCACAAGCTCGATCCCGACGCAGAAGCGTGGTGCGATTCGTTGGCCGATTTTTAACCCGTGCTCACGGTCAGCCCAGCGGTGTGACAGGGATTCTCCCGCCATGGCTGCGGCAAGGCACCGAGAGCGGGCGGTCAGGATTACTTGGGGGCGACCCCCGTCGTCGGCTCGGTCCGGGTCCGGGCTGCCATCAAGCCGTCGGAAATCACTCCCAGTTCCCGGGCTACTTGATCGAGGTCGGACTGAACATTGCTGCCCAACTCGGTGTTTTTGCGAATCAATCCGCTGGCGGCCTGAATGCCCGACTGCGTCAGGTCGTGGCTCAACATCTTGCGCAGGTCCTGCAAGTCGGAAAACAGGGGTTCGTAATGAGTCCACATCTGCTTGACCGCCGGCTCGAGCCGGTCGAAGAGTTGCTTTTGTTGTTCCTTTCGTTCCTGAGCCACCTGGCGGATTTCGGGGTTGCTGATGGTTTCCAACTCGCGTTGCCATTGCTGGAAGTAGGCCTGGCCTTGCGTCTGCAATGTTTGCGCCCGTTTGTCCGCCCGGCGGCTAACGGATCCGAGCTGCGCGAGGGACTTGGAATAGGCCTCGAAGGCGGGGCGCGGGTTGGTGGCCGCAGCTTCACTGACCTCGTTGAGCCGCGCCAGGGAAGCGTCGAGAGCCTGCTTGAACTCGACGATGTCCTTGCGGAAGTTCTGCAGGTTGATCCCGGTCTGATCGGCTTTCTTGTATCCCTGCGTGGCGCACCCCGCGGTCAACAACCCAACTACCAGCGCCAACGCCGCAGTACTGACCGAAGTTTCTGTGAATTTCATGTTCGTTCCTGTTCTAAAACTATGCCTCATTCAACAGGTGCTACCGTAAGCCGCCTAGGGGGATTGTCAAGGGCACCCCCATCGGCTGCCAGTTGTGGAGGATGAGGGCAAGGGAACCATCCCCCCACCGGTGGGGTGGGAGGCGGCGGGAGGAGGAAGGGTTCGGAGCGGGAGTGATTCGGCCAACGTGGATTCGTCCTGGAGTGATCTCTTGACACCGAACAGAACTCTTGACAACAAACAGCGGCCGGCGCAACCTAAGGTCTCACCAAAACGTAACAAACAGCCTCTTTTTATGAAGACACCCCCAAGCCACTTAAGTCATTGTTTCCACCTCGGGATGGTCTGGGCGCTTGCCTGGGCGGGCGTCCATGTCGCCAATGCGGCGCAGTATGAATGGACCGGCGCGAGCGGGTCCGATTTGCTGTGGGCCACCCCGGCCAACTGGCTGCCGGCCGGTCCTCCCGGCGCAGCCGACGACGCGCGGCTCTCAGATGGGGGGGCGGCGGCCGACACGAACACGGTGAGCAATATTGTCGGGACCGGCCTCCGCATTCGCTCGCTTTGGGTGGCCCCGACCAACCTGTTCCAGAACACGGAGATTCTTCTGGGGTTGACCCTCGAGGTGGCGGGCAGTGCGGCCACACCGGAAGCCCTTTATGTGGGCACGCGTCAGGACGTGGACGTGGCCACGACGGTGACGAGCACCTTTCGAGGGGGGGGCGGAAGCCTGAGCGTGAGCAATCCCGCCAGTGCGTTGCATGTGCGCCAGACGCACCCTACTGCGGGGGCGCATTTAGCCACGCTGGACTTGTCCGGGCTGGACAACTTTGCGGCCGATCTCCAGACGTTCAATGTGGGAGTGGGGGATAGCACTTATCGGCGCGCCATGGGTCTGCTGCGGCTGGCAAAAACCAATTCGATTCTCGTGCGCGGCACCTATGCCAATCCCGGTTTGTTGGTGGGTGATAACTCGAGTAATAACAATGGTAACAGCAGCCAATCCGACCTCTGGCTGGGACAGGTCAACGACCTGCGGGCGGACTACATTCGCATCGGCGGGCAGAAACAGCGGGGTTTCATGGGGTTTAGTCCGGGCTTTGCGCCGTCTTCCCTGGTGCTGCGCGGCAGCGGAGGCGGCACCAACCGCGTGACTGAATTCGCGATCGGCGATGGGTCTGAGCAGGGCGCCAGCGGGAACCCGACGCGGGGCACGGTGACGTTGCTGGACGGCAGCGTGGATATCCTGGCCAACGTCTTGGTGGCGGGGCGGGGCCAGACCGGCACGGGACGCGAATCTGAAGCTTTCTTGACTCTGGGGCCCGGGACGCTGGACGTCAACACCTTTGACATCGCCTACCAAAATTCGCCGACCGCCGCCAACCGCGTGGACGGAACGGTCAATCTGTTTGGAACCACTACCGTCGTTAACGATTTGCTCCGTTTGGGTCGGTACGCCGGCTCCACCGTGGCGCGAAATGCCACGCTGAATCTCAATGGCGGCTCGCTGAGCGTCAGCAACCGGCTGGCCTGCGAGGGAACGATTGTCCTCACGGTGACCAACGCCAGCCTCAACCTCCCGCCCGGCTCGGAAATCCTTGCGCGGACGTTGATTGTGGACAACGGAACCATCAACAACGCCGCGGTGCTTTCGGTGACCAACTCCCTGATCATCGCCAACGGCGGGGTCATTAGTGGTAGTCAAGTTCTGGACATGGGGGCCGACCCGGCGTGCACTTGGGATTTCAGCTCGCTGGCGGGGGGCTTCACCATCAGCAACCTGTTGCAGGGAGCGGGCACGCTAATGGGCGAGGTCGCGCTCGCCCCGGGAGCCACCTTGAAACCCGGTGGTGATGGCGTCCCGGGAATGTTGACCAGCTTCAACAACCTGACTCTCAAGGACAGCACCTTGCAATTCGACCTGTCCGCCAGCGGCGCGGGGTTGAATGACCAGGTGTCGGTTTACGCGGGGCTGACCTTGCAGGGCCTCAATCAGGTGGCGTTGAACGGCTATGAGGGCAGCTTTGACTCGGCTTACACCCTGTTCAATTACACCACCCTGTCCGGAGGGCCTGCGAACCTTCAAGTCGTCGGTCCGGTGGCGCAAAGCCGCTACACGTTCACCTTTGACACCAGCGTGGCCGGGGCGGTTCGTCTGCTGGTCGGGGGATCCGGCTCCGCCAATCTGACCTGGGTGGGCGACGGTTCGGCCAACCTTTGGGACCTGAAGGGCGCGGCCAACTGGAACAAGGGCGGGAGCGCGGACCAGTTCTACAATCTCGACCAGGTGACGTTCGACGACTCGGGCTCGGCGGTCCCGCCGGTGAATCTGGCGGGGGTTTTGGTGCCCGGTTCGATCACCATGGCCAACACGACCAAAGACTATGTTTTCGGCGGCAGCGGCAGCATCGGGGGCGGCAAGCTGACGCTTACTGGCGGCGGCAGCCTGACGCTTCAGAACAGCGGTAGCAACGTCTTTGCGGGAGGGATTGCGGTGAATGTCGGCAGCCTGCGGCTCGCCGGCGCCGGTGCCAACGATCTGGAAAGCGCCAGCCTGGACGTTGCCTACGGTGCCTCCGCCACCGTGGCGAACACGGGCGAAAACAACTTCGGTCCCGTCATCAACCTTTACGGCACCCTGTCCTTCGAGCAGAGCGTGGACGCCACGCTCGGAGCCAATCTCACGGGCACGGGCACCTTCCTCCAACGCGGCCCTGGGGTGCTTACCCTGCGGGGAGACAACAACACGATGTTTTTCGGGCCGGTCCAGGTGGTGGGCGGCACCCTGCGGGTGACGGCCGCCAACAATCTGCCGCAATCCGTCGGAGTGGTCATCACCAACTCAGGCAGTCTGGATGTCAACGGTGTGAATCTTGATATTCTGCCTGTGACCGTGTCCGGCGCCGGCGCGGGAGGGCAGGGAGCCATCGTGAACAACAGCGGCAACCCGGCTTTCCTCGGCGTCAACCTCCGTTACGTCACGATGGCGGCGGACACGCTCTTTGGCGGCACGGGGCGATGGGACCTGCGATCCCCGGGCGGAAGCACCGGCGACCCCATCACCGCTGGCTTGAGCACCAGTGGTCAACCGTTCAACCTGACCAAGGTCGGCCCGAACGGGGTTTATATCGTGAGTGCCACCGTGGACCCCGCGCTGGCCGACATCACCGTGAAACAAGGCACACTGGCGTTTGAAGGCAATACCACTTCGATGGGGGACCCCGCCAAGACCCTGACGGTGGAAGCCGGCGCGATGCTGCAATTCTACCGGACGACCAATTTGTGGAACAAGAAGATCGTTTTGCATGGCACAGGGACCAATCTGACGGTGAACAACGCGAGCTGGACCAACACACTCATTGCGCCCATCACCTTGCACGGCGCGTGCATTTTCAATGCCGGCGGCGACTTCCTCATCCTCAACGGTCCTGTTGGCGGTGGCGGCAGCTTGATCAAGGCGGGCGGCGCCACGCTGATTCTCGGCGCGGCCAACAACTACACCGGCGCGACAAGCATCAGCAATGGCACGCTGGTGGTTGACGGCCAGATTCAGGCCAGCAGCGGCGTAACCGTCGAGGCGGGCACGCTCGCGGGCGTCGGGACGATCACTGCTCCTGTGACGGTGAATCCCGGCGGGGTTCTCTCCCCGGCTGGTGCGGCGGTGGGTACCCTTAGGGTGGCGGGCGCGCTCGATCTCGGCGGTATCGCCCGCATGGCCGTAAACAAAGCCGGCGTCAGCTTCTCCTGCGACCGGGTTGAAGGGGTGACCACCCTGAGTTATGGCGGCACACTCGAATTGAACCTGAGCGGAGACCCGCTGGCTGCGGGCGACCAGTTCAAGCTGTTTGATGCCGCGACCTATGCGGGAAGCTTCGCCGCCATTGTGCCCGCGACGCCGGGCGCGGGACTGGCCTGGGATGTGTCGAGCCTGGCGACCGCCGGGACCTTGAAGGTCATCGTGGCGCCACCGCCGTCACCGAAGATCGGCGCCGTGGCCTTGACAGGTTCAAGTCTCGAGATTTCGGGTAGCGGGGGCCCGCCCGGAGCAACTTATTACGTCCTGGGTTCCACCAATGTGGGCGCGCCGCTGAGCCTCTGGATTCCGGTGCTGACGAACAACTTCGACGGCAGCGGCAACTTCACTGCCACCTTGCCTGTTGTTCCGGGCACCCCGCGGCAGTTCTATCTGCTCCAACTTCCATGACCGCGCCGGTTCGGTAGCCTGCGGTTTGGACTTTTGCACAGCCGCCGGGGGCGATTGACCCCGGCGGCTTTCTTTCATTTTCGCAACTGTTGGCGGGCGGCAAGAAATGGGGCCCAATAGAACGGTCGGGACGGCTTGCAGGCCTGCAAGCGCGGGTCAAGGGGCCAAGGACGCGCAGTAAGCGGAGCGAGGCCGGTGGCGGCCGGCCTTGAACTCCACGCGGGGGGCACTCTCTGGCACCTCCTCACCAACTCGAAGTGCGCACCCCGGAGCCGCTGGAGAAACTCGAGGTCCGTGCGCCTGAACCGGAGCTGCCCCACGAGGAGCCGCCGGCATGCGAGCTGCCGAAGCCGGAGGGAAACGAAGAGCGGCGCGCCATGCGCCGCGCCTCCTCCTCCCGACGCCGGCGCCGTTCGCGCTCGAGGCGTTCCTCCTCCTCCAGGCGCTGTCGTTGCGCCTCGGCCTGAGCTTGGGCGATCGCCCGCTCGGCAGCCCGCCGCGCGTTTTCCGCCACTTGCCGCGCGAGTGTGTATTCCCCGCGTTCAAGGTGGTCTCGGGCTTGGGCGAGAACCTCCGCCCCGGGAGCGCCGAGGATGACCACTCCATAGCCGGCCGTCCAACCTGCCGCCGCCCGAACCCGGTCCGAGGCGGCGGACAATGCGGCCACGCTTGCTTCGGCCTGCTCGAGTTCCCCTTTGAGAGTCGCGGCGGCGGCGGCCGCCCGGGTGGCAATCCCGCTTGCCGCTTCATCCAAGGCTGGCCAATCCCCATGAGGAATCTGGAACTTTGCCTGCAAAGCCTGCCATTCCGTTCGAAGAGAGACAACCACTCCCCGGGCCTGCTGGACGGCTCCGCTGTCGGGCAGGTTGTCCGTGGCACTCTGCTGCGCGATGCGCTCGGCGTCGGCCAACTGCTTTTCGGCCGCCACCAGGCTCCGTCCCGCTTGTTCGTGGACCTCGCGGTCACGGCGCGCCTGGTCCGCAACCAGGTCGAAGTCCACCTGAGTCTTGGCCAGGCGGTCGGCCGCCGTGAACGGGTCCCTGGGGACGCCACCAACCGCGGCGCGGGCCATCTCGAGCGAGTGCGCGGCGGCTTCCAGGGTTTTGGTGGTGGCGGCCATGGTCGTGGGTTGGCTGGCCAGGGCTTCGCATTCGCGGCGCCGCTGTTCCAAGGCGTCGAGCACGCGCCGGTTTGCCGCCTCGGTCTCCGTCAGCCGCCGCCGCTTCTCCTGAATTTCCGACAGCCGATAAAGCGCGGTGTCCAACTCCTGTTTCGCGGTCTGAAGCTGAACCGCTGATTCCAAAACCCTGGCCTGACGAAACCCCCTGGCGGCGTTGTCAAGTGAAAGACGGGCTCGCCCAAGGTGTTCTTCGGTTTCCTGGATATTGTCCTCGAGGGTGCCGTTGGCCTTGGGGTGCGCGCGATCGCCGGCGCCCAGACTGAGCACTGCGGGCGCGTAGGACTGGCGTATCTGCGCCAGGGTCGCCGCGTGTTCGGGAACCAGACCGCCAATCCGCCGGATTTCCTGCTCCAGGGCTGCCGCGGCGGGAGCGTAGGCGCTGAAGGCGCGTCGCGTCTCTTCAACAATCTGGTTTGCCTGAGTCGTCAATGCCCCGACGCTGTCAATCGCGTTGCGAGCTGCGGCGAGGTCGCCTCGGGACAACGCGGCAATGGCGGCTTCCAGTTGCGCCTGCGCCGAGGTGAGAGACTCGGTCGGGTCCTGGCCTTCTTCACGCAGCGTCTCCCCGGCGGGCAGTTCCAGGGCCAATCCCAATTCGGTTCGGGCTTCGCGGACTGCGGCCGTCGTCTGGGCGATTTGGGGCATGGCTTGCTCGCGGCGCAACTGATCCAGCGCCACGGCATCGGTGGCCGCCTTCGCCAGGTTCCCAATTGCCTGCTCCAGCGCCGCAATCTCCGTTTCTGCCGTTTGTTCGAGCGCTGCGGAGACCGCCTCGTCCACGTGGACTGAAACCTGTTGAAGTGCCTCGCCAATCCAGGTCGAGCCAATTGCCTGGGCGGCCAGCGCCTTTTCCGCTTCTCGGGCACGTGGCAGCACGTCTCCGCGAGCCCGCCGGACCAGGGCCACCAGCGCGGTGGCGTCCGAAACTTGTTGATTGGCGCGCGCCCCGTCCACGCGCAACCCATCAATCGGGTCGGAAACGGCTGTCTGGCGCGCCCGGGCCAGATGCCGTTGGGCGGACGGCAGCAGGTCTGAAAAAAGGCGTTTCAAATCGAACCAACCGTCTTCCTGAGTGCCCGACGCCAGCTCGTGTTCCGCAGTTCTGGCCCCATCAATCATTTCCTGAATTCGCTTGAACTTGTCCGGCGCGGTCAGCAGGGCATTCTCGAGCTCTTCCAAGCCGGCCAGCGCCCTTTCGGCGCGCTGGTTGAAGGCTTCGATGAGCTCGTGGAAGGTCATCGTGAACGGCCGGTACGACTGCAGGTCGCCGACCAGGCGGTCCCGTTCGGTGCGCTGGCCGCGCACGACGAGCTCGAGGCCCTCTTCCGGCTTGAACGCGATAGGGTGGTCGCGCAGCAGCGCAACCGCCTGGCGGTACGGCGCTCTGGCGAACAGGTTGAGCAGGCGCAGCCGAATCCCCGTCGGTTCAACAAGCTCGCCGGCTTGCTCGAGAATTCTCCCGGCGCAGGAGGACATGATGAACAGCTCGTCCACGTCCTGAATGATCTGCCGCCCCAAGCGGAGTGTCCCGCCCCGGTACCGTCGGACAGTTTCCTCTTCCGATTCGCCCAGAACCCCCAGCCGCCGGTCCAGGAGCGCGAACAGCGCCGTCGTCTTTTCGCTCAGGGCCTGTCTCCACAAGTCGTGAAGGTGTCGCGCTTCCACCATGAAGGGCATGCGCCGCCGGTTCAGCAGCAGACCCACCACCGCCGCGCCTGCGAGGAGGGAAAAAAACGTCATGCCGAGGAACACCTGCTGCCGCAGGGCAGCGGCTTCGGCGCCGGCGACCGCCATCCGGGCGGTGGCGACCGCTCGCGAGGCGGCTTCCAGCAGCGCCACATACGAGGAATCGCCGCGCTCGTATTCCCGCCGGGCGGCTGCCAGCGATTCCCGCGCGGACTCCACAGGTCCCTGGACCCGGCTCGCGTGGGGACGGCCGGCTTCGGCCTGGAGCTGCGTGGCAAGGCCTTCGAGCGTCTGGCCGTCTCTGGGATACTGCTCCAACGCGCGTACGAGGGCCTGAACACGCTCACGGAGGGCATCTGCTTTTCTGACCGCGTTTTGCGTGTCGCCCTGCTCGACGGCGCTCTGGATGGCGGCCAGCTCCAGCTTCAGCCCGGTCATTTCGACCCGCCCCAGGTCCCCCGTCAGGTCTGGAAAACGCCGCGAGAACTCGCCCGATTTTGTCTCCGCCACAAGGTAATCCGCTCGGGCTTTTTCCAGCGCCGCGGCGGCTCGTTGAGCCGCCTGCTCCCGCGCTTTCTGCTCGGCTATCACCCGTTGTTGCCGCTCGCGCGCCTCTGCCGCAATCCGGTCCTCCAGCCGCCGGTTGATCGTCGAGACGGTATCTTTCACGGCATCAATGACCCGCGCCCCGTTCCGCATGGCCGTCACCGCCGCCCGGTCCAGGTTGCCGACCCAATGATCCTCCCCCAACCCGCGCTTGTCTTGCGCGTCGGAGCCATAATACGACAGCCGGCGCTCCTTGAGGAACAAAACGAAAAAGGCCGCGTTCCGCTCGCCTGTCCGCGAATCCACCTGTTGGCCGAACGCGGTCTGGTTCATCAACCCCTTCCCAAGGGCGTGGTTGACGGCCTCGACCCCGCGATAGGTCCGGCCCTCCGCATCGGTGTAGGTTTCGCCCTCGGCGCTCTCGGCCAGCACGGCCACCCAGTTGGTTCCCTGTTCCGCCAGCCACGACGCCAGGCCGTTGAGCGTGCTGTCGCCCGCCCCGACGTTGCCTTTCACATACAGGTGTTGACCCGGCCGCCACTGGCGCACGACGTCAGTCGCCAAGGCGACCCGCACGGCCTCCCCGGTGGGGGCCGCAGGCGCAGCTGGCGCCGGTTGCGTGGTGCCGAGGGCGGCCAGGCTGCCCAAGAGCCCGGCGAGGCGGTAAAGGCTTGTCTTCATGTACAAGCTCTCAATCCACCACAACGCGCATCCGCGCAATTACAAAAGCCGGCCGGGTTTGCAGTAGGGCGGCCGCGCAGGCGTTGCGGGGGTAGTGACGGACTGTGGCGGCGTCCGGCCCGGGCCGCGCCCAAAGGGGCCCTTTGGTCCAAACTTTAAGGTGTCACTGCGCGATGATCCGACGGCTGCCCGGGGCGTCGCGCCCGTTGACTTGGGCGCGCGAATTTGCTTCTCAGCCCGCGGGGCGGAGGCCATCTTTGGGGCGCATGAAAGCAGTCATTTTGGCCGCGGGCAAAGGCACCCGCATGCGGGAGCTCACCAACGAGATCCCGAAACCGATGCTGCGGGTGCAGGGCAAACCCATTCTCGAGCATATCCTGGAAGGGGTGCGCGGGGCCGGCATCCGCGAGTTTTTCATCGTTACGGGATTTCGCGCCGACGCCATCGAGAGTTATTTCGGCGATGGCGCGAAGTGGAACGTTCGCATCCGCTACGGCCGGCAGGTGGTGCAGGACGGGACGGGCAAGGCGGCGCACCTGGCCCGCGACTTTGTCGGGGCGGCGTCTTTCCTGCTGACCTATGGCGACATCCTGGTCCGGCCGGAAACCTACCCGCAGATGGTGCGTCGCTACAACGAAGGCCATTTCTCGGGAGTGATCACCGTAACGCGCGGGCAGGACGTCACCAAGGGCGCGGTGAATTTCTTTGATGAACAGTTTTGCCTGACGCGCCTGATCGAGAAGCCGACTCCCGGGCAGTTGGAGCAGTTGCAGGCCGAGGGTTTGCTGCGACCCGGCGCGCCGGTCTGGTACAACGCCGGCATTTACATTTTCCGTCCTTCGCTGTTCGAGTTCACCGCCAAATTGCAACCTTCGCCGCGCGGGGAGTATGAGTTGACGGATGCGGTGGCCGGCCTGGTGGCGGCTCATCACCGCCTGGCCGGTTTGGAGATTCAAGGCCGGTGGGTGGATGTCCGGGATCCGGAGGTGCTGGCCGCTTTGCAGCAGGGGGCCTGAGGCCCGCGACCGGACAGGGTCGGGCTCGGGGGGAGGGAGGAGACTTACACGACGAATTTTGGTTCGTGGACTTCGCCGCAGCCGTGCTTGCGCAGCAGCTCCATGAACCTGGCGATGCCGCGCTTTTCGTCACTGCCGAGGTGATAATGAATGTGCCAGCCCAGGTAGTCGCGGCGGAAATCCAGGGTGTATTCGCTGCGGCTGGCGATGATATGGTCCAGCGTGTCCAGGCCAAAGTCCCGCGCCTCGCGCAACTGGCGGCGCAACGCCGAGTTTTCGATGCCCCGCCGCAGGGCCCAAACCGCATAGACAAACGGCAGCCGCGTCAGCTCGTACCATGCCGCACCCAGATCGAAAATCTCGTGTTCGTGGGGGCCGAGCGCCAGGTCCAGCGCCGTATCGCCGATCAGCAGCGCATAGTCCGGCAAAGCGGAAAAATCGTAGCTGGGAAGCGTCTTGAACTCGGGCTTCAGACCGCGCTCGGCCAGCAGCACGCGCAACAACTGGACGCTGGTGAGCGAAGCGGGGTCGCAATAGACCTCGCGCGCTTCCTCGAGGGGGCCGCGATGCGCCAGCAACACGCTCCGCACTTCGCCCAGCGACGCCACGGCGATCCCGTCCAGAATATCGTAACGGCCGCTGAACAGGACCGCCACCACGCTCACCAGCGCCGCATCCAGCTCGTCGCGCTCGAGCATTTGCGCCAGCCGCGATGGCGCGGCCATCACCACCTGATCTTCGATGCCGCGGGTCAGCGGCACCGTGTTGAGCGCCCGCACCGAACCCACCCGGAACGGCGCCAACGATTGTTCCAGTCCGCCCTCGCGTTGCAGGTTGCTGGCACGCTGTTCCCGTTCGACGCGATGCGCCAGCTCGTCCGCGCTTTCCGGGGGCGCCATTCGTAATTTTGGAGTGTCGTTCGAAGACATTTCTCTCCCGCTCACTCTAGGGGCGGCGGTGGCGCGTTTCGAGACAAATCTCGGACCCGCCGCACTGTGCCCCAATCATTAGCGAGTAGCGTGGGCGGCTCTCGGCGCGGAGATGTGGACCG
>CAZVYG010000004.1:0-89439 GCA_964631605.1 uncultured Verrucomicrobiota bacterium
CTTCAAACTGGGGAGATCGAACCCGCTGGCCTGGTGCTAAGCTGGAGCGCGATTCCCGGGCAGGCTTACCGTCTGCAGTACCGCGAGCAACTCGGGGCGGGGCAGTGGAGCGACCTGGCTCCTGATATCACCACCACCGGGACCCAGGCCCGGTTCACCAACAGCCTGGCCGCTCCCACCGGGTTTTACCGTCTCGTGGTGTTGCCGCGCTAAAACCGCACGTTGCGCAGGGCCAGGGCGGCCAGGGTGATCAGCAGCATCATGCCGGCGGGCATGAATTTCTTGGTCTTGGTCAGGCGCATGGTGAAGACCACCAGCAGCGCGGCCAGGAGGATGTCAGCGACGTAGGATTTGAAGATGATGTCCGCCGCGCACAGGCTTAGAGCCGCGGCAAATACCACTGACATGATGAGCGAAACGCGGCTCTTGGCCTTGAAGAAGCCAATCAGCCCGCCGATCACCAGCAGCACGATGTAGATCCAAAGGACCTCGGTTGGGGTCATATTCTCTCCTGGTTAACGCCCGGCGCGATTGGGGTATTTGGGTTTTCTCACTTCGGGTGGCGGATTCCGCTTGAGGGCTTTCATCACCTCTGTGATGGCCCGCTCGAGCTGCGGGTCGCGGCCCTTGGCCATAACGCCTGGGTTGTCCACCACCGGCACATCCGGATCCACGCCATGGCCTTCGATGATCCAATCTCCGTCGGTATTGTAAATGCCGAAGGTGGGGACGGTAACGCGTCCATCATCAATCAATAGGGGGTTGCCTGTCATGCCGATGAGCCCCCCCCACGTGCGCGTGCCGACCAGGGGGCCCAGTTTGGCTTTCTTGAAGTAGAACGGGAAACAATCGCCGCCGGAGCCGCTCCAGCCATTGATGAGCATGGCCTTGGGTCCGGAGTGCGCGACCTGCGGCCAGGCCCAATCCGCGCCGTCCCGCACGCCCCAGTAGTTGAGCGTCTTGCGGGCGAGCAATTCGACAAAGCGGTCGGGAATCTGCCCGCCGCTGTTGAAGCGTTCGTCAATGATCAGGCCCGCCTTGTTGAACTGCGCGCGGAATTGCCGCACCAGTTCGGATTGTCCGCCGCGCCCCGTGTCCGGCACATAGACGTAGCCCACTTTGCCGCCGGTGGCTTCCTCGACGCGCTTGCGGTTGCTTTCGATCCAGGCCAGGTGCCGCAGCCGGTATTCGCTCGACAAAGTTTGGACCAGCACTTCGCGCGCCCCTTCCAGCGAGGGTTTGTCGTTCACGGTCAGGATCACGGGCTTGTCGGCCAGGCCTTGGAACGCCGCGTGCGGCTCCTGGGTGATGTCCAGCGGCTGTCCGTTCACCGCAAGCAGGTAATCGCCTTCCTTGACATCCACGCCGGGGGCCTTCAGCGGGCTGCGCTGCTCCGCGTCCCACGACGCCGTCCCGATGATTCTCTTGATGCGGTAGGCGCCGTTCTCCAGGGCGTAATCCACGCCCAGGTAGCCCACGGGGCGCTGCGGCGGGTTTTCCACATCTCCGCCGCTGCGGTAGGTGTGCGAGGAGTTAAGTTCCCCGATCAGTTCGCCGATCAAGTAATTCACATCCCACCGCGTCACGGCGTCCTTGAGCAGCGCGGCATAACGTTCCCGCATCAGGTTCCAATCCACCCCGTGGAGATTGGGATCGTAGAAATAGTCCCGTTCCAACCGCCAGGCCTCGGTGAACAACTGCTCCCACTCCGCCACTGGATCCACCACCATCTCCAGTCCCCCCAGATTGAGCTTCTTCTCGAACTTCTGGCCTTCCTTCGGCTCGATAATGCAGTACTCGCCCTTGCGCCGCACCAGCAGTTTGTCCCCTTTCGCCGTCGGGATGGCGTCATCCACGTCATCCAGGACGGTCTTTTCCTCGCGTTTCTCGAGTTCATACAGCACCAGTGTGCTCCGTTCCTCGGCAGCTCCCGCGCGGGGCAGGCGCCGGTACAGCAATTTCCCGGTCACCGCGATCAGGTCTGCGTAGCGGCCCGCCTTGGCGGGCAGCACCACGGCGCGGTCCTCGAACCCAGCCAGGTCAATCTCCAGCGCCTTGGGTTCCTTCTCGGGCTTCTTTTCGGTTTTGGTCTCGGGTTTGGCGTCCTTGGATTCGTCCTTGGCTTCGGCCTTTTCCTTTGCATCAGCGCCGGCGTCCGGTTTGGCGGCGTCCTCCGGCTTGGTGTCCGAGTTTTCCGAAGGCTTTTTCTCCGGCTCTTTGGCCGGTTTATCCTTGGCCGGTTCCTCGTCATTTCGCGGCGCCAGGGGGCTGGGGACGTCCTTCCGCAGCGAGGCGGCCATCAAGAGATGGGTGTTCGGATAGACCCAGGTGTTGTCCAGGTCGCTGTAGAGGGGAGAAAAGCTGCGGCCGGAGCGGTAGTAAAGGTATTTGCCCTCCGGGTCGAAAACCGGGTTGTCATCGTCATAATAACCACTGGTCACCTGGTGCAGCTTTTTTTCGCGCGTGTCATAGAGCACGATGGCGGTGTGCAGGTTCTCGAGGTCCCTGGCAAAAGCCACCCAGCGGCTGTCCCGGGACCAGGCAAACCGCATGTTCGCCAGGGCATCATGATATTGCCACAATTGCCGGGCAATCTCGGTGGTTTCCTTCTTTTCCAAGTCATGGAGGTGGATGCGCATGGCCTGGTCCACGAACATGATCTTCTTGCTGTCGGGTGACCAGGAAGGCCGGTAACGGAACCCCGGTCCCAGCCGCGTGAGCACTTCCTCGGCTCCGGACCCGTCGGCCGGACGCAGCGTCAGCTCGTACTCGCCTGTCCGGTCGCTGAAATAGGCGATGGTTTTGCCGTCGGGCGACCAGACCGGGTATCGTTCCGCCACGCCTGAACTCCGCGTGAGGTTCCGGATGACCCCGTGCTCGGCCGGCACGGTGAACAGTTCGCCGCGGGCGGTGAACACGACCCGTTTGGCCGATGGGGAAATCTCCGGGTCGCGCGCCAACTGCGCCACGTTTTCGGTCCGCGGCTTCAGGGTGGCCCGGTCGGTCAGCACTTGGACGCTGACTTCGGTCAACTTCTCGGTGGCCAGATTCAATAGGTAGAGGCGGGCGCCGTTTTCAAATACGATGTCCTCCGGTCCGATGCTCGGAAAATGCACGTCGAATTCTTCGAACGTCGTAATCTGCCGGAATTTCTTGGTCTTCAAGTCGTAAGCCCAGAGATTCGCCCGCTTGTTCTTGTCGCGGTCGGACACGAAGTAGAGGGTCGAGCCGTGCCACATGGGCTGGGAATTGCCCGCCTGGTTTCCGGTGAGGTTCCGGGCGGAGAAGGTTTTCAGGTCGAAGAGCCAGATGGTGGGGTTCATGCCGCCCCGGTAGCGTTTCCACGTTGCGAAATCCACCGTGATCGGCACATAGGCCAGGGTCCGGCCGTCCGGCGAAATGGCGCCGAATTCACCATAGGGCACTGGCAGCTTCTCGGGCAGGCCACCCTCCAGCGAGACGGAATAAAGTTGGTTAAACCGGTCTTTCTCACTTGTTCGAGACGAGGCAAAGAGCAACTTCCGTCCGTCAGGGTACCATTCGAGCATCCGGTCCAAACCGCCGTGATAGGTCAACCGTCGCGGCAGCCCCCCGGTGGTCGGCACGACGTAAATATCCGTGTTCCCGTCATAGTTGCCGCTAAAGGCAATCTGGCTCCCGTCCGGCGAGAACCGCGGAAAGGTCTCCTCGCCCCGCGGGGAACTCAACCGCTGGGCTTGGCCGCCGGTCTTGGGCACCACCCAGATGTCCCCGGCGTAAACGAACACAATGTGCGTGGCGGATACGTCCGGGTAACGGAGCATGCGCGCGTCGGGCGTGGTGTTGACCGTCTCCTGGCCCCAAGTGCCGGCCGTGGGCGCGAAGAACAATCCCGAAAGGGCAATGGCAAGAAAAGCTCGTTTGGTCATTTCAAAGTGGGTCTCATGCTAGAGACCGGCAGGGCCGGGGGGAAGTCAATTCCGTCCGTCGTGTCGCGTAATGGTCGCGGAGTCATCAGCGGGCGCGAACGCGCAGCACGATGAAGGAATACGGTGGCAGGACCTGCTCGAAAACGGGGCCGGTGATTCGCTGCTGGTGGAGGACCGGCGCGATGCGTCTCGGGTTTTCGAACGAGTTTTGCTCGTTGAGGTTGCCCCCGCTCAGAACCTGGGCTTGGACCACAGGGCCCGCCTTGCCGCACCCCGCCAGGACAATCTTTGCCGGCACCGCCTGGTCCGAGGGGTTGACGACTTTGAGAATCACTTCGTGCGATCGCTCATCCTTGACGGCGCTGGCGAACAGGCGCGGCGCGCGGCCGTCGGGCTGTCCGCCCGAGGCGGGGTCCCCGGACAGTTCGAGCGGCAGGACGACATCGCCCCGGTTGCGGCTGAAGAGCGACTGCACGTAATAGTTGGGAGTGCCGTAAACCCGGAGGTTGTCGCACCAGATCAGGTTGGGGGTCCATTGCCAGGCGTCGGCATGCCCGAACAAGGGGGCGTAGGAGGCCATGCGTACGACGTCGGCGTTACGTTCCATGCCGGTCATGTAAGCCGCCTCGGCCAGTGCGCACTCGATCGTGTTCCGGTTGTCAGGGCTGGCAATCGCCACGCTTTGCGCCGCGTACTCTCCCATGAATACCTTGGGACCCTGGCGGTCGTAATCGTCGTAACGCCGGATGTTGTCGAAAAACCATTTGGGCGCGGCATAGCAATGCTCGTCAATAATGTCGGCCCTGAGCTCGCGCAGTTTGCCCCAGGCGAAGGTGAACCGGTCGTCGGCTGGCGCCGGCCCGGCGCTGGAAATCAACTGAATTTCCGGGTGCCGTTCTTTCAGGACCTTGGCAAAGCGCGCGTACCGTTCGATGTACTGCGGTCCCCATTGCTCATTGCCGATACCCAGCAGTTTCATTCCAAACGGCGCTTGGTGGCCCATGGCCGCCCGCTGCGAACCCCACCGGCTCGAGGCCGGCCCGTTGGCAAACTCGATCAGGTCCAGCGCGTCCTGGATGTAAGAATCGAGTTCCTCCAGCGGCGCCAGTTCGCCGGAATTAAACTGGCAGGCCATCCCGCAATTCAAAATGGGCATCGGTTCCGCTCCAAGGTCCTCGCAAAGCTGGAAGTACTCGAAAAAGCCCAGGCCGAACGATTGACAATAATCCGGCGCCGGCCGATGCCGAAACTCATTGTTCCAGCGGTTCATGATCAATCGGCGCGTTTCCGGAGCTCCGATGGTTCTCTTCCAGTCATACCGGTTGGTCAGGTAACGGCCCTCGACGATGCAGCCGCCCGGAAACCGCAGAAAGCCCGGTTTCATGGCCGCCAGCATCTCCACGAGGTCCGCTCGCAAACCGCCACGACGGCCCTTCCACGTGTCACGCGGGAACAGCGAAACCATGTCCAGATCCAGCGCGCCCGGTCCCTGGACCATGACTCTCAATTGCGCCTTCGCGTCGGTTTCCTTCGGCCGCAAGCGCGCGAAGTGCTGTCTCCAATCGGCGGAGAACCCCTTTAAACGCGTGCCGGCCAGAACCCGGCCATCGCCGGACACCAATTCCAGCGCCAAGGCAGGAGAGCCGCCCGCCGAGCGAACCCATGCGGAGAACTCGTACACCTTGCCGCCGCGAATCCCCATGCCGCGAAACCCTTCGTTGACCAAGCCCGACACGGACCCTTCGCCGGCGGTGACTCGCGCATAATGGGAATTGACCTCGTTCAGGGGAGCGTCCTCACGGATTTCAACGTTGCCCGGGGTGGCGGAGCCCGGACAAAGGTTTTTCCAGCCCATCAACGAATCGGGGAACTCGAAGGAACGGTTCTTGACCAATTCCGCGTACAGGCCGCCATCGGCGCCGAAATTGATATCCTCGAAAAACAGGCCCCACATGGCCGGATTGATTCGGGCGCCAGGCCGGTCGGTTTGGACCCGCAAGATTGGCGTTGCGGCCTGGGGCTGGCCGCCAAACCCGCTGGTTGTCGCCACGGCCAGAAACATCGCCAGGCCGTGACGGCGCCAAAAACCCGGGATTGCGCCACCGTAAGCTTGCAGAAGGCTTGTCATATGCGCTTTATATGGCGATTTTTATCAATCATGTCATGCGCTTTTTGGGGGGAGGCCGCAGACCGAATTGGCGGGCAAAAAGGCGCTCAAAAAAAATTTCAAAAACCTGTTGCGGTCCCAATCGGGTTTGCTATATTGTCAGCTCCGTTTCCCCGGAAGGGGTTCGGACAGCATAACCTGCGGAACCGATAACTGCTCGCCCACCGGGCGCCAGGAATGATGGCTCCGCGCTCCAAGTGGCTGACTTGGGAAACGTTATTGATTTATGCCAGTAAAGACATTTAGACCGCTGACTCCGTCTATGCGCTACATCGCATATTCGGACTACAGCGACATTACGAAGACCAAGCCGGAAAAAGGCTTGGTCGAGATCCGCAAGCGCACCGGCGGGCGCAATGTCTATGGCCGGGTGACGGCGCGTGGGATCGGCGGCGGCCACAAGCAAAAGCTGCGCCTGGTGGATTTCAAGCGGAACAAGCATGGCGTGGAAGCGACTGTCACGGCGATCGAGTACGATCCTGGCCGATCGGCTCGACTGGCTCTGCTCCAGTATGCCGACGGCGAGAAGGCGTACATTATCGCGCCGCTCGGGCTTCAAGTTGGCGCCAAACTCATGAGCGGACCCAACGCGCCCGCCGAGGTGGGCAATTGCCTTCCCCTCCGAACTGTTCCCGTTGGCCTGCCGATTCACAACATCGAAGTGATCCCCGGCCGGGGCGCCCAGATGGTTCGTAGCGCCGGCGCGGCCGCCACCCTGATGTCCCGCGACGAAGGTTATGCCCAAATTCGTTTGCCCTCGGGCGAAATCCGCCGGGTGAACGAAAACTGCTACGCCACGATCGGCCAGGTGGGAAACCCGGAACACGAAAACGTGGTGCTCGGCAAAGCCGGGCGCTCCCGCCACCTCGGCATTCGCCCCGTCAACCGCGGTGTGGCTCGCAACCCGGTGGACCATCCCAACGGGGGCGGCGCCGGCAAAGCCAAGTCGGGTGGCGGCTGGCAGCAGTTGACCTCGCCGTGGGGACTGCTCGCCAAGGGCTATCGCACGCGTCACAAGAAGAAAGCCTCCAACCGCTTCATCCTCGTGCGGCGGGATGGCCGGCCCATGAAACACAAGTAAGATTTACCCCCTATGGGACGCTCCATTAAAAAAGGTCCGTTTATTGACTTCCACCTCCTGGAAAAAATCCAGAAGGCCAAAGAGGCAAAATCCAAGGCGCCGATCAAGACCTGGTCCCGGCGCTCGATGATCACGCCTGACTTCGTCGGCCTTACCTTCAACGTTCATAACGGCAAGGTGTTCAACCCGGTCTTCGTAACCGAAAACATGGTCGGCCACCGCCTCGGCGAGTTTTCCCTGACGCGGACCTTCAAGAAACACGGCGCCCACACCGCCAAGGCCGAAGCCAAGTAACCGTATGCAAGTTCAAGCGATCACGAAGAATGTGCGGATGTCCGCGCAGAAAATGCGCGAGGTCGTCCGCCAGATTCAGGGATTGTCCGCCGCGCACGCGCAGGCGGCCTTGGCCGTCACCCCGCGCAAAGGCGCCCGTTTTGTCGCCAAGACCCTCAAATCGGCCATGGCCAACGCCGAGGACCTCAAGACGCACCACAAAGAATACAGCCAGTTGCAAACGGCGCGCCTTCGCGTCAAGGAGGCGGTGGCTCAGACCGCGACCACCTACAAGCGGTTTACCCCCAAGGCCCGTGGCTCCGCCGGGCCAATTCTCAAGCGCAACTGCCACATCAAAATCGTTTTGTCAGACGAATAACTCGCTCCTATGGGACAAAAAACCAATCCAGTCGGCCTTCGCGTCGCGGTGAACCGTGACTGGCGTTCCAAGTGGTTCGCCGGCAAGAAGGAATTCGGCAAGCTGCTGACCGAAGACCGTGAAATTCGCGAGCTGCTCAAGAAGAAGCTCGAATCCGCGTCAGTTCCCAAGATCCTCATTGAACGGGCTGCCAACCGTTGCCGGATCACCATTCTCACCGCCCGTCCGGGAATCGTCATCGGCCGCAAAGGCGCGGAGATTGACAAGCTCAAGGAGGAACTCAGCCGCATGACCGGCAAGGAGATTTACGTGGATATCCTCGAAATCAAGCAGCCCGAGACCGACGCCCAATTGGTGGCCGAGAATGTGGCCTTGCAACTCGAACGCCGGGTCTCCTTCCGTCGCGCGATGAAGAAAGCGTTGCAAACCGCCAAGGATTTCGGCGCCGAGGGCATCAAGATTCGTTGTGCCGGCCGCCTGGGCGGGGCCGAACTTGCCCGCGTGGAACAGTACCACTGGGGCCGGGTGCCGCTGCACACCCTGCGGGCAGAAATTGACTACGGCTTCGCCGAGGCCCGCACCGTTTACGGAAAGCTCGGCATCAAGTGCTGGGTTTGCAAGGGCGACACCAAGAAGCAGAAAGTCCAGCCCCCGGCCGAACCGGTAGCCAGCTCCATCTGAATTTGAGGAACGTCTTATGCCCTTGATGCCCGAAAGAGTGAAGTACCGCAAGATGCACCGCGGCAACCGCGCCGGCCTGGCCACGCGGGGCAACACGGTCGCATTTGGCGAGTATGGCCTGATGGCTTTGGAACGTTGCTGGCTCGACACCAAGCAAATCGAAGCGGCTCGTGTCGCCATTGCCCGCAACATGAAGCGCCACGGGAAGATGTGGATTCGCATTTTCCCCCAGAAGTCCTTTACCAAAAAGCCTCTCGAAACCCGCATGGGCAAGGGCAAGGGTCCGCTCGAGTCCTGGGTGGCGGTGATTCGCCCTGCCAACGTCCTGTTCGAGGTGGACGGCGTGACCGAGGTGATGGCCCGCGAGTGCCTGCGCCTCGCCGCCACCAAGCTGCCCATCAAGACCAAGTTTATTTCCCGACATCGGATCGGGTAACCCGCTCTTGCCGCCATGAAGAAGACCAAACGCAAAGAAATTCAGGAAAAGACGCTGCCGGAGCTGCTGGCCGACAGCCGCAACCTGCGGCAGGAAATTTTCAACCTCCGGCTGCAGCAGGCCAGCGCCCAGTTGGAAAAACCGGCCCGCCTCCGCACCCTGCGGCGCGATATCGCCCGCATTGAAACCCAGATTTCCGCGCTGCGCCACAAAGCAGCGTAACCCATTGCTATGTCTGATTCCGCAACTACACCACCGGCTGCCACCGCCCGCGGTCACCGCAAGGAGCGTGTCGGCGAGGTCATCTCCAACAAGATGGCCAAAACCATCATTGTCGTTGTCAAACGCCGTTACCCCCACCCCCGCTTCAAGAAGGTGGTGACGGGCTACAAGAAGTTTTACGCGCACGACGAAAAAAGCGAGGCCCGGCCCGGCGACCGGGTTCGAATCGAGGAAACCCGGCCTTTGTCCAAAACCAAACGCTGGCGCCTGGTCGAGGTTGTCGAGCGCGCCGCCGAACTGACCCCGGCAACCGCTTAAGGAGATTCTATGCTACAGGTTCGTTCCATCCTGGATGTGGCCGATAATACCGGCGCCAAGCGCGCCGCGGCCATCGGCGTGCTGGGCCGCAACCAGCAGTACGCCCGCATCGGGGACATCATCAAGGCCCACATCAAGGAAGCCGCCCCGGATGGCACCGTGAAGAAGGGCGATGTGGTGGATGCCGTCGTGGTGCGCACTCGCAATGCGATCCGCCGCGAGGACGGCTCGTATCTCCGGTTCGACAGCAACGCCATCGTGATTATTGACAAGGAACTCAACCCGCGCGGCACCCGCATCTTCGGACCGGTTGCCCGCGAGTTGCGCGATCTCAAGTTTATGAAAATTGTCTCCCTGGCGCCCGAGGTCATCTGACCGCGGCGGCAAGGGACTCGAGCAACATTATGCACAGTTTCCACGTGAAGAAAGGCGACGAAGTGGTCGTCATCGCCGGCGCCGAGAAAGGCAAGCGCGGGCGGGTGATCACTGTTGACGGCAAGAAACAGCGACTCATCGTCGAAGGGGTCCGCATGATCAAAAAGCACATGCGCAAAAGCCAGCAATACCCCCAGGGGCAGATCATCGAGCGCGAAGGCTCCATTCACATCTCCAACGTGATGAAGGCCGACCGCTTTGACGCCCGCGCGGCCAAACGTGGCGCCGCAGCGCCCGCCGCCTCCTAACCCTTGCCCAACCGCCAGCGCATGCGACTCTTGATCCCCAAAGCTCCGGCCCGGTCCGGAAACTAGCGAATGAAAGCCAGACTTTACCAAAAATACATCAACGAAGTAGTGCCGGCGCTCAAGCAGAAGCGCCAATACACCAACCCCCACCAGGTGCCGCGCATGGAGAAGATCGTCATCAACATGGGCGTCAGCGCCTCGCTGGAAAAAAGCGCCGTGGATGACGCGGCCAAGGACCTCGCGCTGATCACGGGGCGCAAGCCGGCCATCAGCAAGTCCCGCCGGAGCATTGCCAATTTCAAACTGCGCCAGGGTCAGCCGGTGGCCTGCCACGTGACGCTGCGGCGCGATGTGATGTATGAGTTCTTCGACCGCCTGATCGCCACCGCCCTGCCGCGAATTCGCGACTTCCGCGGCCTCTCCTCACGCTCCTTCGACGGGCGCGGCAATTACTCGCTGGGGGTCGCCGACCAGACGATTTTCCCGGAGATTGACTTGGACAAGATCAAGCGGCAGCAGGGCATGGATATCACCATTGTGACCACCGCCAAGAGCGACGACGAGGCGCTGGACCTCCTGAAACTGATGGGCATGCCTTTTGCCGAAGGCCGCTAAGACGCAACTCTTTTTATTCTCATTATGGCCAAAACTGCATGGATTGAACGCAACAAACGGAAAGCCGAGACGGTCAGGAAATACGCCGCGCTGCGGGCCGAGCTGAAGGCCAAGCGCGATTATGCCGGTCTGGCCAAGCTCCCCCGTGACGCCAGCCCCGTCCGCGTCGTCAACCGTTGCTCGATGAGCGGTCGCCGCCACGGCTACCTCCGCAAGTTCGGTTGCTCGCGCCTGACTTTCCGCGAAGCCGCCCTCAGCGGCCTGATCCCCGGCGTCACCAAGGCCAGTTGGTAATTCCTATGAACGATCCGATTTCCGACATGCTCACCCGCATCCGCAACGCCCAGCGCGCGTTGCTCCCGACCGTGGAGGTTCCCCACTCCAGGCTCAAGGAAAGCATTGCGGGCATTCTCAAGCGCGAGGGTTACATCGCTGATGCCGCCGTCGAAGGCAGCAATGTCAAAACGCTGAAACTGCGCCTCAAATACCAGGGCAAGCGCGGGATCATTGAAGGCCTGCGCCGCATCAGCCGCCCCGGCCTCCGCCGCTATGTGGGAGTTGACGAGATTCCCCGCGTCCGCGGCGGACTTGGCATCGCGATTCTCTCCACCTCGGAAGGTATTCTGAGCGGAACTCAGGCCCGCAAGAAAAACCTGGGCGGTGAGCTGATCTGCTATATCTGGTGATTTGCGCCCAGTTTTGAACACTTAACTCGTTTTTATCCAACATGTCACGCATCGGCAAACAACCCATCGTCCTCCCGCCCAAGGTCAAGGTGGACGTGAAAGGGCAACAGGTGCTGGTCGAGGGGCCCAAGGGCAAACTCAACTGGCAGCTTCCTCCCCGCACCAGCGCCAAGGTCGAGGGCGGCAAGGTGATCATCTCCCGCCAGGGTGAGGACGCCCAGGCCAAGGCCCTCCACGGCCTGAGCCGCGCCCTGGTCAACAACATGGTGCGCGGAGTCACCGAGGGCTTTGTGAAGAAGCTCGAAATTCATGGCGTCGGCTTCAAAGCCGCCGTTCAGGGCAATACCGTCAACCTTAACCTCGGGTATTCGCACCCCATCAATTACCCCATTCCCGCCCAGATCAAAGTCACGGTTGAGGAGAATACCAAGCTCACCATCGAAGGGCCGGACCGCCAGGTGGTGGGCCAGGTGGCAGCGGAGCTGCGCAGCTTCTACCCGCCCGAACCTTACAAGGGCAAAGGTGTGCGTTACAGCGACGAGCGGGTCCAGCGTAAGGAAGGCAAGACCGTTCAATAATCGTCCACAAGCATTTTGATACACGGCCAAGACCGTGTTCACCGAAAATGAGAACTGAGCAGAAACAAAAACTGGCCTTGCGGCGCCGCTGGCGGGTTCGCAAGAAAATCAGCGGCACCCGCCAACGACCCCGCATGTCGGTGTGCTTTACCAACAAGAATATCCACGTCCAGTTCATTGATGACGAGGCCGGGGTGACTCTTGCCGCTGCGTCCACCCTCAGCAAGGCCACGCCCGATCGCGACAAGCTCGCGGCCAATGTCGCCAGTGCCAAGGTCATCGGAACCTTGGCGGCCCAGGCGGCCAAAGAGAAGGGGATCACTGAAATTGTATTCGACCGCGGCAGCGCCCGCTACCACGGCAAGGTCAAGGCGCTCGCCGAGGCCGCCCGCGAAGCGGGACTAAAATTCTGACGTCAAATGGAGAACGATACCAATATCCACCCGGAAGACACGAACCTCGAAACGGAGGAGCAGGCTCTGGCCCCGGAGCCCCAACCCGTCCAGCAGCGCGCGCCCCGTGGCGCAGGACGTTCCCGCCGCCCCCGCACCCTAGCCCCGGACAGTGAATCCGGTGAGGGCGGGGGGCAGGAGCTCACGGAAAAAGTCGTCTTCATTAACCGGTCCGCCAAAGTCGTCAAGGGCGGTCGCCGCTTTAACTTCAGCGCCCTCGTGGTCGTGGGAGACAAACGCGGCCGCGTTGGGGTGGGCCTCGGCAAGGCAGGGGAGGTCGCCGATGCCATTCGCAAAGGTGGCGAGTCGGCGCGCAGCCAGATGATGGAGGTCTCCCTGCGGGAGGGCACGATTCCGCACGAGGTGTTCTCGCGCTATTGCGGCGCCAAGGTGCTGCTTCGTCCGGCCTCCCCGGGCACGGGGATTATCGCGGGCAAAACCGTCCGCGCGGTGCTTGAATCCGCCGGGGTCAAGGACGTGCTGAGCAAGTCGCTCGGCTCCAAGAACGCGGCCAACGTCGTGAAGGCGACCCTCAACGCCTTGTTGAGCTTGCGCCTGCGGGAAAGCATCTACAGTGACCGCGGCCTCGAGATCAAGAAAGCTCCGCCTGTGCCCGCCGCTCAACCCGCACCCGCCCCTGTGGCGGAAAGCCAACCCGCACCTGCAGCCTGATTTCTTATGCGTTTACACGATCTCAAACCTCGTCCGGGAGCCAAACATCGCCGCAAGCGCTTGGGCTCGGGTGAGTCCAGCGGCCACGGCAAGACCAGCGGCCGGGGCGGCAAAGGCCAGACCGCCCGCTCGGGCAGCTCCATTCGCATCGGGTTCGAAGGCGGCCAGATGCCGCTCATTCGCCGAATCCCCAAGCGCGGGTTCAATAACGCGCGCCATGCGACCCGCTATCTGCCGGTTAACTTGGAAGACCTCAACCGCTTCGAAGACGGTGCCCGGGTGGACGAAGCCGCCCTGCGGAGCCTGGGGTTGGCCAACGGCCGGGCCGACGGTATCAAAATCCTGGGCCAGGGCGAGCTGACTCGGAAACTGTCGGTTGCGGCTCATGCGTTCAGCGCCTCCGCCCGCGCCAAGATTGAAGCCAAAGGTGGCACTTGCGAAGTCGTAAGTTCCAACCCGGCTCAAACTCCGCAGTCCTGAGCTTGTGATGTCCCGCATCCCTACTGACTCTAAAGCCCGGCTTGCCGGCGGCTCCACCCACCGCTGCTGCGCCCCGTGGCCCAACTGACCATGCTCGCCGCCATTGCCAACACTTTCAGCAACTGCTTCAAGATTCCCGAACTGAAGTCGCGGATTATCTTCACCCTCATGGTGCTGGCCATCTGCCGGCTGGAGGCGGTGATTACGGTTCCCGGGCTCAATGGCGCGGCCTTGGCGGAATTCTTCCGCCAAAACACGGCCAGCGGCTCGTCCGTGCTGGGAATGTACAGCCTCTTCACCGGGGGCGCCCTCGAACACTGCGCGATCGGCGCCTTGGGCATCATGCCTTACATCAGCGCCACCATCATCATTCAATTGCTGACCGCCGTTGTGCCAACCCTCAGCAAGCTCGTTCGCGAAGAGGGCGGTCGCACCAAGATCATTCAGTACGGCCGCTATCTCACCGTCCTGCTTTGCCTGGGACAGGGCTTTGTTCTGGCGCTGGGTTGGGAACGTCCCGAACAGATTTTCGGCCAGGGCATCGGCCGCCTGGTTCTCTATCCGGACGATTGGCTGTGGTGGTACCGTATCCAGACCACGATTATCCTCACCACGGGCACCATGCTGCTGATGTGGCTGGGCGAGCAGATCACCGAACGAGGGATTGGCAACGGTGTTTCCCTGGTCATCACCATTGGCATTCTCGCCCGCCTGCCCCAGGCGGTGGTGGCTCTGAAAGATATGTTCTTCCCGGGCGGCGGCATCGAAGCCCGGTTCAACTTTGGCCATGCCATCGCCTTGGTTCTCCTGCTGGCCGGTGTCATCGCCGGGGTTATCGCCATCACTCAGGCCCAGCGCAAGGTGCCGGTGCAATACGCCCAGCGTGCCGTTGGCCGCAAGGTTTACTCCGGCGGCACCAGTTTCATGCCGCTGCGCGTCAACTACTCCGGCGTCATGCCCATCATCTTCGCCCAGGCTATCCTGATGTTTCCTCAAAAAATCTTCCTATTTCTCGGGCAAACCCTGAGCGATGTCGAGAATCCCGCGGCCAAATTCTTCTCGGAACTTTTCCGTAAAATGGCGGTGAACCTCGCCGAGGGTGCCTTGCTTTACATTATCATTTACTCGCTGATGATCCTGTTCTTCTCCTACTTCTGGGTCGCAACGCAGTTCAACGAGCTCCAGATTGCCGACGACCTCAAGAAGAACGGCGGTTATATTCCTGGGGTTCGCCCCGGCCAGGCGACCAGCGATTACCTCCACAACGCCATGAGTCGCATCACGCTGGCCGGCGCGATCTTCCTCACGGTCATTGCCGTGATTCCCATTTTGCTTTATGCGGAGCTGCAGATTCCCTACCCGGTGGCCACGTTCTTCGGGGGTACCAGCATGCTGATTCTGGTTGGCGTGCTGCTGGATACCATGCGGCAAATGGAGACGCACTTGCTGATGCGCCATTATGACGGTTTCCTGAAGAAGGGCCGTCTCCGCGGCCGGTTTTAGTTTTGTTCTTTGTCTCTTTAACCTGATCGTGCGGGGCAAAATGGGCTCGAATCTTTGCCAAATCGGGTGTAGATTGTCCCAAGTGGGATGTTGCCCGGTCGGACTGTTTTAATGCCGATGATTATTATCAAAACGGACCGCGATCTGGAGGCGATGCGCCCCGCCTGTGCGGTGGCCGGCACCGTCTTGGACGAGGTTGCGGCTTTCATCAAACCCGGTGTTACCACCGCCGAGGTGGATGCTTTTGCCGCTTCTCGCATCAAGCACTACGGTGCCAGGAGTGCTTTCTTGGGATACCGAAAGTATCCCTGCCAGATATGCATTTCGGTCAATGACCAAGTGGTTCATGGCTTGGCCGGCCCGCGGCAGTTGCGCTTCGGTGACATTGTAAGTCTCGATGTCGGAGTCGTTTACAATGGATTCATTGGTGACACTGCCCGAACAGTGGCGGTGGGCGGGTGCGACTTGGCAGCCCAGCGGCTGATGGATGTCTGCGAAAAAGCCCTTTATGAGGGTATCGGGCAGGCCGTTGCGGGAAACCGGGTCGTGGATATCTCGCGTGCCATTCAGAAGTATGTGGAAGGCAACGGGTTCAGCGTTGTCCGCGAGTTCGTTGGCCACGGCGTTGGCCGCTCGATGCATGAAGAACCGCAGGTGCCGAATTTTGTGGATGGCAAATCCTCACCCCGTCTGCGGGCGGGGATGACGATCGCCATCGAGCCGATGATTAACGCCGGATCGCCCGGTGTAAAAATCTTGAATGATGGCTGGACAGTTGTCACTCAAGATGGTTCATTATCGGCCCATTTCGAGCATACGGTCCTGATCACGGAAACCGAACCGGAGATTTTGACATGTCCGTCGCGAATACCTTCATCGTTGAAGGCATCGTGAAGGCTGCGCTCCCAAATGGGACTTGGCAGGTCGAGTTGCCGAATGGACATCAGGTGATCGGGTATGTGCCGGGACGAGTCCGGCGGGCGACCATAAGCCTGCAGCCCGGCGAACAGGTGAAGTTGGAATTGTCGTCCTACGACTTGTCAGAGGGACGCATTCTGGTGAGAGAACCGAATCGGTCCGAGAGGGGCGCTTCAGAGGCCGCCCCGGGCCGGCAATAGAGATTTGATTTATGAAAGTTCGCGCATCCGTTAAGAAACTTTGCGAAAATTGCAAAATCATCCGGCGCAAGGGCGTCATCCGGGTGATTTGCACCAACGCCCGCCACAAACAACGGCAAGGGTAGGGGCGGCGCGCGGCTTGAGAGAATTATAGCTAACGAATTATGGCTCGTATCATTGGTGTTGAAGTTCCGCCGAACAAGCGCATTGACATTGCCTTGCGCTACATCTACGGCATTGGCCCCAGCAACTCTCGGGAAATCCTCCAGCGCGCGAACATAGATCCCAGCATCCGCGCCAAGGACCTGACCGAACAGCAGTTGTCCCAAATCGTCCACGCCATCCAGGACGGCAAGTATGTCATCGAGGGCGATCTCCGCCGCGAAATCGGCATGAACCTCAAGCGCCTCCAGGGCATCAAGTGTTACCGCGGCATCCGCCACCTCCGCGGCCTGCCCGTCCGCGGCCAGCGCACCCAGACCAATGCGCGCACGCGCAAAGGACCGCGCAAGACGGTGGGCGTTGTTCGCAATCCTGCCGCCAAGACTGGTATCCATTGATCGGGCGCCAAACCTAAACTCCTATTTTTGATTGAACATGGCTGACGAACCCAAAAAGAAAGCGGCTCCCAAAAAGGAGGCCAAACCCGAAGCTGCTGCCGACAAAGCCGCAGCCAAACCCGCCGCCACCGAGAAAGAAAAGCCGACCAAGGCCGCCAAGAAGCCGGCGGAAGGCGACGCCGCTGCTCCTCAAGCTGAAGCACCCAAGCCGGCGGAGGGCATTCAGGCCGCTCCGGTCGCTGCCCCCACCGCCGCCGAATTGCTGGCCGACGACCTGGCGGGCAAGAAGATTATCAAGGCCAAAGGCGCGAAGAACATTGTCAGCGGCATCGCCAACATTCTGGCCACTTTTAATAATACGCACGTCAGCATCACCGACATGCAGGGCCATGTGATCGGTTGGTCCACCGCCGGCCGGGTGGGGTTCAAGGGCTCTCGCAAGAGCACCGCCTACGCTGCGCAGCAGGTCGCCCAGGATGCCGCGCGCCAAGCCATGTCTCACGGCATGAAGGAAGTCGAAGTCCGCGTCAAAGGTCCCGGCTCCGGCCGCGAATCGGCCATTCGCGCCCTGCAGGCCATCGGCCTCGAAGTCACCGTCATCAAGGACGTCACCCCCGTGCCCCACAACGGCTGCCGGCCCCGCAAAAAACGCCGCGTGTAACCCCCTCTTCACCCAAGCAACAGCACTGGTTCATTTCATCTATGGCTCGTTATACAGGTCCCCGCGTTCGCATCAGCCGCCGCTTTGGCGTGCCCATCTTCGGCCCCTCGAAATATCTCGAGCGGCGCAACTACGGTCCGGGTGTGCATGGACCCAAGTCCCGGCGCAAGCACACGGACTACGGCTTGGGTTTGATTGAGAAGCAGAAACTGCGCTATTATTACGGTCTGCTCGAACGCCAGTTCCGGGGCGTTTATGAACGCGCTCTCAAACGCCGCGGGGTCACAGGCGAGCAAATGCTCCAGATTCTGGAGACGCGGCTGGACAACGTCTGCTATCATCTGGGCTTCGCCAATACCCGCGCCGCCGCCCGCCAGTTCGTATCTCACGGCCATGTCAAGGTCAACGGACGCAAAGTCAACATCCCCTCTTTCGGCCTCAAAGTGAACGATGTGATCGAGGTCAAAGACGCCAACGCCGCCCGCCAACTCGCCACCCGCAACCTGGAGATGGCGGCCAGCCGCGCGGTCCCGGACTGGCTGTCGCTCAACCGCGAGGCGCTCAAAGGTGTGGTCATGCGCCTCCCAAGCCGCGAGGAAATCCAGCCCATCGCCAACGAACAGGCCGTCGTCGAATTTTATTCCCGCTAAACTAAACCGGGAATCGGGGTCAGGCCGGTGCCTGATTTCCGTGACCCAAACAATTATACGGGCTGAGCCGGCACGGCGGGAACCTACGCCGGAACAGTCAGATTAAAATTGTTGAAAGGAACCATATGCCAGTACGTCTAGGACGTTTCGAAATGCCCAAGCGGTTGATCAAGGAAGAGGCAACCGCAACGGACACCTATGCCAAATTTGTAGCCGAACCCTTTGAGACCGGCTACGGCCACACCATCGGCAACTCCCTTCGCCGGGTGTTGCTCTCCTCGCTCGAAGGGGCGGCCATCAGCTCCATCAAAGTGGATGGCGCGATGCACGAATTCGCCACCATTGACGGGGTGGTTGAGGACATGACCGACATCGTCCTGAACCTCAAGAAAATTCTCTTCCGTTCCCACTCGCGCGAGCCGCAGACCCTCCTCCTGTCGGTCAACAAAGAGGGGCCGGTCACCGCCGCCGACATCCAACTGAACCAGAACCTCGAACTGGTCAACCCCGAGCAGCACATCTGCACCCTCGACAAGAAGAAAAAGTTCGAGATGGAGCTCGAGGTCAAGGTTGGCCGCGGCTTCCTGCCCGGCGATGAAAACAAGAAGCCCAACCAGCCGATTGGTGTGATCGCCATAGACTCGCTCTTCTCGCCGGTCACCCGCGTCCGCTACGCGGTGGAAAACGCGCGCGTCGGACAGCGGACGGACTACGACCGCCTGATTCTCGAGATCTGGACCGACGGGCGCATTTCCCCCGACGACGCCCTCACCCAGGCCTCCGCGATCCTCCAGCATCACCTCGACGTCTTTGTCGGCTACGACAAGAACGCCGTCGAGTTCGAGGAGGTGGTGGACAAGCAGGACGAGGAGAAGACCAAGCTCAAGAAGCTGCTCAACATGAGCGTCAACGAGATCGAACTCAGCGTCCGCGCCGCCAACTGCCTGAACAACGCCAACATTACCACTGTCGGCCAGTTGGCGATGAAGACCGAGCAGGAAATGCTTAAGTACCGCAACTTCGGCAAGAAATCGCTCAACGAGATCAAGGACAAGCTGGCCGCGCTGGGTCTGACCTTGGGCATGACCTTCGAGCCCGAACTGCTGGAGTTGCCCAAGGAGGAGAACCCGATTCTGGGCGCACGGTAAGAGAGTTTTTATATGCGACACCTCAAGCGAACAGCCAAGTTGGGCCGCACCGGCGAGCATCGCAACGCGATGCTGGCCAACCTGGTTTGCAGCCTTATCAAGCACAAGCGCGTCACCACCACCCTCGCCAAGGCCAAGGCCGCGCGCTCCGTGGCCGAAAAGATGGTCACCCTTGGCAAGAGCGGCACCCTGCACGACCGGCGCCTGGCCGCCGCCCGCCTCCATCAGGAGGACGCCGTCAAGATTCTCTTCAACGAGATTGCTCCCGCCCAAAAAGACCGGCGCGGAGGTTACACGCGAATTGTCAGGCTCGACCACCGGCAGGGAGACGCCGGCCCAAAAGCCATCCTCGAATGGGTCGAACCGCCTGCCGGTGCCACGGCTGCGCCAGTTGAAGCCACAGCGGCCAAACCCGCCGACGAACCCAAACCGGCCGACCAACCCAAGCCGGCCGAGTCCAAGTAGCCGCCCCAGTGCCTGTTGGTTTTACCCAAACCCGCCCTTTGCCGGGCGGGTTTTTTGTTCCCGCGCTGGTTTGGAGGTTTACCCAGTGCGGCGTCGCGGTTCGTTCCTGAAGCTCGGCCGTTGCTCAGGCGCCAAGCAGTTTCCGCTGCCAAGCCATGAGGCCGGGCGCATGCTGCTCCCAGTCGTGCGCAAGGTCCGAGAGTGTCGAGCGACTGGCGATCAGCGTCGGGTCTATTCCCAACTCGGCCGCGCGCAGGTCCCGGCGCTGTTGCAACTCGAGGAACCGGCGCCGTTCGGCTTCGCTCGGCCTGCGGCTCTTGGGCCTCAGCACTTGGGGATGCTCCTCGGGCGGAAGCGCCATTGCGCGCGCGATCCCCTTTTCAATTCCCGTCCGGCGGCGTTGGGACAGGTGGGTCGGAAACAGGGATTCAACCCGCCTCCCGGCCGCCGCCGCTGCCGCCAATTCAACCAACAGCTCATGGCTCAGCACAAAGAACGGCGGTTTGTTGGCTGCAATAGCCTCTGCCTCGCGCCATCGCCACAACTCGCGCAACACCGCCAGCCCCCGCCGGTCCAGCGCGTGGCTGCCCTTGAGGCGCCACGCTGAATCCAGACCTGACGACCGGGGCCGGCTTGAATCCCGAATGAGTTGGGCGCAGGCTTCGCGGTGCCACTCGAGCCGCCCCCGCGCCTTGAGCTCGGCGCGCAACGGGTCCGCCAAGTGCTTCAGATACCTTGTGTCATTCCGCGCATAGGCCGCCATCCGCTCCGTCAAAGGGCGTCGCGCCCAATTGGCTTTCTGGGTGCCTTTCTCCAGCCTTACTCCCAACAGGTGCTCGACCAGGTGGCCCAGGCTGAACTGCCGCAACCCCAGCAACCGCGCCGCCAGCATCGTGTCGAAGATGGCTTTGGGCACAAAGTCATGGTGCTTTCTCAGCAGCCGCAAATCGTAATCCGCCCCGTGCATGATGAGTTCGTGCCCGGCCAGCGCGGCCAGGAACGGCTCCAAATCCAGGCCCGCCAACGGGTCCACCAGCCAGTCCCCCTCCGCCGTGCTGATTTGGATCAGGCAAACCTTTTCGGGATAGGCGTGCAGACTGTCCGCCTCCGTGTCCACCGCCACCCAGGTCGCCGCTTTCAGGCTGGGGAGCAAAGCGGCCAGCTTCTCTTCCGTATCAACCACTCTGCCAATATAGGCGCCCCTCCCACCAAGGGAAGCTGAATTATGCCTGCAAGTCAGAGCTTGCTTCTCCCGGCTCAATCGCATTAGGGTTCAAGCTCATGAACCTGGTTACCGCTTTTGCTCGATCGGCTCACGAGCACGCCACCAAGACCGCCCTTTATTGGGGCGACGCCGAATACAGCTTTAGTGACCTGGCCCGACGCTCCGCCTTCGCTGCTTCCTGTCTTCAGAACCGCTATAACGTGAAGCCCGGCGACCGCGTCGGTCTGTGGCTCAAGAACTGCCCTGAGTTTATTCCGGCCTTTCTGGGCATTCTCCGAGCCGGAGCCGCAGCCGTTCCGATCAATTCCTTCCTCAAGGCGGAGGAGGTTAACTATATCCTTGCCGATGCGGCCATTGATGTGCTGTTCACCGATGCCGACCTGGGTTCGCATCATCGCGCCCTGGAGGCCGCCCGGCCCAACCTCAAACTTTTCCCCATCGCCACCTTGGCTGGGCCGATAGCCGACCTGCAACATCCGGCGGTGGGACGAAAGCCTTCCGACCTGGCCGCCCTGATCTATACTTCCGGCACCACGGGCCACCCCAAAGGCGCCATGCTTTCCCACAGCAACCTCTTGCACAACGTCGAAAGTTGCCGAAAAGTCCTGGAAACCGTTCCGGCCGACCGCTTTGGCGTCCTGTTGCCGCTGTTTCATAGTTACATGCTTACGGTGGGAATGCTGCTTCCCCTGATCGCCGGCGGCTCGATCATCCTGGTCAAGTCGCTGCATCCGGTCAAAAATGTCCTTGAAGAGCTCATTACCCGCCAGGTGTCCATCCTCCCCGCCATTCCGCAGTTTTACCGCAGCCTCCTCAACGTTCCAGGCCATCTGGAACTCCCCATCCGCGTCTTTATCAGCGGTGCGGCCCCGCTTCCCAAGAAGGTGATCGAGGACTTTGAAGCCAGGTTCCATCGCCCGCTGATTGAGGGTTACGGCCTGAGCGAAGCCAGCCCCGTTGTAAGCAAAAACCCCATCCACGGCAAACGGAAGGCCGGTTCCGTCGGTCCCCCCATTCCCAACGTCGAGGTTAGCATTCAGGACGAGCAGGGCCGGCATCTGCCACCCCACCACGTCGGCGAGGTCTGCGTCCGGGGTGGAAATGTCATGCTCGGTTATTGGAATAACCCGGAGGAGACCGCCAAGGCTTTTCGAGGTGATTGGTTGCTGACCGGCGACATCGGGTACCTCGACGCGGAAGGGTATTTGTATATAACTGACCGCAAGAAGGACATGCTCCTGGTCAACGGCATCAACGTCTATCCGCGCGAGATCGAAGAGGTGATCTACCACTTTCCCGGCATCAAAGAGGCGGCGGTCATCGGCAAACCCGACGCACGCCGGGGCGAAAAACCCGTGGCCTTTATCGCTCTAAACGATGGCCTTCATCTCGACCCCCGGGACCTCCAGCTCTTCCTCAAACGCAAACTCGCTGACTATAAGGTTCCGCACAGCATTACAGTTCTGCCCGCCCTCCCGCGCAACGGCACCGGCAAAATCCTCAAGACTGCCCTCCGCGACCTCCCGACGGCCCCGTAGTCCCGTAGCTGTCGGTTTGGAAATCGCTTGCCGTGCGCGGCAGGGGAGTGCATCGGCCGCGTACAGTTGAACCCGTGTCGAGAGTTCACAGACGCTAGATCGAGGGATCCACTTGGCGCGGCGGCAGCTTGTCCAGCGGAGTGACCAGCACCTTGTCCACGCGATGGCGGTCCATGTCCAGAATCTCAAACAGAAAACCGCGCCATTCCAGGGTGTCGCCTTCGCTGGGCAGACGTCCCAGTTGGTTGACGACAAAACCCGCCAATGTCTGGTACGACTGGCCGGGCCCGGGTTGCAGACGCAGGCCCGGCAGCGCAGCCTCGACCTCTTCGATTTCAATGATGCCGTCAATCAGCCAGGAGCCGTCGTCCCGCTTCTTGATTCGCGGCTTGGCGCGCTCTTCGCGCGAGGGGAACTCGCCAATCACCGCCTCCATGATGTCGTGCAGCGTGACCAGCCCGACGATCGAACCAAACTCGTCGGCGACCAGGGCAATGTGCTTTCCGGAATTCTTGAACGTCTCGAGCAACTGGATCGCAACCTGGGTGTCGGGCACAACCAGCGGCGGGGTCATCAGGTCGGCAAGCCGCACGGGAATTCCCGCCGCCAAATGGGCATAAATGGCTTTGAGAGAAACAATGCCGACGACGTTGTCGCGATTGGTTTCATAAACGGGAAAGTAGGAATGGCCGCTCACCACAATCTTGTGCCAGATAACGTCATGTGAATCATTCCTGTTGAGCCAGATGATTTGGGGGCGCGGGGTCATCAGGTCTCGGGTGAGCAGCCGGTCCAACTCCAGCGCGCGCCGGACGATCTGGCTTTCAACCTTGTTGAACGCCCCGGCGCGCAGTCCCTCCTGCATGAGGCCCTGCACCTCCTCCTCGGAGACCAGGGCTTCCTGGCCCGGTTTGAACGGCAAGAGTTTCAGAAGGATGTCAGTCGAGAAACCAAGGAACCTGACCACGGGGGAAGCAAGCTGCGACAGCAGGTGCATCGGTTTGGCGACGGCCATCGCGATGGCCTCGGGTTTGCCCAGGCCGATGCGCTTGGGAACCAATTCGCCCACCACCAGCGACAGATACGTAATTGTGACAACCACCGCCGCCAGCCCCAGCGTGTCGCTGTAACGCGCCAGACCCGGAATCTCGCGCAACCCCTCCGCAATGTGGCTGGCAAAAGTCGCCCCACCAAACGCCCCCGCCAGAATCCCTACCAACGTGATGCCCACTTGCACCGTGGACAAGAACCGATTCGGTGCCTCGGCCAGTTCGAGCGCCGCCCGGGCCCGCGCGTTTCCGCCATCGGCCAGATACCTCAGGCGAGCTTTCCGCGCCGAGACGACCGCGATTTCCGTCATGGCAAAAAGCCCATTGACCAGCAGCAGGATCAGAATAATGAGAACCTCGACAGCCGGAACATTCATACAGACAACAGTATCATGCGACCCGCGAGGTGTCTGCTAAAAGCGGCTTGGAGCCGGCTTTCCAGCGGGGGAATTGGGCAGGGCGGGTGGGGCCGGTGCTGGAAGAGGAGAAGCGACCGGACCCGGGAGGCAGACGCCGGGGAGCGAGGCGGGCTGGAAAGCTCTGCCGGCCAGCGGCGGACTAAGCGGTTAACTGGCTCGGTGCAAGCCAGTCGCATCATGAAAAAGAAAAAGGGCGGGCCGGAGGCCGGCCCGCCCCTGAAAGGCTGTGCTGCAGACGGGGTTACTTGTCGTCTTGCTGCTGCCGCGCCTCATCGGCGGCATCGAAGGCGTGCTGCAGAGCCACCAGGTCCTCGCCTGGCTTGAGGGCATCCAGCACGGCCTGCTCGGCCTTGAGTTGCTCGGGCGAGTAGTTGGCCGCCTTGATGGACAGGCCGATGCGGCGGTCGCTCTTGTCAATCTTGATGACCCGGGCGGTGACCTCCTGGCCGACCTTGAGCACGTTTTTGATCTTATCCACCCGCTCCTCGCTGATCTGCGAGATATGAACCAGACCGTCAATCTCGTGCTGGAGACCGACGAAGGCGCCGAAGCTGGCCAGTTTGGTGACTTGGCCGGTGACCAGGTCGCCGACCTTATAGAGCTGGTCAATGGTTTCCCACGGATCGGTCGTGAGCTGCTTGATGCCGACCGCAATGCGCTGGTTGGCCTTGTCCACTTCCAGCACCACGGCTTCGACTTCGTCACCCTTCTTGAGCACTTCCGAAGGATGGTTGATCTTGCGCGTCCACGAGATATCCGAGACGTGAATCATGCCGTCGAGCCCTTCTTCGAGCTCGATGAACGCGCCGTAGCTGGTCAAATTGCGAATCTTGCCTTTGACCCTGGTGCCGGGCGGGTATTTCTCCTGGGCCATATCCCACGGGTTGGATTCCAACTGCCGCAAACCAAGAGAGATTTTCTGCTCCTCGCGATTGATGCCCAGAACCTGGGCCGCGATTTCCTGGTCCTGCTTGAGGACGTCGGAGGGTTTGGCGATGCGCTTGGTCCACGACATTTCGGTGACGTGCACCAGGCCTTCGACTCCCGGCTCCAATTCGACAAAGGCGCCGTAGGGCACCAGGTTGACCACGCGGCCCTTGACGCGGGCGCCCACGGGGTATTTCTGCTCGATGGTGTCCCAAGGATTGGCCAGTTTCTGCTTGAGGCCGAGGCTGACGCGTTCCTTTTCGCGGTTGATGTCGAGCACGACGACGTCAATGTCTTGGCCGACCTTCAGCAATTCCGAGGGATGGCCAATGCGGCCCCAGCTCATGTCGGTGATGTGCAACAGGCCGTCAATGCCGTTCAAATCAATGAACGCGCCGAAGTCCGTGATGTTCTTCACGGTTCCCTTGCGGATGTCGCCGGGGGTCATCTCGGCCAGCAGTTTTTGGCGGCGCTCCATCCGCTCCTGCTCGATGAGTTCGCGTCGCGACAGGACGATGTTCTGGCGCTCCTGGTTGATCTTGACGACCTTGAACTCGTAAGTGTT
Organism: uncultured Verrucomicrobiota bacterium; assembly: GCA_964631605.1. Taxonomy (GTDB): domain Bacteria; phylum Verrucomicrobiota; class Verrucomicrobiia; order Limisphaerales; family UBA8199; genus JARKQH01. The sequence continues at coordinate 25,460 of CAZVYG010000004.1, forward strand.
GCCGACGTATTGCTGGAGATTCTTGGGGGTGACGATATCAATCTGGGAGGCGGGCAGGAAAGCCTCGACGCCGATGTTGACCAGCAGTCCGCCTTTGACAATTGCTTTGACTTTGCCGGAAATGGTGCCGCCTTCGTTGCAGATCGTCAGGATTCGCTCCCAGTTCTGCTTGAACTCGGCTTTTTCCTTGGACAGGACGACCATGCCGTCCCGGTCTTCCAGCTTTTCAATCAACACGTCAATCTGGTCGCCGACCTTGACGCTCTTGATGTCCTCGAATTCGAGGGCGGAAATGACGCCTTCACTCTTGTAACCGATGTCCACCAGGACTTCCTTGGGGCGGACTTCGATGATGGTGCCTTTAACGATATTGCCAGCCGCAAACGGGAGTGCCCCCGTCTGCTTCATGGCCTCTTCCATGGTCAACATATTTAATTCTGATAACTCTACTGCAGTTCTCCGACGAACTTTGGGGAGGCTTGGTCAGCGCGGGCTTTCCGAAGCTCCATTGCCTAACGGACCAGACGTTGCGCGGGCAACGGAGGTTGAGGGTTAGGTTGTTCGTTAACTTCTCTTTCTCAGCCTTGATGAACAGCCGCACTCACGGCGTTCAGGCAGGGAGAAGCTTAACCCTCCCCGTCGCGATTGCAAGGGAAAAGACGCCCTTTTCCAAGAGACCGCCGCTCGGGGCGAGGGTCGTGAAGGTCCACCCTTGAGCCGGCTTGGCAGCCATCAGGCCCCTCCTCGGCCATCTTAACGCAATGCGAACAAGCCCACTACCGTCGCGGCGATCGCAATCAGCGCCGCAATCAGTGACTCTCCAGCAATCAACCCCGAGGCTGTGGGGACATAATACACCTCCGCGTGCTTCCTGTTAACGCGGCTCCAGATCGTGACGAGAATGGCCCCGATTGCAAACGACAGCGTATTCTGAAACACCATCACCCACGAAAGGCCCAATCCCATTGCGGACGGCAGCCACGGCGCCGCCTTGGGAAACAACCTGGCCGCCAGTGGCAGAGCCACGCCGAGGATGGCGCCGATCACAATCGCCCAGACCGCCGTTTCCGGCAGCATGTGCACACCCTGCGTAAGTAAATCGGCCACCGCCTTCCACATATTGGTGGCCGGGGGATTAAACGCCTCGAGGGCTTCCTGGTTCGGGACCATCGCATACCACGCCGGCACAATCGCCAGCGTGCCGAAGAAAATCCCAATAAACTGCGCGATGAATTGCCTTCGCGGGTTGGCGCCCAGGATGTAACCGCTCTTGAGATCGGTTAACAAGTCGGCAGCCGCGCCGCCGGCCGAGGAGGTCGCACCCGCCGCCATGAGGTTGATGGATGCCACTCCGCGCGCACCCGGCAGCACGGCGTAGAGCAACTGGGTGACCTTCCCCATCGCCCCGATGGGGGTGGTATCCGTCTCACCCGTCGCCCGGCAGCAAACCAGGGAGACCACGAAGGACAGCGCCACCGCGATAAGCCCCAGCCACACCGCAATCTGGAAAGCCAGGTATTGCACGATGACCAGTCCAATCGTGATCGGAATCAGACCGGCCACCAGCCACGAAAACGGCACCTCGATGGCATCCAGCGCCGCACTGTGCGCGGCCCGTTCCTCTTTCTTGAAAACCGCAAAGGCCCGCGCCAGGGTTCGCCACTGCAAGGCCACGCTCGCCAGACTGGAAAACACCATGATCGAAGTCCCGCCCCAAAGCGCCCAGCGGGTGGGATTGAAGTTCCCATCCGGGCTGACTGTAAACGACGGCACGTAGCCGGCCACGCCGGCATGGGCGGCATCCATGGCCAGCAAGGGCGGGGCGACGAAGTAGTAAAGTATAATCGAACCCGCGAACATCGAAAGTGAAACGCGCAGCCCGGTAATCATCCCCGCCCCGATCAACAAGACGCTCGGCTCGAACGCCAGCCCCGTCATTTGCCCGCGCGCCAGGGGATTCAGCCACTGGGGAAAATTCAGCGCCTCGGGAATGAACAGCCAGCCCTGCAGTTTCTCGAGCCAAAGCTGGGGACGGCCGGCGCTGCGGAACTGCTCGACCAGGGTGCCGTAACTGCGCAGCAGGCCGACCACGCCGCCGCACCCCAGCGCAATCAGGAGGGCGTAGGCCTTGCGCATGGCTTCCTTGCCCTTGGAATAAAGGCTGCGCAGCGTCTCCGCCGCGGCAATGCCGCTGGGAAACTTGAGTTGCTCGTGGTTGATCATCTGCCGTTTCATCGGGATGGCGAGGAAGACGCCGAGCGCCGCGGTAAAAAAGACGAAGGGGGCGACGACGTACCAGGGGCGATGCATGCCTTCGATCAGCAGCAACGCCCCAAACGCCGTCCCGATCGTGCTCCCGGTCGAATAACCCGCCGCCGACGCGGTGGACTGCATGCAATTGTTCTCCAGAATGCTCATCTGGCTGAGGCGTCCCCCGCTCAGCGCCCGCAGGGCGTTCCAAAGTACGAACGAGATCACGCACGCCGTGATCGCCACCCCAAACGCCCACCCCAGCTTCAGTGTCGTGTACAGGTTCGAGGCGGACATGAACATGCCCAGCACCCCGCCCATGAGCACCGCCCGGACTGTCAACTGCTTCATCCGGTCCCCCCGTCCGGTGTAAACTTGCTCGAACCACTGGCGGTCTATGTCCTCGGGTGTTCCTTGAAAACCCTGCAACGGCAGGTCCAGCGCCTTGTCGGCCGCCTCCCCGCCCGGCGCCGCGGCAGGCTCGTTCGCATTCACACAATCCTGACTCATTCGCTAAGTCAGCCCATTGTCAGTAGGCTAAGACTGCTGCGCGAGCACAAAATCCCCGGTTTGCATTCATCCGCCGGCGGTTTACCCTCGCCTTCGCCAGTTTGGCGCTTATGGAACTCGAAGAGCAGCTCAACCGGTTTTTGCTTCAGAAGCCCGTCCTGGGCAGGAACGTGTTCGTCGCCCGCGGCGCGGTCGTGGCCGGCGCGGTGACGCTCGGAGACCACTCGAGCGTATGGTACAATGCGGTGCTGCGCGGAGACATCAACCGGATCGTCGTGGGCCATCACAGCAATCTCCAGGACAACTGTGTTGCGCATTTGTCCGACGACTTTCCCTGCCTCGTGGGCAACCATGTCACGGTCGGTCACGGCGCGATCATCCACGCCTGCACCGTCGGAGACTGTTCGCTGGTGGGCATGGGCGCGGTCGTCCTGGATGGCGCGGTCATCGGCGAAGAATCACTGATCGCCGCCCGCGCACTGGTCCCGCAGGGCATGCGGGTGCCGCCCCGCTCCCTGGTTGTCGGCGTGCCCGGCCGGGTCGTCCGCCAGGTCACCGCCGAAGAACGGGCCTGGCTCAGGAGCGTGGCGGAGAAGTATGCGCGCCTGGGCGCCTTTTGCCTCGAGCGCGGCCTGGGCGCGGGTGCACCTGAGCCCTGAGATTGATCGGGCACTTCTTTCGTTATCCGTGTGCAGCCCCAACCTACAGGCTCGCTGGAGCATCTCACCGGTTTGATCGAACGGGTGACGTTTTTTAATGAGGAGAACGGTTACGCGGTCCTCAAAGTCCGCGTTCGCGGCCATCGCGAGGAGGTCACCGTGGTGGGGTCGCTGCCGGCGGTCAATCCCGGCGAGTGGCTCACGGCGGAGGGACGCTGGGTCCAGGACCGCGAATTCGGACGACAATTTCGCGCGGAGTCGCTCACCAGCACCGCCCCCACCACCCGCGAGGGCATCGAAAAATACCTCAGCAGCGGCCTGGTCAAGGGCATTGGTCCCGTTTACGCCCGCAAGCTCGTGGCCCGCTTCGGTGAAAAAATCTTTGAGATCATTGAGGGCCACTCCGCCCGCCTCGAAGAAGTGGACGGCATTGGCCCCGAACGGCGTCGCCGCATCAAGGCGGCCTGGGCCGAGCAAAAGGTCGTTCGCGACATCATGGTCTTCCTCCATTCCCACGGCGTGGGTACCAGCCGGGCGGTGCGTATCTACAAAACCTACGGCGAAAACGCCATCGAAACCGTGCGGGAGAATCCCTACAGGCTGGCCCAGGACATCCCTGGCATCGGCTTCAAGAGCGCCGACCTCATCGCGCAGAAGCTCGGCATTCCAGCCGATTCCCTGATCCGGGCCCGGGCGGGCTTGCGGCATTTGCTGCTGGAGGCAAGCGGGGAGGGGCACTGCGGATTGCCGCTCCAGACGCTGAAGGAAAAAACGGTCGGCTTGCTGGCCGTCCCGGAGCGCATCGTGGACGCGGCCCTCGATGCCACCCTGGCGGCCAAAGATTTGGTTGCGGAAAGCCTCGCCGGAGAAACGCTGATCTTTCTTCCCGTGCTGCAGCAGGCCGAGGAACGCATCGCGACCCGGTTGGCGCAATTAAGCGGCTCGGCTCCACCTTACCCGCCGATTGACTTTGACAAGGCCGTCGCCTGGTGCCAACAACAAACCGGTCTTGAGCTTGCTCCCAGCCAAAAAGCCGCCCTTCGTCAGGCCCTTACGCAGCGCCTCCTGATCCTCACCGGGGGCCCCGGCGTGGGCAAAACCACCTTGGTCAACGCCATCCTCCGCATTCTGCGAGCCAAGAAAGTCCGCTGTCTCCTGTGCGCTCCCACCGGCCGCGCCGCGCGCCGCCTGACCGAAACAACGGGGCTCGAAGCCAAAACCATCCACCGGTTGCTCGAGGTGGACCCCGCGCGCGGCGGTTTCACCCGCAATGAACAACGCCCGCTGGATTGCGACCTGCTGGTCGTGGACGAAACCTCGATGGTGGACGTGCCATTGATGAGCCAACTGTTGCGCGCCGTGCCCGATCACGCCAGCCTGCTCTTGGTTGGCGATGTGGATCAACTGCCCTCGGTCGGCCCCGGAACCGTCTTGCGCGATTTCATCGAAAGCGGCGTGGCGCCTGTCGTGCGGCTCACCGAAGTCTTCCGGCAGGCCGCCGAAAGCCGCATCATCACCAACGCCCACCGGATCAACCAGGGGCTCCTGCCGGAACTCCCGCCTCCCGACAGCCACTCGGATTTCTATTTCATCGAGCGGGACCAGCCGGAACGCATCCTGGAGCTCCTCCTCGAGATGGTCAAACAGCGGATCCCGCGCAAATTCGGCCTCGACCCCATCCGCGACATCCAGGTGCTGGCCCCCATGAATCGCGGCTTGCTCGGTGTCCGCGAATTGAACGCCCGCCTGCAGCGTGAACTTAACCCGGCCCGGGAGGGTGAACCCTGGGTGGAAAAATTCGGCTGGACCTTCCGCCTTCGCGACAAGGTCATTCAAACTGAAAACGACTACGACAAGGAGGTCTTCAACGGCGACATCGGCCAGGTCACCCGCATCGCCCCCGATGACCGCGAACTCACCATTCGCTACGACCAGCGCGAAGTGGTGTACGATTTTGGCGAACTGGACGAAATCGCCCTCGCCTATGCCATCACCATCCACAAAGCCCAGGGATCGGAATTCCCGGCGGTCGTGATCCCGCTGGCCACGCAGCACTATCTGCTGCTGCAGCGCAACCTGGTTTACACTGGAGTAACGCGGGGCAAACGGCTTGTCGTGCTGATCGGACAAAGCAAAGCCCTGGCTCTCGCCGTGCGCAACCAGCGCACCCAGCACCGATTCTCGGGCCTGCTGGTGCGCCTCAAAGCGGCTCAGGCATGACGGGTGTTCATCCTGCGGAATTGCCCGGGCGCATAAGCTCGTTCTTCTGCAGCCGCGCAATGCGGTCGGCTTCCGGCGGGTGCGAGGCGTAATGCTCGCCGAGCAAACCCGGCCTTTGCCGCAGCCCCTCCAGACGCCCCAGGAGCCGCACCGCCCCCGCCGGATCGAATCCTGCCGCCCCCGCCAGTCGGGCCCCGAAGGCGTCCGCCTCATACTCCTGCTGCCGGTCGTAGGCGTTGCGCAACAAACGGCTTCCGTTTTCCCGCCACCACGCACCCAAGGCCCCGCGGCTGATCAACGTCGCCATCACCTGAATCCCCGCCCCCGCGACCCATCGGTCCAGCGCGTGGCGCCGAATCACATGCGCCATCTCATGGGCCACCACAAACGCCAGCTCGTTCGGGTCTCGCCCGCTCAAATCAATCAGGGCAATATCAAGAAAAATGTAACCGCCGGGCAGGCTGAAAGCGGCGGCCCCGCCCGTGTTCACCACTTGAACCTGGAACACCCGGGCCGGCGAGCGCAGGCGCGCCCGAAGCCGCTCGCTGATCTCCTCCAGCCGCCGCCTGTCGTCCGCCGTCGCGCCCTCCCAAACCGCGACTTCCCGCGCCATGGCCGCCCCCATTTCGGCCTCCGCCTGCAGGGATTCCGGCTCTGATCCGGCAAACAGCCGCCAGGCCCATCGCGTCTTCCGCGCCACCGGAATCGCCGCGTGCCCGAGCCGCCGTCCCAGTTGGAAAAACAAATCGCTCATTCCTCCCCAACCTATCCTATCCCCGGCCAGCCTTCACCCAAAACCCTCTTCCCACCCTGGCTGACGGGTTGCACACGGAAATCTTCTGGCGCTGGCGGCCCCGACGGCGTAGTAAAATAGGCTTGTGGCGACCAAAGACGTTTTTGAAAGCAGCGACAGCGTGCGGCACAGCAAGCCGTTGCGCTATGCGCAGTATTTCACTCTGAGCGATCCCCTGCTATTGGAGAAAGGGGGACGCCTTCCCTCGGTCACCGTGGCCTACGAAACCTATGGCCAGCTCAGCCCGGCGCGCGACAACGCCATTCTCATCTGCCACGCCCTGAGCGGCGACTCGCACGTCACCCGCCATAATCCCGACGATGACCCGGGCTGGTGGGAGATCATGGTCGGCCCCGGCAAGCCGATTGACACCGACCGCTACTTCGTCATCTGCCCCAATCTCCTCGGAGGCTGTCGCGGCACCACCGGCCCCGGCAGCATCAACCCCGAGACTGGCAAACCTTACGGCCGTGATTTTCCGACCATCACCGTGCGCGATATGGTCGAGGTGCAGCGCCGTCTCTTGGACCATCTGCAGATTCCCCAACTCCTGGCGGTGGTCGGCGGCTCGGTGGGCGGCCACCAGGCCCTCACTTGGGCCACCAGTTTTCCCGACCGGGTGCGCGGCGTGGTGGCGCTGGCGACTTCTCCCCGTCTGACCGCGCAGGCGCTGGCTTTTGACGTTGTCGCCCGCAATGCCATCATCCGCGACCCGCACTTCCACGGCGGCCAGTATTACGACAAACCCCACGGCCCGAAAGTCGGCCTGGCCCTTGCGCGGATGATCGGCCACATCACCTACCTTTCGCCCGAGGCGATGAAGGAAAAGTTCGAGCCGGACCGCCTCCAGCCACGCGACGTCGCCATCGAATTCGAAAAACGCTTCTCCGTCGGCTCCTACCTCGGTTACCAGGGGCAGCGGTTCGTCGAGCGCTTCGATGCCAACAGTTATGTCACCCTCTCGCTGGCGATGGACCTTTTCGACCTGGGCCGCACCCCGGAAGAACTGACCCGGACCTTCAGCCGCGCCCGGTGCCGGTGGCTGGTGATCAGCTTCTCCAGCGACTGGCTCTTTCCCCCGGAGCAATCACGGGATATTGTCAATGCCTTGGTTGCCAATCAGGCTCCCGTCAGCTACTGCAATGTTCAAAGCAACTGCGGTCATGATGCCTTCCTGCTCGAACACGAACTCCCGGTTTATGGCGGAATGACCCGCGCGTTCCTCGCCAACCTCCAGGCCGCCAGCAACGCCTCGGCGCCGCTCAAAGACGACCCCCACGGCCCCACCAGCATCTTCCACCAGCACCGCCTCGACTACGACCGGATCCTGGAACTGGTTCCGCCCGGGGCCAGCGTGCTGGATTTAGGCTGCGGCTCCGGCGGCCTCCTCTGGCGGCTCAAACAAACCAATCACCACCGGCTGGTGGGCGTCGAGTTGGACGAACAAAACATCCTCACTTGCATCCACCGCGACCTCGACGTGATCCAGGCGGACCTCAACAAAGGGCTTGCCGCCTTTGGCGATGACGAGTTCGATTGCGTCATCTTGTCTCAAACCCTGCAGGCGGTTATGGATGTCGAAAACGTGGTTACCGAAATGCTGCGCATCGGCCGCACCGGCATCGTCAGCATCCCCAATTTCGCCTACCACCGCCTGCGCCGCATGCTGGCCGAGGAAGGCCGCGCCCCCAAGTCCGGCGGCGTGCTCCATTACGAATGGTACAACACCCCCAACGTCCGCTTCTTCACCATCGCCGACTTCGAGGAATTCTGCCGGTGCAAGCGCATCCGCATTCATAAGCGCATTGCCTTGGACACCGAGGCAAACACGGAGGTTTTTGAGGACGCCAACCTCAATGCCGACCTTGCCATCTTCTGCCTCAGCCGTGGCGAATAGCCGGGATCGCGGGGGTGGATTCGGGTGGGAACCCAAAGGAGTCTGCGAGCCGACCAACCAAGGCTACGCGGCATTGACGGCGCTGCGCCGGGCCAGGATGGCGTCCACGATTTTGCGGGCCAGCTCGGGTTTTTCGGCGAGGGCTTTTTGGGCGGCATCCTTCCCCTGGCCGATCAACTCGCCCTCGAACTGGAGCCAGGCGCCGCGCTTGTCCACTACGCCGGACTCGATGCCCACGTCGAGGATGCTGCCTTCTTTGTTGATGCCATGGTTGTAAAGAATGTCGAACTCCGCCTCGGCGAAGGGCGGGGCGACTTTGTTCTTGACGATCTTCACCTTGACGTGGTTGCCGATCGCCGTGCCGGCGGCGTCCTTGAGGGTGTCCTTGCGCCGGATGTCAATGCGGACGCTGGCGTAAAACTTAAGCGCCTTGCCGCCGGGGGTGGTTTCCGGATTGCCGAACATGACGCCGACTTTTTCGCGGATTTGGTTGGTGAAGACACAGGTGGTTTTGGCCTTGGCTAGGATGGCGGTCAGCTTGCGAAGGGCTTGGCTCATGAGGCGCGCCTGCATGCCCATGGTGGCCATGCCCATTTCGCCCTCGAGTTCGGCCTTGGGCACCAGGGCGGCGACCGAATCAATCACGATCACATCCAGGGCATTGGAGCGCGCCAGCGTTTCGCAGATGGAGAGCGCTTCCTCGCCGCTGTCGGGCTGGGAGACAAGCAAATCCTCGAGGTTCACGCCCAGCCGCTTGGCGTAGGCGGGGTCCATGGCGTGCTCGGCGTCAATGAACGCGGCCAGGCCGCCGTTTTTCTGGGCGTTGGCGATCACGTGAAGCATGAGAGTGGTCTTGCCCGAGGATTCGGGCCCAAAGATTTCCACCACCCGCCCGCGCGGCAATCCGCCCACGCCCAGCGCCAGGTCGAGCGCCAGGGCGCCGGTGGGGATGACCTCAATCTTCTTGAGGGCCTGCGCGTCACCCAGGCGCATGATGCTGCCCTCGCCATAGGTCTTGGTTATGCTGGAAATGGCCGCCTCCAGCTCCCGCTGGCGCGCGGCGGCGACTTTGGCGGCCTCGGTGGCCTTTTGCTCAGTGGCTTTGTCTTGGGGCTTGTCGGCCATTTTTTCAGCAGTTTTTGGAGGCATAAACTTATCAATGCAAATGTAAATGATCCGCTATTCTCAGCGGGTGAAAATGTTGATGAATGAGGAGCCGTTAGTCAAATGGGGAGTGGTTATCCCGCCTGTTTGTTTGCCAACACTTGTGCGCTGAATTTCAACCGCCGACCAGGTGTTGCCAGATGCTACGGAAGACTGCCACACCGCCGAACGTCAGAAGACCGAAATAGGCTACGGAGGCGAAGAATGTCACGGTTCCGGCCACGAAGAGCCAGCCGTCCTCCTCGAATGAGCCGGCGGCAAGCAGGGCGGCGGCGAACCCCGGGAAGAAATTGCTCATGGGAATGGGCACCGGCAGCAGGAGTTTCAATCCGCATAAAGCAATCAGGGCGCCTCCGATCCGTTGAAACAGGGTGTTCCGGTACAAAAACTGGAGACGAGGTTTCGAGAGCCGCTCAAAAGCGGCCACCAGTCGGCTGCTGCCGCGCAGCACCCGCAACAGGACCCTTGGCGGGAGTTCTCTGGCCATCAAACGGCGGGGCAGGTGCGGTTTCTGGCCCAGCGCCAGCCGCAGCCCGATCAGCGCAACCACCAGTCCAATCGGCGTGGAAAGCCCAGGCAAAGGTATCGGCGTTAGAAAGGGCAGGCACAGCAGCACGACTAGCAAGCGGTAGCCCCTTCCATGGAGCACTTGCACGATTTCAGCTAATGACACGGCTCTGTCCTGGCAATGGTCGGCGAGGGCCCGCAGGTCGGCGGACAACCTCGGGTGGGAAGCAGCCTTGGGGTTGGCTTCCTGCCCTGGGTCGGCGGAGGGTTTGGTTGGCACGGGCGCCTCCCTCATGAGTTCCGCGGTTTTCGCCGGTGCTTGAAAAGATGGTGGATTAACGAGCCCAAGCCGGCAAAGCGAAACTCCGGGTCCACATACTTTTCCAGCACATAGAAGGCAAAGTAGTAGGCCCGGCAGAACCCCCAAATTGCGAGAGCCAGCAGGAGAGTGCGCTGTAGTCCCGGCGCCTCCAACCAGAGCCATGTTGCGGAAACCGTACCGATCACCAGAAAAAGAATCCCTTTCAACCACATGAGTTTGGGACTCTGCAGGTCTCTCATTGCAAACGCCGGTTCATCACGGCCCGTGACAAGAGTAAATGCATGCCGCCTTTACAACCAGTTTTTTTGTGCGGCCGACCCCGGCGCGCCCCAGCGCCCCGCGGAGATGAAAGCGGAACCAAGAAGATTCAGAGTTCAGCGGGTGAACCGCACCCAAAGCGTTTCGGTGCGATAGCTGGCCCCATTTCGCGTTTCGACCACGGCGTAGAAGGGGTGCAGTCCGGCGCCGAGAGTTGAACCGTTCACGCTGAACAGGGCCGTGGATTGGGCGGAGAGCATAGCCAGGCGCCCGCCTGTGCTGAACAAATCAATTCGGTTGACGTCAGCGGTATTGCAGGCGACCCGGACTTGGAAGGTGGCGGTGGCCGGCAGACTCGCTTCGTCTGGCAGCCGTTCGATGGTTGCCGCGAGAGCGGTGTTGCGCACTTGGACCGGCAGCGAGGTCCGCGTCTGGGTGCTGACACTGCTGCCTTCGTAAGCCACTGCCGTCAGCTCGTGGAAACCATCCGCCAGGAGACTGGTATCGAGCGTAAGGTTGACAGTTACCTGCGGCGCGCCAGCCGTCACGAAGACATGGTTGCGCGGCCGCAGGTCGGCGATGTTTTCATCCAGGGTGGTTTCGGTTTCCGGCCGGATGACCAGGCTGTCCGAGCCGGCCAAGCTCACCCGCAAGGCTGCGGCGCCGAGTCCCGGACCGCGGGCGCGCAAACTGAACAGCGCCGAGGAAAACCAACCCGCAGTCAAATCCTCGACGACCAGCCCATCTGGTCCCTGCAGAGCCGGCTCGGCATTCACTTTGGCAACGAGTTGCTCGACCAGGTTCATGATGGTGGCGAATTCGTTCTGGTTGGTGAAGGCGACGCTCACGCTTGTGCCGTTGGTCTTGAGTGCGGTGAGCCGCAGCCAAGTACCGGGCTGCAGCGTGCCGCTGACCTGACAACTTCGGAAGCCGAACGCCGGGGAATCGAGGAACTCGGCCGAGGAAGCAGTTAGGAAGGTGCTAAGTCGGGGGGCGGAGCCGGACGAAGAGCCGGTTTGGGCATGCATTCGGCTCGGGGCGAAGTTGGTGGCTGCCGCCTGCCAATGAACCAGGTCGGTTGAATACTCGAGAAGGTAGGGACGGGTGGCGCCTGTAACCTCGAGGAGGTGGCTGGACGGCTCGGTCTCGAGAATTTTCAGGCCGGGCGTCACCGGCGCAGGCTTCTCAATGACGGCGCGATAGAACCTGCCGCCGGGCAGCTCGGGGTCAAGAAAATCGAAATTGCCCCCCTCCGCGTTCGAGGTCAGGGGCGCCCAATGGACGAGGTCGGTCGAACTTTCGACGCGGCAGGGCACGCCGGGCGGCGCGCGAACGCGAACGCGGTAACCTGCGGGCTCCTTGGCACCGGTCAGGGCCGGTCGCGAGCTCGGGACGGCGAGCCGATAGAACCGGCGGGGGTAATTGGTGGCTTGTATATCCACAAACTCCAGAGCCGACGCGCTCGTATTAGTGAAGATCGGGGTCCAGAGCGCCAGATCGCTGGAAGCCTCGACCACGCAGGAGGCGGCTGCTGCCAGGGCGCCCGCCAGGCGCAGATTTCCGTCCTCGCCTCGCCCTAACACGGTCAATCTCGGCGGCGAGTCTTCATCCAGATAAACTACACGGCAATAAGTCCCAACTCCGAGCGGAGTGGGAAGCCGATGGAAGGCCGGGTGAGGCATACCGGGGAGCCGGCTGGATTGCAGTTCGAGCCGGTCGCCGTGGGGTATGGCCAGGACGCCTGTGATCGCCTGGACATCGGGACGGTTGACGGCCGCAGCCAGGGTCATTACCGCGTCGGCCAGAGTGCTCTGTTCGTTCACCTCGGAGGTGATGGGATACCCGTTGAGGGAAAGATGAAGGAGATTTCCCGGCGACGGTGCGAGATTGGTGAGGGTTTCATGGAATTTGCCATCCAGGAACAGCTCCACGCGCTGGAGGGGATGTTGCGGCGAGTGGGCGACGGCCCGCAGCGCAAGCGGCACGACGCCGCTGAGCTCCATGTTGGCGGAAAGATTCAACCAGCGGATGCTCCCGGGCCGGGCGTAAGGGGCGGCCAAGGGCTCCCCGACGATGAGTCCTTCATGGGGAATGAATACGCTTTGGTAGTAAGCCTCCGCCAGGCTGAATCCACGCGCCTGGTAAAAATAGACCACGGGGTCTGGGAATTTGTCGGGGTTCGGAGTGGGTTCGGCGACCGTACCGTAACTACCGGCAGCACCGGCCTGGAGGAAGGCAAGGAGTGTGGTCTGGCTGTTGGGGCCAAAAATGACTCCGCCGTGAGATGTGAGACTGTCGGCGATCGCCCCGGGGACGAACATGCGGGGGCTGACACTGAAGTTGGCCAGGCCCGTCTGCAAGCCGAAGAGGTTGGTGAGCCCGAAAGTTTGATTCGAGTTGGTGCGAACCGTGCAAGGGCGTCCCATGAGGCGGAGGTCAAGGATGGCATTATCGAAGGCACGGTGCCGAATATTGCGGAGGGTATCGCTGGTTTTGGCGAAAATCACCGGCTCGTTGGGTGCCAGGCCGTCACTGGCCACACCCTGATCCACTATGGCGCGAGCCTGGTCCAGCGTTTTGGCAGTGATCATCGTCGTCAGAAACGAGGGGCCCTTGGCGGATTGGGGTTTGGCAGCCGGGAAGGATTGCTCACTGCGGGCGTAGCTGTTGGTGATCGAAGCCCATTCGGCGCCGGCGGCGTTCTTCAGACCGTAGAACAGCGCAGCAGTGGTGCTGTTGATTGTCTGAAGGTACGTGGTCTGGAAGGGGATATCCATTGAAAGCACCACGTAATGAACCTGCGCGTCGAGTTTCCGTGCGGCGACCATCTCGACCAGCGGATTGAGCAGGTTGGTTTCGAACTGGGATTGGTTCCATGAGACATTTCCCCCCGTCCAGCGAATCCGCAAAACATTTTCCGGAGGGACTTGGCGGCGTTCGCAGTAATAATTGCCCAGTTCGACCGAGTTGCTGCTCGCTTGGTTGACGACCAGGATGGTGTTAAGGCCGCTGCCCCCTGCCGAAACGTTGAAGCTTGCGGCGCAGGCGGCCATCATGCCCGCCGCGCCTAGAAACTTCACTATCCTGTTGATTCTCATGGGCACCTCTGAGAGTGATGCTGGAACACAGACCAGAGGGGGTCTGTCGGCAAAAAAAAAGGCCGATCGAAATCGGCCTTGTAAAGCGAACTTCCGTCCGGCGATCAAACGCTTCGCCGACGCAGCAACAGTCCCAGCATTCCGAAACCGACCAGAGCCAAGGTGGAGGGCTCAGGCACCGGCGGCACGCGGATATACTTATCTTTGCTGATGATGGCCGAGCCGCCCACCGGGATGTAGAAATCCCACTGCAACGCCCAAGTCGCATTCCCGACCGGACTCAGTCCAACGTCGTTGAGATTGTCCGCCACGCCGTCATTCAGTTTCACCAGTGTGCTGTTGAAAATCGCCGCCTCGCCATGGTTAGCACCCGGGGTCGTTACGGTTTCAGTCAAACCGTAACCGCTCGTTACCTTTTCCTGAAACGCCTCGTTCCACAGGCCGCGGAGGTTCTTGCCCAACGTGACCTTTTGATCACCGAGCACACCTTCGAGGTTGAAGTCCGAGTATTGGAAGAAGGAGAAGCTCAGGGGGGTGGAGCCCGTGTTCTTAATTGAAATGGTTTCGCCGATGTCCGAGATTCCGCTGGCCACGCTGCCGCCACTGAGCAGGTAGGTCACTTGTAGAGTCAACTGGTTGTTTGCATAGGTGCTGATCAGCGTGCGAGCGTTCGGTTGCAAAACTGCAGCGGGGCTGATCGTGTCAATGGACTTCTCTGGAGTACTCCCGATCCGGTACCAGAACCATTGTTGGTTCAACTGGTTTTGCCACGAGCCGTCTGGCATGTTGATGGACCAATTGAACATTCCGGCCTGGCTGCCAACGTCAACCTGAGCCATGGAATTGTTGTCAGTCAACGTGTAGATCTGGCCCTCAACGCGGCTTAATGAACCGAAACAAACCACTGCGGCGGCCAATAATACCGGGAGGATCAACCCCTTCCCAAACGTCTTTTTTGCGGGAGCCTTCATAAATTGTTTAAGGTTTAGCTAGTTGTTAACAAATTTGTAGGGTTTTTCGATCAAAAAGTCAAGGGTTTTATTTGGATTTTTTTGCCTGGCAGCAAATCATAGTAACTTGTTGTCTATCAACTCAGACTGCAACTTGAGCAGGGCGTTCTTCTCCGCAATAAGACGGGTTTTTTCCTCGATCAGCCGGGTTTGTTCCTGGATGAGCCGCCGTTGGTCTTCAATTAGGTTCTTCTGGCTGGCGATCATTTGGGCTTGGACGTCGGTCAACGGTGCCGTCGTGACCGCAGGGACAACCATTGGGGCGGCCAGCCCGGCGACCCGGTTTTCGGTGGGTTGGCGCAGCCTTAGAGTGGCCTCGGAAGGCAGGGACGAATGGCTCGAAACGCTGGACATCAAGTCGGCAAAATAGCGGTTGTAATCGAAGGCGCGCTTTCGGTTCGAGCCGTTAACCTTCCTGGAGGAGGAACCGTTTCGACCCGGGTGAGGCGCGGCTGGTCTTCTGAAACTGACGGGTTTGGCGGTCTGTTCGGACTTGGCCGAGGGGGAGCCGTTGCCGTTTCCGGCGGCAGACTTGGCGGCCGGCTCGGGAGCGGGTGCTGTTTCAAAGCGGGGGATGGCTGGGGCCCCGGTCGAGCTCTGGTGGCGGCGGAAGGTGCGAACCAGAGCAATGCCGACGATCAGAATGGCGACAAGGAGCAGCGATGCCACACCCAGACCGATCCACAATGTCCTCAGACTGCCGGCTTCGGCCATGGCAGGGACCGCTTGGGCCAGTTTCGCAGGGTCTGCTGCAGCTAAACTGGCCACGGTATAGGCGGCAACCGCATCGCCCTCAGCATAATCGGTGTAACGCTCGCCAGCCTGGAGCGAAATGCTCCGTGCAACGTCCCGCAGACGGCTTACGTCAGCGGCATTCATATACGGCCGCACCACGACCGCGTTGATGACTCCATGCCTGCCCAAGATACGGTAATGGTGGTTGAAACTTGTGTTAAAACTTATGCCAGCCGAACTTTCCACCCGCACAACCCATTCCAAGCACTTTGCTTGGGGGTCATAAACCGGTTGCACCTCCCATGCCAGGTCTGTGACCTGTGGTTTGCCAAGTCTGCGGGCCAAGTCGTTGCGCGCCTCGGCTTGCTTCTTAAGCTCTCCCAGAATGGCGGCTGCATCTACCGTGTGCTCAGTGTCTGTGACGTAGCCGATGGGTAGGTAACTAATCCAAATGGTGCTGTTCCGGTATCGCAACCCACCAAGCAGGCCGGTCACAACTTGCTCACCCTTACGCTCCAATTCAAACCGGGCACCCTGCGCGTCGGTAAACTCAAAACCTTCCGGCACTTGAATCTCAGCCACCGTGCCCAGTTTGAGGGTCCGGGGCCCCGCAGTCCACTCCGCCGGCTGAGGAATAGCTGGAACGGAGGTGTCGGCCAGAACCGTCTGACCGCACAGCAGAACCGTCAGGCAAAGTGGCCACACGACCAGCACCAGCTTCGCCATCTTCCGAGTGATATCACTCTGGGAGGAGCACAACATAATATTTTCAGAGTTTTCGAAAGGTGCCATCATACTAGTCCTGAAAGTTGTGAGAAGTCAATCCTTTTCAATCGCGTTTTGGCCTTATTCCGAGACACTTCCATAGCGTTTTCACAGACTTGTTCACCGTCAAAAACACCGACTCCGCGACTGCTTCTCCAGACTTAAACTGCTTAAATCATATTTAGCTTCAATTGGTTAGCAATACGCGTGGAAAACCTCTTCTGGCCGCCTTCTGGAAGTTATTCACAGGCTTTGTCAGCAAGTAGCCCGACGTCCCATCCGTATTTTCCGGCTTGCATCGCGCCCGGCACACGCCATGCTTTAGCCGCGCTCGTGCAATCCTTATTGCAAAGATTCGGCCGCCGGTTCGCTGCGAGAGTGGGGCTGGTGATTTGCCTTGCCTTGCTGGTGGCTTACACCGCCATTGCCGCAGTCGTCCACGCCGCCCACCACCGGGCCGAGTGCCGAGCCAGCCACGGGCAGGACCATCCCTGTTTCCTTTATGGCTTTGCCACGGGGCACGCGGGAACCATACCGGCTTCCGCACCAGCGATTCTTCCTCCCGAGACACCATTTATCGAGCTAGTCGCCGCCCGTCCGGCTCCGGGGTGCGGGGCGGACTATCACCTCTCTCCGAGCCGCGCGCCGCCCCCGGGCTGACCTGTTCTCGCTTGGTCAGCTCATTGTTCGTAATTATCGGGTAAATGTGCGCCTCAAAAAGCAGGCGCGCTGAGGAGTTCTATGAAGACAAACAGAATTGCGGCGGTTTTGGCGGTGATGTTAGCGTACGGTACGGGGTGGACGGCCCCACCGGAGAATGAGACGGAACAGCTCAGGCGTCAGCTCGACGAATTGCAGCGCCGATTCGAGCGGGTGCAGGCAGAGCAGCGGCGGGAAATTGAAGCCTTGAAACAACGACTTGAAACGCTGAACGGTCAGCAGCCGCCTGCGCGGGACGGGCAGGTCAGCACGGGCCAGCCGGCGGAACAAGCACCGAACCGACCGGAACGGGTGCCCGGAACAGAAGCTGACCGCCCTGCTGTGGTAGCGCCTTCCCCCCAAGCTGCGGAGGCAAAGGGATGGTCTCCCAGCACCCCGATTCGTCTGCAGCGTGGTAGCGCCTACATGGACTTGGGGTTGGTGGGAACCTTTGCCGTCGGCGGTTCCACGGCGGACGACATCCCCGGAGGCACCCAACTTGGGGGGCATGACCCCAACCAGCGGGGTTTCACTGTGCAAGGGGTGGAGGCCAGCTTCTCCGGGGCGGTGGACCCGTATTTCGCCGGAAACGCGAATGTGCTGTTCCAAGTGGATGCCGACGGCGAATCCAATCTTGAGCTGGAGGAGGCCTGGCTGGAAACATTGTCGCTGCCGGGGGGATTACAGGCTCGGGCGGGCCAGATTTACACCGAGTTTGGACGGCAGAATCCGACTCACCCCCACACGTGGGCGTTTGTGGATACGCCGCTGGTGCTGGGCCGTTTTTTCGGCCCCGATGGCTTGCGCAACCCGGGGGGGCGCCTCGCCTGGCTGATGCCCACGCCTTTCTACTCGGAGTTGATGTTTGCGGTGCAGGACAGCCATGGCGAAACCGCCTCGAGTTTTCGCAGCAGCGGCCATAGCCACGGCCACGAGGATCACGATGCGGCGCCCTTTGCCTATCGGCACGCGGACAACGACCGCGGTGTGGAACACCTTGAAGACATGCTGTTTTCCAGTCGTTACGCGGTGTCGTTTGATCTCAGCGACACGCAGGTGTTGTTGCTGGGTGCTTCGGGCGCGTTAGGTCCCAATTCCCGGGGAGGTGAGGAGGCCGGCCGCACCACCAGCCAGATTTTGGGGGCGGACCTCACGTGGAAATGGAAATCGGCCTCGCATCATGCCGGCTTCCCGTTCGTCAGTTTTCAAACTGAAGTCCTGCTGCGGCGGTATGACGCCGGGGCGTTTGATTGGGATGAAAACGGGGATGGCGTGGCCGGGCCCGGCGAAATCATTGACCTGCGAAGCGGCGCGCCGGCGCTGCTGGGAGGGGAAATCCTGACGGATTATGGCTTTTATTCGCAACTGCTCTACGGATTCCGTCCGGGGTGGGTGGCGGGTTTGCGGTTTGATTACGTCAGTGGCCAGACGGCGGATTACGAGGGACGCGCGCTCGCGCTGGATGGCGCGTTGCTGGAGCGTGACCCGCAGCGCGCCCAGCGCTGGCGGCTTTCGCCCAATCTCACGTGGTACCCGAGCGAGTTTTCGAAGCTCCGGCTTCAGTACAACTACGACGACCGGCTCGTCGAGGGGGTGGACCACTCGGTCTGGCTGCAGTTTGAATTCCTTCTGGGGGCTCATGCGGCCCATAAATTCTGACTTCTTCTTCCGCCTATGACTCGCTTCTCTTTCTGGTTGGATGGAACGGCTTCCCTTTGGCGGACGCGTGGTCCGGCAAGGCCAGTCGGCCGGGCTGCCACGCGTTGTCTCGCCCCGCTCCTGCTGCTGCCGTTGTTGTTTTGTGGCTTGCTGATGAATGGCACCCCGGCGCAAGCCAAACTCAACGTCGTCGCGACCACGCCCGAGCTGGCGGCCATCGCCCGCGCCGTGGGCGGCGAGGACGCCGAGGTCGTTTGCCTGGCGCGGCCGACCGAGGACCCGCACTTTGTCGAGCCCAAGCCCAGCATGATCGTGAAGCTGCGCCAGGCCGATGTGCTGATCGAAGGGGGGGCCGAACTCGAGGCCGGTTGGCTGCCGCCCCTATTGGGACGGGCGGGCAATCGAAAGATCGCAGGCGACAGTCCGGGCCATGTCCTTGCCAACGAGGGGATTGAAATGCTTGAGGTTCCAACCGAGCTGGATCGGTCCAAGGGAGACATTCACGCGGCCGGCAATCCTCACTTCATGGTGGACCCGGCAAACGCACAGATCCTCGCCCGGCACGTCGCCCGGGTGTTTGCCCGGCTTGAACCGCAGTCCGCTGCGCGGTTTCACGCCAACGCCAGCAACTTGGTGGAGCAGATCAGCGCCAAACTCGGCGAGTGGGAGCGGGCGCTGGCCCCCTTCAAGGGCCAAACCGTTGTCAGTTATCACAATTCCTGGCCTTATTTCGGGCGGCGCTTTGGCCTGAAGATAGATTTGTTTTTGGAACCCAAGCCGGGCATTCCGCCAACCCCAACCCACTTGGCGGAAGTGATTGCACAAATGAAAGAACGCAAGGCCCGCGTGGTCATCGTGGACCGTTACCTGGACCGCAGGACGGCGGAGACTGTGGCGGGGCGAACCGGGGCGAAAGTGGTCGAGGTTTCCCAGTTTCCCGGGGGGGTCAGAGGGACGGAGGGCGGTTACATCGAGCTGATGGACTACTTGGTCCGGACGCTGGCGGATGCCCTGGCCCCTTGAACTGTCACCGATGGCCCTTTAAGACCTATTCCGACCATGCCCGCAACACTCCCCGAGACACTCCTGTTGCTCAAGTGGCCGCTGATAGCCAGCCTGCTCCTGCCCTGGTTGCTGGTGTATCTTGGTCTTCACATCGTCCAGCGGGGCGTCATTTTTGTGGACTTGGCGCTGGCCCAAACCGCCGCCTTGGGCACCTGTGTCGCCATGCTGGCCGGCTACGATCTTCACGATTGGCAAAGCTTCCCCTTTTCGCTTGGATTTACCCTGCTGGGCGCGCTGGTGCTGACGTTTACGCGCACCCGCCACGAGCAGGTGCCACAGGAAGCCTTGATTGGCATTCTCTATGTCGTCGCGGCGGCGGCGGCGGTGCTGGTGCTGAGCCACACCGCCGGCGGCAAGGAGGAGTTGCAGCGGTCGCTGGTGGGGGAGCTGCTCGTGGTACCACCGGCGGAGGTGATCAAGACATTTGGCCTTTATATCGTGGTGGGGACGATTCATTTTTTGCTGCGCGGGAAGTTCCTGGCCCTCTCGACATCGGCCGGCGCGGCGGCGGCCGCCGGCCTCCGTGTTCGCTGGTGGGACTTTCTGTTTTACATGCTCTTTGGTTTGGTGGTGACCAGCTTTGTCCACATCGGCGGGGTCCTCCTGACCTTTTCATACTTAGTGATACCTGCCGTTTGCGCCATCTTTTTGGTCCGTTCGCTGGTCGCGCGCTTTGTGGTGGGGTGGGCCATCGCGACCGCCGCCAGCGTGGGCAGTCTCCTGGTGACGGCCCAGGTGGACCTGCCCATTGGCGCGGCCATCGTCTGCGCCCTGGGGCTGGCCCTGCTCCTCGTGCTGCTGGCCAAACGAGTCAAGGGGTCAGTCCTATAATCTTTGCATTGGCGGGCGTCCGCCGCCTGCAGACCCGCCTCTCCGGCACCGAGTTGGGGTGTCGGCAAGCATTATGGGGCTGACCCCGGCTTGATTCTGGTGCAGGCTGTTGGCCAATGAGTAACGTCGAACTGACCCGGGGATTGCTGGCGGAGCTGGCCGGCTGGGAAGCCGTCAAGCGGGCGCGCAGCCTGCTTGACGGTGGGCGTGTTATGGCTTCTTCCTGGCAACCGCCTCTTCTTAAGGGTTCTGTTCGTGAAGGTACCACCAACTACCTTGCCGGATTGCTGATTAGAAGCGCGGGTGAGGCGGAGAATCTCTGTTCTTGCCGGGACTCGCGTCAACGAGGGATCATTTGCGCCCATTCGGTGGCCGTTGGGCTGCACTACCTTCAGACGCGGGCCCCAGCCTCGACTCCGTTCCCACCATCCACTTCGCCTGCAGCCGCTGTTGCGGCCGGGTCGGAACCCAAGGTGCCGCGCAAGGCGTTGCGCCGGGCGGGCAGTGGCGAAAACGGGGAGCCACTGGAACTGCACCTCATTCTCCCGCCAAATCTGGCGGAGGCCTTGGGGCGGGGGAGGGTCATGCTTTGCCTCGAGGGCAGCCGGCTGCGGGGAAAGGTGCCCTTGAACGCCCTCCCCTTGGACGTGCCCTTCTCCCTTTCCGCGCAGGATGCGTCCATTCTTGATGCGTTGGAGTCCTTGAGCGGAGGCGATACCCCCGCTCTCGCCATCCTTAACTCGGCGCAGTTGACCGAGTTGTTGCCGACACTGATCGGGCACCCGCGTGTCACCCTCGGCAGAGCGCATTCTCTTAATATCGTCGGCGAGCCGTTGGCGTTGGCCATCGAGGGCCGTCTGGAGCCGAATGGTGAAATTGTGCTCCGTTTGGACGATTCCCCTCCGGAGCGAATCATCGGCGGTGACAAACTCTGGGCATTTCAAAACCGAACGCTGCAGCCGCTAAGTCTTCCGGGCACGCTGGCCGCGCTCTTGGAGGGGCCGTTGCGGCTCCCGCGCGTTCGGGTGCCGGGGTTCCTCAGTCTTGAATGGCCCGAGCTTGCCGCCCAAGGGAAGGTTCGAGCCAACTTCACCCTGGAAGATTTCATACTCGAGCCGGCCGAACCCGACTTCCGACTCCACTTGTTGGGGGGGGTGGCCATGCTTCAGGCCCGGATCGAATGTTTCTACGGGGCCACGCCCGCGGCTGAATTGAACGACAGCTCTTGGTTGCCGGACCCGGAGTGTCCCACCCGCTATCGGGCGCGCAACTTGGTGGCGGAGCGGGCCGCCGTGGCGCGGCTGGCGCGTTGCGGCTTCACGGGTCCCGACGCCCAAGGCCTCCTTCATTTGAACGGCCAGGACCTCGTGCTGAACTTTTTTGCGCGGGAATATCCGCGGCTCCAGAAAGAGTGGAGGGTGACACTCGAGGAGCGCCTGGACCGCAGGACGCGGCAGCAGTTTGAGCGGATCGAGCCCCAGTTTGAGGTCAGGGGGACGGGGGACCATTGGTTTGACTTGGAGGTGACCTACTCGACCTCCGGCGGCGAGCGGCTTTCTCCGGCCGAGCTCCAGCGGCTGCTCCGGTCGGGCCAGAGCCATACCCGGCTGAGGAATGGGAAATACGCGCTGCTGGACACCGGCGCGGTCGAGGATTTGCAGGAGGTGCTGCGGGACTGCGGGCCCCAGCAACAGGGTGGCGCCTATCGCCTGGACAACACCCAGGCGGGTTTCCTCGAGGCGACCCTCCGCGAGCACCCGCGCTGGCAGGTCGAGGCGCCGGCGGCGTGGTTCGAACGCGCCGCCTGCCAAACGGGTCGGCGAAAGCCCAGGCCCCTCCCGCTTTTTGAGCTCGAAGGGGTGTTGCGACCTTATCAAAAGGAGGGGGTCGCCTGGCTTCAGTTTCTCCGGATCAACGGCTTTGGCGGCATTCTCGCCGACGAAATGGGCCTGGGCAAAACCGTGCAGGTGCTTGCCCTGTTCGAGGCGCTGCGCCGGGTTCCGGGCGTTGGGACGGCGGGACCCCGCTTGCCCCACTTGGTCGTTTGTCCCACGTCGCTGGTATTCAACTGGGCCGCTGAGGCGTCGAAATTCACTCCGGGCTTGCGAGTGCTCACCCTGCACGGGCCGCAACGTCACGAGCGGTTCGGCGAAATACCGCAGCACGATCTGGTCATCACCAGCTACGCGCTGGTGCGGCGGGACGCCGCCGACTATCGCGGGCTGGAGTTCGACACCGTGGTTTTGGATGAGGCGCAACACATTAAGAATCGGCAGACTCAAAATGCCCAGGCTGTGAAGAGCCTTCGGTCGCGGCATCGCCTCGTGCTCACCGGCACCCCGCTGGAGAACTCCGTGCTGGATATTTGGTCCCTATTTGACTTTCTCATGCCCGGCTACCTGGGAGCTGCGCAGGATTTTCGCGAACGCTATGAGCTGCCCCTCTGCCGCGAGGGGAATGCAGATATCCAAAGCCGGCTGGCGCGGCGGCTGCGGCCGTTTCTGCTGCGGCGGGTGAAGCGCGAAGTTGCCGCCGACCTGCCCGAGCGCATCGAGCAGGTCAGTTTCTGCGACCTGACGGAGAGCCAGCGGGCGTTTTATCAACAGGTGCTGGAGGCTAGCCGCCGGGAAATCGTCAATGCCGTCCAGGCCAACGGCCTTGCGCGCAGCCGAATGGTAGTGCTGACCGCCCTGTTGCGGCTGCGCCAAATCTGTTGTGACCTCCGCCTGCTCGAGCGCGCCGGGGTGGGACCGGTTGAGGCGCCGCGGAGGGAGGTTGCGGCCAACACAGCCCCTTGGCCCGGGGCGGACACATCGGGCAAAGTCGAGCTGTTCCACGAGCTGCTGGAGGAGGTGCTGGATGGGGGTCATCGGGTGCTGGTCTTCAGCCAGTTCACCACCATGCTCGGGTTACTGCGCGAGGAACTGACCGCCCGGAACATTGAGTTCTGCTATCTCGACGGCGCGACCCGGGACCGAGCTGAAGTAGTCGGGCGCTTCCAGCGCGACCCGGCCATTGCCGTTTTTCTGATCAGTCTCAAGGCGGGCGGCGTGGGGCTGAATCTTACCGGGGCGGACACCGTGATCCACTTCGATCCGTGGTGGAATCCGGCGGTGGAGGCCCAAGCCACCGATCGCGCGCACCGCCTGGGCCAGAAACGGGTCGTCACCAGCTACAAACTCGTGACGCGGGGGACGGTCGAGGAAAAGATTCTCCGTCTTCAAGCGCGGAAACGCGCGCTGGTCCAGACGCTGCTCGCTGAAGAGCAGTTGGCTCAGGCCCTGGACTGGGAGGATCTACAGGAACTGCTTTCAGATTAACCTTGGTCAAAAGGGGGAATTTCGCGCGCCCGGGTGTGGAGGTGGAATTTGCGCTTTTGCTCGGGGCCGGCCTTTGGTTCAATCAGTAGTGGAATAAATGAGTTATGGCTGGACATAGCAAATGGGCGAAGGTCAAGCACTTCAAAGGCGCGATTGATGCGAAGCGCGGGAAGATTTTCTCGAAGCTTAGCAAGGAAATCTCCATTGCGGCCAAGCTGGGCGGCGGCGACCCCGATATGAACCCGCGGCTGCGGATGGTACTGCTGAAGTGCCGCGCGGCCAACATGCCCAATGACAACATCGAGCGCGCCATCAAGAAGGGCACCGGCGGCGGCGACGCCGTCAGTTACGAAGACCTGACCTACGAGATTTACGCTCCACATGGGGTGGCCATCCTGGCGGAGATCAGTACGGACAATCGCAATCGCACGGCGTCGGAGATCCGCAGCCTGGTGACCAAGAACGGCGGTTCCATCGCGACCCAGGGCTCCGTCAGCCGTCTGTTCCACCGCAAAGGCCAATTCATCGTGCCTCGGGACGCCGCCGACGAGGATACGCTCATGGAGCTGGCCCTGGAGGCCGGGGCGGAAGATTTCAAGGCCGATCCACAAGGCTATGAGATCATTACCGAACCGGCCAAGTTCGAGCCGGTGCTCAAAGCCCTCGAGGCCCGGGGCATCAAACCCGTTGTGGCCGAAGTCACCGAATTGCCCACCGTCACGGTGCCACTGCAAGACCCGGCGGCTTTGGCTGCCGTCCAGCGGCTGATTGAGGCCCTCGAGGATCACGATGATGTCAAGGAGGTCTATTCCAACGAGGAGTCGCCCGACGCCGCCCCTGGTGCGCTCTGAAGCCCGGCTGCCGGGGTTGTTGGCCCCGGTTTCGCGATTTCACCGCCGCCCGCGCTCTGGACGAAGATCAAGCCGCTGAACGAGTCGGGTTTTCTGGCGCGCTGGCTTCACTGGCTGGCGCGGCAGGTGATCCGTTACCGTCGCTGGCTGGTGGCGCCGCAGGTATGCCTTTTCGTGGTCTGCGTGGTTTACACGGTCAAGAACCTCGAGTTTGACAACAGGCGGAGCAGCCTGGTTGGCCGCGACCAGCGTTACCACCGTCTTTACCAGGAGTTCAAGGCGGAGTTTCCCACTCAGGACGACCTGGTGGTGGTGGTCGAGAGCGAGGATGTCGAGAAGAACCGGCAATTTGTCGAGCGTCTGGGCGCCAAACTCGAGCGGGAAACCAACACGTTCAACCACGTGCTTTACAAGGGCGACCTCAAGATGCTGGGGGCCAAAGCCCTGTTGTTTGTGCCGGAAGGGAATCTGGCGCAGCTCAAGGCCACCCTCCACGATTACCGGCCGTTCATCCAGAAGTTCAGCCAGTCCACCAACCTGGTCTCGCTGATCCAGATGATCAATACGCAGTTCCGCACGGCGCGGAAACAGGAACAGTCGGAAAGCGAATCGCTCGTGAAAGCGCTGCCGGCGCTCGAACGCATTGTGCGGCAGATCACCAGCAGCCTTCGCCGCAGCGGCACTCCGCCTTCGCCCGGCATCACGGCCCTGTTTAACCCGGATCGCGGGGCGGAACAAAAGCTTTACCTGACTTCTGCGGATGGGCGGATTTACCTCGTGACGGTTCAGGCGCCGCGGGCCGACCTGAACAACCGCGCCATCCAACGGCTGCGCGAGCTGGTTCAGGAAACCCGGCTTGAAGTGCCGGGCCTGAATGTCGGGCTCACCGGCGAGCCGGTCCTCGAGCTGGATGAGATGAACCAGTCGCGCCGGGACACCACGGTGGCAACCGTTGTGGCCCTGATGCTCTGCGCCCTTATTTTTATTTACGGCTACCAGGAGACCGGCCGGCCCATCAAGGCCACGCTCTGTCTGATCATTGGCCTGGGCTACACCATGGGTTTTACCACCTTGGTCATCGGCCACCTGAACATTCTCACCATCACCTTCGTTCCCATCCTCATCGGCCTGGCCATTGATTATGGCGTGCACCTGATTTCCCGCTACGAAGAGGAGTTGCGTCACGGCCGGAGCGAGGAAGCCGCCATCACCAAAGCCCTGGTTTACACCGGGCAGGGCATTTTCACCGGCGCCTTTACCACCGCCGGCGCCTTCCTGGCCATGGCCCTCACGAATTTCCGCGGCGTCCAGGAAATGGGGATCATTTGCGGCGGAGGCCTGCTCATCTGCCTGGTTCCCATGATGACGCTGCTGCCCGCCCTGCTGCTGCGGGGGCGCCAGAATGTGATTGACCATGAGGCAGGCGAGCGCATTGATCCCCGCGCCCGGATCGAGAACCTCTGGCTCCAGCGGCCGGTGGCGGTGACCGTCATCACCGTCGCCCTTTGCGCGTTGAGCGCCTCTCAGTTATCCAAGGTAACCTTTGATTACAATCTGCTGCACATGCAGAGCAAAGGGCTGGCCGCTGTCCAGTTCGAGCACAAACTTATCGAGTCTTCCGCCAAATCGGTGCTATACGCCGCGGTGATTACCACCAACCTCCAGGAGGCTCTGGCGCTTGAACGCAAGATCACCAACCTGACCAGCGTGGCCAGCGTGGATTCCATCACCCAGTTCCTGGCCGAAGACCAGCGGCACAAACTCCAAATCGTCTCCGAACTGAAACGCGACCTGGCCTCGCTCGAATTCGCGCCCCTGGACTCGCGCCCGGTAAACGTTCCCGAGCTGAGCGCGACGCTGTACTCCTTTTACGGTTACCTGGGCGCGGCACGGGAAGTCGTGCAGACCAACGCCCCCCCTCTGGCAGAGCAGCTTTATTCACTCCGGGAAGCGGTTGGGGAACTCCGCAAGGAAATGCAGCCCGGGGAAACCAACCCCGCCATCGCCGCCAGGCTTGGCGAATTCCAACGCGCTTTGTTCCGGGATCTCCACGAGACTTTTACCGCGCTTAAGCAGCAGGATGACTCCGGCCCGCTGCGGATCGAGGACCTCCCGCCCGTCCTCCGGGACCGTTTTATCGGCGTGACGGGGAAGTATCTGATTATGGTTTACCCGCGCCACGACGTCTGGCAGCGCGAATATCAACAGGAATTCATCCGCCAACTCCAGACCCTTGATCCCGAAGTGACCGGTACCCCGGTGCAACTCTACTATTATACCGAATTGCTGAAGACCAGTTACGAGGACGCCGCGCGCTACGCCCTGGCGGCCATCGCACTGCTGGTTTTCCTTCACTTTCGCAGCCCCCTTTCGGTGGCTTTGGCACTGACTCCCGTCATTGTGGGCTTTCTCTGGCTCGGCGGCCTGATGGGTTATTGGGGCATTCCCCTCAATCCCGCCAACATCATGATGCTGCCGCTGGTGATCGGCATCGGAGTCACCAACGGCATTCAAGTCCTTAACCGCTATGCGGAAGAGCAAAACCCCGCCATTCTGGCCCGGAGCACCGGCAAGGCCGTATTGGTCAGCGGCCTGACCTCGATCGCGGGTTTTGGCAGTCTTATAATCGCCCAGCACCGCGGTATTCAGAGCCTCGGTCAAGTCATGGCCATCGGGCTGGCAACCTGCATGATTGCCGGGCTTACCTTCCTGCCCGCTTTGCTCAACCTCCTTGGCCGAATCCAAGCCCGTCCCCACGAAAAACGACCCAGCGCCGACAATGCACGATCGGCACTGGGCCGGGAGGAACCGAGGTAAACTCCCTCTGCTCTATGGCCAGAATAGGAAAAAGAATGGATAAAGTCAATAAAAACGTGGGGCAAAAAGGGCTAAGAGGATTCTCATTAACGATAACGGCATCCAGATTAATCCCATCCACCTCCTGCATCACTTTGGCTCTGCTCCTCCTCTTGCAGGTCGTTCAAACTCTCCACATGCGTGGCAGCGACCCCTGGAACTGCGGCCCGATCTTTGACAGCTTTCATCTCACCCTCACAAGCGGTTACAGAACTGAAGCGCTGGGGCCTTTTTACTACCTCGAATCGCAGTCCGAGCAAACAACCTGGGCGCTGCCGCCGCTGTTCTCGTCTAGCCGGAATCCGGACCTGGAAACCCGCGAATACGATTTTCTCTATCCGTTGCTGACGTATGATCGTTTTGGAGAGCAGTATCGCTGGCAATTGATCCAGTTGCTGAGTTTTTCGGGTGGCCCGACCCAAACCGAAACCAATCGCGACCGCTTCACTTTGTTTCCCATCTACTTTCAACAACGTTCTTCGGATCCTGCGGAAAACTACACCGCCTTGTTTCCGATCTACGGCAGCCTCAAGCACCGGCTGATGCGCGACGAAATCTCTTTCGTCATGTTTCCCATCTATAGCCGGACGGAAAAGCGAGACATGGTGACGCGCAACTATCTATACCCGGTTTTTCACCGGCGTACGGGAGAGGGGCTGACCGGTTGGCAGGTTTGGCCGTTGTTCGGGCACGAAGCCAAGAAGCAGACCGTGCGAACGAACGATTTTGGCGACCTGGTGGCGGTGGGAGGACATGAACGCTGGATGGCCTTGTGGCCGATTTTCTCGGAACAGCGGCTGGGCTTGGGCACCCCCAACCCCGTCTGGCAGCAGGCTTTATTACCGGCTTACTACCTGACCCGCTCCCCGGCCCGCGACCAGACGACCGTTCTGTGGCCCTTCTTCTCGCGCATCGAGGACCGGGAGAAGAAGTATGTGGAGTGGCAGGCGCCCTGGCCCTTGCTTGTCGTGGCGCGCGGCGAGGGCAAGACCGCGACTCGGGTGTGGCCTTTGTTCAGCCGCAGCCAATCCGAGTTCATAACCAGCGAAGCCTATCTCTGGCCGCTTTACCGTTACAAGCGCGTGCATTCCGACCCGTTGGACCGGGAGCGGACGCGCATTCTCTACTTTCTTTTCTCGGACGTGAAGGAGAAGAACACGGAGACCGGCAAGCACCGCGGGTGGCAGGCGCTTTGGCCATTCTACTTCCACCGCCAGGAGGCCGATGGCAGCCGGCGCCTGCAGGTTCTGGCTCCGCTTGAGCCGATCCTCGCCAACAACGAAAATATCGAGCGGAACTATTCGCCGCTCTGGGCCCTTTGGCGGGCCGAGCGCCGCCCGGAAACGGGCAGCGCCAGCCAGTCCCTGTTGTGGAATCTCTACCGCCATGAGACGGCGCCGGGGAAGAGGAAATGGTCTGCACTTTTCGGCTTGATTCAATATCGTTCGAGCGCGGAGGGGAGGGGGATGCGCTTGTTTTTCATTCCGTTGGGTGGCCACAAAAAGCCTGCGCTTGGGGTGGCGGCGCCGGGGGCGGCTAAGGGTGAAAATTGACTGTGCGGCCTTTTCAGATACAGTCGGAAAACCGGCGCGGTAGAATCGGCGCCGGCGTAAACGAGGCGCGCGGCGGACGGTTTGCGCAGGCCGGCTTCGGAAGGCAGCCAGGCTGCCGGTGTAACTAGGTATGTTTCAAAATATCGGGGAAATGGTGATTTTGTTCTGGCGCACGCTGCTGGCCCTGCCGCAGACGTGGCGGCAGCGGCAAAAGGTGTTCGATCAGTTTTTCGAGATCGGCAACGCCAGTCTTCTGATGGTCTGCATTCTGTCGTTTTTCATTGGCGGCGTCATTGCGCTCCAAACCGGGCCGGTGCTGGTTGAACGCGGTCTGGCCAGCGCGGTGGGGGGTGTTGTGGGCATCGCCATCTGCAAGGAGCTCGCGCCGGTGATGATGTCCATCCTGATTGCGGGGCGGATCGGGTCGGCAATGGCGGCCGAAATTGGCTCGATGCGGGTGTACCAGGAGATTGACGCGCTGCGGACGATGAATATCAACCCGATTACCTTCCTGGTTCTGCCGCGGCTGGTCGCGATCGCGGTGGCGCTGCCGTTGCTGGTCGTTTTCTCCATTCTGGTGGGCTGGCTGGGCGGGGCCCTGGTTTCGGTTGCCAACACCCGGATTGATATTCCCTTCGAGGCTTTTTTCACCAACCTCAACGACGTCGTCGCCATCAAGGACGTGGTCAACGGCGTGTTCAAGAGCTTCATTTTCGCGCTGGTGGTGGGCACGGTTTGTTGTCACCAGGGCCTCATCACCCGTGGCGGGCCGCGGGGCATTGGCCGGTCCGTCACCAAGGCCGTGGTCAACTCGATCGTGCTGATCGTGCTCTTTGACTATATCCTCACCCGAATTCTGCTGCGCTGATGAACGGACCCAACTCCAACCTCCACGGTGTCAGCGTCCAGGTACGCGGGCTGCAAAAGAGCTTTGGCGGGCAGCGCGTGCTTAAAGGCCTGGATTTCGATGTCCAGGCTGGCGAGGTCTTCGTGATCATGGGGCCCAGCGGCAGCGGCAAAACCGTTCTGTTGAAACATCTGGTCGGTCTCGAGGAACCGGACGCCGGGGACATTTTAATCGAGGGGGAATCCATCCGGTCCGGTGACGTGTTGAGCAAATACCGCCTGGCGATGGTGTTCCAATCCGGGGGGCTGCTGAATTCGCTGACGGTGGGCGAGAACGTCGGTCTGTACCTGAGCGAACACCGGCTCAAGCCGCCGGCGGAGATCGCGCGCATCGTCGAGGAGAAGCTCGAGGTGGTCGGGCTGGCGGGCACCCAGGAGAAAATGCCCTCGGAGCTCTCGGGGGGCATGCGCAAGCGCGCCGCCATCGCCCGGGCCCTGGTGATCGAGCCGCAGTTGATCCTTTACGACGAACCCACCAGTGAGCTGGACCCCCTCTCGGCCGTGGTCATCGCCGAGGAAATTGCCAGCCTGAACCAGCGAACCGGCGTCACCTCGTTGGTGGTCTCACACGATCGCGACCTGGCCTTTGGCGTCGCGGACCGGATCGCTGTGATTCACGAGGGCCGCATTTTGACCATCGGCACGCCCGAGCAGGTTCGCCAATCCACCGAACCCCTGGTGCGGGAATTCCTCAGCGCCGGATTTAAACGCAATTCTTCCTGGAAGTCTGGTTATGAAAAACACGCTTGAAACTCGTCTTGGTATTTTTGTGGCCCTGGTGGTCATTGCCGCGGTGTTGATCCTCGAAACCCTGGGCGGCATTGACCTGTTCCAGCGCGGCTATTACGTGGCCGCGCTGTTCGATAATGTGCAGGACCTCAAGGTCGGCGACCGCGTTAAGATGGCCGGCGTCGAGATCGGGCGTGTGCACGGCATCGAGCTGACCAACAATAAAGTGCTGGTGAGCATGAAGCTTAAAGAAGGCGCCCAGGTCAGGACCGACAGCATTGCCCGGGTGCTATTCACCGGCTTGATGGGCCAGAATTACGTCGCCATCAGCTTCGGCTCGCCCACCGCGCCGCTGGCCGCCCGGGAAAACACCTTCCTCGCCACCGCCGAACAGCCTGACCTGGCGGCGATCATGCAGAAAATGGACAACGTCGCTTCCGGCGTCGAGAACCTCACCCGCAGTTTTACCGGCGAGAAGATTGACAATCTGCTCGGCCCCTTCACGGATTTCATCAAGGCCAACCAGCTTCCCCTCACCACGACCATCGCCAACCTCCAGAAAATCTCGACGCAAATCACGCGCGGAGAGGGAACCGTGGGCAAGTTGATTTACGATGACGCTCTCTACCAGTCCGCGCACGGCGCCCTGACCAACATCCAGGACCTGACGGCCGATGTGAAGCTCGGGCTGACCGACGCCCGCCACGCCATGAGTGATGCCCGCCTGGCCATTGGCGACGCCCGCGAGTTGATGGCCAACGCCAAAGCCGGGCAGGGTACCGTCGGCCGACTGCTCACCGACGACGCGCTTTATCGCGAGACAACCAATTCCATGACCAATCTCCGCGAGATTCTCCAGAAAATGAACCAGGGCCAGGGGACCGTCGGCAAACTGATCAACGACCAGGAATTTTACAAGAACGCCAAGCTGAGCCTGCAGAAGGTGGACAAGGCCACCGAAAGTCTGGAGGACCAGGGCCCGCTCAGCGTGATCGGCCTGGTGGTTGGCAACCTGTTTTAATCTCCCCCTCGGCTTAAGAAGTGATCTGACGGGCTCGGTAAAACCGGCGGGGCTGGCTTGAGCTGGCTGTGTCCACGTATTGGCCGGTGCCGCTGGTGTTGGCTGTTACTGTCCCGAGCACCTGCCACTGGCCGAGGTTTTCTGCTCCTTGAATTTCGTAGGTGAAGCCTGGCGCCCCCCTCAGGCTCACAACAGCCTGTTTTTGCGCGTTCAACCGAAGGGTAAGGCTGGCTGATTGGGGAGCGGTGAGTTGGCGCAGGCGATAGAAACGCGCGGGGTAGGCGGGGGCATTGGTGTCGGTAAATTGGGCCGAACCCGTCGGGCTCAGTGTGATCGTCCCCAGGACGAGCCACTTGCTGAAGGTCTGGCTGGCCTGTACTTCATACGTGTAACCCGCCGGGCCGGTCACGGACAGCAGAGCGTATTTCTGCGGCGTGATTCGGGCTGTGAGGGTGGGCTGGGTGGGGCTGGGCACCAACTGGCTGACCTCGGTCGAAAAGGGGCTCTCGAGGCCGGAGCTGCTGAGGGCGGTGGCGGCGAAGTAATACCGGACGCCGGCGACGAGGCCGGTGACGGTGGCGCGGTTGGTGTTGCCCACTGACAGGAATGCGGCGTAGGTGCCGCTGGCAGTGCCATAATAGACCCGGTAACCTGTGACCTCGGTTGAAGGGCTGGGGTCCCATGCCAGGGTCACGCTGCCGGCAAATGAGCTCGCCTCGGCGAGAAGCGCGGCCAGGAGGCCAAGGAAAAATTTTTTGTGGAACGCCCGCCGGCGCCTGGCGGGGCCGTGAGGAGCGGTTTGCTCCGGCTCGGGACGGGCGATTAAAGCTTGTTGTTTCAGCATGTCTCAAGGTCAGCAGACATGGGGGATGCTGTGAACTTGGGAGCTTTCCGGTTGGCTCCCGGGTAAATCCTTGGATGTTTTTTTGAACGCGGGCGCGCATT
Organism: uncultured Verrucomicrobiota bacterium; assembly: GCA_964631605.1. GTDB lineage: Bacteria > Verrucomicrobiota > Verrucomicrobiia > Limisphaerales > UBA8199 > JARKQH01. Next base: position 58,083 of record CAZVYG010000004.1, read on the forward strand.
GACGATGGCGTATTCATCGGCCACTCTTTGCGCGCCCGGCGGCGGGGGCGTCGCGTGGGGCTTGGTTGAGCTGTGAACGACGAATTACGTATTATTCCACTGTCGCGGCATCCGCGGGAAGTCAGCCGGTTCCTGAAGGTGAGTTACGGGATTTACGACGGGGACCCGCACTGGGTGGCGCCGCTGCTGTTGGACCTCAAGAAGGTCTTTACTGACGCCAATCCCCTGTTCGAGCATGCCCGGATGCAGCTTTGGATCGCCTCCAGGAACGGGCGGGATGTGGGGCGCATCGCCGGCATTGTGGATGAGGCCCATTGCAAGCTGGCCGGCCGGCGGGAGGCTTTTTTTGGCTTCTTCGAGTGCGTGAACGATGCCGAAGTCAGCCGCCGGTTGTTTGCCGCAGTGCAGCAGTGGGCGGCGGGTGAGCGTTGCCACGGTTTGTTGGGGCCGATGAACCCAACGACGAACGACGAATGCGGCCTCTTGATCGAAGGCTTCGACTCCGATCCCGTGTTCATGATGACCTACAACCCGTCCTATTATCCGGCCCTGGTTGAGCGCGAGGGGTTTGTCAAAGCCAAGGACCTGCTGGCCTACCACTTCGACCTCGACAACATCCCGCTGGACCGGCTCATTCGCATTGCCGACAAGGTGAAAAAGCGGCACAGCGGTCTGAAGTTCCGGCCCGTCCTGCGCAAGACGCTCGACCAGGACCTGGCCAAGGTCAAAGAGGTGTACAACGAAGCGTGGCAGGGCAACTGGGGGTTCGTCCCGATGACCGATGCGGAGGTCAATTTCATGGCCGCGCGGCTCAAGCCGCTGCTCATGGAAGGCCTGGTCTGGCTTGCCGAGGCGGGGAACGAGCCGGTGGGTTTTCTATTGGCCCTGCCTGATTTCAACATCGCGCTCAAGCCCCTGCGCGGCAAGTTGTTCACGCCGAAGCTGGCCGGTTTCATTCCCTATCTGCTGGGCTGGAAACGGCCCCGCAGAACCCGTGTGTTAACGCTAGGCGTCAAGGAGCAATACCGGTCGCGAGGGCTGGAATCGGCGCTGCTGATCGAAGGTTTGAAAGTGGGGTTCGAGGCCGGAGTTCGCGAGTCGGAAGCCTCGTGGATTCTCGAGGACAACCTCATGATGTGCCGGGTCCTCGAAGGCATTGGCGGCAAGCCCTACAAGACCTACCGCCTCTATCGAAAGGATAGTGGACCACCGGCGGGGAGGAGCATGGAGAAAAGGTGACAGAGAATATGAGCTATACCATTGAGTACTTACAATCCGAGTCGGCGGCGCAGGGCGTGGAAGTGAGCGTGCTGGTCAACTGTCTGATTCAGGATGCGATTCGGCTGGGGGCCAGCGATTTGCATGTTGAACCCTGGGAGGACTCGATCGCCGTTCGCGCGCGGGTCAACGGCGTGCTGACCGAGGTGGCTCATCTTCCATTGGAGTTGCTGGACAAAATCTCGATGCGCTTCAAGGTGTTGGCCAATCTGGTCACTTACGAGGCCGGGATGCCCCAGGACGGCGTGGCCCTTGGCGGCCCGGAGCTCGAGGGAGTTCAATTGCGAATTTCAATTTTCCCAACCACCCGCGGCGAGAAAATTGTGACGCGCTTGTTCGATCCGCGGGACCGGCGGTTCGAGCTGGCCACGCTGGGCTTCGAGGATTCGACCCTCCAGGGCCTGCTGCGCGTGCTCAAACGCAGCAGCGGGCTGCTCTTGTTCACCGGCCCCACCGGCTCCGGCAAAACCAGCACCATGTATTCTTCGCTCTGCTATATCATGCAGCGCGATGGGGTCAGCGTCAGCATCAGCACGGTGGAAGATCCGGTCGAGTTCAACCTCCCCATGGTCAGCCAGACCCAGATCAATCCCGCGAAGGATTTCACCTACGCCAAGGCGTTGCGCAGCATCATGCGGCAGGACCCGCAGGTCATCATGGTTGGTGAAATTCGCGATCCGGAGACCGCGGCAATCGCAGTTCAGGCGGGCCTGACCGGCCACCTGGTGATCAGTACCATCCATTCCGGGGTGGCGGCCGGGGCCTTTACCCGCCTGATAAACATGGAGATCGAGCCATTCATGCTCGCGTCCAGCGTGCTCGGTGTCATGGGCCTGAGGTTGGTTCGGCGCAACTGTCCGGCTTGCGCCCAGCCCTACGAACCCACCTCCAGCCAGCTCAAGGTGGTGCCTGAGTCCGCTCTGGCGGGGGCGCAGTTCCGCCGCGGCGCCGGTTGTGAGCAATGCAATCAGACCGGCTACCAGGGCCGCATGCCGGTCAGCGAACTGCTCGTGGTCAACGAACCTTTCCGTGAGGCTCTCCTCCGCAAGGTGACCACTTCGGCCCTGGAGGAAATCGCGATTCAACAAGGCATGCGCACTTTGTGGCAGAACGGTCTTTACCGCGCGCTGACCGGCCAGACCACCCTCGAAGAAATTATCCGGGTGCTGGCGGCGGATATGATATAAACAAGACGTTGGAAATCGCGGCCGCCCGCCGATTGCCCCTCAACCCGGGGCGCGGAGCTTTCGCGGGAAAGACGGTCGCCGTTGCTTATGTCGCGTTGTATCAGAGATTCCAGTTTTAGCCGGAGCTTGCGCTTTGCGGCGGCGGCTTGGGTGTTCGTTCGTGCTCTTTCCGGAACTGTTGCAGGCGGGGAGCCGTTACCGGTTGCCCCGGCCAAGCCGGCCGCCCGAATTGTTATTGTCAAAGACCCGGAAGCGACGGTGACCTTCCAGGTTCAGCCGCAGGTGATGCAGACAATGATGGAGCGTGCTATCACACGCCTCACGGGCAAATCCGATGTCCGAACTGCGTGGCTGCAATTGGTGTCCACCCAGGACATCGTTGGCATCAAAGTTTACTCCTCCCCCGGTCCCACCAGCGGCACTCACCCCGCGGTTGCCCAGGCGGTTATTGAGGGCCTGCTTGCCGCCGGCTTGCCGGCTACCAACATCATCGTTTGGGACAAACAATTCACTGACCTCCGTTTGGCCGGGTATCTGCCGCTGGCCGAACGGTATCAGGTCCGCCTCGCGGGGGCTTTTCAAGCGGGTTACGACGACGACACTTTTTATGAGTCCGCGATTCTCGGCAACCTGGTCTGGGGCGATTGGGAGTTCGGCAAGTCTGGCAAAGGCGTCGGGCGCAAGTCCTTCGTCTCGCGCCTGGTGAGCCGGGACATGACCAAAATCATTAACGTTGTACCCCTGTTGAACCATAACCTGGCAGGCGTTTCCGGCTGCCTCTACAGCTTAACCACCGGAAGCGTGGACAACTTTGCCCGGTTCCAATCTGACCCCGACCGGTTGGCCACCGCCATCCCCGAGATTTACGCTTTGCCGGCGTTGTCCGACCGAGTGGTACTAAATATCGTGGATGCCACCATTTGCCAGTACGAAGGCAGCGAGCGCAGTCTCCTCCACTACTCGACCGTCCTCAACGAGTTGTGGGTGAGCCGCGATCCCGTGGCCCTGGATGTGTTGTGCCTTCAGGAGCTCGAGCGGCAGCGCAGCCGCCATGGCGCCGCTCCCCTCAAACCCAACTTCGACATCTACGCAAATGCGGCGCTCCTCGAATTGGGGGTTTCGGACCTGAAAAAAGTGGAAATCGAGCGGCAGCCTTGAAGAATGCCGGTAGCAAGACCTTCAGCCTTCATTCACATGCGTTCGGATTTGAGCGGAACGACGGACTTCACCGGGGGCGCTGGAAGGTCGCGAAGCGTCTTGGAGTGCGGCAGTCCCCTGCCGCTTTTCCCCGGCGACGGGTGGAGAAGGGGTGAGCGGTCGGGACGCCCGGGACAACAGGACAACGGGACTATGGGACTATCGGGCTGGTGAAAGGCGCGTTAACCCATTGGCGTTTAGGTTACTCAAAAAGGCGTTGACATCAACGGCTTGCTTGATATAATGGCGTCAAAATCAGTCGTAATGTGCAGTTACCCTATGCCTGTCTGAGCAAAAAACAAAAGGACTACCCTCCCATGAAAACTAAAGTTGTTTCCCTCCTCGGCGTCGCAGCGGTCGCTCTTGGCCTGGCCATGCCGGCTTTGGCGGTTCCCGTGACCTACTATGTTGACAGCAGTCAAAGCAGCCTGACGCTCTCGGGACAAGCCTTTGGGCTTCCATTTGCCGCCCAAGCACCGGGCTCATTGGTGGATGCTTTTACGGGCACGATCACCGGAGACCTGAACGGAGGAGTGCTCACCTTTAGCGGCGGGAGTTCCATAGTGGCGCTGCTGAACCCAGCGGGGTCTTTCACAACCGCGCCGAACACACTGGATGGGCCTGGTAACTACGGGGTGAAAGCGAACGGGTTTATTACAGGTTACGGCTTGGCCACAATCAACGGCGTTTATCGGAACCTTATATTCGACATAACAGCGGGCACCGCCCAGGACGGCATGGCCCCGAGCGGCCAAACACTGACGTTGACTTCAGGCAACCTGGATTACGGGATATTCTTGAATAGTCAACCTTTCCAAGCCGCTTCGTCATCCCTCATCGGCAAGGGAGGCGCCAACACCTCGGCCGATTTGGTTGCCTTAACGCCGACGACCTTGGTGCTGCCGGTAAAGATCAGCACGGGTGTGTATTCCAATCGGCAGGAGGACTATTTGGGGGTCATCGTTGCGGTCATTCCCGAGCCTGGTGTGCTGAGCCTTGGACTGTTGGGGCTGCTGGCTGCCTGGATTGCCCGGGTGCGTCGGTCGTAACGCCCATGGCATTTGAGGCCCTCCAGCCGACTCAGGGTTCGGCCTTGCCGAGGACAGAGCAGGCAGCCTCAGGCTGAGAAAGTGAGCCCGCGCCGAGCCCGGCAAGGGGAAGGTTCAGTGTGGGCTGGCAGTGAGGACAACGGTCTCGCCCGCGGTCTGAAGATGCGCCGGGTCGTAAGCAAACAATCCCTTGCGCGTAAGCGGTTTAGGGTTTGACAATTTGCGGGCCCGGCAGGAAGCTGCTTTGAGAACCCAGTAATTGCTCAAGAAAAACCTATGAACTCCTCTCTTATTCATCTGATCGTCCCGCGGGTATCCCGGCCGACCAGGATGCGACAAAGCCCGATGGTTCTGACCTTGGCGGCGGCCGCCCTGATCTGGGCCGTGGGAGCCCGCGCCCAGGTGGACACGTTTGACGATGGGAACGACACCGGCTGGCTGCGCTCGTCAATACCGGCTGCCACATTCAGTTTTCCGCCCGACGCCCAGGGCGGTCGGGCCTACCGTCTCCAAGGCGGACCAGCCAGTTCCGGCGCGGACACCAATGCGCGGGCGTTCAGTTATCTGACCAACCGAATCTACACGAATTTCTATGCGGCGGTGGACGTGGTGGCGTGGAATACGAATCAGGACTGCAACCTGGTGCTGGGCCTGATCGCGCGGGCGAGCAGCAACGAGAACATCTACGCCGGGATGCCATTTGACCCAAGCATACCGATGGGCCTAACCTTCAATGTCCGTCTCCACAACTGGCGGTCCTACACCGGGCCCGGCAACACCGGGCCGCTGGGTCATCGCGACCAGATGAGTGTTTGGGGCATTGTGAACGCGTACGGCACGCTGATGCTGGGCAACCCGGTGGCGGTCAGCCAGGTGGGCTTTCGCTGGGTGCCCGGGCGGGCTTATCGGCTGGTGCTGAGCAACACCAATAACCTGGGCGACTCGCTTCAGTATTACACGTGCGCCATTTATGATGTGAACGATCTGACGCGCCCGCTGCTCACGATGACGGGGGATGATACTTACTACGGCAACTCGGTTTATATTCCGCCCTACGGCTATGTGGGCGTATTCGGCTATCACCTGTCCAACAATGACTTTGATCCGACGGTGGACGTGACGTTTGACAATTTCTATGTGGGCGAGACCGCCCCGCCGGGCGTGGCGCCGCCGGGAATTCCGCATGGAATGCCGGGGGCTCCGCAGGTGGTGAATCGTTCGCCAACCTCGTTCAAGAACTTCCATCCCGCAGCCAGCGGAATTACTTTCGACGCCACAACGCTGACCACGACCAACAGCGTTAACGCCGATGCCATCAAGCTGTATTTGAATGGCGTGAATGTATCCGCGGACCTGGCGATTTCCGGCTTTGCCACCAACCTGAACGTCGCGTATGGCGGACTCGCCTCCAATGTATTGTATCAGGCGCGAATTGAGCTGGAGGACGTGCTGGGCCGGCGAACGACCAACGAGTTCACGTTCGACACCTTTAGCGACGCCTATCTGGCCTCGTCGGCCGTCAAGATCATCGAATGCGAGGATTACGATTATAGCGGCGGACTGTTCATCAACGATCCGCCGGCATCGGGCTACCTGACCAATGGAACCGGGCCGATCAACTCGGGTTCGGGATACGTGGACCTTGCGGGCACGGCGGGCGTGGATTTTTATGATCGCGACAGCGGCCCTCATGTGGACGAGAATGCTTACCGTTCGATGGACGCGGTGGCGACACAACAGGGCAATTACGGCAGTTTTGTTTACGCCGACGGCACTTCGCCGGTCAGCATTGGTTACGCCCGCTTCTACGACACCCAGCGCAGCAAGTACTCGAGCGTGAATTCCGCCCTCCAGGAGTATAACGTCATGCGCATGGAGGGGAGCGAATGGCTGAATTACACGCGGGTCTTCGACGGGGCGCGATACTACAACGCCTATCTGCGGGCGGCTTGCGGCCTGGCCCAGCCCGTGGCCTTCCAGCATATCGGGGCGGGGCCGACGACCAACGCGCTGGGGCGGTTTGACGTGCCCAGCACCTTCTATCATCACAATTACCAGTATGTGCCCCTGCGGTCGGCCAACGGCGGGCTGGCCGTGGTCAACCTGAGCGGCACTTCCACGGTGCGGTTGCTGCTCGACAGCCCGCCCAACGACGCGACCAAGCAGGGGCTGGTGATGAATTACGTCGCCCTGGTGCCCGCCATTCCCCAGGTGGAATCGGCGGCGGAAATCAACGGCGTCTATGCTCCCGAGACCAACGTGCTGGTGGATGCTGGGGCCAGGAAGATCACCGTGCCGCGCAGCGGCACCACGCGGTTCTATCGGATAGCCTGGACGCAGCAGGCCCAAATCACAGGTATTGGGCTCGCAGGCGAGAACGTTGTCCTTAGCTATCAGTAGGTGCTGAAATGAACCGGGTGCCTGGCCGCGAGTTTCGCGGCCTCTGGCGCTGGTTCCCAATCAATTCGCGGTTGCATCTCCCGCGAGAATCCAGGCCTCGTTGAAGTGCGCGTGTTTAATGGATTCGGCGGCAGGACGGCCGGCTGAGTCCAGACGGAGCTCGCGTTGTTTCTGCCGGAAGCTGTACGTGGCGTGGAGGGTGCCGTCGCGCGCCTGAAGCACGGATGGGTAATGGTAGGAACCGGGACCGGCTTTGATATCCGCTTCGGCATCCCGTTCCAAATGCCGGGTCCATCTCCAGCTTGTGCCTTCGTCGTCGGAAAGGGAGACCGCCAGACGATGGCGTCCTTGTTCAAGGTCGTTATGAATCAACAGCCAGCGCCCGCTTTGCAGCACGAGCACCTGGACGCCGGCGCCGGGGTCCAGGCGGTCTGTGTCCACGGCCAGGCTCCAGGTTTCGCCGCGGTCGCGGGACTGGCTGATTTGCAACCGGTGGGGTGGGGGGCCGTTGTCGCGCATGTAGGCGACGAGTGTGCCGTCCCGCTTCCGGGCGAGCGTGGGTTGGACATTGCCCAGACCGACGATCGGCGCGCTGGTTTGCCAGGATTGTCCCCCATCGTCCGTGAACGCGACCAGTGAGAAATCAAAGCCGTCGGAATACAGGGGCAGCAGGAGGCGTTTCCCCTCCAGGATCAAAGGGCGTGCCCGGGGCATCCAGCCCAGCCGGCACCAGAGCTTGTCGGCTGCCCGGGTCCGATTCTCATTCGCCCACCGATCGAACTCGGGCGCTGTCCCGAGACCGGTCAGGCGGGTGGCGAGTTCGTCAAGACCTGCGTTGACGCACGCGGCGAAGTTGGTGCCCGGTGTGAGGTGCAGCACGTCGGTGGTGTCCCAGCGTGGCGGGCCCGGTTTTTGATAATTCGAGGAGATTCGATACTTGAGCAGGGCGGTTTCCCAGCGATTGGCGAGGATCACGGGCCAGACAAGCCATAGCCGTTTTTGCGGGTCCATGAACATGACGGGGTTGGTATCTGGATAGCCCGGAGTGTCCGCCAGGAGAAAGGGCGCGCTCCAGCCGCGCGCGTTCTTTGGCTTGCGGGAGCCTAGGATGCGGACATCGTCAGCGGTACGTTCGCCGGAGCCGTTGTACCAGCAGACCAGCAGGTCGCCGTTGGGGCATTCGACGACGCAGGAGGAATGGTTGTGCCAATGTTCGAGGGGGAAAATCAGTGCCGAGTTGAGGAAGGGTTTTTCCGCGCGCCCCGGGGCCGGTCCTGCGCCGCAGGCGAACGCGGCAGCGAGCCAGGCGATGAGCAGGAGACATTTCGCTGGTTGATTCATATTCCAAGTATCATTTGCAGGAGAGGTTTCGCATCTCGAAAATCGGGGATTACCACGTCCGCCCCCACTCCGACCAGGCGCTGGCGTTTCCACTCGTCGAATTGACCGGAGCCGTTGTTGGCCTCGTCGCTGGCCACCGCCACCGCCAGGCCGCCGACCTCCTTCGTGTTCTGAATCTCGACGTACCCGTCACCGAACGAGAGCAACTGATCGCCGGGAATTCTGTTTTCGCGGAGGATGCGTTCGATCACCATTTTCTTGGAGAATTGCTTGTAGTCGTCGAGTGCCCCGTAGATGTGGCGCCCGAAATAGCGGGTGAGATCAAGCAGCTCGGCTTCCTGTTTTACGAAGCCCTTGTCCGTGCCGCTGGCGAGGTAAAGCGTGAGGCCGCGGCTGCGCAGGAGTTCGAGGAAGGAGCGGGCGCCGCAGACGAGGCAATCATCGGGGTGCAGCGCGCCGGAGCGCAAGCCCTCCAGGCGATGGCGGATTTTCTGGTCCAGGCGCCGCAGGTATTCATGCTTGTACCAGAGCGGATCGCGCGGGTTTCCGCCGCGTTCCTGGACGCGCTGGGCCAACTGGATCATTTGATAGATCGTCTGCTTGCCGTTGAGGCGCATGATGTCGTCGTAGGCAAGCTGGCGGCGCGTTTCCTCGGTTTCATCCGGCAGAGGCGGCAGCATTTCGACAAACATGGGCACCATGACCTCGGGCCAGCCCTGGCGGATGAGCGAGAGCGTGCCGTCCCAGTCGAACAGCACATGGCTGATCTGAGGCCTTGGCTTGAACTGCGGGCTGAATTCAACGCGGCCGGTGAATGGCGTGGGCTGGTGTGGAATATCAGAAGTTGGTCTGTTCATTTGAAATCGTGCCGTGGGACGAGCGTTCCCACCTGGGTTATGTCCAAGACCGGCGGTGCAAGCGCTTATTTCGTGTTGCCCCATTGACATCGTGATTCAGTGGCGGAGAACGCGGGTTTCGCCTTTTTTCAGGGATAGGTTAAGTGCGGGGCCATTGCCAAGGGCATGGCCGCTCAACGCATCATAAACTGGCGCGCGGCGGCCGGTGTCAAGAGCCACGGGGCCATCCTGGGCGGCGTGAAGCGCCAAAATCGGGCCGTTGTCATACACATTGCAATCGGTTTGCGTATAAAGGTGAACGCCGGCCCGGCGGGCGGCCAGACGCAGGAGGTCGGAGCTCAGGCCGGGGGCGCCGACGAACAGCGAACAGCCCCGGCCTGTTTTGCGCATCGCCACGGCCGGCGAACCATCCGGATAGGTCGCCAGGATTTCGTGCGGGGCCGCGTCGGCGGCAGCAAACAGGGGGGTAACGGCTGCCTCGACCCCGAAAGCATTCTGGAGCCCAAGTTGTCTCCCGGCCGCGGTAGGCGTTGCCCAGGCGGGCGCGCGGGGGTGAAACCGGGGCCAAATGAAAGCCGGTCAGTTCACGCATCGCTTCAGGCGATTCGCGGTTGGTGTCGTAAAGGCCGGGCGCGTAGCACCAGATGCGAAATGCGTGCCGGGTGTGGCGATCGAGGTTCCGGCGTTGGGCGGCTGAAAGGTGCCAGGCGTTTAGAAAGACGTAGAGCCTGGCCGCGACCCGGCCTCGAAGGACATCATCCAGGAGGTATTGGCCATAAGGAGCGCCCAGGCGCCCCAAGGGCCGCCGCACCTGATAAATGCCTGGCTCGGTAACCGTCCAGGCGCTGGCGGAAGTTGCGAGCATGGATTGCTCGTCAATGACCGCCGCGACCTGGGGTTTGAAAGGCAAGGGTTGATCCAGAAAGAGGCGGTCCACGCTCTCCATAAGTTTCATTTCCTCCCACAGGCGTGGATCGTTAAACCAACCTGTCATGGCCAGGTCCATCCACCAGGTGGCGAAATTGCGAGTGGCCTCCTGGGCCACATTTCGCCTCAGCATCGCAAGGGTTTCCTCCGCGTCGCGCGCCCCGTCAATCGCGCCGGGAAAGTTTCCGGTTCCGAGGTGCGTGCGGGTGTCGTCCTCGACCAGCCACAGTTTGCCGGCGAGGACAACGCTTTCGGCGGCGGTCATGGCGGGGGCGCTGCCTCCCATTCCGCGATCAAAATAGGAAATGGGCGAGGCCACCACCGCATGGTGTTGCTGCGAGCCGTCGTCCCACGTCATAACCGCCTCCGGGTGAGCCTTGCGCCACCACTCGGGTGGTTCCGCGCCGAATCGCGGGATTAGCAGGGCACGCGGGTTGGCTTGGAGAACCTGGGCGCAGGCGTGGTCAACCGCGGTCCAATCCGCAGTCTGTCCCGGAGCCGGCCACGGCAGGTCTATCGGAAAGCTGACGAAGTCCACCCCCGCCTGAGCCGCCATTTGAATCTGGGCTTCGAAGGCGCCGGGAGGGCCACCCAGCAGAACAAAGGGATTGCCGGGCCGATAGACTGCAACGGTCAAATCGCGCGCTGGTTCCGCTTTGGCCCAAAAGGAGACGCGGTAGCGTTGGCCGCGGAGGATTTCGAGATTGGGCAGGTGATAGATGTGCCAGTCGGGCCAGGGGCCGGCAGGCGGCTGCCTGAGCGTCACGTGCAGGCCGGCAGAACTGGTTGCTCCGATGGAGGGTTTTACCGCCACGGTGCCCACAGTGTTCGCCGGGTCGGGAGGCCAGGTGGTCCAGTCGCGCGCAAACGATTCCGGCCCCCCCTCGAAGTCGGAGATGGGCGCAAGGTCTTTGCCGGACGCGAGCTCGACGATGCGGATGTCGTCGAGGCAAGCCTCCCCGGGAACCCGGCCGAACCGAAAATGCAAGGTGCCCTTGCCCTGAGCCTCTTCTCGGGCGACAAAGTCGAACTCGACGCGGCGGCCCTGGGGCTCGATGCGGATTGGCGCCGAACCCGGCCCGCCAAAGAACATGCGGGCTCGAACAGGGTGGCCATTGACGAGCAATCGGGGCGCGCCGGAGCGACTCTCGACCCGAACAGTCAGGTTGGCGCCGGGCCCGTGGGCGGCAAGAGCTGGGCGGGTGAACGCCGCCAGGACGACGGCAAGCAGCCACGGAGCGAAACCGTGGCCTCGCCAGAGATGAGTGGCAAAGCGGAGGTCCGGGGAACTATTGAAAAGTTTCAGCATCCGGGCGAAGGCGTGTTTCAAGGCGGATAGTGGAAGGGCAGCACGTCAGGGACGACGAAAACCCGGGTCGTAAATTTCAGCGGTGAGAGCCCGGCCCGGACGTAGGCTAATTCGACGAAAAAAGCCTTCCAACCTTGAACCGGCGGGGCCACTGTGCCGAGATAGCTGCCATGACTCTGATTGGTCAAAAGGGTGCTTTGCCACGCCGGGCCGATGGTGGCGAGGCGGAAATCGCGGGCGTTCGGGTTGACGGCCTGCCAGAGGCGGACTTCGCTGGGCGGGTCGGCGGGCACCACGCGGACGGAGTTGGACGCGGCCAGGCTCCAGGAAAAGCGGGGCAGGGCCGTGTTGAAGACAATGGATTGGTAGCAGGCGGACAGCGTGGTGATGGCGTCGGCATTGAGCGAGTGGGAGGTGTTGGGAACGTATCGCAGATACTTAACGCCGGGCAAGTCATCGAAATAAAACTGCGAAGAATCCGGCAGAAAGAACTCGTCGCCGGTGGCGTTGATGATGAATTTGGGAATTGTGAGGCGCGCCCGGTAGGCATAGGGGTCCACGATGTCCATCAGCGCTTGGAACTGGGGGGTGCCCATCCAGTTCATGATGCCCATGTTGACGTAGTCGTCAATGGCCGGAGCCCAAAAACCGTAAGCACTGTAGTGATGAATCATGGAAACCTCGACATTCAGCACGTCAATGACCAGCGGGACAATGGCAACCACCCGGGGGTCCACCGCAGCGGTGGTCCAGGTGGTCCAGCCGCGCTTTGATGCTCCCGATACGACAAACCGGTTGACGGTGAGGTTTCCGGCGGCCGGGCTGGCGCAAAAAGCGGTGATGGCGTCCATCGCGCGGACCGCAGCCTTGGTCATGGGCAGGCGGGCGGGCCAGCGGTCGTCGCCCGTGCGGAGGTATTTGTCCCAGGTGTAGGCAATCAGCGAATCTTCGGTGCGCGAGATGGTTTCGCCGGCGAACGTGAGGGGCTGGTTGGGAATCATTTTGAGCTCGGCAACAACGCTGCCGGTGTCCAGAGCCATTTGGCGCAGGTTGGAATCGGCGCTCGAGGGCTGGGTGCCGGGGTTGCTCCCGCCGCTGATGAACAGGAGGCCGTGGGAGTTGGTGGTTGCGGTGGGCTTGACCAGGATCAGCCAATGCTTCCAGAGGGTGCGGTTGACGTCGTTGGTCGTGAGCCAGGCTTGGGATTGGAGTTCGAGGATGAAAGTGGTCTGGCCCGCGCCGGGAATTGTATTCAAGAGCGTGTAGGAATAGTTGGTGTCGGGGGCCGCCACATAGCGGTCCAGGGCCGTGCTGAGATCGCGCGACCGATAGAAGCGCTGGGAATTATTGGTGAAGGCATAGTCGGGCCAGACGGAGGCGGTGTTCGACTGGTACAGAGTTGTCATTTCCTGCCAGTTCACAAGGTTGGTGGAGGTCTCGAGGCAATGCCAGCAGTTCGAACCGCCGGTCAGGATTAACCGGAGCAGTTGCTCGGCGGGAAAGACTCGGGCGTGGAGTTCGGTCGCGCGAACATCAGAGAGGACTGTCAGGCCGAGGCAAAGAGCCCCCGCCAACAGTGCAGCCGTCGCATGGCGGAGACCCCGGTTGAGAACCAACGGCTGCTGACATGACGCCGGGCGGCCTGCAAGGCTGGGGTGGGCTAGGAGTGGGCTTGGGTTCACGATGCTCTTATTATGCCCTTGTCAGTACCCGGTTCAACTGCAAAGAACCGCCGCTCTTGGGCCCACGCGGGGGCTCCCGTGGTCCGATGTAGGGGGCCTGGTCCTCGGGCCATGCAACTGGCAACAAGACACCAATGCGGCGGAACCGAAAGCTTTTTATCGCGTGATCGTTCCCTGGGTTTGGGAGCCTTGAGCGGACGCGTCCGCTTTTCCCGGCAACCGCAACAGCCCGTTGTGGAGAAGGAGCATCGCGGGCATGCCCCCTTCGGCCTTTGTGCGGCTCCGGGGCACACTCCGGCCCGGATGGTAGCGCCTGGGAGTAGTTGAGTGGTAAAAATGCCGAGCAGTGAGAGCAAACCAATCAAATGAAACCAATCCCGCAGAGCCTGGAAACCTAAGTTGATTTTTCTTGTCCAAGGGATAGGGCCCACCTCTGGGTTCCAGCCGGTCCCGGCGCGGGTACGCCGGAAAGGGGTGTTGCGCCGGAAAGGGGTTGCTTGGGCCTAAGGTCTCGCATACATAGTTTCTTTCCTTTTCGCATTCGGCTATTTGTGGAGCGATCAGTGGTTGGTTCGCCGCGCCCAACGACGCGCTTCAGGCCACAGCCGCCCCGCCGATGGGCCGCCCCGTTTATGAGACTCGGCTATCATCATTGCAGTCTGAGTGCCGGTCCGGCGGCAGTCGGCAAGCTTGCTCGTTAGGCGTATGTTAGGCGTCGGTTTTCTATTGCTCTTTGGTCTACTGGCACTAGTTGGCGCTTGGTTTGTGAATTTCGCAGTCGGTCTGTTGAGTGGTCAGCAGGCTTGTTATTGAGTGGGAGGTTGACAGCGGGCACCAAAGCGTGTCACAGTGAGACACATGAAAACGGTGACGATCCGGGAACTCCACAGCCGGACGGGCGAGTTGGTCCGGCAAGCCTCCTGGCATGGCGAGATTCGAATAACAGACAATGGCCGGGTGGTCGCCAGGATTTTGCCCGAGGCCGAGCCGGCGCCAGTCCCCTACTTTGCCCGACGCCATTACGTCAGCCCCAGAGTCAAAAAGGCCATTGAGAGCGGCCGATTAGGTCGGGGCGGCACCGACAGCACGGCGGCCATTTCCGCGGACCGGGAGGACCGGGTTTAATGCTCTACTTTGATTCGGCCTACCTGGTGCGCTTGTATCTGGGCGACCCGGGCTGGGAAGCCGTGCGAGCTTTGGCTAGGACCGACCGCGTGGCTTGTTCGCTGCACGGGCAGGCCGAACTCATCGCGGCCTTCCATCGCAAACTGCGGGAAGGCGCACTGACCCGCCAGAATTTCAATGACAGCCTCCGCCAATTTGAAGCGGACTGCGCCGAGCGGGCCTACGAGTGGCTGCCCCTTTCGCCTGGCGTCGTGGCGCGCCTGCTTAAGGCCTACGCAGCGCTACCCGCCACGGTTCAGTTGCGCGCCGCCGATGCCATCCATTTGGCAAGTGCCGCCGAGCACGGCCTGAAAGAGGTCCACTCGAATGATACGCGCCTGCTGGCCGCTTCCCATCACTTCGGTCTGAGAGGCGTCAACATCATCTAACCATTACCCCGGGCCGGGGACGTGTTATTGCGCGACGCAGAATCAGTAACAAGATGAAGAACCTACCTTTTCTGATGTCTGTTACTTTCTGCATCCACGCATCGGCGGCAAAGGGCGGCGGATTCCTGTTCACCACGTTCAGAGACGAGACCACGCCGATGTCCGAGCAGATCTACATGGCCATCAGCGAGGACGGCAGGCAGTGGAAGGCGCTGAAGGACGGCAACCCCGTGCTGGTGAGCGACGTGGGCGAAAAAGGCGTGCGCGATTCATTTCTTCTGCGGTCACACGACGGGAAGAAGGTCTGGCTGATCGCCACCGATCTGTGCGTCAACAGGAACAGGGACTGGCGTCGGCACACGCGTGCGGGAAGCCGGTCCATCGTCGTCTGGGAATCGAGCGATCTGGTGCATTGGTCGCCGCCGCGGCTGGCGCCGGTCGCTCCCGAGGACGCCGGGTGTGCCTGGGCGCCAGAAGCGATCTACGATGAAGAGGCCGGCGATTATCTGGTGTACTGGGCTTCGACAACCAAGAGCGACAACTTCTCCAAGCAGCGCATCTGGGCGGCTCGCACCAAGGATTTCCTTACGTTCGACAAGCCCTTTGTCTATGTCGAGAAGCCCAATCATGTCATTGACATCAACCTCGTACGCGATGGCGACACCTATTATCGCTTCATAAAGGATGACCAGGAAAAGTCGGTCAGCATGGCGAGCAGCAAGAAGCTCATGGGGCCTTGGCAGGAGGTGCAGCAGTTCACGGCCGGGAAGGGAAAGAACTTCGAAGGCCCGATCTGCTTTCAGTTGAAGGCGGCTGCTGATGGCCAGCCGCCGGAGTGGTGTCTGCTGCTGGATAATGTCAGCGACCGAATTGGCCCCGGGGCGTTCGGCTACATGCCGTTTATCAGCCATGACCTGAGCAGTGGCCAATTTGCACGCGCCACCGACTTCCGCTTCCCGTATCCGCTTCGCCACGGTTCCGTGCTGCCGATCACGGCAGCGGAGTTGGGACTCCTCAAGTCGGCTTATCTCGCCCCGCCGAGACCCGCGACTCCGGCAAGCGCTCGTTGAGCGACGATGACGCCGCTCGCGGTGTACAGATCCTGTCAAGCCCACCTCGTTCGATGACCTGTTCCGAGTCGAGAACGGCACGATATACGTGTCACGGGGCGCGCAAAACCGGTCACTCGGGGGCGCGTTGGGGTGAGTTGAAAACCGGCCATTTTGGGCCAGATGGGATCGGCCATTTACTGATCCGTGCATAAAGAAGTAAAGCGGGCTCAGGTGTGGATAGGCAGTCACCCGCGAAGCGCTTAGTACGAGCGAGCGCGTAAGGAGCGGATTCTTATCAGTTTTTTCATACAACACCTCGACTGTGCAACAGGTAGAGTGTCAAGCCAAGAATCGTGAAACCAACAAACCACATGATAAGCGTGATCTTCAGCCACAGGACGAGGCGCTGGTGAAGGTGTGCAGCGTAGGGATCAGTTTGGCGCAAGGAGCGAATCCGCTCTGCAGCGCCCCGTGACAAGAGCGAGATACCAGTCCTTCGGGCGTAAAGCAGCTTGCGAAGGTTGAAGTTCATGAACACTAACCAAGGGGCGAGAAAGACGAGGACCTCGTATGCAGCAATGTAGGGAGTTGGGGCGATTGGCTTCATTGACTCGCACCTAACGACAAAAGCTCAGCGACCCGGCGCACGGGATGGGACGATTGCAACCACGACGCCATGCCGGGTTCGCTGAAGCGCATGGTTAGGCGCACAGGTCATGATCTCAATCGTCTCCATGCTCGAACAAGAAGCAGAACACCGAGACTGAACAAAACGAGACCAACGCTCAACTTGATGAGATGCGCCTGAGGTCCCGCCGGTGAACCATCTGCCCGACTCATCGGCACAGCAATGATGGCAAGCCCTAGGATCGTGAAAATGCTCCCAAAGAAACGCTTCGGCGACAGTAGAAAAAGCCCTCCAACAAAACCAGCAATCGCTCCACCGACTGTCCAGCCCCAAACACTACCCGGTGGCCGCTCTCCGTTTCGCAAGAATGTCAGTGCTGGAAGAATCGCGCCGATGACTGTGGCGCCAACAAGCTGTCCAATTGCCCGCTTGCCAAACAGGTTGAATATCGGTTCGAGGATAAGGTGCATCGCGAGTGCGCCTAACGTCCAAGCTCAGCGACCGCAGCCAGAAACGGCCGGTCGGCTGCAACAATCGCTGACAAATCATCCGAACCGCCCGCCTGCCCGGCGGGGCGGCGGTTCGCTGCAGCGCTCTGGTTGGGCCGCAAAGTCGTCATCTCAATCTCTTGGAACGTCTGCGAACAAACCACTCGCGGAGCAACGCGAAAACACAAATCCATGTGCCGACTCCGATGATGGCGCAAACGATGCGTGACAACCAACTGTCCGCCGGTAAACAAAAAACCAACGCGAGCAGAACCATTGCCACGACGAACCCCACCAACTCGCCACGAAAGCAACAGGCTCGATAGGTGCGACCAGAACCGCACTGGCACTGGTCGCTCAACTTCGCGAATCGGTAGAATGGTTTCATGGCGTGGTCGAGTGGCCTGACAAGTGTTTACATGGGTCTGGATAAGATCCCGTTTTGGGGTGTTATCCAAACGCCCAGCCTCCGCGGATGGCGGGCTGTCCTTCATCGGAGACATTTGTACGCTGCGGGCCTGCTGCTGTAAAGTCCGACGTTGACAAGTCCAGACGAAATGATCCGTTTCAACGTGGCGGAACTCAGGGGTTTTCGGTACAGTGGCTTCTGAATGAAACGTCGCGTTTTGACCCTCTCCTTTCTGATCCTCCTCGCCACCCTCCATCCCGGCATGGCCGCCCCCGCCAGGCGCCCCGGGCCGAACCGGCCGGAGATTCCGGAGGTGGCGCGCTCCAACGCCATCTGCTTTGCGTATTACACCATCCATCGCGGGGTGGTTAAAATGACCGCCCAACTTTACCCGCTGTTGGACGGCGAGAGCCGCGAGGCCAGTCTCGAGGTGAAACGGGATGGCCGGTGGATCCCCCTCGCCCGCACCCGCGTGACCGAAGACAGCTACAACAATTATCGCCAGGACAAAACCTGGACGGCGCATTTCCGCGTGGAGAATTGGGACGACCGGCAGAGCGTGCCTTATCGGGTCACCGCGCTGGGGGGTGTCGCCCAGTATGCGGGCACTCTCCGGGCGAATCCGGTGAACAAACGCGAGATCGTGGTGGCCGCTTTCACCGGCAACTCCAGCCA
This sequence comes from uncultured Verrucomicrobiota bacterium, assembly GCA_964631605.1. Taxonomy (GTDB): domain Bacteria; phylum Verrucomicrobiota; class Verrucomicrobiia; order Limisphaerales; family UBA8199; genus JARKQH01. The sequence continues at coordinate 76,115 of CAZVYG010000004.1, forward strand.
GGACCGCCGCCTCAAGCCGGACCTGATCGCCAAGCTCAAGGAGCAGGATCCGGACTTGTTATTCTTTTCGGGCGACCAGGTCTATGACCACCAGGATCACCTGGCGGCCTGGCTGTTGTTCGGGCGCCAGTTCGGCGAGATTATTCGAGACCGGCCCATGATCAGCATCCCGGACGATCACGATGTCGGTCACCCGAATCTTTGGGGTGCGGGCGGAAAGGTCTGCAAGAATCCGGCCGGCGACGACGGCGGCTACTACATGCCCGTGGAGTATGTCAAGGCGGTGGAGCGGGCGCAGACCAGCCACTTGCCGGATCCCGTGGACCCGGCGCCCATTTAACGCGGCATTGGCGTTTATTTCACTGAACTCAACTGGGGCGGAGTGAGTTTCGCCATCCTGGAGGACCGCAAGTTCAAGACCGGTCCCAATGGCCCGTTGAAATTGGTGCCCGCCCTCTCGCCCCGCCCGGATTGGGTGACGAATGCCGCTTACGACCCCAAGGCGCTGGACGTGCCCGGGGCGGAACTTCTGGGGGCGCGCCAGGAACGTTTTCTCCAGCGATGGGGCGAGGACTGGACCGGAGCCCAATTCAAAGTGGCCTTGTCTCAAACGATCTTCAGCTATGCCACGCACCTTTCCCAGGGGAACCGGTTGCTCGCGGACCTCGACTCCAACGGTTGGCCGCAATCCGGCCGGCGGCGGGCGGTCGAACTGCTCCGCCGCTGTTTCGCCCTGCACATCTGCGGCGATCAGCACCTGGGTTGTGTGGCTCAATACGGCGTGGATGATTGGCGTGATGCCAGCGTGGCCTTTTGCGTCCCCTCGATCGTAAACTATTATCCCCGGAAATGGCTGCCGCTGGAACCGGCGGTGAATCCGATCAGCGGTCCCCTGCCCCATTGCGGCGATTACATCGAAGGGTTGGGCAACAAGCTGACCATGTTCGCCTATGCCAACCCCACCGTGTTTCCCGCGCCGCTCACGAACCTGGCGGCGAGCGCGTCCGGGCATGGCCTGGTGCGTTTCGACAAGCAGACTCGGAAAATAACCCTCGAGTGCTGGCCCCGGTCCAATTCCCCATCAGGCCCTCAGGAGCAGTTCGTCGGCTGGCCCATTACGGTGGACCTGCTGCAGAATTACGGGCGCAAAGCCGCCGGGTGGCTCCCCCGGATTCAGTGCAACCAAACCGACCCGGTGGTCCAGGTCGTGGACGAACGGAACGGCGAGGTTGTTTACACGCTCCGGATTTCCGGCCGCGAATGGCAGCCAAAGGTTTTCGCGCCCGGCAAATACACGGTCCGCATCGGTGAAGGTCCAGGGCGCAAAGAGTGGCACGGCATCGAGGCCAAGCCAGAGCCCGGCAACGCGGTCATCGAGGTGAAGCTGTAGCGTCCGGTTTTGAAAAGCGGTCAGTGCCGAGTGGCGCTTCGATAAGGCCGCGAGTTTTTCCCTGTTTGCTGCAGTGCGGCATTTCTGCCAGGGGGTGACGAGCGGGGGTAAGTTTTTGGCTGGGCTGGGGGCGCCGTTTGACCGGAAAGGGGGCAACAGAAGGTTTGCTTGGATTTTTGCGGCGGCGGGATAGTCTGGAGGCATGAACCGGGACCAAGTCGCGGACATCTTGGTGGAAATTGGGACGTTGCTCGAGTTGAAGGGTGAGAATCCCTTTAAGGTTCGGGCATATTCGAACGCCGCGCGAAGCCTTCAAACGCTGGCGGAGCCGCTGGAGAAAATGGTCAGGGAAGGGCGCCTGGGAGAAATCCCGGGGATTGGCGAGGCGCTGCAACAGAAGATCACCGAACTGGTCACGACCGGCCGCCTGGCGTATTACGAAGAACTGAAGAATTCAATCGCTCCCGGCCTGGTGGCGATGCTGGAGATCCCGGGGCTTGGTCCGAAGAAAATCCAGGCGTTACACCGCGAACTGGGGATTGAGAGCGTGGAAGCCCTGGAGAAAGCGTGCCGCGAGGGCAGGGTGGCGGGGCTGAAGGGGTTCGGCGAGAAGACCCAGGCGAATATCCTGGAAGGAATCGAGCGGCGCCGGAGCTATGCCGCGAGGCATTTGCTGGCCGAGGCATTGCCGCTGGGGGAGGAGCTGCTTGAGAAACTGCGCGGACATCCCGACGTGATCCGATGCAGCACCGGCGGCAGCCTTCGGCGGTGTCGTGAAACGATCGGCGACATTGATTTGCTGGCGTCATCAAAGAAACCGCAGGCGGTGCTGGACGATTTTGCCGGCCTGCCCGGGGTGTCGAAAGTGATTGCCAAAGGTGATACCAAGGCGAGCGTTGTGCTGGGGGGCGGCATCCAAGCCGACCTGCGCGTGGTGAGTGACGCCGAATACCCGTTCGCCTTGATGTATTTTACCGGGAGCAAGGAGCATAACATCGTGATGCGGCAGCGGGCGATCGAACGCGGCCTGCGCCTCAATGAATACGGCCTTTTCCGGTCGCAGACCGAGACGCGCGATGCGGCGCTGCGAGTGGCGTGCCGGACGGAGGAGGAAATCTACGAGAAGCTGGGGCTGCATTACATCCCGCCGGAATTGCGCGAGGATGCAGGGGAGTTCGCGCTGGCGGAGCGGGGTCCCATTCCGCGGCTTGTGGAGTGGACCGATTTGAAGGGCTCGTTGCACAACCATTCGACCTGGAGCGATGGGCACCAGACGCCGGCGGAGATCGCGCGTTCGATGGCGGATTTGGGCCTGGCGTATTGGGCGGTGACCGACCATTCGAAGGCCTCGTTTCAGGCCAACGGCCTGGATGCGCGCCGGCTCCGGCAACAGCTCAAGGAAATCCGGGAGATCAACCAGCAACTGGCCGAGGAGGGGGTCGAGTTCCGGCTGTTGACGGGGACCGAGGTGGACATTCTCAAGGACGGGCGGTTGGATTTTCCGGATGAGGTGCTGGCGGAGCTGGACATTGTCATCGCCAGCGTTCATCAGAGTTTCAACCTTTCGGAAGCGGAAATGACCCGGCGAATCATCGCGGCGGTGCAAAACCCGCAGGTGCATGTGCTGGGGCACCCGACCGGCCGGTTGTTGCTTGAGCGCGAGGCGTACGCCGTGGACCCGCGGGCGGTGATTGACGCCTGCGCCGCGACGGGCACGTGGATTGAGCTTAACGCCAGCCCGCTGCGGTTGGACCTGGATTGGCGGCTTTGGCCCTACGCCCGGTCCAAAGGGGTCAAATGCGTCATCAACTGCGACGCGCACCGGCTCGAGCACGCCGAGTTCCTGCGCCTGGGGGCGGCAGTGGCGCGGAAGGGCGGACTCACGCGGGCGGACGTTGTCAACACGCTTCCGTTGGCCCAGCTTGAGAAGGAACTGGCGCGCAAACGCCGCCGGACTTGAATTTTATGGACAGATGTTCGCGTCGTTTGAATGCCGCCACCAGCGCGCTGGTGGTGATTGATATTCAGGAAAAACTTCTGCCGGCGATGTGCGAGCCGCAAGGAGTCGTAGAAAATGCGGCGCGGCTGGTTCGGGGCGCGCAAGTGCTGCAGGTGCCCGTCGTGGTCACCGAACAATACCGGAAGGGTCTCGGTGGGACGGTGCCGGAAGTGGCGTCCGCGCTGGGTGAGTTCGCCCCGATGGAGAAGCTGACTTTCAGCGCCTGCGGCGCGGCCGGATTTGTCGAGGCGCTGAAGGCGCGGCGGGTGCGCGACGTGGTCTTGTGCGGGATCGAGGCGCACGTGTGCGTGACGCAGACCTGTCTGGATCTGCTCGACGAGGGGTTCCGCGTTTTGGTGGTTGCGGATGCGACGGCGTCCCGGACGCGGCAGAATGTCGAGATTGGGCTCGAGCGGATGCGGAGCTCGGGGGCGCTGATTGGCTCGACCGAGATGGTGCTGTTTGAATGGCTGGGCCGGGCCGGCACGGAGCCGTTCAAGCAGATTCTGAACCTCGTAAAATAATCTTTCCGGCCCGCGCCCGCGCGGGTCAGTCGAGGCGTTTGACCCGGATGTTCTTGTAGCGGATCACGCTTTTGGGATCGTGGCCCTGGAGGGCGAAGGTGCCTTCGCTGAGCTTTCGGGCGAAATCCTTGCCGGCTTGCGCTCCCGGCGGTTCGTTGTATTGGAGGATGCGTTTGCCGTCCACGATGACGGTGATGCTGTTACCCTGCACGATGACTTCCTGTGTCCACCACTTGTTGTCCTGGGCGGCGGCGGCGCCGATGTTGACCAGGCCGTAAAGGCTGCCGGTCTTGATCCAATCGCTGTGGGTGTTGTTGACCTGGCACTCGAAGCCGGCGCGGGGCCAGTCTCGGGGCTGGTATTGAGTATGGAAATAGATGCCGCCGTTGGAATTCGGCTCGGTCATCACTTCCACCTTCAGATGGAAGTTCTTGAAAGGCTTGTCGTCCCCGACATAGAAAAGATGGCAACGGGGGCCGGCGGCCACAAACGCGCCGTCTTCGATCTTCCAGGTGTCCTTGTTTTCCTCCGCAGTCTTCCAGCCGTTGAAGGTCTTGCCGTCCATGAGGGGGGTAAAACCTTCTTCGTCAGCAGCGAAAGCGCAGCCGGTGGCAGTGACCAGGCCCGCGGTGAGTAATGCCAGGCAAAGTTCTCGTTTCATGAGGGGCGAGGCTAGGCGCCTGCGAGCCGGAATCAAGCCAAAAGGAGGCATGCGAAAGGAAGCCGCAGGGCCGTTGCGTTATGGCGCAGTCGCGGCGGGGGCCCGGGGGCGCAGGTGTTGATCGAGGAAGTCTCGCACGAGTTCCTGGACCTCCGGGCCAAAGCCGTTGCCGTGGCCGCCGCCCTTGACGATGTGGAGTGTGGCCTCGACGCCGGCTTTTTTCAGGGCGTCGTGGAGCAGGATGCTTTGCTGGTGAGGGACGAGCGGATCGGCATCGCCGTGGACCAGGAGCATGGGAGCGTCGTCGGGTGTGACGTAGGTGATCGGGCTGGCGCGGCGGGCCTTTTCCTTGTTTTCCTGGACTGCGCCGCCAACCAGGAGAGATTCCGGGGAATCCGGCGCGTCATGATTCATCCGGCTGTTGGGACCGGATTGCGCTCCCATGAGGAGCAAATCGGTTGGGCCGAAGAAATCCACCGCGGCCTGCACCCGGCTGGAGAGATTGGTGTAAGGGCCTTGATCAAACTCGGCGACGCCGCCGGTGGTGGCTAGCAAGGCCACCAGATGGCCGCCGGCGGAGCTGCCCCACGCGCCGAAGCGGTTTGGGTCGAGGTGGTATTCTTCGGCGTGAGCGCGGAGCCAGCGAATGGCGGCTTTGCAGTCCTGGATTTGGGCGGGAAAAACCGCGTGCTGGCTGAGCCGGTAGTTCACGCTGGCCACCGCGTAGCCGCGGGAGGCGAAACGCGCGGCGGGGCAGTTATCCTTGCTGCCCGCGCGCCAGGCCCCGCCGTGGATCCAAATGATGACTGGGAGGTTGTCGCCGCCCTTCTCCGGAAGATAGAGATCGAGCTTTTGTCGCTCGTGACCGCCGGGGATGTATTCGAGGTCGCGGAGGACCTTGGCGCCGGCAGGAGGGTTGGGGCCGCGGACGGGCCGTTCGGGTTGGGGGGAAGCGGGCTGGGCGGAGACGTGGAGGGCGGCGAAGGCCAGGGTGGCGGTGAGGGCGAGCGAGAAGGTACGATTCATAGGCGAAAGTTAGACTGACACCTGACAATCAGGTGGACGGCGGCGTGGCTGGAGCGGTTACAGGGCCTGCTTGAGAATCTGCGTCAGTTCCGCCGGGGTGAGTGGGATGGGGTTGGCTTTCATGCTGCTGGCGTGGGCGGCTTTTTCGACGAGCGCGGGGATTTCGGCCGGGGTTACGCCGTAGGCGCCCAGTTTGGGAATTCGCAGGTCCTTTACCAGGCCAAGAACCCAACTTACCGCGTCGTCGGCCGCCGCGCCCGCATCGCCGGTCAGCAGTTGTCCCAAGCGGTCGAAGCGGCCCAGGATGGGGCTGTCGGGCTGGCGCGAGCGCAAGGCGGCGAGGTTGGCGGCAATGACATGGGGAAGGAGGGCGGCGCAGACCGCGCCATGGGGGGCTGGAAACATGCCGCCGATGGGCCCGGCGAAGCCGTGGACGGCGCCGAGGCCGGCGTTGGCGAGCGCCAGGCCGCCGAAGAGGCTGGCCAGCGCCATGTCCTCGCGCGCCGAGGCTTTGCGGCCGTCGGCGCAAGCGGCGCGGAGGGAACGCGCCGCGCGGCGGATGCCTTCGATGCACAAGGCATCCACCAGCGGGTTGGCCCGGGAACAGACATAAGGTTCGATGAGTTGCGTGAGCGCGTCCAGGCCGGTCGAAGCCGTGATCTGGGGTGGCAAATCATAAGTCAGCTCGGGGTCCACCAAGGCGACTTTCGCGAGGAGGAAAGGGCTGCGCAGACTGACTTTGACGCGGTGCTCCGGCGAGGCCAGGACCGCGTTGCGGGTGACTTCGGAGCCGGTGCCGGCGGTGGTGGGAATCGCGATGAAGGGCAGGCCGGCATTGGGGAGATTTCTGCCGCCGCCGATGACTTCGAGGTAGTCCAGAAGGTCCCCCGGGTTTCGGGCCATGGCCGCGATGGCTTTGCCGGCGTCGAGCGCGCTGCCGCCGCCGAAGGCAATCACCACGTCGGTGGCGGCGTTGCGCGCCTGCAGGACGCCGGAGCGGACGGTTTGAATTTCCGGCTCGCCGGCCACGGTGAATTGTTGCGTGGAGATGCCTGCGTTGAGGAGGTCGGCGCACAATCCCTCGGCGCGGCGCGGGTTGCGGCCGGTGACGACCAGGGCATGTTTGCCGAACTCAGCGGCGATCCTGGCGGTCTCGCGGATCGTGCCGGGGCCGAAGATAATGCGGGCGGCGGTGGCGAACTCGAAACGCATGGGAGCCCTTCCTACCAGTCGGTGTCGGCGGGAAACAGGTTGTGGAACTTCACACTGGCGCGGGGCACGGCCATCATGGGGGCGACGGTGTCGCGCCAGACTTGGTAATGGGAAGTTTCCTTGTGCGCGGCGGGGGCGTCGGGGGTGCGGTAGGCCTCGACGAGCACGAAGCGGGTGGGATCGTCCTGCTGCTGGACGACATCGAAGCGGGCAATGCCCGGTTCCCGGATGCTGGCGCGGGCGTTGGCGAGCGTCGCCGCCTTGAAGGCTTCGACACAGTCCGGCTTGACCTGGACATGAACATGAACGATGAGCATGGCGTTAGGTTTGAGCAATAGCTGCTCGGGTTTAGTTTGACGGCACCATGACTACCCGTCCGGGCGGGCAAATGCAATGCCGGAGCGTGGGCCCGGTCAGGGTTTTTTCTCGGCGGGTTGGCAGAGGCCGGCTTTGACAAACGGTTCGAGGTAGTCGGCGTAGCCTTCTTTGGCCATGTCCTCGAGGGGTATGAAACGCAGGGAAGCGGAGTTGATGCAATAGCGCAGGTGGGTGGGGGCCGGACCGTCGTTGAAAACGTGGCCCAGATGGGAGTCCGCTGTTTTCGACCGCACCTCGGTACGGCTCATTCCGTGGGAATAATCCGCGCGTTCGAGAACCTCGTTGTCTTCGATGGGGCGGGTGAAGCTGGGCCAGCCGCAGCCGGAATCGTATTTGTCCAGCGAGCTGAACAAGGGTTTGCCGGAGACGATGTCCACATAAATCCCGGGCTTTTTGTTGTTCCAATACTCGTTTCGGAAGGCGGGTTCGGTGCCGGATTCCTGGGTGACGTGGTATTGCATGGGGTTGAGCTTCTGTTTCAGTTCGGAAGGCGAAGGCTTGGAGGGATTGCTCATGGGTGTGTTGGTGACGGATGGCGGGGCGGCGTTGGAGTTTGCGGCTGCATGTGGCGAGCCGGCCTGGGAACAACCGGACGCTGCAAGGCCGATGGCGGCCGCGAGCGCCAAGACCGAACCAATGGGTTGTGCCTGTAGCATGGTGAATCATAGCACAGTTCCGGGTGGTTTGAAATTTTTTGAAAGGGGGGTGGAGGGGTGAGAAGGTGAGAAGGTGAGAAGGTAGGAAGGTGGGAAGGTGAGAAGGTGGGAAGGTGGGAAGGTGAGAAGGTGAGAAGGTGGGAAGGTGAGAAGGTGGGAAGGTGGGAAGGTAGGAGGGGGGAAGGTGGGAAGGTGGGAAGGTGAGAAGGTGCGAAGGTGCGAAGGTGCGAAGGTGGGTCAGAGGTCGGAGGTCAGATTGGAGATTAGGCGAGGCCGAAGGCGGAGATTTCCTTTTTGTTGGCGCAGAGGCGGGTAAGGAACCAGACGTTTGTCAGCGAGGGCAATTCCCGTTTGAGGGCGGGGAGGAGGGTGGCGGTGGACTCGTGTTTGAGCTTAAGGGTGACGACAAAGTGACGGCACCAGCGGTTTCGGAGCCAGCGGAGGAGCAGTTCCGCGCTGCGTTCGGGGGCGGCGACGACGTCGCACAAGAGCCAGTCCACGGGCAGCGGGGGTTTGAACTGGAAGGCATCGCCGCGCATAAAGCGGAGGCGAGGATGGTTCATCAAGTCCTGGCGCAGCGGGGAGCGGTCAACGGCGGTGACATGCGCGCCGCGGTTGAGGGCCAGATAGGTCCAGCTTCCCGGGGCGGCCCCGAGGTCCACGCAGGTTTGTTCCGGTTGGATGGGCTGGCCGAGGCGCAGCTCGGCTTCGACGAGTTTGGCGAAGGCGCGGCTGGGGGCCTGTTTGTCGGTTGCGGGAGGCACTTCGCCTTTGGGGAACGGCGAGATGAGGTGGCGTTGTTCGAAGGGGAGAGGGGCTTGCGCGAGGGAAAGGAAGCCGCGGTCCGGGCTGGTGAGCAGGAGTTGGAGGAGGGAATCCTTGGGCGTGAAGGGGGCAGGTTCGGGGCGGAGGTATCGCAGCAGGTGGCGGCGTTTTTGGCGCAGCAGGTCCACGAGCGCTTCGCGAATGAGGCGGCAGCGCTGTTGTCCGGCGTCAGGGCCGGTTGTTTCGTGAGGGGGAGAAGCCGGGCGTCCGATTCGGTGTTTGAGGCTGTGCCAGGCCCGGGCGCCGATGCGGTGTTCTGAGGGCTGGCCGTAATGGGGGGCGATGTGGAGACTCCAAGGCTGGTCTTGAGGCACCAGGTCCACCAGCGTCTGGAAAAGGAGAGCGGCCCAGGAGCGGATGGAGTCGGCGCGCAGCTCGCGGGCATCGGGAAGGAACTGGCGGCAAAACGCGAGGTGCGGCAGCGGGTGAAGCGGTTGGAGGCGGAACTCGAGCTGGAGTCCGGCCGAGGGCTGCGGAAGGACGCGGGCCGAGGGGAGCGATTGCGCTACTTCGGCGCGAAGCTCCTGTTCGGCATCTTCAGCCCATAGAATCAGGTGCATGGCGGTTTGGTGATCCGGTCCGGCGGGCCGAGGGGAGCAGTCCCGCCCAGGCCGAACGTGCGTGGGCAGCATTAACGAGCCTGTTAAAAACTCAAGAAAGGAGTTGTGCTCGGGGTGAATTTCGGCTTAATGGAAAGCGTCATTTGAGATTATGAAAAACTTCACACGCCGCGATTTTCTTAAAACCACCGCCTTGACCGGAGCCGCGCTGAGCCTGAACGCTCTGACGTGGGCCCGGGCTGCCGGCGCGAACGAGGACATTCGGGTTGCGCAAATCGGCTTCCGCGGGCAGGGGTCGAGTCATATCAACACGTTGCGCCGGCTCAAGGGCGTTCGAGTGGTCGCCTTGTGCGACGTGGACCAGCGGGTGCTGAGCAAGAAAGCGGAGGAGTTGGGGGGCGGGGTCAAGACCTACACGGATATTCGCAAGCTATTGGAGGACAAGGAAATAGACGCGGTTTCGATCGCCACTCCGAATCACTGGCATGCGTTGGCGACCGTTTGGGCCTGCCAGGCGGGGAAGGATGTTTATGTCGAAAAGCCCGCCTCGCACAACATTTTTGAGGGGCGCAAGATGGTGGAGGCGGCGCGGAAGTACAAGCGGATCGTTCAATGCGGGATGCAGTGTCGGTCGTCGGTGGGATTGCAGCAGGCTGTGGAATATGTTCGGAGCGGCAAGCTGGGGAAGATCGTGCTCGCCCGCGGATTCTGTTACAAAGGGCGCAAGAGCATCGGGATGGTGGACGGGCCGCAGACGGTGCCGGATTATATTGATTACAATTTGTGGTGCGGGCCGGCGTCGGACGCGCCGCCGCGGCGGAACGGGAGCAACGGTCCGGTGCATTATGACTGGCATTGGTTTTGGGAGTACGGCAATGGCGACTACGGCAACCAGGGGCCGCACCAGGTGGACATTGCCCGGTGGTTCCTGGGTGATGACGCGATCGCGCCGTTCTCGATCGCGGTTGGCGAGCGTTTGGGATATAAAGACTCGGCGGAGACGCCCAATACGCTGATCGTGTATCACGGCTACAAGATTCCGATGATTTTTGAGGTTCGGGGGCTGCCGGAGAACAAGGCCGCGCAAGCTGCCGGTTGGCGGATGGATCAGTTCAAGGGGGTGAGCATCGGGGACGTGATTGAATGCGAGGGCGGTTATGTGGTGGTTCCGAGTTACACCGAGGCCATCGTTTATGACAAGGGAGGCAAAGAGATCGTCAAGTTCGACGGGCGGAAGAAGAAAGACACCGCCGAGGAGGTGAAGACGCCGACGGGCACGGTGGCCGATTCCGGGGGACACCATGGCAACTGGATTGCGGCGATTCGGAGCCGCAAACCTCAGCAACTGACGGCGGAAATACTGGAGGGTCACCTCTCATCGGGGCTGGTGCATACCGGCAACATTTCCTATCGGCTGGGAGCGCACAAGCGGCCGGGTGAGATTCGGGAAGCACTGAAGGACACGCCGGGGATGACGGACGCTTTCGACCGGATGGCGGCGCACCTTGAGGCCAATGGTGTGGACATAGCGAGCGAGCATTTGCAGCTTGGCCTGCCCTTGAAGTTCAATCCCAAGAAGGAGCGATTCGTGGGCAACGCCCAAGCCGACCAGATGGTTTCGCGCAATTACCGGGCGCCGTTTGTCGTCCCGGACAAGGTGTAAGCGGGACCAGGCTGGCTGCCACGTTCAGTAATCCAAAGCTCGTCGAGTGGCGGATAAAACGGCAAGGGCCGCGAGAGCAAGTCTCGCGGCCCTTGCGCGTGAATCAGGGCGGGATTACCGCTCCACGCGGAAGAACAGCGGTCCGGCGGTCAACGGGAGGGTGACCGGGCTGTTGGCGCCGCCCGGCACCGGAGTCCAGACCGCGGTGGGGCCGAGGGTCGGGCTGGAGGCGAGGTAACCGTCGCCGCTGGGGCTCCAGGAGATGACGATGTTATTGCCCATGATTACGGCTTGGAGCACTGGGGCCGCCAGGCTGACGTTCATGTAGTCGGCGTAAGCGGAGGTATTCCAGGCGATCTGCCAGGCCGCCTCCGGGTCATCGTTATTGTGGCCCGTGGTTGCGATGCCGACATACAGTTCAGCGGGGAGGCTGTTGGAGCTACCCACCTGTGTGGCATCCTGTGTGCCGCGCAACACCCAATCCACGCCATTGGTCGAGGAGTAGCAGGTGATGACGTTGCCGGTGCGTTTCAGGCGCAGCCAGGCGTTCGGATAGGCCGGGGCCGGCAGCGAGTTCGGGTCAACCTGCCAAGCGTCGGTGCTCTGGCCACCGGTGGCGACCCGCGAATTGCAGACCACCCAGTTCTGCCCCAGGCCGGAGCCGTTGGGAGCCGGGATGCCGTCGGCGTTTGACGGCGTATTGAAGACTGACCAGTGGCGGCTGCTGGGGCTGAGCGACTCGCGGACCATGAGCCCGCCCTTGGCCCAGTTGTCACTCTTGGTGATATAGATTTGACGGACGGCGACGTCGAAGTCGTTGGTCTTCATCTCGTAGGTGAAGTTGAAGCCGTCGTTGGTATTCCAGATGTCGCTGCCCTGGGCCGAGATGGTAAAGGCGTTGGGCCCATCCACCCAGAAGAGGCTCGGGAATTGGGGATCGTAGAGCGGGAAGACCGTGCCGATCTCGTTGGTCTTGAAGCCCCGGTCGAACCCGATGTCCTGGCTGATCATGCTGACGCTATTGACGGGCAGGGAGGAGCCCGAAGCGAGACTATTACCGAGGTAATCCATCAGGTTGTTGACGGTAACGGTGAAGGGCGAGCCGGGCGTTCCCGTGACCGTGAGGCGCACGGCCTTGTAGTCGTTGGTGCGGATGGTTACCGCGGTTACCGTCAGGCCTGGGATATTGTAGTTGCCGATTTGCGCCAGCGTGGTGGCGTCCATACGCTTGTTGAAGAGGATGTCCACCACCTGGATGTTGGGATCCACGTTGATGTCGGTGAAGAACGAGGCATAGACCAGGGCGGGCGGGGTGGGATCGTTGATCGTGAGCGTGGCCGGCTGGCTGTTGCTCCAGATCGGGTTCAAGCTCGCGTCCGAGTAACCCAGGCCGCGGATCTTGCAGACGAAGGTGGCGCCGTTGTCAGCCCCCGAGGTGATTTGGTAAGCGAGGCTGGAGCGGGTTGCACCCGGGATATCCACGCCGTTCCTCTGCCACTGGTATTTCACAAACTCGGTGATGACGGGGGCGCCGATTCCCCCGATGCTAATCGTCGAATCGGATATCCCCGCGGCATAGAAGTTGGCGACCACCGGACCTGTCACCGTCACGTTGGTCGGCTGGAGAGTAAAGGCGACCATGCTGGATTTGGGCACGTAGGCACCGATGACATTGCCCGTGAGCAGGCTGGCGTCGCCGTTGGCCGGCGGGGCGCCCGGGCGTTTGATTGCCGTGACCTGCACGTAATCGCCGCCGCCGCCTTCGTGCTGGACCGCCTCGAGGTAGTATTTCTGGCCTGCGGTGAGGTTGAAGCCCGCCGCCCACGGCACCGTGCTACCGCCGTCCGGCGACCATTGGTCAGAGCGGCGTTGCGCCAGGGTGCCGCCGCCGATGGTTTGCCATTGGCGGCTGCCGCCCGACCAGGCGGTTTCCTGGCAGATCAGTTGCTTGTTCAGGGGCGAGATGTCCAGGCTGAGGTAAACGTTGCAGTCATCATCCGACGTGACGAAGAAGTCGTAAACGCCGTCCTCGGCCGGGACAAAGTGGCCGGAGACTCGGCGGACGTAGTTGTCCAGCGTATTCGGGCCGCCCGTGTTGGCTTCGAACGCCGGGGAGGTGGTGACGTAAGTGGGATTGCCGGCGGTGTTGTTCAGGACCGGGTCCTTGCTGGTGCGGTTGGCCCAGAACTCGACCAGCGCCAGGCCGGGCTCGAACACGCCTTGGACGGTGAGGGTTGCGGGCTGGCTGTTGGTCCAGATCGGATTCAACGCGTTGTCGGCCAGGCCGAGCGAGCGCATCTTGCACGCGAATTGCGCGCCGTTGTCGGCGGGCGTTACCATAAGCGTCAGGGTGCTGGCGGTGGCACCGGGGATGTCCACGCCGCCCCGCTGCCATTGATACATTAGGAACTGGTCGCGGGCGGTGTCGGTG
>CAZVYG010000004.1:89449-130022 GCA_964631605.1 uncultured Verrucomicrobiota bacterium
GAATCTGTTCCGCCAACCACCGACAACCGGGCGTAAGTGTAGGGGGCGGCCACGGTGTTGGCGGGCTGCTGCACGAACCAGGCCCTTGAACGCGGGGCATCCATGCCGATCAGATTGCCGCCCAGGCGCGTCTCGGCGTCATCCACAGGATAATCCCATTCTCCGACGGTGTTGTAGGTTACGCCCACATTATCGCCGCCGCCGCCTTCGTGATGAATGGCTTCCATGTAGTATTTCTGCCCGCCGACCAGCGCGTATCCGGCGGAGCCGGGGTAGGTCAGGCCACCGTCGGGCGTGAATTGGTCCGAACGTTTCTGCATTGTATTTCCGCCCGTGAGCCACTTGCGCGGATCGGCCCAATCGGTCTGCTCGGCAATCCACTGCTTGCCGGCCGGCAGATCGTTCGTGCTCAAGTACAAGCCGGAGTCGTCGTCCGAACAGATGAAGAACACATAATCGGCATTCGTCGCGGGGATAAAATAGCCGGACATTTTGCGGGTGTAATGGTCTCCCACGTTCAGGGGTTGGATGAACTTGGGGGAAGTGGTGGTATAGGTGGGCAGGCCGGCCGTGCCGTCGCGAACGGCGGTGCGGTTCTCGAGGCCCTCCCACACTTCGACTTTGACAAAGCCTCGTTCGAAAATGGCGGACTGCACGGAGAGGGTGCTGACGCGGCTGGTGATTACCAGTCCGCCGATGGGGGTGCTGGCCACCGCATAGAATTGCGCTCCGTCATCCACCGGCGCGACGGTCAGGGTATAGGATTGGGCGTTGCCCACTGGCCCCGCCGTCCCGACTCGATACCAGGTGTAGAACAGAGGAAACTCACAATCGCTGGTGGCCTGGCAGTTCAGTTGAATGGTCTGTCCCTGGGGCACGCTCAGGGTCGAAGGGGGCTCACTGACCCACGTCAGGGTGGTTACCGGCCCGGCCAACACGGCGATGTTATTGCTCGCCGCGGTGAGTGTGGAAGGTGTGCCGTCGGCGGGGGCAGTGTCATAGAGCAGTTTGGCGTACACGCTCAGGTTGTCGCCGCCGCCGCCTTCGCGTTGCACGGCTTCGATGTAGTAGAGCTGGCCGGCCTCCAGGGGGATGCCCGTGAGGTTGGGGAAGGTCATGCCGCCATCCGGGCTGAAGGTGGTGCTGACCTTCTGCCCGAGGTTGCCGCCGGAAGTCCAGGCCCGGGCACCGGCCCAGCCGGTTTCCTCGGCAATGAGAACCTTGTTGGCGGGATTGCTGTTGGTGCTCAGATACAGATGGCTGTCGTCATCGGAATTGATGTAGAACTCGTAAACATCAGTCACCCAGGGAATGAAGTAACCACTGACGCGGCGGACGTAGTTGTCTCCAACATTGTTGGGCTGATCCAGCGTGGTCCAGGCGCTGACGGCCCCCCCGCCCACGGCCCCGTTCTCCACCTGGGCAACGCTGGTCGCGCCCCAGAACATCTCCGTGCGGAGGGCGTTGGTGTAGATGGTGCCGGGCAGGACTGACAACGTGGCCGTCGAGCTTTGCCCGCTAGCGGAGTAGCAGGTTGCACGGCAATAGAATTGAGCGCTGTCGTCGGCTGCCGTGGTGAGGAAGGTGAGGTTTCTGCCCGTCGCCCCCGGGATCGGGCTGCCATTCTTATACCACTGGTAAGAGGTGTAGGAGGGCAGGAGCAAGGGCACCGCGTTGTTGGTGGTATCGGAATAGAAAGAGACCGGCTGGCCGGCGTACACCGTGCGGTTGGTGGGCTGGAGCGTGAAGTCAACAACCGTCGGCGGCGTCACCAGCGGTTGCTGCACCACGGACAAGTCGGAAATCAGGGCGGTGGCCATGCCGGGATCGTCATTGTTGTGCGCGGTCACCGCGATGCCGACCAGGAGCGGTTCGGGCCAATAGGTTCCGCTGAAGCCCCGGTCGGTGCTGGTGGTATCAATCTCCGAGTAAAAGGCCCAGTTGACCCCGTCGCTGCTGGTGTACATCCGGAATGCCGGCCCAACCCGGGAAATGCGCAACCACGTGTTGGGATAGTTCGGAGCCACTTCCGGGCTGTTCTCGATGGCACCGCAGTCTGTCTCGGGCCGCGGACGGTATTGCGTCGAGATTAGATTTCTCCCTGCCGCACGGGTGGTCATCGCCGCGATAAAGGGATAGTTTGCCATGCGCCAAAACTCGCCTGACGGGGCTGGGTAATGGACCATCAGTTCACACTTCGTCCAATAATCCGGGCCTTGCAGGTCCCGCACCCGCACCGTGGCATCCCACACCAATCCCGTGACGCTGGTGTAGTAGTAATAATACCCGTCCCAACCGCCCCAAATGTCCCAGCCGCCGCCCGTGATGCTGAGCGTGCCATCCCCGTTGTCGGTGAAACTTCCTGGGAACTTGGGACCGCCGATATCGGCCCCTTGCCAGGTCAGTTGTGCTGAGGCGACTCCTGCGGAAAACAGGAGCGCCGCTGCCAAAGTTGTAGATAATCTGGTTTTCATCGCTTGTTGGTTTGTTAGAGGTAGGTCTGTCGCGGTCGCCCGCCCACCGGGGACGGGCAGCCGACACCCCAACCGCTTTCGCGCAGGCAGGCAAAGAGTCTCTTTTCCATGCGACATGGCAGTTGTGGCAACTGAAGCTCATACTAACCAGGCGGCAGTCTCGAGCGCAAGCAAAAAATTGCAGGAATTGCAGCTTAGCCAGTGTCAAGTAACAAGGGACGATTCGGATTTCCGCCCGATCGCGTTGACCCAGGGCCAAGCCCAACCCAAGGGGAGTGATTGTTTCTGATTACTGTTGATTTAGCTTTTTGGATTGCCAACGGCTGTTGGAGCGATAGTATTAGGCTCGGTATTGTTGTGTGCGTCTGCAAATCATCCCACGCTTATGAGAAGTAACCGCCGACTGATTCTGTACTGGCTGATCCTGGGCTTGGGCCTGTTCGCCTCTCGAAGCTGGGGACAGTTGCCGGAGGGCTGGAGCAATCTGGATATTGGGTCGCCCGGTTTGGCCGGCTCGGCCAGTTACAACGCGGGGGTTTGGACCGTCGAGGGTGGGGGCAGCGACATCTGGGGCACTTTTGATCAATTTCACTTTGTCTGCCGGGTTTCGGGCCCCGAGGCGGAAATCGTGGCGCGGGTGGAGACCCAGGAGGAAACCGATTCGTGGGCGAAAGCGGGGGTCATGTTCCGCGACAGCACCGCGCCGGGCGCCGCCTTTGCGATGGTGGTGGCGACCCCCGGGAACGGGGTCAATTTCCAGTGGCGTCCGGTGACGGGGGGGGAAGCCTACAACTCGCAAATCGCGGGTCTGACGCCGCCGTATTGGGTGAGACTGGTTCGGTCGGGCGACACGTTCAGCGGCTACTGGAGCGGCACGGGGCAGTCGTGGAGTTCGATCGGGCCCGGGCAGGTGGTTTCGATGAACCCGACGCCGCTGGTGGGTTTGTGTGTCACGGCGCACAACAACAATGAACTGAGCAGAAGCACCTTCAGCAACGTTTCGGCGACCAATGCCGCGAGCACGCTGGAAGCGCCTTTTGGCATCTATCGCGAGCTGTGGACCGGTCTTTCGTCGTCGGCGCCGACGCCGATGGATGCGCTGACCAACACCGCCTACAACCCGAACTGGCCGGATCGGCCGGTGACCATCTGGACGGCGGTGTTGCCGGAGATCGAGACCGCGTCGAACACGGGCATGAATGAATACGGGCAGCGGCTGCGGGGGTTTGTGGTGCCGCCGGTGTCTGGTGCGTATGTTTTCCAGGTGGCCAGTGATGACAGCTCGGTGGTGTATCTGGGCACTGGGGAAGAGGCGACGGGCCTGCAGGCGATTGCGTGGGTGAACGGGTGGACCAATCCGCGCGAGTGGTTTCGGGAGGCCAATCAGACCTCTGCGGCGATTCAACTGGAGCAGGGCCGGCGGTATTACGTGGAGGCCTTGATGCGCCAGGGTTATGGGGGGGACAACTTCAGCCTGCGATGGATTCTACCCGATGGCACGATTGAGGAACCGATTGCGGGGCAAAGCACCCCCAGCGGGACACGCGTGGTGCCGTGCTCGGGGGTGGTGAGCCCGCCGGGGATTTACGAGCAGACGACCAATGGCACTGGGATGGAAGGCGTGGCGATGCGGTTGCAGGTGCTGAGCACCAACCGCAGCCCGATGGTTTATCAATGGCGCAGGAATGGCACGAATCTGCCCGGGCCGGCAGCCCTTGCGTCGGTGCTGGTGATCAGCAATCCGACGCCCGCGCTTGATCAGGGGCTGGTTTATGCGTGTGTGCTCTCCAACGCAGCGGGTGCCATCACCAGCGCGCCGGTCACGCTCGAGGTGCTTGCCGACACGAACCCTCCCGAGTGCGTGAAAGTCTTCAACCTCTCGACGAGCCTGGTTCAGATCGTCTTCTCGGAGCCGCTGGCCACGGTGACTGCGACCAACCCCGGCTCCTATCGGTTCACCAACGGCCTGGCGGTCAACACCGTCACGTTAAGCGCGGATGGCGCGACCGTTCTGCTGGGCACGGCGCCGCTGACGTTGGGGAGCAATTACAGCATTTTGCTGACGAACCTTTACGATCGCGCCAGCGTCTCGAACCGCCTGGCGGCGGGAACGCTGGCAAACTTCACGGCGTCGTCGTACGCGGTATTCGACGTGGGCACGCCTTCGAGTCCTGCTGTTGGCAGTGACATCACGCCCACGGGCCTGGCGCTGACGGCTGGCGGGGCGGGGATTGGGGGGAGCGCGGACCAGTTTGGTTTTGCGTGCCAGATGTTGAGCGGGGACTTTGATATTCGGGGTCGTGTGGCCAGCTTTGTGGCGCCGGAGGTCTGGGCCAAGGCGGGTTTGATGGCGCGGGAGACAGTGGATCCCAAGGCGCGGTTTGCAGGGGTGTTCAGCGCTCCCGCCATGCATGGGAGTTCTTTTGAATGGCGCGATGCGGAAGCCGGCAACACGCAGAAGGCCGGGGCGTTCCCGCCGAATTATCCCCACACGTGGATTCGTCTCAAGCGCGCCGGCAACGTTTTCACCGGGTACGCAGGTTTCGACGGGATCAACTGGACCCAACTGGGTTCGGCGACGCTGACGATGCCATCGCAAATTTACGTTGGCTGGGCGTTGAGCAGCCAAAACTCGGCGGCGGTGGCCAACGCCACCTTTGCCGACCAAGGGCCGGCTGTGGGGGCGGTGCTGGCTGCGACGGCGAGCCCCTACGCCCCGCCCGGCCCCTCGAGCCGCAAGACGCCGATTTCAATTACGGAAATCATGTATAAACCGGCTCCTCGGGCGGATACCAACAACCTCGAGTTCATTGAGATTTTCAATTCGAATCCGTGGTTCCACGACCTGAGCGGGTACCGTCTGGTGGCGGATGAAATGGAATACACCTTCCCGCCCAACTCGCGGCTGAACGCGGGCGCTTTCCTGGTGATCGCGGCCGCGCCCGAGAGCATCCGCCAAGTCTATGGCATCACGAATGTCACCGGTCCCTACGCGGGGAGCCTGAAGAAATCCGGCACGATCAAGCTGCTGGACGAGCTCGGGTCTGAATTGTTGATCATCCCCTACGCTTCGGACCCGCCGTGGCCGGCCGCGCCCCATGGCGCCGGCCACTCGCTGGTGCTGGCTCAGCCCAGTTACGGCGAGCGGGATGTGCGCGCCTGGGCAGCCAGCGATATCGTAGGCGGTTCTCCGGGCCAGATGGAGGCGTTCCGTCCGAGCCCCCTGAGAAACGTGGTGATCAACGAGATTCTGGCTCACACGGACCTGCCGCAATGGGACTATATCGAGCTTTACAACCACTCGACGCAGGCGGTGAACCTTGCCGGTTGCACGCTGAGCGACGATCCGGCCACCAATAAGTATGTCTTCCCGCCCGGCACCCTGATTCCGGCGCGGGGGTTCCTCGTCTTTTACGAGACCAACCTGAACTTTTCGCTCAATGCGGCGGGGGAGACCGTCTATTTCCGCAATGCCGAGGGCACGCGGGTTCTGGATGCGCTGCGGTTCGAGGCGCAGGAGAACGGCGTGGCATATGGGCGGTGGCCGGACGGGGCGCGCGAGTTTTACCGGCTGGCATCCCTCACGCCCGGGGCGGGCAACGCGGCGATCCGGCGGGAGACGGTCGTGATCAACGAAATCATGTATAACTCCGTGCACCGGAACGACGATTGGCAATATGTCGAGCTGCACAACCGGGGGTCGGCGATGGTGAACCTGGGGAACTGGCGGCTCAGCGGCGGGATTGGTTACGAGTTTCCGCCTGACACGTTCCTGGCGCCGGGCGGGTATTTGGTGGTGGCCCGCAACGCCAGCCTGCTGCGCACCAATTACACCCAACTAAACGCCACCAATTGCCTCGGGGACTTCGGCGGGCGCCTGGCGCACAACGGCGAGCGCATTGTGCTCACGATGCCGGATGTGATTCTTTCCACCAATGAGCTGGGGGTGGTCAGCACCAACAAGGTGCAAATCGCGGTAAACGAGGTGGAGTATCAAACCGGCGGGGCTTGGGGCGAATGGTCCGACGGCGGCGGCAGCAGCCTGGAGTTGATTGATCCGGCGGCCAACAACCGGCTGGGCGCGAACTGGGCTGACAGCGACGAGACGCAGAAATCGGCGTGGATGACCCTTGAAACCACGGGCGTTTTGGACCATGGAAACAACTACGACTCGGGCATCCTGTACGGCCAGTTGGGCCTGCTCGACGCGGGCGAATGCCTCGTGGACGCCGTTGAAGTCCGTCCCGGCACGACCGGTTCAAATCTTGCAGCGAACCCCGACTTCGAGAGCGGCACCGCCAACTGGTGGATGCAGGGGAACCATTCCCGGTCCAGCCGCGAGACGGGGAGCGGGTATTTGAGCAGCGGCTGTTTGCATGTCCGCGCCTCGAATCGGATGTGGACCGGGGACAATTCCTGCCAATTTGCTCTGCTGAGCAACACGTTGCAGGAAGGTCAGACTGCCACGCTGCGCCTGCGCGCGCGCTGGCTCAAAGGCGCCCGCGAAATCCTCCTTCGGCTCAACGGCAACTGGCTGGAGGTGGTTGGCCCCATGGACATTCCCCGGAACCTGGGCACGCCGGGCGCGCGCAACAGCCGCGCGGTGAGCGCCGCGCCGCCCGCCATTTACGAAGTGACGCACACTCCCTCGCTGCCAGCGGCGTATCAGCCGGCGGTGGTGACCGCTCGCGTTCATGCGCCGTCCGGCTTGCGCAACGCGTATCTGTACTACCGGATTGATCCGGCGGCGGCCTACACGGCCGTCGCGTTGCGTGACACCGGCACCGGCGGGGATGCGGTGGCCAACGATGGGGTGTTCAGCGGGAGCATTCCCGGCCAGCCCGCGGGCACCCTCGTCGCCTTTTACGTTGATGCCAGTGACAACCTGTTCAACATTGCCCGGTATCCCGCCTTGTTTGACAACACCCGCCCGGTGCGGGAATGCCTGATCCGCTTCGGCGATCCCGAGCCTGGGGGAAGCTTCAGCGTTTATCATCTTTGGGTCAGCCAGACCAACGTGAACCGCTGGAGTGGGATGTCGGACCTGAGCAACGAGCTTCACGATGGCACCTTCGTTTCCGGTTCGCGGGTGATCTACAACGTCCAGGCGCGTTTTGCGGGCAGTCCGTATCATCAGGGCTTTGACAGCCCCAGCGGCAACCTCTGCCACTACAAATGGGTTTTCCCCGATGACGACAAATTCCTTGGCGCCACCTCGTTCAATAAACTCCATCAACCCGGCAACGGCGCCGGCGACGACCTCAGCATCCAGCGTGAACAGATCGCCAACTCGTTTCTGCGGCACCTGGGCGTGCCCTGGCTGAACCGGCGCCATGTTGCGGTTTTCGTCAACGGCGTCCGGCGCGGCACGCTCATGGAGGACGCCCAAACGCCGGACGATGATCTTGTGGAGCAATGGTTCCCCGGCGACGACGGCGGGTGGCTTTACAAGATGCAGCCGTGGTTCGAGTTCGGGCCGTTCCCGAGCGGCTCCTACGTGCCGTTCAACAATGCGTCCTGGTGCAACCTGATGCCTTACACCACCACCGGGGGGGTGAAGAAGACGGCCCGATACCGCTACAATTTCCTGGTCCGCCAGACGCCGAGCTTCGAGAACGATTACACGAATGTGTTTTCGCTGATTGACGCGGCCAGCACCTATGGCACGGCCGGTTACGCCGAGCGCATGGAACAGTTGGCGGACATGGAGAACTGGATGCGGGTGTTTGCGGCCAACCATGCCGCCGGCAACTGGGACGCGTTTGGCTGTCCGAACGCTCAGAACCTGTACGGCTATGTGGGCACCCAAGGCACCCGTTATTCGCTGCTGATGTTCGACTTCAACATTGTCATCGGGAACGGTTCGTGGGGTCCGGGGCAGTCGCTCTTCGCGGGCAACTGGCAGGATCCCAACACGCAGAATATCTACAATGAACCGGTCTTTCGGCGGATGTATTGGCGCGCCCTGGAGGAGCTGATCAACGGACCGCTGGACGTCAACGTCAGCGGCCCGCTGATGGATGCGAAGTACCAGGCCTTCGCCGCCAACGGGCTGCAGGTAGAAAACCCGAGCGGAGCGATCAAGAACTGGCTCACCCAGGCCCGCAGCAGCATTGCCGCCCAACTGGGCGCCGCCAATGCCCCGGCCTTCACCCTTAATCCCAACCTTACCTTCAGCAACAACGTAGTTTTTCTCACCGGCCAGGCGCCGGTGGGGATCAAGTCGGTCCGGGTCAACGGGGCCGATTGGCCGCTGAGTTGGACCGACGTGAAGACCTGGCGCATCGCCGTCCCGCTGGTCACCGGGTCCAATTTTCTCAGCGTGGTGGGTGTGGATATCAACGGTCAACCCGTTGTCGGGGCCAGCAACGCCCTGTCGGCGGTTTATCCGGGCGTCCTGCCGGCGGCCTCGAATCACTTGGTGATTAGTGAAATCCAGTATGCGGCGGCGGTGCCGGGGTCCGAGTTCGTGGAGTTGTTCAACACGTCGAGCAATGTCACCTTCGATCTGTCGAACCTGGAGGTGCGAGGCGCAGGGTACAGCTTCCCGCCAGGCGCCACCATCGGTCCGCGTGAATACCGTGTGTTGGCGGCCAATCTGACGGCCTACGCCGCCGCCTACGGGGCTTCCGCGCCGGCCTACGCGGCGTTCGGCGGCACGTTGCAGCAGGATGGCGAGACCCTTACGCTCCTGTGGCCGGATTCCGGCGAGCGGGTCACTCGGGTGAAGTATCGCAACGGGCGAGGCTGGCCGGCCGCGACCCACGGGGGCAGCTCGCTTCAGTTGCGGGATGCGCTGCAGGACAATTGGCGGCCGGCCAACTGGGCGATGGCTTTGCCGAACACTCCGCCCGAGCCGCAATGGGTGTTTGTTTCTTCGAATGTCACCGTCAATGGGAAGACCCTGCTGCTTTATCTCGGGTCGGCCGGGGAAATTTTCCTGGACGATTTGGCGGTGAGGCAGGGGGGCGGCGCCAACCGGGTCGTGAACGGCGATTTCGAGTCGCCGCTGGCGGGGAGCTGGACGTTGTCCGCCAATTTTGCCCAATCCACGCTGGACACGACCATCAAGCGCAGTGGCAACTCGAGTTTGAGAATGGTGGCCACCGCCGCCGGCTCGGGCAGCGGCAATGCGGTCTATCAAACCATCAGCAGCCTGACGTCGGGGCAATACACGATCAGCTTCTGGTTTCTTCAGACGACCAACGGCGGGCCGTTGACCGTGCGGTTCAACTCGTCAACCGGCATTACGACCAATCCGGCTCCGCCGTCCGCGGGCGCGCTCGCGGTGGCAACGCCGGGGGCGCCCAACAGCGTGGCCGCGTCGCTGGCGCCATTTCCGCCCCTGTTTATCAACGAAATCCAGGCCGAGAACCTTTCGGGCCCGACCAACGGCGTTGGCCAGCGCGTGCCCTGGATTGAGCTTTACAATGCGGGGACGCAGGCCGTTTCGCTCACACAACTCTTCCTTGCGAACAATTACACCAACCTGGCGCAATGGTCGTTTCCAACGGGCACCGTGATCCCCGCGCGGGGCTTCAAGGTGGTCTTTGCGGACGCACAAAGCCACTTGTCCACCTCCAACGAACCCCACTGCAATTTTACGCTGGCCGCCGGGGCCGGGGACGTGGTCCTGAGCCGGCTGGGTTCCCAGGGGCAACCCGAGGTCCTGGACATTC
Source organism: uncultured Verrucomicrobiota bacterium (assembly GCA_964631605.1). GTDB lineage: Bacteria > Verrucomicrobiota > Verrucomicrobiia > Limisphaerales > UBA8199 > JARKQH01. The sequence continues at coordinate 99,603 of CAZVYG010000004.1, forward strand.
TCACCTATGCGGGTGTGCAGGCGGACCGCGCTTACGGGTCCATCCCGGAGGGGCAGAGTTTTGATCAGCGCCAACTGTTCTTTGCGACGCCGGGCGCGACGAATAATCCGGCGAGTCCGAGCGCGCAGGTGTTCATCAATGAGTGGATGGCCGACAATAACGCCACGCTGGCCGATCCGGCGGATAATGACTTCGAAGATTGGTTCGAGCTCTACAATGCGGGGTCGGAGTCCGTTGACCTGGGCGGCTTTTACCTGACGGACAACCTCACAAACAAGTTTCAGTACGCGATTCCCGCGACCGGACGGTATGTGGTGCCGCCGGGCGGGTTCGTGCTGGTGTGGGCTGACGGCGAGACTGGTCAAAACAACACAAACCGCCCGGACCTCCACGTCAATTTCAAACTGGACAAGCAGGGCGAGGCCATCGGCCTGTTCGGCGCCGATGGTGCGGTGGTGGACGTTGTCACCTTTGGCCCCCAAACCACGGATGTCAGCCTGGGCCGCCAACCCGACGGCGGCTCCACCCTGGTTGCCATGACGGTGGCCACCCCGCGGACCAACAACTTCCTTCCGAACACCGCGCCCAGCCTGCCGGACCTCCCCGATCGGTATGTTTACCTAGGGGAGACCCTGGCGTTTCAAGTGGTCGCCGAGGATGCGGATTTGCCGCCTCAAACGCTGTCCTTTGCTCTAGAACCGGGCGGTCCTCCTGCCGCCAGCATTCAGCCAGCCACGGGCGATTTCTTGTGGCAACCGGTTGCCGGGGACCTGGGCACGAACGTGGTGGGCATCCGCGTGACGGACAACGGGACACCGCCCATGAGCGCCACGACGGCTTTCGCGGTTGTGGTCATCGGTCCGCCCACGCTGCAGCAGGTGCAGGTCGCCGCGGAGACATTGCGGCTTTCGTGGTTCGGTTATCCGGGGCGGGTCTATCGCCTGGAATTCAGGAGCAGCCTCGAGGCGGGTCCGTGGACACCGGCCAGTCCCGACCTGGCGGGCGCCGGGGCGGAAATCAGTGTGGACATTGACACGTCGGCTCCCGGGCCCGGCTTCTACCGCCTGCGGTTGATCGAGTGAGCGAGGGACGGGAGGACGCGTTGGCCGCGGCTCAACCTCCGCCCGGTTCGAGGGCGAACCGGGCGTGCTGACCGCAGGGCGGGGGCGTCACGGCAGGCGCTGGCGGGCCAATTGGGCCGGGTTTTCGTTGCGGCCGAACGGGCGCAGCCTGAAACGGTAACTGGTCTGCTCGCAGGGGATCAGATACTGCGGATGCGGCCAGGCGCCCCAACTGTCGTCGCCGCCCACTCCCTGTTGGACGAGGTCGAGATTCAGCACGACGAGATCGCGCCGCGGCAACTCGAAGGGGTGTTCGGCGCTCTGCAGATCGTCGGTCGTGTGGTGCAGCGCATTGACGCTGAGCAGCGGCAGGCCCACAGCGAGCAAGCCCACGCCCTTGCGATGGATCAAGGCCGCCCAGCGAACCTCGGTTTTGTTGCCGCTCTCGCCCGGCTCGACATAATCCCAGTAGAACTGGTCGCGGACCGTGCCGGCATACCGCCCGACCCGGGCGTCTTTGCGGTCAAGATAAGTTTCGTGGGGACCCGGTCCGAACCATTCGATCCGGTCGAAGCCCTGGGGCATGACCATCTGCATGCCCAGCCGCGGGAGTTTGGGCCGATCGGTCTTGTCCGGCTTGAACCGGGCGGCCACCTGGACGTCCCCGCTGCCGTAAACGGTGTAGTCCGTCTCCCAGGCGGCTTCGGCTTTTGGCAGCCGGTGCGCGGTTTTGATGACGATGGCGGTTCCATCCGCCTCGGAGAGGGCCTGGAAGCTGGTGAGTTGGGCGCCGGCATGGGCGTAGCGCCAAAAGCCTTGCGAGCGGGCCATGTTGCGTCCGCGGTCGTTATCGGTCGGGGCGCGCCAGAAATCCGGTCGCAACGGCGATTCAATCAGCTCGGTGCCGCGGAATTTCAGTGAGGCCAGCGTGCCGGCTTGTTTGTCAAAGGTGACGACAAAGTCCTTGCCGGTGACGACGGTTTTGAGGCTGGTTTCGTTCAAGGCCAGGCGCGGCATTGCGGCGGGATTCAGCGCGGGCGCGGGCGCCGCATCGGGCAGTTTGAACTGGTCCCACGCGACCTCATGGCCTTTTTTGGCCCAAGGCTGGTCGGTTTTGAGGCGGAAGTTGACCTCGAGGAAGTATTCCCTGCCCGGTTCCGGGGCAAAGGGCTTGACCGGGACGGTGATTGGCTTGCTGGCCCGCGGAGGGAGGTCGGGCACGGGGAGGGAGCCCGTCTGCAATTCGGCGCCGTCGGCGGTCAGCCGCCACACGGCTTCGACGACGTCGTTGAGGTTGAGGAAGTCGTACCAGTTTCGGATTTCGAGGGTGCGGGCAGCCAGGTCGGCGGGCCGGGAGTGGATGTACTGATAAATGTGTTTGACTTCATGCAGGCCGGGGTGGGGACGGCGGTCGGGCGTCACCAAGCCGTTGCAGCAAAAGTTCTGGTCGCTTGGGGTTCCCGGGGGGCCGTAATCGCCGCCAAAGGCCCAATAGTCCCTGGTGTTCCAGGGCGTGGGGACGGGTTTGGCCTGGTCCAAGCTGAGCCACAGCGCCAGCGCCGGCTCGGCGCCCCGGCTGGCGCGGGCGAGCTCGGCCGGGCTCAGGGCTCGGGCGTAAATGCGGGCTTCCCTGATCAACCCTGCGAACTTGCGTTCGGGATGTTCGGCGTTGCCGCCGATCTCGACGGGGTAGGCCGCCGAGGCGACCTTGCCCTCGAAGGGGGTGGTCGCCAGGCGCTTGCCATCCAGGTAGAGCGCCAGCTCGCGCCCGTCAAAGGTTCCAGCCACGGTGTGCCAATGGCCCACCCAATCCTCCGGCAGGGGGGCGTTGACGGTGACCCATCCGCGGGAGCGGGCGGCGTCAAAGACAAAGAATTCGAGGGACCGGCCATTGGCGACCTGGAGCGCCCACTGGGTATCGCCCTTGCTGATCATCGTGCTGTGGCCGCTGGCGGGGGAGGGTTTGACGGTGGCCTCGAGTGTCAGCGGGCCGGTGATGTCCAGATGCGCCGCGTCGGGCAGTCGGACGGCGCCGGCAAGCTGCCCTTCGATGAACTGGCCACCTGGCAGATGGAGTTGGAGGCCGTGCTGGCTGCGGTCGCGCAGGGAGTAGGCGGAAGGGACGGGTTTGCGCTGGGCCTGGTCCACCCAATCCCAGATGAAACCGCCCTGGAGATAGGGAAGGGTGTAGATCAAGTCCCAATAGAGCCACATGTTGCCGCTGCTGTTGCCCATGGCGTGAGAGTACTCGCACATGATCAGGGGCCGGGTGCGGCGGTCCTGGGCGGGGAGCTTCGATCCCCAACTGCCGATGGCTTTGCCCTCGGCGTAATCCTTCAACTGCGAGGGTGGGGGATACATGGGGCAATAGATGTCGGTGTTGCGCGCGAAGATGGCCCGCTCGTAGTGCACGGGTCGGGTCGGGTCCCGCTGCTTGATCCAGTCATAAGTGGCTTCGAAATTGGGGCCGTTGCCCGCTTCGTTGCCCAGGGACCAGATGACGATCGAGGGATGGTTCTTGTTGCGCTCGACCATCCGCATGGTGCGGTCCAGGTGCGCCTCGCGCCACTCGGGCACCCGGGCGAGGGTCTTTTCGCCATAGCCCATGCCGTGGCTTTCGATGTTGGCTTCGTCAATGAGGTAAATTCCATAGCGGTCGCACAGGTCGTACCAGGCGGGCTGGTTGGGGTAATGACAGCAGCGGACGGCGTTTATATTGTTTTGTTTCATCAGGAGGATGTCGCGGATCATGCTTTCGACGGTAATCGCCTGGCCGAGGTCGGGGTCGGTCTCGTGGCGGTTCACCCCTTTGAAGAGAATCCGCCGCCCGTTGACCAGCAGGTTGCCCTCCTTGATTTCGACGGTGCGGAAGCCGACATTGGCGGGGATCACCTCGACCACCTTCCCGGCACTGTCTTTGAGGGTCAGCAGCAGCTTGTAGAGATGAGGCGTTTCGGCCGACCACGGCAACACGTCCGGGACGGTGGTGGAGATTTCGGCCTGGCCGCCGGTCCCATCCGGTTTCACGCGCAACTGTATCTTCGGCTGGGCCACTTTGCGGCCGGCCGGATCAAACAGCTCCGCCTCGACCGACGCGAGCGTTTCGGTTCCGCTGGTGTTTTCGACGGTCACACGCAATCCGAAGACGCCGTGCCGGTAATCGCCGTCCAGACCGGCTTTGAGGTCGAAATCCCGCACGTGCAGGTCGGCGACGGACCAGAGATAAACATCCCGGAAAATGCCGCTCATGCGCCAGAAATCCTGGTCTTCGAGGTAGGAGCCGTCGCACCAGCGGAAATTCTCGACCGCGAGCAGGTTTTCCCCCGGCTTGAGATAAGGGGTGATGTCGAATTCCACCGGGGTGCGGCTGTCTTTGCCGAGTCCCACCTGGTGGCCGTTGATCCAAAGGAAGAAGAATGAATTGACCCCGTCAAACGTCAGCAAAACGCGGCGGCCGGCCCAATCCCTGGGGATGGAGAAGGTTCGGCGATAAGAATTGACCGTGTTGTTGGGATCGTTTTCGGGCACCAAGGGCGGGGTCCAGGGCTGCGCCCAAGGATAGGGAATGTTGACATAAATCGGGATGCCGTAGCCGTGCTTTTCGACATTGGACGGCACGGGGATAGTGTTCCACCTGGAATCGTCGAATTCCGGTTTCCAGAATCGGGGCACCCGGCCGGCATGATTGGTGGCGTAATGATATTTCCATTTGCCGTTCAGCGAGCGGTAGTAAGGCGATTTCACCCGCTCGCTGTTGGACACGGGACCGATTTGCCGGGCGGTCCTGGCGTCCGGACAAATCACGAGGTTCGCATGCGGCGCCTGGTTATTGAGGCCGGTCAGTTTTGGGTTCTGCCACTCCTTGAGTTCCGCGTGGCCGGGGGCGGCCGCGGCCAGGGTTCCGGTCAGCAGGGCCAGGGTGCGAAGCGCCCCGCTCAAATTGGTGTGCATCATCATAAGTTGCAAGTTTGGCCCGTCGCGTCCATTGTCTCAAGATGATTCCTGAACTACTGGACGAACCGCAGGTCTGCCGGCTGGGCGAATCGCGCAAGGCGGTGGAGCCGTGCTCGATGGTGATTTTTGGGGCCAGCGGCGATCTGACGTCGCGCAAGCTCATTCCGGCCCTGTATCACGATTTCAAGGCAGGGCTGCTTCCCGGCGAGTTTCTGGTGGTTGGCTTTGCCCGCCGGGAGAAGACGGACGAATCCTGGCGCGCCGAGCTGCGCCAGGCGCTGGGGCAGTTTTCCCGCACGCAGCCGGTGGACGAGGCCGTGTGGGAGGCGTTTGCCCAGCACGTTTATTATTGCCAAGGGGATTTGGCTGATCCGCAGGCCTACGTTCGGCTGGAGCAACGGTTGGCCGCAGCGGGCAACCCGGCCTTGCGGCAGAATCTCGTTTTCTACCTTGCGACGCCTCCGAGCCAGTTCGGTCTTGCGGCCGAGCAACTCCATCGCGCCGGCCTGCTGCAGCGCCAGGACCCGGCCAACGGGTCGGGGCCGGGGTGGCAGCGGCTGGTTGTGGAAAAGCCCTTCGGCCACGACCTCGCGTCGGCCCATGTCCTGAACCGCGAACTCACCCGGTTCGCGGCGGAATCGCAGATTTTTCGCATTGACCATTACCTGGGCAAGGAAACCGTCCAGAACATTCTCATGTTTCGGTTTTCGAACGCCATCTTCGAGCGGCTTTGGAACCGGGACGCGATTGACCATGTGCAGCTCACCGTGAGCGAAGCCCATGGGGTGGACCAGCGCGGGGGTTATTACGAGGAGGCCGGCGCGCTGCGTGACATGGTGCAGAACCACCTGCTTCAGGTGCTTTCGCTGATTGCGATGGAGCCGCCGGTTTCACTCGATGCCGAGGCCATCCGCGACGAAAAGGTCAAACTCCTGCGTTCCGTCCGGTCTTTCTCTCCCGAGGAGGTCGCGCGCCACGTGGTGCGCGGTCAATACTTCGCCGGGGCGATCAGGGGGGTGCCCCAGCCCGGCTACCGGCAGGAGCCGCGGGTTAAACCGGATTCGAATGTGGAGACTTACGTGGCGCTGAAACTGTTCATTGACAACTGGCGGTGGTCGGGGATTCCGTTTTTCCTGCGCACCGGCAAAGCCCTGCCGCTGAGCGCCAGCGAAGTGCGGATTCAATTTCGGCGCGCGCCCCACGTTTTGTTTGCGGCCCAGTGCGGACAGAAGCTTGACCCGAACAGTCTGACGCTGCGGCTGCAACCCAACGAAGGCATTCTGCTGCATTTCAATGGGAAAGTTCCCGGGGCCAGCGTGGCGGTGCGGCCGGTGCGGATGCATTTCAGCTACGACGCGGAGTTTGGGGCCTACACGCCGGAAGCCTATGAACGGCTGCTGCTGGAGGCCATCGCGGGCGATGCCACCCTTTTCATCCGCCGGGACGAGGTCGAGGTCGCCTGGCAGATTGCCGACGCCATCCGGGCGGGTTGGCGGGACAAACCGCTGTCGAACCGCGAGTTTTACGCCGCCGGCACGTGGGGACCGGTAGCCGCGGACGATCTGCTGGGTCAAACCGGCCACGCCTGGCGGGAGCCGATGGTCATCAAGCCCTCCCCTTGACGGGGACAAACTCATGAACACTCCGGAAGTCCTTCGCTTCAAAACTGTCGGGGAACTGGCCGAGGCCGCCGCCCGAGAGTGGTTGGCGCTGGTTGCAAACGCGGCTGGCGCCCCCTGCTGCATGGCCCTGCCAGGGGGACGCACCGCCGGACCGCTGCTCAGCGCGTTTGCAAGGGGGCTCAGCCAAAACAAGGCCCTTCTGGCACACACGCATTTTTTCTGGGCCGATGAACGCTGTGTCCCGCCCTCGAGCCCTGAAAGCAATTTCGCCCTCGCCGAGGCGTTCCTGCTTCGCCCGCTGGGGATTTCCGGGTTCCAATACCATCGCATTCGGGGGGAGGAGGCACCTGCCGTCGCGGCTCAGCTTGCGACTCGCGAGCTGTGCGGTCTTGCGCCGTTGAACGAGGCCGGGCAGCCCATCCTCGACCTGGTCCTGCTGGGGATGGGCGAGGACGGGCACGTTGCGTCGTTATTTCCCGGGGAGGCCGAGGCGACCATCCTTGATCCGGCGGTTTTTCGCGCGGTCACGGCCTCGAAGCCGCCGCCGCAGCGGGTTACCCTGGGTTATGCCGCGCTGGCGGCGGCGCGGGAGGTTTGGGTGCTGGTGGCGGGAGCGGGCAAAGCGGAGGCGCTTCGTCGGGCGTTGGGGGGGGACACGAGCCTGCCGTTGGGCCGGCTGCTGAGGATGCGCGTGCAAACCCGGATTTTTGTGGAATCAGCCGGCTAGTCCGGTGCGGCCATTCCAACCCGCGTCATCAAAACACACGACAACTCATTTTCCTCATTGTGCGTTATAAGAAAGACATGGCGATCGCCGTTTCCATTGTGGAAGATGATGCGCAAGCCCGCAAAATTCTCGCGGGCTGGATCAGCCGCGCCTCGGGCTTCCGGCTGGCAGGGGAGTGGGGCGACGCCGAGAGCGCGCTGCCGGTGCTGCCGGAGAAGAAACCGGATGTGGTGCTGATGGACATCAACCTGCCGGGCATGAGCGGGGTGGAAGCCGTCCGCCGGCTCAAACCGCTGTTGCCGCAGGCTCAGTTTGTGATGCTGACGGTGTACGAGGACGCCGACCACATTTACAATGCGCTGGCGGCGGGCGCGACGGGGTATCTGCTCAAGCAAACGCCCCGGGCGGAACTGTTGCGGGCGCTCGAGGATGTTCACCAAGGGGGCTCGCCCATGACCAGCAACATCGCCCGCAAGGTGGTGCAATCGTTCCGGCAGCCCGCGTCGCTCGCGCCCGAAAGCGAGGGCCTGTCGCCCCGCGAACAGGAGGTTCTCGACCTGCTGGCGCGCGGGTATTTGTACAAGGAAATTGCCGAGCGCCTGAATATCAGCGTTCCCACAGTGAACACCTACGTGCGGCGCATGTACGAAAAACTGCACGTTCGGTCCCGGGCCCAGGCCGTGGCCAAGTACGCCCACCTGGCTGGGAACGAGTCCAAAACCGCTCCTTCAGCCCGTCTTTAAGCGGGAGGATTGCGGGTTGTCATGTATTTTAATGACATGCCAGCCGCGGGTTTATTTGTTAGGTTGGCAAACAGTTAGCCGTTTCCCTATGAAACCTCGTGCCGTTTGGCGAAGGAGTCGGTTGGGATGCGTGGCCGGGACATCTGGCCATGCTCTCGCGGCGTTCCTTTCGTTCCATTCGGATAGTTCCTTAATCCCCTAAAAAAGACAGGTATGAAGCAAAATCAAAACCTCCAAATCTGGCTCAAGCGATCCGCGCTGGGCCTGGCTCTGGCCGCTACCATCGCTGTCGGTCAGGCGCAAACCTTCACCAATATCATATTCAACCAGTTCGACGACGCGACCTCGTGGAACACAATGGCCAAGTGGTGGGGTGATCCCCCGGTCGCCTACGAATGGGATGGCACCGTGAATGTCGCCCCGGGCCCTTACGGGACCAACGCGACCAGTTCCGGCTCGATGAAGGTGACGGTGGACTGGAACAGCAGCCACAACCAGTTGATGATCTGGCAGGAGGTTGACGGGAACCAGACGTGGTGGGTGAATCCGGAGAATCGCATCAACGGGTTCTACTACGACCTGTCCTTCGACATCAAATTCGATCCGGCGTCCTCGATGGGGGTCAATGGTGGCCGCGGCAATATCCGCTTTGGCGTCACTACCCCGTCCTGGGCGCAACGCGAGTTGATCGCCTTCAATCCCTTCCCGGTTACGAACGACTGGACGCATGTGGACTGCAAGATCTCGCCGAACCTTGTGGATATTGACCAAATCACCGGCTGGTACATGTACTTCAACTGGCAGCCGGGCAATATCACGAATCAACAGGTGTTCTGGATTGATAACCTGATCTTCTACACCAACCTGAACAAGGATCTGAAGCCGCCTACGCTGAGCCTGGCGCCTGTCACCAGCAACCCGGGGCTGCAGATCATCGCGGCGGCCGGGGACTATCCGCGCCAGATGATTCGCACCTTGCCCGCCAACGAATACACCTGGATTGGCAAAGGCTCGCAGCCGGTGACTTACTCGCTCACCATCACCAACTATCCGTCGAACCCTTACACGAACTTCCAGACCCACATTCTTTTGGTTCCCAACCCGGGGACGGAGAACGCACCGGACTGGAACCAGCCGCATACGCTGGCGCTGATGATCGAGAACCACATGGACGGCACAGCCAGTGGCTACCTGCGGTATAAGACCAATCTGCCCAACGCCAACGCCATGATGTACAATTCGGAGCCCACCAACGGGCCGGTAGGGCATATTGCGACGGTGGAAGCGCCGACGCCGCTGGGCACGTGGTCACTCACCTTCCTTAATGACACCAATATCACGGTCACCGGCCCCGGCGGAGTAACTGCCACCGCCAACCTGGAGCTTGATGCGGCAGGTTACTTTGGCTCCGGTCTGGTTGCCTATTTCGGAAATCAGCCCAATGGTTCGGTGAAGTCCGGCCAGTTCTGCACGCTGAGCCGCGTGAAGATCACGGGCGCCTGGGGCCCGGACATTGATGACACGTTCCCCGGCCCGGACATTGACACCAACAACTGGGAAAGGATCGCCGCCGAGGCGTCCGGCGTGTTTGTCGTCGGCCCCAACGATGTCTGGTGGCTGACCTGGACTCTGCCTGATCTCAACTTCAACACCGTGCAGGTCAGCCCCGACCTGGCACCGGGTTCGTGGACCGACACCACGTTGCGCGACCGCGCGTTCGTCAAGGGGGCAACCCGCACCGTGCGCGTCGCCAAATCGGATATGCCATCTGGCAGCCAGTGTTACTTCCGAATGGTCAAACGCGTTGCGACCCAACTGCAGGTGCTGCTGCCGGGCGAAAGCCCCGCTCCTGGCACGCCCACAGGCAAAACCGGCACGCCAACCGCCCAGGCAGTCGGCGTAGCCTTTGACGTGACCGTTCGTGCAGTGGATAATGAGTGGAATCTGATCCCCACTGTGGCCGATACCGTGCGAATTACGAGCAGCGACGAATACGCCGCGCTACCGCTGGATGCGCCGCTGGTTGGCGGCGTTGGGACCTTCAGCGTGATGCTGAATCAAGCCGGCACTTGGACCATCACGGCCACCGATGTAAGCGATGGTAGCAAGGCGCCAGGCACCAGCAGCCCGGTCACCGCCAACTAGTCCGTAATTCCGCTTGTCCTACTGGACTTGCGCAGGGGCGCCGGCAAAAGCGGCGCCCTTTTTCATGCGTTCGTGCAGGGCCTTCGGCAGCCGGCAGTTGGTTATCGCGGCTCACGTTTTGGCGGGCCAGGGCGCGAAGCGTCTGGGGAAGGGGGTCGGAAGCCTTGGGCGAGGTCTTCCGACACCCCAGGTTTTGAGGGTTTAAGGCCCTACGGGCATCAATCGCGCCGGCATTTAACTGCAACCCTGGCTTTCGCCGCAGTTGAGGCATTTGTAGCAGGCGCCGTTGCGGACGGTGACGGCGCCGCAGTTGGCGCAGGCCGGGGCGTCCTGCTGGAAGTGGGCGACGGAATCGCTGATGTTGGTGATTTTGCGACCGGGCTGGTGGCCGTTACTGCCGGCAGCCGCGCCCTCGACTTCAAGCACATCGGTGTCTTCGGCGAGGGGCAGCTCGGGGACGGGCCGGTTGACCTTCTTTTTGATTTCCTCCTGCAGGCCCGGGATGGCGAGCTCGGGCTGGTTGCGGTTGGGAGTGTTTTCCTCGCGGTAACCGGGGACGAACTGGCAGGCGAGCCAGCGGAAGACGTAGTCGGTGATCGAGGCGGCGTTGGGGATGTCGCGGTTCTTGGTGAAGCCGGAGGGCTCGAAGCGGACGTGGGCGAACTTGCGGGCCAGGGCTTCGAGCGGAACGCCGTATTGGAGGGCGAGGCTGGTGAGGGTGCCGATGCCATCCATGAGGCCGCCGATGGTGGAGCCTTCCTTGGCCATGGTGATGAAGAGCTCGCCGGGCTGGCCGTCTTCGAACAGGCCGACGGTGAGGTAGCCTTCATGGCCGGCGATGTCGAATTTATGGGTAATGGCTGTGCGCGTTTCCGGCAGGCGGCGGCGCGGCGGCTTGGCGGTTTGGGGGGCGAGGCGGCGCACCTCGGCTTCCAGTTCGCGGATGCGGGCCTCGAGGGCCGAGTCTTTGGAGGCATCACCGGCCGAGGAGTCGGTGGTGCGCCGGGTGTTGAGGGGCTGGGAGCGTTTGGAGCCGTCGCGATAAATGGCCACGCACTTGAGGCCCATTTTCCAGGCCTGCACATAGGCGTCCCGGATGTCCTCGACGGTGCTTTCCCTGGGCATGTTCACCGTTTTGGAGATGGCGCCGCTGATGAACGGCTGGGCGGCGGCCATCATGCGCAGGTGCGCCAGGTAATGAATGCTGCGTTTGCCCTGGTAGGGCTTGAAGGCGCAGTCGAAGACGTGGAGATGCTCGGGCTTGAGGCCGCTTTTGACGGTTTGGCCGCCGGTTTCGACGTCTTCGATGGTGTCATATTTTTCGATGTGGGCGACAATGGCTTCGATTTCGCTGGGGGAGTAGCCCAGGCGGCGGAGGGCGTCGGGGACGGTGCGGTTGACGATTTTGAGAACGCCGCCGCCGGCCAGGACCTTGTATTTGACCAGGGCAATGTCGGGTTCGATGCCGGTCGTGTCGCAATCCATGAGGAAGGCGATGGTGCCGGTGGGGGCGAGGACGGTGACCTGGGCGTTGCGGAAGCCGGCCTGCCGGCCGCGGCTCAGGGCGTTGTCCCAGACTTTGCGGGCTTCCTGTTTGAGGTAATCGAATTCCGCGCTGGGTTGGATGGCCTCGACGGCGTCGCGATGCTGTTGGATGACCTGGAGCATGGAGTCCACGTTGTCGGGGGCGAGGGGTTTGGGCACGTGGGCGCAGGCGGCGTGGTGGTAGCCTTGGAAGGGGCCGAGGATGTCGGCCAGTTCGGCGGACTGCTCGTAGGCGTGGCCGGTCATGATGGCGGTGATGGCGCCGGCCAGGGCGCGGCCTTCGTCGGAGTCGTAGGGCAGGCCGTAATCCATGATCAGCGAGCCGAGGTTGGCATAACCCAGGCCGAGGGTGCGGAAAATGTGGGAGTTTTCGGCAATCTCGGGTGTGGGGTAGCTGGCATTATCCACGAGGATTTCCTGGGCGGTGATGAAGAGGCGCACGGCGGCCTTGAAGCGCTCGACGTCGAAGCGGCCGTCCTCGCGTTTGAACTTCATGAGGTTGAGGGAGGCGAGGTTGCAGGCGGTGTTGTTGAGGAAGACGTATTCCGAGCAGGGGTTGGTCGAATGGATGGGCTCGGTGCCTTTGCAGGTATGCCATTTTTGGATGGCGCCATCGTATTGGAGGCCGGGGTCGCCGCAAACCCAGGTGCCCTCGGCGATTTTGTTGAGGAGGGTGGCGGCGTCCTTCTTTTCGAGCGGCTGGCCGGTGGTCACGGCGCGGGTCCACCATTCCCTGCCCTCGAGGGCGGCGTGCATGAAGTCGTCGCTGACGCGGACGGAGAGGTTCTCGTTTTGGTACATGACGCTGCCGTAGGCGTCGCCGTTGTAGGAGCCGTCGTAGCCCTGCTCGATGAGCGCCCAGGCTTTCTTTTCTTCCTTTTGTTTGGCGTCAATGAACTCCTCGATGTCGCCGTGCCAATCGCGCAGGGTGTTCATCTTGGCGGCGCGGCGTGTTTTGCCGCCGGATTTGACCACGTTGGCCACCTGGTCATAGACGCGGAGGAAAGACAGGGGGCCGCTGGGGCGTCCGCCGCCGCTGAGTTTTTCCTTGCTGGAGCGGATGGGGGAGAGGTCGGTGCCGGTGCCGGAGCCGAACTTGAAGAGCATGGCCTCGCTGTAGGCGAGGTGCATGATGGATTCCATGTTGTCGTCCACGGATTGGATGAAGCAGGCGCTGCACTGGGGGTATTCGTACTGGGTGCGGGCGCGCTCGGGCTTGCCGGTTTTGCGGTTGTAAAACCAGTTGCCGCGGCTGGAGGAGTTGCCGACGTGGTATTGGTGGTAGAGGCCGACGTTGAACCAGACCGGGGAGTTGAAGGCGCCGTATTGGTTCAAGCACAGCCAGCTCAGCTCATCGTAGAACACTTCACCCGCCGCGCGGGTGAAATAGCCGTCTTTCACGCCCCAATCGGCGATGGTGCGGCAAATGCGGTGAATGAGCTGGCGGACGGAGGTCTCGCGTTCGGGGGTGCCTTGCTCGCCGTAGAAATACTTCGAGACGACGACCTTGGTTGCGAGGTGGGACCAGAATTTGGGCACCTCGACATTCTCCTGACGGAAAATGACCTTGTTATTGTCGTCGGTGATTTCGGCGGTGCGTTTTTCCCATTCCACCTGGTCGAAGGGGTTGACGTTGGGATCACTGAAGACGCGCCGCAGGGAGAGACGTTTGCGGCCGGCCGAGGTCTCGGACTTCGGGTTGCGGGAGGCGGCGCCGGCGGTGGTGCGACGACGGCTCCGGGGAGCGGAGACGGGCAAAACTTGTTCGCTAAATTCAATCATGGTTTTCCTCTTAACGACTCTATCTGGCGGGCTTGGCGGGCTACCCGGCCCTGACCTCAGCCGCGCACCAGATTCGGTTCAAATTGGTTGCTTTCAAGACGACCGGGCCTCTGGTGGGAGGCCCGTCGCACACCCCATTAGTAGGGGAACGTTGTGAACTTATCCACCATATATGGGGTGGCAAGGATTTTTTCAAAAAAATTTACGCAAACGTTATTCTTTCAAAAAAATGACAAAAAACACACCCCACAGCCACCACTCCGAAACGAATTGTTCACCGTTTCGGTTCGACAAAACCAACTTCGGCCTCGAGGCCGAGGCGCGCAAGCAATTCCAGTTCGATTTCGCGCCGCGGATTTTCTGCAGAAGCGAGGGTGTTGGCGAAGAGGTCCTGGGAGATTTCGATGGCGATGGTGAGTTGGTGTTCGGTGAGCTGGACCTGGAAACGATGGCCGGCGGCGCGGGTTTGGGCGAGGACCTGGGCGATTTGGGTTTCGTAAAAGGTGATTTCGCGGAAGCGGAATTGACGGTCGAGGCGGTTGCCGGGCTGAAGGAGGGCGCCGGTGCGGCCGCAGGAGCATTTTTCGCGGCGCAACTGGGCGGCGATGCGGGTGCGGTAGCGGAGGAGGGGAAGGGCTTCGCGGGAGAGGGTGGTGATGACGAGTTCGCCGTCGCAGATTTCGGGCAGGAACTGGTCTTCGTTGATGTGGAAGCGGCCGGCCTCGCATTCCAGGCAGAGGCCGGGGTCGAGGATTTCGGGCAGGCCAAAGCTGCAGTGAACGGCGGCGAAGAGTCCGGCGGCGACCTGCTGGCGGGTTTCGTGGTTGACATTGCGGGAAAGCAGGACGCTGCGAAGATGGAGCGACTGCGGGTCCATGCGGCGTTGTTCGAGGCAGCGGGCGAAATCGAGGGCGTGAGTGGGGGTGGTGACCAGCACGGTGGGCCGGTAGTTCTGGAGCATGGCCAACTGGTAGTCGAGATGGAGGGGGTCCTCGGCGATGACGGAGGCTTCGATGAGTTCGGCCCCCAGGAGGTAGCCGGCGGCGGCGGAGGCGGCGGCGCGGCCGAGGGAGATTTGAATGACATCGTTGGCGGTGATGCCGGCGGCGGCGAGCTGGCGGGCCGCCAGACGGCTCCATTGGGTGAGGTCATTGCGGGTGTGGCCAATGACGAGGGGGCGCCCCTCGGGCCCGACGGCCGAGTGGAGGCGGATGATTTCGCGAAGCGGGAAGGCAAACAGGCCGTAGGGGAAGGCCTCGGCCAGGGTTTCGGGGGTGGTGAAAGGGAGGCGGGGGAGGTCTTCGAGCGATTCGACGCGCAGGTCGGCGAGCGCTTCGCGGTAACGGCGGACATTGCGGCGAAGGCGGACGACCAAGGCCTGCAGTCGTTCGAGTTGCAGTTGCTCGAGCTCCGCGCGGGGCATGGTTTCGTAACGGCGGTCAAAGATATTCATGGATCAAAAATTGAGACGACATAGGCGTTCAGCCCTCCCAGCCTTCGCGGCCGGCGGCGCCCAGATAGGCGCGCTTGACTTCCGGATTGTGGAGGAGGTCGGCGGCGGGCCCTTCCAGGGTGATTTCGCCGGTTTCCATCACATAGGCGCGGTCGGCGATGCGGAGGGTGGCCATGGCGTTTTGCTCGACGAGGAGCACGGTGACACCCAGGTCCTTCATTTTGAGGATTTCCGCGAACATGTCCTCGACGAGCCGGGGGGCCAGGCCCATGGAGGGTTCATCGAGGAGGAGGATTTTGGGCCGGGCCATGAGGGCCCGGGCAAGGGCGAGCATCTGCTGTTCGCCGCCGGAGAGGGTGCCGCCGAGCTGATGGAGACGTTCGGCGAGGCGGGGATAGCGCTGGAGGACGATATCGAGCTGGAGATTGCGGTCGGGGTTGTGATAGCCGCCGATGAGGAGGTTTTCGCGGACGGTCATGTCGGCGAAGATCATCTTGCCTTCGGGAACGAGGACGAGGGAATTGCTGATGCAACGCCAGGCGGGCTGGCCGCGGGTCTGGCGGCCCTCCAGGCAGATGGAGCCGGCCCAGGCGGGCAGCAGGCCCACAATGGCTTTGAGGAGGGTGGATTTACCCGCGCCGTTGGCGCCGAGCAGGCCGACGATTTCGCCCGCCACGACGTGGAGGCTGACGCCGTGGACGACCTCGAGGCTGCCGTAGCCGCATCTAAGATTCCTGACTTGAAGTAGCATGGTCCGGATTGCCGCCGAGATAGACGTTGATGACGGTGGCGTCGTTTTGAATGGCCTGAGGCGGGCCTTCGGCGATGCGGGCGCCGTGGTGCAGCACGACGATGTCGTCCGCCAGGCGCATCACCAGGGACATATCGTGCTCGACCAGCAGGAGGGTGATGCCGCGGTTGCGGATCTGGCGGATCAGATCGGCCAGGTCTTCTTTTTCCCTGGTGTTCAGGCCGCTGGCGGGCTCGTCCAGCAAGAGCATCCGCGGTTCGGTCGCCAGGGCGCGGGCCAGCTCGACCAGGCGCCGCTGGCCGAAGGGCAGGGAACCGGCGGGGAACAGGGCCAGATGCGCGAGGCCGACGACCTCAAGCTGTTGCATGGCGGCGTGGCGGATGGCGCGTTCCTCGGCTGCCTGGCCGGGGAGACGAAAGGCGCATCCGAAAAAGCCGCGGCGGGCGCGGCTGTGGCGTCCCACCATGACGTTTTCCAGGACGTTCATTTGCAGGAACAGGCTTGGGTTCTGGAAGGTTCGGGAAATGCCCGCGCAGGCAATTTGATAGGGCTTCCACCCTTGAATGGGCCTGCCTTGGAAGGTGATACGTCCCGCATCGGGCCGAAGCAGGCCGCAGACCAGATTGAACAAGGTGGTTTTGCCCGCGCCGTTGGGGCCGATCAGGCCCTTGATCTGACCGGGGAGGACTTTGAAGCTTACGTCGTCCACGGCGACCAGGCCGCCGAAGCTGCGGCGGACATTTTCGACTTCGAGCAACGGGGGGCTGGCCGGGGCGGGGGCGGTGGTTGGGCCGGCCGGGGCGAGAGAGGGGGAGGAGGTTGCCGGGCTCATGAGCGCTCCAATCGGTCTTCGGAGAGGTTGCGCAAGCCGCAGGTACGGCGGAGCCAGGCGCCGAGGGGTCTGAGAGGTCCCTGGGGCGCGAGGGTGATGATGAGGATGAGGATGATACCAAAGACGGCGTTATCCAGGCTGCCGAACCAGCCGCGCAGGGAGGCGTAATTCAAGGCGGTGCTGACGATGGTCACGCCCCAAAGGTTGGCCATGCCGCCGGCGGCGGCGAGGGCCACATAGCGAACGGATTTGAAGGCGCCGGCTTCCGACGGGCCGATGCCGCCGGTGAAGTGAGTGAAGAAGACTCCCGCCAGGGCCGCGAGCCAGGCGCTCAGGAGAAACACCTTGAGCTTGTAGGAGGCGGTGTTGATGCCCATGGCGTTGGCGGCGGTTTCGCGGTCGTGGATGGCCTGGAGGGCGCGGCCGATGCGCGAGCGCAGGAGGTTGCGCAGCAACACCAGCAGGAGCAGCACCAGGGCGCACGCGATGTAGTAATTCTGGACGCGGGCGGCGGTTTTGCCCGTGACGGCGAGCCCGCCGGCGAGGGGCCAGGGCGGCACGCCGTTGATGCCGTCGGCGGCGCCGGTCAGCGTGCTGCCGACCAGGAGTTTGCTCACGATGAGGCCAAAGCCGAGCGTGGCCATGGCGAGATAATGGCCGCGGAGGCGGAGGGCGGGATAGCCGATGAGCAGGGCGACGCCGGTGGTGAGCACCATGGCCGCGACGAAGGCGGCCCAGGGGGAAACGGTGAGGATGGTGTTGCCGAAGAGGTCCTCCCTGGCGATGAACACGTGGGCCTGGTGCAGCCAGCCGCCCAGGGTTGAATGTCCCCAGGGGGAGAAATCATGGGTGGTGAGCACCGCCGAGGTGTAGCCGCCAATGGCGAAGAAGGCGCCGTGTCCGAGGGAGACCTGGCCGGCATGGCCCATGAGCAGGCAGAGCCCCATCACCACGATGGCGTAGTAGAGGGACATGGTGAGCTGGGTGAGGCAGTACTGCGTGCCGGTGGCGCGCATGAGCTGCTGGAGGGCCACCATCACCAGGGCGCACAGGGCAAAGGGGAGCAGTTGCTGGATTTGGCGCGTCATGTTCGGAGGCGGGGGAATCGAGGCCGCATCAGTGTTCCCTGACGTGGGCGCCGGCCGGAGCGCCGAACAGGCCGTGCGGCCGGATGAACAGGACGAGCAACAAAATGGCGAAAGCGGAGACATCGTTGTAAGCGGCCGGCAGGCGGCTGACGCTGACGGCCTCCAGGACCCCCACCAACAGGCCGCCGAGGACGGCCGCCATGGGGTTGCCCAGCCCGCCGAGGATGGCGGCGGCAAAGCCCTTGATTGCGAGGCCGCCGCCCATTTCGTAGTGGGTCAGGGTGATGGGGGAGATGACGCAACCGGCCAGGGCGCCCAGGCCGGCGCTGAGGCCGAAGGCCAGGGTCCGCATGTTGGAGATGTTAATGCCGGCGAGCATGGCTGCTTCGGGGTTGGAGGAGCAGGCGCGCATGGCCCGGCCCTTGAGGGTGTATTTGAGGAAAACATGAAGGCCGGCGACGCTCAGGCCCACGGCGCCCAAGACCCAGAGCACCTGGGGCGAGATGGCCGCACCCAAGAGCTTGACGGAGGAGATTTCGTTGCCGGTGAAATAGGGGAGGGAGCGGACTTTTTCATCCCACAGGTGCAAAGCCGCCTCCTGGATGACGATGGAAAGGCCGATGGTAATGATGATCAGGTGCAGGATGGAGTGGTGGCGCAGTTTGCGAAAGAAGAGCAGTTCCAACAGGCAACCCAGCACGGCGACCGTGAGGATGGCGCCCGTGACGGCCACCGGCAGGGGGACGAAGTGGGCGAGTGTGACGGCGACCATCCCGCCGAGCATGACAAATTCGCCCTGGGCGAAATTCAGGACGCCGGTGGCGCTGTAGATGAGGTTGAAGCCAATGGCCACAACGGCATAAATGCTGCCTTTGGTGATCCCAGACAGGAAGTATTGAAGCGCTAAATTACCGGGGTCCACGGCAAACGAGGGCCAGGGTGCGGAAAGTCACGGGAAAGGGCGGTTTTGGGCTTACTTGCGGTAAACGGTGAATTTCCCGTTTTTGACCGTAATCATCTCAAAGGCGTCCATGCTCAGGCCGGTGTGGTCCGTGGCCGAGAAGTTGAACACGCCGGCCGTGCCGACGAGGCCTTGAATGCCCTCGATGGCCTGGCGCACCTTTTCGCGGTCGGGCGCGCCGGCCTTCTTTAACGCCTCGACAATCACCAGAATGGCGTCATAAGCGTGGCCGCCAAAGGTGCTGACGTCTTCATTGAACAGTTTTTCGTATTCCTGCTTGTAGGCGGTGACGACTTTTTTCTGCGGGTGATTGTCAGGCAGTTCCTCGGCGACGACAATGCGGCTGGCGGGGAAGAGGGTGCCTTCGGCGGCGACGCCGGCCTGCTCGGCGTACTTGCGGTTGGCAAAGCCGTGGCTCTGGTAGAGCGGGACGTTGAGGCCGATCTGCTTCATGTTCTTGGCGACGATGGATTGGGCGGGGACGATGGACCAGTTGACCACCGCCTGGACGCCGGGCTGGCTTTTGACCTTGGTCAGAATATCGGTCAAGTCGGTGGCTTGTTTGTCATAGACCTCGTTGACGAGAATCTCCATGCCTTCGGTTTTGGCGAAGTCCTCGAGCTGTTTCTTGCCGGCGGCGCCGAAGCCGTCGTTGCTGCTGAGGACGGCGACCCTGCGGATGCCGTGGTCTTTCATGGTTCGATAAATCAGGACGGCGGCATGGCTGTCCTTGGGGGCGACTTTGAAGACGTGTTTGGCCAGGGGGTTGACGATGACCTCGGCGGCGGCGCAGGAGATGAGGATCATCTGGTTTTCCTCGCACAGGGCCTTGATCTGCATGGTTTCGCCGCTGGTGGAGGGGCCGATGATGGCGAGCACCTGATCCTCTTCGATCAACTGTTTGGCGAAGGAAACGGCCTTTTCCGGGCTGCCGCCGCTATCCTTGAGGATCAGTTGGAGTTTGCGGCCGTTGACGCCGCCTTCGCTGTTGATTTTGTCCACCAGCATTTTGGCCGTTTTGGCGGCCGGCGCGCCGAGGAAGGAGGCCGGGCCGGTGACGGAGAGGATGGTGCCAATTTTGATGGGGCCCGAGCCGGCGGCGGCAGGGGAAGGGGCGGGCGCAAGGAGGCTCAGCCCCAGGCCCAGAGTGAGAACAGTGGTGAAACGATTCATATATGCAGGCGGTTAAGGTTTGTAGATGGTAAACTTGCCGTCCTTGACGGTGAGCATTTCGAAGGCATCGAGGTCGAGGCCGGTGTGGTCGGCGGCAGAATAATTGAACACGCCGGCAGTGCCCACGAAGCCGCGCAGGTTTTCGATGGCGTCGCGGACCTTTTCGCGGTCGGGCTGGCCCGCTTTGCGGAGGCCTTCGACCACGACCATGAGGGCATCGTAGGCGTGGCCGCCGAAGGTGCTGACGTCTTCTTTGAAGAGCGTCTCGTAGTCGCGCTGGTACTTGGCGAGGACCTGCTTTTGGGGGTGGGTGTCGGGGAGTTCGTTCACCACCAACAGGCGGCTGGCCGGGAAGAGGATGCCTTCGGCGGCGACGCCGGCCTGCTCGACATACCTGCGGTTGCCGAAGCCGTGGCTTTGGAAGAGGGGAATGGCCAGGCCCAATTGCTTCATGTTCTTGGCGACGATGGATTGGGCGGGAACGATGGACCAGTTGACCACCGCCTGGACCGCGCTTTGGGCTTTGACCTTGGTGAGGATATCGGTCAAGTCGGTGGCGCCTTTGTCATAGACTTCGTTGACGAGGATTTCGATGCCCTCGGCGGCGGCCAAGTCCTCGAGTTGCTTTTTGCCGGCCGCGCCGAAGCCGTCGTTGCTGCTGACGACGGCGATTTTGCGGATGCCCTTCTGTTTCATGGTGCGGTAAATCCAGGTGACGGCCTGGCTGTCTTTCTGGGGGACCTTGAAGACGTAGCGGGCGACGGGATTGACGATGACCTCGGCGGCGGCGCAGGAGACGAGGATCATTTTATTCTCCTCGCACAGGGCCTTGATTTGCATCGTTTCGCCGCTGGTGGAGGGGCCGATGATGGCCAGGACCTTGTCTTCTTCGATCAATTGTTTGGCAAAAGAAACGGCTTTTTCCGGGCTGCCGCCGCTGTCTTTGAGCACCAGCTCGAGCTTTCGGCCGTTGACGCCGCCGGCCGCGTTGATTTGGTCTATGAGCATGCGGGCGGTTTTGGCCTCCGGGGCGCCGAGGAACGCGGCGGGGCCGGTCACGGAGAAGATGGCGCCGATTTTGATCGGGGCCGCATCCGCGGCGCCCCGGGCGGGGTGGGTAAGGAGCGCGAGAGTTCCGACAGCCAGAGTGGTGATAAGCAAGGAGGGCTTCATAGTTTTGAAGTGGTTCTGATGATGTTGCGTTGCAGTTTGGTCAAAGACGCCGCCAACAGAGCCGCCCCCACCCGACAGTCACGCGGAAGGGGCAGACCGATGCAGAGTGCCAAGGTTCCCCGCGGGTTGTCAATCCGCCATGCCGGTTTTTTGCGGGGAGGGGGGCGGCGGGTTGGTTTCTCCGGGATTGCATCCGGGGGACGGACAGTGCAGACTGCGGCATCGGCAAACAGGCCCGGAGTCCGGCGTGGCGGTGCCAACGGCTGGCCGGAAGGGGGTTTGTCGGACGTGTAATCAACCAGAAAGACAATCATGGCGCAGGCCAAACCAAACCCGCCCAAGGATACCCGCACCCGCATATTGCTTGTGGACGACCATGCCGTGGTGCGTTTCGGAATCGCCCAGCTCATCAACCGGCAGGGGGACATGGTCGTCTGCGGGGAGGAAGAGGACGCCTCCCATGCGCTCAGCGCGATTGAGAAACTGAAGCCGGACCTGGTGATTGCCGACATTTCGCTCAAGGAGAGCAGCGGGTTGGAGCTGATGCGGAACATCAAGGCGCAGTTTTCGCGGCTGCCCGTGCTGGTGGTGAGCGCCCATGACGAGAATGTCTATGCCGAGATTGCGTTTCGCGCCGGCGCCCTGGGTTACCTGATGAAGCAGGAAGCGCTCGAGAAGGTGATTATCGCGATTCGGCGGGTGCTCAGCGGCAATGTTTATGTGAGCGACGCGCTGGCCGCCCGGATGCTGCAACAGCAGGTGCGGGGCCAGGCCAGCGTGGCGGAATCGCCGGTCAAGGGGCTCAGCGATCGGGAGTTGGAGGTGTTCCAGCTTATTGGGCAGTGGAAGTCCACCAGTGAAATCGCCGCCGAACTGCATTTAAGCGTCAAGACCATTGAGTATTACCGCGAGCAGATCAAGCGCAAGCTCAACCTCAAGAGCGCCGCGGAGTTGACCCAGCACGCCACCGAGTGGGTCAAGCGGGAGTCGGCCGGTTGAGTGGGCCGGTTGAAAGCTGGTTGAGCCGGCGGCCGAGGATTGTAAAGCGGAGGATTTGACTGGCGTGGCGGGCGGGTGCCGGCCGCAGGCCGGCGGGTTGCCGAGGGCAGCCTACGGGAGGTGTGAGGGAGTGGAAAACACGGGAGGGATTTCAGGGAGGGAAAGGAGAAGAGTTCGGCCTTTTGGACCGAGAGACACTTGAAGCGCGCCCGGCGGGTGGGCTGTCCCGGGGAATCCCCGGGGCGGCGGTTCGGGGAGACGCCGGGAACACGGCTGTGTGCTGCCCCGATTGTTGAAATCCTCGGGCGACCCTAGGTTGAGGCAGCGAATTATGAGCGGTCCGGTCCGAATCCTGTTGGTGGATGATCACCCGATTGTCCGGAGAGGCATTGCCAGTTGTCTGGCGCGGCATGAACACCTTGCGGTGGTGGGGGAGGCCGCCGACGGATTGGAGGCGTTGGAGAAGGCCCGGGAGTTGGGGCCGGAGATTGTGCTGATGGACATAGACATGCCGCGGATGACCGGGCTGGCGGCGACCGAGGCCTTGCGCCGGCAAATGCCGGAAATCAAGGTGCTGATCCTGACCATTCACAATCACCCGGAGTATGTGTTGCGGATCATTGAGGCCGGCGCCAGGGGGTATGTGTTGAAAGACGCCGCGCCGGAGGAACTGGTCAAGGCGATCGAGGCTGTGCATGCGGGCGAGACTTTTTTCAGCTCGGAAATCGCCCGCGTGGCGATACATCGGCTGATGCACCAGGCAGCGCCGGCTCCGGCCGCAAGCGAGTTGACCCCGCGCGAACGGGAAGTGCTGATCCAGATTGCCGAAGGGCTGAGCAACAAGGAAATCGCCGCGGCGCTGCATGTTGGGGTCCGGACCATCGAGACGCACCGGGAGCGCATCATGCGCAAGCTGAACATCCACACGATTGCCGGGCTGACCAAGTACGCGATCAGCAAGAAGCTGATTTCACTGCGCGAGGTTTAAGCGGAGCCCCTGGGGCGGCATTGGGGTTCGTTGGTCCGCACAAGACCCGCTCAGTGCGCGGCCAGGACCTCAACAAAGTATTTCAGCTCGGGCTCCACCTCGGTCTCATCTTCCACCGTTTGGGCCAGCTCCAAACGCACCAACTCGCGGAATCGTTTGCGCAGGCGGTGGATAGCCACCTTCACCGCTCCCTCGCTCATCCCGAGTCGGGCTGCAGCCTCTGGCTGGGAGAGCGTTGGCGTTTCGCCCGCCAGCCACGGCTTGAGCGCCGCGAACTCATCCGCCCTACCGTCAGCCGCAAATTCCCTATGGAGCGCCTCCAGCGCGCGCTGCATCACGGTGAGCGCCCACTCGCGGTCAAAGTAGCTGTCGGGCGGCCAGCCGGTTGGATCGGCCACTTGGATGGCGAGGCTGGTTTCCCTGGTTTCGGCAGGTGGAGCCTGGAGTGGCTCCGGGCGTTGTCCGCCACCTCGCTTGAGACGCTGGTCGCGCTTGCGTTGGTCCGCCAGGAAATGTTTCAGCGCGCCGAGCAGATAAGAACGGAATCGGGTGCGACCGGGCGTGACCGACGCAAAGCCGCCGCGGTGGAGGATTTGGGCGAAAAAGCCCTGGGTCAAGTCCCGCGCATCCTCTTCGGTCCGTCCCTCGCCGATGAGGAACCGGAAAACTGGCTGCCAATAGGCCTCGCACAACTCGCCCAAGGCCAGGCGCGCCTGCGTGTCATCCCCCTTCGCACGTACGACCAAGGTCCAGCGTGTCGTCACAAAGCGCGGTGGGGAAACGGAAGCGGGGCGCGATTCAGTCATTTGGGGGGCGGCGGTTGAAGCTCGGTCTGTCCGTTGCCGTTGGTAGTGGTCGGAGCGGTTTCCCCGGCGGTGGAAAGAGCAGGTGCCGAAAGCCGGTGGCTCAGAGCGCTGAGAGGTGGGAGGGAGGCGCAGACCAGCGCGACCAAGGCGGTCGGTGCAAGGAGCAAGAATGCCGCCACGCTGATCACCACCCAGGAGCCGGTGGGGCGACGCCCGCGGGGAACCGCGCCTGCCCAGCGCCAGCTCAGGTAAACGAGGCTGGTCCCAGCCGCAAGCGCCGCGGCCGCGCAGAAAACGATTTTTACGACAAATCCCTGCCCCTCGGGGAGGAATCCCTCGACCAGCTTTGCCAGGGCGAAGGCGGTGAAACCCGCAAGGATGAGCGCCGGCCATCCCAGCGCTCCAATCAAGGCGCGAGTGCGGCCACGCAGGCAGCCGCCCGAAGCCCGGATTTGCTGCAGGCCCCAGAGACCCAGGAGAAAGCCCAGCGAAGCGGGTAGGACGGTGACGCCAATGCCCGTGGCCATTTGCAGGAGGGTGTCGGTTGCCACTCGGTCATAGCTGGCCGGCAGGGCGGTGGTAAACCATAGCCCGAGGATCATGATGAATCCCGGAGGCAGGCTGATTGCGGTCAGAATCGCCGAAGCGGTTGCCCCCCGCGCGGCGGGCGGCCGCTGTTTCTCCGGCGTGGTGGTGACAGCGTCGGTCGCCGTCGGCGGCTTTGACGAGGGTGGCCGGTTTACGTCAAGAGGGGGTGCCCCGAAGGGGTTGCAAAGTTCCTCGAGTAACGACCGGTTGCGGCGCAGCCACATTAGTGCGGCAATTTCGAAGGCTATCATTCCCGCGCCGATTGTGGAGTAAAGCGATTCCACCACAGGCGTCGGCGTTTCGACGACCTCAGGCAGAAGGAACGTTTCGACGAGCAAGGCCGCCATTCCGAGGGCCAGCAGGCACAGGTGGAACCACAGCGTGACTCGCAACAAGTCCGCGCCCGCGCGGTTCAGACGCCGCAGCTTGAGCGCGCCGATGAACAGCAGCAGGACGGCGGCGAAGTCGCCGGCGGTGAGTATTCCGTAGGTCAGGGTGTGGATCAAGGCTGGCAGGAACTGCTGGGGAACGGGCTCATCCAGCCTATCCAAGCCGAACAGCCAGTAGAGGGGCGACACGATCAGGGCATAGACGGTGATCGCCTGGCCCATCCGCGGCAAGGCCGGGTTGCATAAAAGGAAATCGTCGCCCACGGTCTGGCGTTTGGCCTGCACTGGCCTTCCCGGCCCCGGCTCGCCAACCACTTGTGTGATGCGTTCCACCGAGGTCTTCACCTCGCCGGCGCTGCGAAAGCGCCGTTCCCGCTCTTTTTCGAGGGCGCGCAGGACAATCGGGTCCACCCGCGGATCGGCGGCGGATTTCTCGGAGGGAGGGGCGAAGCGCCCGATGGGCAATTCGCCCGTCAGCAGTTCGTAAAAGACCACCCCGAGCGAGTAGATATCGGCGCGCTGGTCCACCTCCCGCGGCCGCTCGAGCTGCTCCGGCGCCATGTAATGCGGCGTGCCCACCGCCAGCCCACTGCCCGTCAGGGTCACGTCCTTGACCGCCTCCCCAATGAGTTTGGCGATGCCGAAGTCGGCGATTTTGATGCGGCCCTTGGAGTCCAGCAGAAGGTTCTCGGGTTTGATGTCGCGGTGCAGGATGCCTTCCTGGTGGGCGAACTGCAGGGCATCGCAGATTTGCGGCACCAGCGACAGGGCAGCGGGCGGGGAAAAACGGCCCGCTTCCATCGCTTGCCGCAGGTTCACTCCATTGACGTACTCCATCAGCAGATAATAGTAACCTCCGCTTTTGCCGAAGTCATAGACCGTCACGATATTCGGATGATTCAGCCGGGCCAGCAGTCGGGCTTCGCGGGCAAAGCGGTCGGCAAAACCGGGAGCCCCGGCCAGCTCCTGTGGGAGCACTTTGAGGGCCACCCACCGTTCCAACTTGGGTTGCCGCGCTTTGAAAACGGCGCCCATTCCGCCGGCGCCAATCAGCTCCAGGATTTCAAGTTGGGGAAAGGCGGCGCGGATGCTCTCCAGGGAAGGAGGTTGCCGCCGCTGGCCGGCTGAAGGCTCCGCGTGGCTTTCAGCGGCGCTGGCCATGACGCATTGGGGACACAAACCCTCCGGCGCCGCGGCCGGCACGGGTTTGAGACATTTCGGACACAGCTTAAGAGTTTCGCTCATACACCCCCTTCCTGAGACGTTCGAAACCCGGGGTTACAGCTTTTTTGTGGTCCGGGCATCGGCAAGGGCAGGTGGGCGGCCGCCTGGACCTGGCTCGGCGAGCGTGGAGGGCCGCACCGGTACTTTCGAGCAAAACAGCGTGCTGGGAGCAAGCTTGACGCGTGGTCTGTCAGGGGCCATCGAGCGTGGGGACTGGATGAGGACTCATGGGACTGCCTTATATTAACCCGATTGTCGTCACTTTCAAGGAGAGACCTGAAGTCACACTGGCTGTGGAGCGGTAGCATGCGGAGATGGCCAACGGTCAATGCCAGACGCGCCAGTCTTGGGAGAGCGGGAGCACCGCTTTAGAGGTCTGGTCGCACATTGTTCACGGTCGCCGGCCAAAGTCCCCGTAGGATGGGTCAGCGCAGCCAGCCTTTTACGACGAAGAAATAGAGGCAGGTGACCATGGCGAGGCAGACCGAGAAGGCGACCTGGGAGAGGGTGAGGGGCCAGGGATTATCGGCCAGGTTCATGCCGAGCAAGCCGCCCACAATGGACGGGATTAATCCCAGGGCGCTGAGGACGGCCAGGACGCGCATCACCCGGTTCATTTCGAAGGAGACGACGTTGAGGTGGAGGTCAATCAGTGATAACACGCCCTCGCGGAGGTTGCTTGCGGTTTCGTACAGGTAATCGGCGCTGTCGGCCAGCTCGCGCAAAAAGGAGCGGTCGGCGGGGCCGCCGCCCGGGAGGCGGACTTTGCCCTCGGCCAGCTCTTTGAGGACGCCGCGGAGGCGCCACAAATCGGTCAAGGCGGCGGAGAGCTCCTTTTTGAGGCGGAACGTGCGTTCGAAGAATTGGGGGCGGCTTTCGCGCACCGGCAGGTCCTCCAAATCGGCGAGCTCCCGCTCGAAGCGGTTCACGAGGGTTTCGTTGGTGTCGAGGACGGCTTGGAGGAAGCGGCAGGTCATGCGGGCGGGGAAGGGCAGGTTGGGCAGGTCGTTGGTCTGGGTGCGCGCGGCCTGCTCCATGAGTTGGGTTGGCTGTTGGCAGAAGGTGACGACACTGCGGTCACTGGCCAAGAGCAGCAGCCCATTGCGGGTTGTCGCGCCCGAGGCCGTCGGTTGCGGCAGCCAAACGAACAAGGAAAAGTAGCGGCCGGCCGACTCGGCATGGGGATAACCGGTGGCCAAGAGATGTTTGGAGATGAAGTCCCTGGGGATGCCGGTTGCGTCGGCCACGGCGGCGAGGTTGTCCGGTCCGACATTTGCCAGGCTGAACCACTGCTCACCCGGGTCTTTGGCCCAGCGAACGAATTCGTCCCAGGTGGCTGGACGCGGTTCGGCATTCTCATCTCCCGGCAGGACCTTAATCTGCATTGGGGCGGGGGTGTGGGGGATGGAGGCGGCCTGCTCTGCGTGCGTCAGGACGCCTCCCGCCCGGGCGCCGAGGGCGGCCAGGCGGGCCAGCCGCAGGAGCCGGAGCACCGGGGTTGAACGGAGGAAGCCGGAGATGCCGGGAATCAAGCTCACCAGGGGGAGGAAGATGGTGGCGGCGTCCACCAGGCGCCACGGGTTGAGGACGAAGAGCCGTTTTGAGCGGGCGTCGGCGAGGCCGAGGGCATATTCAATCGCAAACAGCAGAATGATGAACCATTGGGCCATTTCCAGCAGGTCGGCAGTTTGGCGGGAGACGTTGAACAGCAGGGGGATGAGCGTCAGCGCCGCCGCTACAATGGCCAGGAAGCCCAGGAACACGTCTCCCAGGAGAAACCGCAGCAATGGGTTCCACTTCCCGCGCCCGTTCAGTATTTTGGTCTGTCCAGTCACGCTGCCGATTCAACACAACCGCCATTGTCTGTGCCATACAAATCCGATGGCGCGGCGGGAGGTAATTGGGGAGGCTTCGGGCCGTTAAGCCATTGCGGCGAGCCTGGTTCCGCGGTCTGCCGGCGTGCAGAATGATTGAAGGCGGGCTCGCGTTTATTCGTCTGGTTCTAAACATGAAGTCACTTTTTTCAGCGAGCGTTTGGGGGGCGGTATTGTTGTCGGTTTCGGGGCTTGGCGCGGCCCAGCCGCGAGTGGAGAACCGGATGCCGGAGGTGGGTGAGATAGGATATCTGCCGCGGGACGGCGAGCCGGCGGCGTTCAATCCCCCATCGCTGGCGTGGCTGCACGAGAAGGCGGCGCAGACCTACACGGTTGAATGGTCGGCGCGGGCTGATTTTTCCCAAGCCGTCACGATTACCAACCTTCCGTTCAATTGTTACACGCACTGCGCTCCGCTGGCCCCGGGGGAATATTATTGGCGTTACCGGTTTGTAACGGGGCGGGGTGAAGTCTCAAGCTGGAGCCAGACGCGCCGGTTTATTGTGGATGCAAGCGCCATCGTGTTTCCAATGCCCTCCCGCGACGAACGTCGCGCTCGGGTGCCGGCCGGGCACCCGCGCCTGTTTGTTCGGCCGGAGGAATTGCCGCGGCTGCGGGCGGCGGCGGGGGGGGCGGAGCGCCTGGAGTTCGAGCGGTTGCGCGCGCAGGCGGACCGGTTGTTGGGCCAACCGCTGGTGCCTGAGCCGACCGAACGGGGTACCGCAACGGTGAAGACCAACCTGACGCTGCTGCAAAACTGGTGGGCGAACCGGGTTCAGACGCTGCGTGCGTGTGAGGAGGCCGAGACGGTGGCTTTCGTGTATTTGATTACCGGCGAAGCCAAGTATGGGGAGGAGGCGCGCCGGCGGATACTCGATCTGGCAGGCTGGAACCCGGATGGGGAGACCAACTTTCGGTGGAATTGCGAGGCGGCCAAGCCGCTGCTGCATCGGCTCTCCCGGGCTTATGACTGGGCCTGGGCGGCGCTGACGGAGTCGGATCGGGCGCGGGTTCAGAGCGCTGTGAAACGGCGGATTCAAGACGCGTGGGAGAGCGGCGAGGTTGGGCGGGGTGTGGGGCACATTAACCGCCCCCTGAACAGCCACGGGAATCGCACGTGGCATAAGATTGGCGAGAGCGGCATTGTCTTCCTCGGAGAAATTCCCGAAGCCGACCTGTGGTTGGATTATGCGTTGAACAAGTTCTACGCCTGTTACCCGGTATGGTCGGACGCGGACGGCGGGTGGCACGAGGGGCTTTCCTATTGGGGGGGTTACATGTCGAAAGCCGTGTGGTGGTTGCAGGCGGCCCAAACCGCTCTGAAGGTGGATGGATTCAAGAAACCCTTTTTCAGCCACGTCGGCGATTACGCGCTGTACATGGCGCCGCCGGGGGCGAGCGCGATGGGGTTTGGCGATTTGTCGGGCCGGCCGCCGTCGGCGAGCTGGGGCGGACACCTGGAGTTTTTCGAGCGCAACACCGCCCATTTGCCGGGGAGCAACGCGCGGTATTGGCGGTGGTGGGGGGACCAGTGGCGGATGGAGCCGCAGGGCGGCATCCTGGGGTTTCTCTACCGGGCCAATTTGCCGGCGCTGCCTCAGGCGGAGGCGCCCAAGGATTTGCCGCCGTCGAAGATTTTTCACGGCATCGGCGTGGCCAGCCTGCATACCACGTTGTTGAACGCGAAGGACGACGTCCATTTTCTGCTGAAGTCCAGCCCGTTCGGTTCGATGAGTCACGGGCACAACGCGCAGAACAGTTTCCAGCTCACCGCGTATGGCGAGACGCTGCTGCCCGCTTGTGTTTATCGCGACTACCATGGCTCGCAGTTCCACCTCAAATGGGTGCACCAGACTGTGTCCCAGAATGCGTTGCTGATTGATGGCAAAGGCCAGATACCGCACAGCGGCGACGCCCAGGGAAAAATCGCCGGTTATGAACTGCATCCCGAATGGGATTACGTTTGCGGGGACGCGACGCGGGCGTACGGCGGGCGGGTCGGGCGGGCATTGCGGCACGTGATCTTTGTCAAACCCGATCTGATCGTGGTATGCGATGAAGTCGCGTCGGAATCGCCGGTGACCTGCCAGTTGATGCTGCACGGATTGAGCCCCTTCGAGTTGGACGCCGGACGGCAGCGGCTGCATTTACAGCAGCCCAAGGCGGGCGTGCTGGTGCAATATCTGGCGCCAGACCCGCTTGAGTTCAAACAATGGGACGGGTTCCAGCCCAAGCCGATGCGAGGGGATTTTGCGAATCATTGGCATGTTGAGGCTGCGACGGGCAAGGGGAGCCGTTCCGTGGCGGTGGTCACGTTGCTGGCCCCGCACCGGGGGGCGACTGCGCCGGTTGTCGAAGCGGAGCGCGTCGAGACGGCCAGCGCGATTGGAGTGCGGGCGAGCGTGGGTGGACGAAAGGTGGTGATTGGGATACGGAAGGCGGGCATTGCCGGCGCGGCAACTTTTCCCGGGGCGGAGTTTGACCGGGAGGTTTTCGTTCAGTTGCGATGAGGGACGGGAAAGCGAGCCTGGTGGCGCGCGGC